>NZ_AGFF01000022.1 GCF_000226215.1 Dietzia alimentaria 72
GGAAGGGCCAGAAAACCTACTGTAGAAGCGAAAATTCACTAATTGGCAATTGCGTCTGCACGAAAACACCACGTGTGCAACCGCTGACGTTTGGGCGCTCGGTGTGCGCTGACTCGACCCCGGGCGTGTTGCACCGCGGGGGATGGGGGAGTAAAACTTTCCCTGCGAAGCAACCAAGGTGAGGCATACCTAATGTCGAAACGGTTGGCTTTGACGGACCATGACCACGACAGCAGACACTGTTCGACACGAAAGCCGAGACCCCGTGACCCGTAGCGCCCTGCTCAGAACCGTCCTGGTCCCTGCAATGAGCGTGGGCGTGGGGCTAGCCGCCCTGACCGGCTGCGCCGAGACCACCGAGACAGCCGATACCTCGGCCGCGGATCAGACTGGCCCGCTCGAGGTAGCCATCGACGGGGACTCCTGCCCAGTCTCGGCGACTGAGACCCCGTCCGGCACCACCCGGTTCGATCTGATCAACAACGGCTCCGAGGTCAACGAGTTCGAGATCCTCGCCGAGGACAAGCTTCGGGTGGTGGGGGAGAAGGAGAACCTCCAGCCCGGCACCACGACCCCGTTCACCATCGTGTTGGAGCCGGGCACTTACTACACCGCCTGCAAGCCGAACATGGTCGGTGAGTTCGCCGATGTCACCGAGTTCACCGTGACGGATTCCGGGGACGTGGCCGCGGTCGACAACGATGTGCAGCAGCTTCGTGAGAAGGCTGAGGCCGAGTACACCGAGTACGTCCGCGAGCAGGTGGGCGAACTACTCGCCGGGACCGAGGAGTTCACAGCGGCCTACACCGCGGGTGACCTCGACCGGGCGCGAGAGCTGTACCCACGTGCGCGGACCCACTTCGAACGGATCGAGCCCGTGGCGGAGTCGTTCGGCAGCATCGACCCGGCGATCGACCTGCGCGAGGCAGACTCCCAGGATTCCGATGACCAGTGGACCGGATGGCATGTGCTGGAGAAGGACCTGTGGTTGCCCGAGGGTGAGCAGGCTCTGAGCTCGGAACGCGGCCGAGAGATCGCTGACCTGCTGAACCGTGACACGCAGAAGCTCTACGACTTGGTCTACGCCGACGACTTCGCCATCAGCGTCGACGAGATCTCCAACGGAGCCATCGCACTGCTCGAGGAGGTGGCTACCTCCAAGATCACCGGCGAGGAGGAGGTCTTCTCGCACACCGACCTGTACGACATCCAGGCCAACGTCGAAGGGTCCTCGGTCGCCGTCGACACTCTGCGCGAACTCGCCGAGCGGGAGGACCCCGATCTGCTCGCCGAGATCGACTCCCGCATGGACGCGCTGACGAGCATTCTGGACGGGTACCGCGAAGGCGCGGACGGCTTCGTCCCCTTCACCGAACTCGACGCGGCAGAACGTAAGCAGCTGTCCGATGCCGTTAACGCGCTACGCCGTCCGCTGGCGACGCTGACCGAAGTCGTGGTGGGCTGAGATATGGAGTCCGAGCGTAGCGACGACGGTTTCTCCGACGACCAGACCGACCCGGACGCTGTCCCCGCCATCACCATGAAGCGCCGGACGCTGCTCGCCGCCGGCCTCGCAGGAGGGGTTGGCGTGGCGGCCGGATTCGGTGGAGCTCGCGTCGCCTCCGCGACCGGTGCCGCCCCGGATGCTCCCGGACTGACCTACCCGTTCCGCGGCAAGCACCAGCAGGGCATCACCACTCCCGCCCAGCAGCAGATGCACATCACCGTCTTTGATGTGACCACTGACGACCGCGACGAGCTGATCGCCCTGCTCACCGAATGGTCCCGGGCTGCGGAGAACCTCACCGCCGGGCTCCCGGTCGGCGCTCTACGGGTCTC
Organism: Dietzia alimentaria 72; assembly: GCF_000226215.1. GTDB lineage: Bacteria > Actinomycetota > Actinomycetes > Mycobacteriales > Mycobacteriaceae > Dietzia > Dietzia alimentaria. Next base: position 1,840 of record NZ_AGFF01000022.1, read on the forward strand.
GAGGTCGGCACCGCCCGCCGACACCGGGGAGGTCCACGACCTCGAGGCCGCCGGGCTGACCGTGACCTTCGGGTTCGGGCGCACCCTGTTCCGCGACGACGACGGCAACGACCGCTTCGGGCTGGCGGACCAGCTCCCGGCCCCGCTGGCCGAGGACATCCCCAGGATGGCGGCGGAGAAGATCGACGCGGGCCGCAGCGGAGGGGACCTGGTGGTCCAGGCCTGTGCGGAAGATCCGCTCGTGGCCCTGCATGCCATCCGGAACCTCACACGGATTGCCTTTGGATGGGCCACCGTCCGGTGGACGCAGCTCGGGTACGGGCGCGTCTCGTCGACCGGCGCGGACCAGATCACTCCGCGTAATCTCTTCGGCTTCAAAGACGGGACAGCGTCGCTGCGCGGCGACGAGGACGCCCTACTGCGCGACTTCGTGTGGGTGGATGACGACGACGCCGCCGGCAACTGGATGGCCGGCGGCACCTATCTCTGTGCGCGCAAGATCCGCATGACGATGGAGGTGTGGGATGAGCTGTCGATGCTCGAGCAGGAGGAGACGATCGGCCGGGTGAAGGTCTCGGGCGGCCCCCTCTCCGGCGGCGAGGAGTTCGCGGCGGTTGACTTCGCCGCCCGCACCGGGGGCGGGGATCTCGCGATTCCCGAGGACAGTCACGTCGCGATGGTGCACCCGAGCCGTAACGCCGGTGTCCATATGTTGCGTCGCGGGTACAACTACACCGACGGCTCGGATGAACTTGGCCGGCTCGACGCCGGACTATTCTTCATCGCCTTTGTCCGCGATCCCCGCAAGCATTTCACGCCGGTGCTCGAACGGATGCAGTTCGACCGGCTGACCGAGTACCTGCAGCACCTGAGCAGTTCAGTCTTCGCGGTTCCGCCGGGAATGAGCCAGGGCCAGACCTACATCGGGCAGCAGCTCTTCGAGAGGGTCTAGTCGTCGTCGGCCTGCAACCGCGCCACCACGCCGGCTCCCGCGCCGTCGAAGTCGGGATCGTCCGGCATCGCCAGGGTCACCCCGGTCGTCATGCCACCCGGCAGCGGCGCGATCCGGTCGCGGATCGCGTCCGCCAGGTCGCCGTACCGGGCGGTCAGCACGATCTCGTCGAGGACCTCATCGGTGACCACGTGCGGTAACCGGTCCCACTGCCCCTCGCGGACGAGGACGGCCAGCTCGCTCTGCAGGTCGGGAAAGCCGTGCCTCTCGAGCGCCCCGCGGTAGGCGGGTGTCGAGTAGAGGAAGGCGAACAGTCGGCGGCGCTCCTCGCGTGCGGCCGCCAGATCGGCCGCCGTCTCCCCGGTGATCACCTGCAGGCCGGTGACCACCTCGAACCCGGCCAGTGACCCACCGGCCCCGGCCGCCCCGCGCGTCAGCGCCGGGAGGCACATCTCCGTCAGGTAGCCCCGGTCCGCGTTGGTGGGGTGGGTGATGAGCCCATCCGCGCCGGCGCCGGCGACCTCGAGCATGCGCGGACCCACCGCGCCGAGGTAGATGGGTGGCACCGTGGTCCGCTCGTCCGGGCCGGGATTGAAGTAGGGCTGCAGCCGCGTGATCCGGTAGTGACTTCCCTCGAACGGAGTGAGCTCGCCGGTACGGAACGCCGCGAACGCCGTCCGGAGAACCCGGATGTACTCGCCCATCCTCGCGGCCGGTGCCGACCACGGCATGCCGTACCGCTCCTCGATGTTCTGCCGGACCTGGGTGCCCAGTCCCAGCTGGAACCGTCCCCCGGACAGCGTGGACAGGTCCCAGGCGGTGTACGCGGTCGCCAGGGGACTGCGGACGAACGCCAACGCGACGGAGGTGCGCACGATGAGTCGATCGGTCGCCTGAAGTGCGAGGAGAGCCAGCAGGAAGGGGTCGTGCACGGTCTCCGAGATGTGCAGCCCGTCGTACCCGGCGGACTCGGCCCGACGGGCGAACTCCGCGACGGCTGCGGGAGCTATGGCCGCATCGGCACTGGTGTAGACCTTCATTCGTCTTGTCTACCGGCACCTGCGCGCGGGCCGCGACCGCCCCCCTCGTCGTCGTCGTTGATATGCGGACACCCCGAAAAAGGAACCTGGCCTAGACACCCGTCAACCCAGGCGTATTCTCACCCGTGTGACTACCCTCGCAACCTTCCCTCGCCTTATGTCCCCCGGCCGCATCGGCCCGATGGCCACGCACAACCGCATAGTCCTTCCCGCCATGGACATGAACGTGTCCGAGGAGGGGGAGATCGAGCAGCGCGAGATCGACCACTACGCGGCCCGTGCCGCCGGTGGCACCGGCCTCATCATCACGGGGGCCTGCGCCATCGCGTTCCCTGTGGGCGCGGCATCGATGAAAGAACCGGGCCTGTCGGAGGACAAGTTCATCCCGGGCTTGAAGGCGCTGGCCGACGCCGTGCACGCGGCGGGGTCGAAGCTGTGTGTGCAGTCCACGCACCACGGCAAGGTCGCTCGTGTGGACGTGGCCAATGACCGCCCGGTGATCGCACCAAGCGTCCCGGACTACAGCTACGACATGTCGGCGCTGGCCGACAGCACCCCGGAGGAGCTGGCCCGGATGGGCGCGGCCACCGGCGGCAAGCAGATGGTGTTCAAGGAGATGGACGACGCCGACATCTCGTGGCTCATCTCCACCTGGGCGGACGCGGCCGAGCGGATCGCCAAGGCCGGCGCCGACGCGATCGAGATCCACGCGGCCCACGGATACATCCTGGGGGTGTTCCTCAATCGCCGGGACAACACGCGCACCGACGCCTACGGCGGGTCGCTGGAGAACCGGGCGAGGCTGGCGTGCGAGGTAATCGCTGCGGTCAAGGGGCGCGTGGGCGACAAGCTCGCGGTAATCGTGCGGGTGGCCGGTGAGGAGTACGGCCAGGACGGCGGGCTCACCCTGGCCGAGGCCACCGAGGCCGCGGTGCTGTTCGAGCGCGCGGGCGCCGACGCGATCCACGTGACCGGCTGGGGCCGCAACCCCTTCAACAACTTCACCGACGGCCCCCTGCCGGACTCGATCGGTGCCTACGTGGACAACGCTGCGGCCATCAAGAAGGCCGTATCGATCCCTGTGATCGGCGTCGGCCGCATGCTGCCGGAGGTGGCGGAAGAGGCGATCGACGACGACAAGGTCGACTTTGCCGCAATGGGCCGGCAGTTGCTCGCCGATCCGAACCTGGCCAACAAGCTGGCCGCCGGAACGCCCGAGCGGGTGCGGCCGTGCATCAACTGCTACCTGTGCGTTGCGGAGAACTTCTTTGACGACACCCCGTTCTGCGCGGTCAACCCGGCGCTGGGCAACGAGACGCTGTTGCCGCTCACGCCCGCACCCAAGCGGCAGCACGTCGTGGTGGTGGGTGCCGGTCCCGCGGGAATGGAGTCAGCGTTGGTGCTGACCGAGCGTGGGCATCGCGTGACTGTGCTGGATCAGGCCGACCGGATGGGCGGCACCATGTGGTTCTCGACCCTCACCACGCCGGCCAACGAGCCGCTGATCCGCTTCTACGAGTCCGAGGCCAAGCGCTTGGGCATCGACGTGCGGCTCAAGACCCAGGCCACGCCTGATTCGATCCGTACGCTGGGCGCCGACCGCGTGATCGTGGCCACCGGCGCCAAGCGTCCCGCCCCCACCATCCCGGGCGGCGGCCTGCCGCACGTGCACACCGGCGATTCACTGCGCGCCACCATGCTGGGCACCGCTACGGCTGACGAGGCCGGGTTCTTCCTGCGGATGGCCGGGCGTCTCGGCAAGCTGTCGACCATCACCAAGCGTCCCTCGTGGATCCGTCGCCTCACCAAGATCGCGCTGCCGATGGGCAAGAACGTCGTGGTGATCGGTGGCTCGCTGGTGGGACTGGAGCTCGCGGAGTTCCTTGCTGAGCGCGGCCGCAAGGTCACGCTGCTGCATGAGTCGCAGCAGCTCGGGCTGCCTCTGGCGATGCCGCGCCGCTGGACCGCCGTGCGTCACGCCCGCGAATACGGCGTGGACATCAACCGCCGGGTGGAGGTCACTCGCATCACCGAGTCCGGAGTCGAGTGGACCACCGCTAAGGGCGAGGCCAAGTCTGCTGTTGCGGACATGGTCATCTACGCCGACGGCACCACCGCCGCGGCCCCGCTGGCCGACGAACTGCGTGCCGCGGGCATCGAGTGCGAGGTTATCGGCGACGCCGGCGACGTCGGTTACATCCACGGCGCGATCCACTCGGCGTGGGAGTCCGCGACGCACGGCTGAGCCGCCGCGGGCAGGGGTGCGTCATGACGACCACGATCAGATGGAGCGAGAACGGTACTGAGCGCACCGCACGCTGGCGTTCCGAGAACGGTGCGGTGCCGCCGCGCGAGATCGTGGTGGTCGACGACGACATCGCCGCGGACAGCGCTCTGCGGATGGCCCGCTCCGGCACGGGCATTCTGTGGCGCGGCGACTTCCACAACGCCCGGCAGCTCCTGCGTGCGCTCGATCGTCGTCTGGAGAAGCGAGCCGAGCGGAAGGCGTCCCGGGCGCCGCGAGATGCGGAACCCGGACAGTTGTTTCACGCCAACCGGCTGGCCCGATCGCAGCGGGCGGCGATCCTGGGGAAGATCCTCGTCGAACTGGAGACCGACCACACGATTGAGTTGCGCCGGGCCCCTGACGTGCGAGACGCCTGCGGTCATGCCTACGGGGAGCCTTCGGGCGAGGCCGACGGCCAGACGTCGTTGGTGTCCCTACCCGAGATCCTCGGCGTGATCAGTGCCTACGAGTGGCACCGGACTGGCATCGAGGTGGCCGCTCTGGGGGGCCGGATCTATCCCGCCTACGGAGTCTTTGCCCCCACCCGAGATGAATACATCGGCCTCGTCGCTGACGCGCCGTGGCCGGAAGGCGTGGACCAGCCCGTGGTCTTTGACATCGGCACCGGGACCGGAGTGCTCGCGGCCCTGCTGGCCCGGCGCGGCGCCGGCGAGGTGGTGGCCACGGACATCAATCCGCGAGCTGCGCAGTGCGCGGTGAACAACATGAACCGGCTCGGAACGACTGATCGGGTTCGCGTGGAAGAGGCTGACCTGTGGCCCGCTCATCCCCAGCGCGCTGACGTGGTGGTGTGCAACCCGCCCTGGATTCCCGGCCGCCCGACCTCGGCGTTGGAGCAGGGGATCTACGACCCGAAGTCCGACGTGCTCACTCGTTTCCTCGGCGAACTCACCCAGCACCTGACTCCGGGCGGCCAGGGATGGTTGATCCTGTCCGACCTGGCAGAGCACCTCGGGCTTCGCACCCGCGAGGAGTTCCTGGCGCGCATTGAGTCCGCCGGGCTGACCGTCGTCGGCGCGCAGGAGACCACGCCGCGCCACCCACGCGCGGCCGACGAAGCCGATCCGCTCCATGTGGCGCGGTCGCGTGAACGGACCACGCTGTGGCGGCTCGGCGTGAGCCCTCAGTCAGCCGGGATGCAGCTGTAGTGGGTAGGTTGAGGAGACGTCCAAACGTCTCGCTACGGAAAGGTCGATCATGGCAAACCTCAAGGAACTGACCGAGTCTCACATGGCTACTGCACTCACCGAGGAGCGCGGTCGCAGCGCCGGGCTCGTCGCCCACGACGGGCCACTGCGGCAGACCGTTATTGCGCTGCGTGAGGGCAACCGGATGGCCGAGCACAACTCGCCGCCGGCTGCGAGCCTGCAGGTGCTCAAGGGCCGCGTCCGCGTGGACCTGGACAGCGAGTCCCAGGGCGAGTTCGCCGAGGGTGAGCTGTGGATCCTCACCCACGAGCGGCATTCGGTGATGGCGCTCGAGGACAGCGTCTTCCTGCTGACGACAGTCACCAGTCAGCAGGGCCAGGACTCGCGCTCCTGACCCTGCCGCCGGTTACCGTCGGGGTAATTCCTGGCTCTGGTGGAGCTTCTTCTGCTCCCGGCGTCCCTGCGCCGCCATCAGCGGCAGCAGGGCCGCCCCGATCCGCGGGAACGCCGCACCGAAACGTGCCATCATCCCGCGCCACGCCGGCAGCGCCGCCACGGCCTTAGGCTTGTCGAGAACCTTGCCCACGGCCGTCACGACCTCCTCCGGCTGGAGGAGTACACCGGAGAACGACAGTGCAGCCTGCGGATCCTCCAACTTGTCGTAGAGCATCGGCGTCCAGATGCCATCCGGGCACACGCACGAGATGTCGATGTTCTTCACCCCGGCCAGCCGCAGGTCCGCCGCGGTGCTGCTGCTGAACCCCAACACCGCGTGCTTGGACGCCGCGTACACGGCCTCGCCCGGCACCGCCGAGAGCCCGGCCAGCGACGCGATATTGATGATGTGCCCACCGGGGCCCCGCATGGCGTCGATCGCCGCGATCGTCCCGTTGATCGTGCCCAGCGCATTCACGTCGAGGTGCAGCTTGCGCAGGTCTTCCGCCTGCTCCCAGGCAGGCCCCGTAAACAGCACTCCGGCATTGTTCACCCAGACATCCAGGGACCCGGCGGCGGCGATCAGCTCGTCGCGAGCCTTCTCGACCTGGGCTTGTTCGCGCACGTCGACCACGGCCCACAGCGCACCCCGGCCGATCTCCTCGGCAGCGGCGGCGGCGGTGTCGGCGTCGAGGTCGGTGACCATGACCAGGAAGCCGCGATCGGCCAGGAGCTCAGCGATCCCTCGGCCCAGCCCGCGACCGGCTCCGGTGACAAGGGCGGCGGGCTTCGTCGTCGTCACTTCTTGACCTTCAGTCCGGACTCGATCTGGCCGTACGCGATTCCGCCGTGGCAGTACGTGGGCACGACCGGCCAGAAACGCTTCCACGGCGCGAGCTCGGTGGAGGGCAGGATTTGCAGCCAGCGCGGATCGTCCTTGCACGGATCCGCCATGGTCTTCTCCTTGATCATGGAGTCGTACTGATCAAGGGAGTCCTCGAGCGTGTTCGAGTTGGGGATGATCTCGCGGCCGTACTGCTCGTGGTAGGCCCGCACGCCCGGGATCTTTGAGAGCTCGGGCTGCCAATTGTCCAGCGAGATGCCGTTCTCCGACGAGACCCACACGCCGTCCGGGGTGTTGATGACCAGGGAGTGGTTGCCGTCGGTGTGACCGGGCGTCCACAGCAAGGCGATGCCGGGGCCCAGTTCGATGTCGCCGTCGAACAGCGCGAACTTGTCCCGGTCCACGCCCACGAGGCCGTCCTCCACGTACCAGGCCCACTGCATGGGATGCAGACTCTCAAACGTCGCCAACTCGCGGCGGTGCGTGAGCATCTTGGCGTCGCCGAACAGCGGCTCACGCGGCGAGGTCTCACCGGCGATGGTCTGGCTGGAGCCCAGGATCATCCGCGGATCCTGCACGTGCAGATGGTCGAACGTGCAGAAGTCCACATCCTCCGGCGTCAGGCCGACCTTGGTCAGCGCCACGTCGGGCTCGTTGAAGTACTTGAGGATCACCTTGCTGGCCGGAGCGCCGAACGGCACCTTGTCGATCAGCTTCTGCAGGTTGTTGTAAAACGGCGCCTCGGCCGATCCCGCGGGAACGGTGGGCTCAAAGACGAGCGTGCGGGGGCGGCCGTTCCAATCGTCGTACTGCACTACCACCATGCGGTTGATCATGGTGATCAGCGGCAGGCTGGGCACGCTCACGGCGTTGTCGAACCCATAGCTCACCGGGTACGGCGCGCCCGCCACGTCGACGGACTTCACCGCGCGAACCTGCCCCTGCTGGACAAAACGCTTCTTGTATTCGGTCGCTGCCGCGCGTACGGCCTCGAGCCGATCGCCGCGTGGCCAGATGTCGTGCACCCCGTCGAACTCGGGGATCGCACGGGCCCCGATCTGCTCGAGGGTTCGCGCGGTGTCCTGCGGATCGATCATCTTCTGCTGGGCTGGCTGCTGCTGCGTCGTCATTGACACTCCTTGTCGGGAGACGTTCTTCCGATTTGTTCCAGCATCCGACGTCCTGCGCCAGAAAACTTGTTTCAGCGCGACAGTTTGTCGGTGTGGCGTCTCCCGAGACGTCGGAGCTCGCCGGGGGAGACGCCGAACCATCGCCGCACCGCGTGGCTGAGCGTGGACTGCTCGGAGAAGCCCACGAGGTCGGCGATCTGGATGAATGACAGGTCGGTGGTGGTGATGAACCGATGTGCCCGGTCCCGTCGCAGGTCGTCGACCACCTTGGCGTACGTGGTGTCGACGGCGGCGAGGCGGCGTTGCAGCGTCCTCGGGTGGAGCAGGAGCTGGGTGGCCACCTCCGCGACTGAGGGGATCCGGCCGGGGAGGCTCTCGCTGACGGCGCGGCGCACCTGGTTGGCCACCGCCTGTGTGGGGTCCGGGTACTCGCCCGTCAGGTAATGAAGGGCGGCTCTCCGGATCTCCTCGTCGGCGGTGGCAAACGAGGCGTCCAGGCTCCGGCGATCAACGCACAGGGCTGCCACCGGGCGGTCGAACTTGACGTCGACGCCAAAGAAGTCGAGGTAGCGGCGGGTGGGGGACAGCGGCCCGTGCGGAACCTCCACCGATCGCAGGCCCGTCGCCCCGCCGAGCAGTTGCACCGTCACCCGGTAGAACAGCCCGAGCCCCAGCTCGAGGGCCTGGGGGGAGTACGGCGATTCGGCCAGTTCCTTGCGGTAGGTCAGGGCGATCACGCCGCGTCTGCCCCACGGGTCGTCGTCGACGCCGATGGTGAGCACCGGGCTGTGGACGAACATGAACCGCCCGGCATACTCCAATGCCTCTGTCGCTGTAGAGGACGAGCGGATGGCATGGGCGACGGGGCCGAGGATCGTCAGGTCCTGCCGCTCGGCCAGTCGCAGGCCGAAGTCGGGGCAGCGGAGTTCGGCTGCAGCGGCATCCAGCATTCGGTCGTGGTCGGTGATCGAGAGCAGGCCGTCGTCGTTCTCCAGAATCGCGCGGTCGATTCTGAACTCCGCGAGGAGCGCGCCGGGGTCCCCTCCGAGCTCAGCCACGAGCGCGCAGAACCCCCGCAGGCTGGCGGCCCGGATTAATGGCTGCACGTGGGCTCCCGGTTGGTCACACCGACAAAGATAGCGGCGCGCGCAACCACCTACGCCCTACGCCGCCAAGAGGAAATCGTGCAATCGCTCTCGGGCGATGCAGGCGAAATCCTCTTGGCGGCGAGCTTGACCGCGTGCTGGCGGCGAGCTTGACCGCCTGCTGGCGGCGAGCTCGGCGGTGAGGCAAGCGGCCGAAGACCTTAGCGGCCGAAGAGCTTCGCGAAGAAGCCTTCCTTCGGCTCTTCGGCGTGACCCTGGCAGCGATCAGCGCGCGGCACACCGGACATCACCTGGTCGACGTGCATGCCGCAGCCGGCCCAGGTCGTTTTTCCGCACTTGCGGCATTTCACAGCTCTGCACATGGTGTTCTCCTGAGTTTGGCTCGGGCCGGGGAGGGGCTCGCACTACAATGGAAGTATATACCCATAGGGGTATATGCACCACTGGGGCGTAGGTGTGTCGGTGGCTGGGACCGTGGGGGTAGATCGCTCACGTAATGCCGATCACGCCGCGGCGGCGCGGAGCCCGTATTCCGCTAGAGTGCGAGGGTTCCCACGCGCCGTGCCACGTGCCCCGTGGGCCCTGAATCACTTTCCCCTGCACGATTTCCGCAGCACGATTTCTGTAAGGACGACCCGTGACGTCTAACACCGCCGCCGCCCCGCAGGCCAGCTCAGCATCGCAGCCACTGCCTGCCGCCACCGTGCGGCTGATCGCGCTTCTCGTCGCGGCCGCGTTTGTAGTGATTCTCAACGAGACGATCATGTCTGTGGCGCTGCCCCAGCTGATGCTGGAGTTCGCGGTCACCGCGGCCACCGCGCAGTGGCTCACTACCGCCTTCATGCTCACGATGGCCGTGGTGATCCCGCTGACGGGGTGGATGCTCGTCCGAATGCCCCTGCGCGCGGTGTTCATCACAGCCATGACCACGTTCGCCGCCGGCACATTGCTCGCTTCGCTCGCCCCGGTATTCTCGGTGCTGGTGGCGGGCCGAGTCGTGCAGGCCGTGGGCACCGCCATCATGATCCCGCTGCTCATGACGACGGTCCTCAACGTGGTCCCCGCCGACCGTCGTGGCAGGACGATGGGTGTGATCTCCATCGTGATCGCGATGGCGCCCGCCATGGGTCCGTTCGTGGGTGGCGTGGTGCTGGACACCCTGCATTGGCGATGGATGTTCTGGCTGGTCCTGCCCATCGCCCTGCTCGCGCTGGTGGCCGGTGGCGTCCTGATCCGCAACGTCACGGAGAACCGGGAAATCCCGCTCGACGTGTTCTCCGCCGTCCTGTCGGCCGTCGGTTTCGCAGGTCTGATCTTCGGTCTGAGCTCGGTGGGCGAGGCCGCGTCCGGGAACGCCCTGATATCGCCGTGGATCCCGATCGGCGTGGGCGTGGTGGCGCTGGTGGTGTTTGTCTGGCGGCAGCTAGCGCTCAAGGACTACGCATTGCTCGACGTGCGCGCGTTCGCCGTGCCCACGTTCACGGGCTCCCTTCTGCTGATGCTCATCTCGATGATGGCGCTGTTCGGCACCCTGATCCTCCTGCCGCTCTACATGCAGCAGGTGCTGGGTGTGAGCACGCTCGACTCGGGTCTGGCGCTGCTGCCGGGTGGTTTGCTCATGGGTGTCCTCGGCTGGTTTGTTGGCCGCCTCTTCGACCGCGTGGGGCCCCGCCCCTTGGTGATCCCCGGCGCGATCATCGCCTCGGCAGGGCTCTGGGGTATGACCACTTTCGGTGCCGACAGCTCCCTGGGCTTGGTGGTGGCGTTCCACATCGTCCTGAGCATCGGTCTGGCGCTGCTGTTTTCCCCGCTGATGACCGCCGCGCTCGGGTCGCTCCCTCCGCACCTGTACTCGCACGGTTCGGCCCTGCTCAATACTCTGCAGCAGGTCGCGGCCGCGGCCGGCACGGCTATGTTCATCACCGTCATGACCCTGGGCATCGTTGCCGGGGCCAACTCGGGTGCGGAGACCACGGCTGCTCAGATGGCCGGCGTGCACAACGCGCTCCTCGTGGGCGCGGCGATCTCGCTGGTCACTGTGGTCGGCGCGTTCTTCGTGCGCAACACCGCCCAGACCGAGGCCCCCGCAGCTCGGGCACTGGCCGACGAGTCTGAGGCGGTCTGAGTAGCGCCCGAATTCAGCACTAGTCCGGCCGCGCAGGTTCGGCTTCTGTCGCTGTGAATTCCGGCGAATAGTCGGGTGCGGGGGAGGGGGCCGGCGGCTGCCGGAGCGGGTCCACCCACGTAGACCGGAAGTCAACGCCGTCGCACCACTGGGCCACGGTCACGCACATAGACGCCCCCGCCAATGCACTCGCGCACCCGCCGCGGCGAGCGCACGAATTCATTGACGTCGGCGTGTGTGCAGGCGCGGGTGCGGATGTCCATGGGGTGGGGTCGCTGGTGCGCGGGTTCGCAGGTGACTCGGCGTTGTCGTCGTCGTCGACGCTTTTTCAATTAGGCGGCTCATCTCCACGCATCTCGTGCACGACCTCGAGCCGCTGTTGGACGGTGTCGTACTGATGCGCCACGGCCGCGTGATCGCGCAGAGCGACGCCGATGACCTGCGCACCCGGCACGCCGCCAGTCTCGACCAGATATTCAAGGAGACGTACCGATGACGACGACACTGCTCAAGCACGAGTGGCTGCGCACGCGCGGGGCGCTCGGGATGTTCTTCGGGATCACCATGCTGGTGGGGATACTGGGCAGCCTGCTCGGTGCGGCCGGTTGGTCCGCGCTCTCGATTCTGGGGCTACTTCTCGGATTCCTCGCCGTGGCTGTTCTTGTGCCGGGCGCGCAACTCCTGCTGGCGGCCGACTACTGGCGCTCGAGCTACGGGCGCACCGGCTACTTCACACAATCCATCCCCGTGCGCGGATCCACCATCTTCCAGGCCAAGCTGATCTGGACGACCCTCGTCTCGCTGGTCGCAGTGGTGCTCACAGGCCTGGCCGGCTGGCTGCTGTGGTGGGCAGCGAGCTTCACGGCGGAGATTCCGCGCCCGACGTTCGTCGCGATCGGCGACGCTCTGACCTACGTCGGTGACGTCACCCCGGCCTGGATGATCGTCGTGGGCGCGATCCTGCTGCTGGTGTCCCTGGTGATGGCGGTCGTGTACTACTACTTCGCCGTCTCGATCGGCCACGAGAGCAAGCTCGCCTCCCTGGGCTGGGGAGGACCGATCATCGTGTACGTGGTTGTCTACTTCTGCACCCAGGTTCTCTCGTTGGTCGGCATGATCGTCCTGCCGTTCGGAATCGGGGTGAAGGGCGATCAGCTGGGCCTGGTCCACTTCAACGTCCTGGCCGAGATGAGCGCGGGCGCCAATGCCAACAACGAGGTGATGCCGGTCGGCTTCATTGCGGTGCTGCTCGTCGTCGGCGTGTTCTGCTTGTGGCGCACCGCCCGGTCCTGGGACCGCAAGGTCGCCCTGCGCTGATCTCGTGAGCACCGGCAGATAAAAGAATGCTTGGAAGTGAGCTGCGCTGGAGTAATGTTCACATCACCGCGGCGTGAAGACCTCTCACCGCCGGAACGCTCGACGCCGCAGCCTCGCCGCGTCACCTCTCGCGAAAGCCCCTCTGCGTATGCCGATCGTCCTGCCGTCCATGGTTCGCCCCACCCTCGCCGAGCCCACCTATGTCGCGCCCCCGGCGTGGAAACCCGTGCTGGGCTGGGCGGGTCTCGTACTGGGCGGGCTCATGGTGGTGGCGGCCGTGGGAACGCTCGGGGACGGCATTCTCCAGTCAATCGCCATGGCGCTACTCGGATTGTCCGCGGTGATCCCAGGCGGGTGGTGGGTGCTCTGCGAGCATCGGGACCGCGCCCGCGCGGAGGAGGACTTCCGAATGGACAGGCAGGCCGAACAAGCTAAACAGGCCATGTCGGGGTTCGTCTCTCCGGGGGCGCTGGACCCGCTGACCTGGGACACGCCCCTCGTTCCCTTCGAGCGGCGGTGGCCGGTGGTGGGATCCGTGGCCGGACTCGCGTTACTCGGCTCGCTGATTCTGATGCCGTTGGCCGAGCCCTCCGTGTCGTCGACGACCAGCACCCCGCCGGCAACCAGTACGGTCACGCCAACCTCTGTGGCGCGGGCGGCCACTGCCACCACGACGGTGACGCCTACCAGCCAGCCGGAATCCTCATCCATCGCCGCGCCTGTCGAGGTGGAGCCGAGCTTCGTGCCAGCACCCGAACCCGCACCTGCTCCGCTGTACGCACCCGCCCAGACCTACGCCCCCGAGCCTCTGGCCGAACCGCAATCGGCCTACTACCCAAATTGCTCGGCCGCACGCGCGGCCGGCGTGACCCCGCTCCTTCGCGGTGAGCCGGGCTACGCACCCAAGCTCGACCGCGACAACGACGGCATAGCCTGCGAATAGTCCGTCGCGCCACCTGTGACCGCTGCAGCGGGGCGACCCCCATGATGTCGGGCACATCGGGCAGGATGGCAGACAGAACCGGGAACACCCACGTGGTGTCGCGCGTTCTATAAGTATGAGTTATTCGTCGGTCGCCCGGCGGTGACTCTCGACTAACGGTCTTCCCCACAATCCCGAAGGGACCTCGATGCGCACCAGCAGCAATCCGGTCTTCAGTTCCCTGTCCCAGGACAGTGCTCGTAACGCCACCCAGCTCGGTGGCGGCGGCCGGGCGGCCTTCCAGCAGGGCCAGTACGGCCAGCCGGGCTACGGCGCCCAGTCCGGTTTTGCGCCGCAGGCAACCCCGCAGTTCGCCGACGACACGCGACCCATGACGATCGACGACGTGGTGACCAAGACCGCCATGACCCTCGGCCTGCTCAGCGTGGTCGGCGTCATCGCCTTCTACCTCATCTCCACGAACCCAGGTCTGCTGATGCCGATGCTGCTCGTCGGCGGTATCGGTGGCTTGGTCACCGTGATGATCGCCACGTTCGGCCGCAAGATGGACTCGGCGCCCGTCACCCTGACCTACGGTGCCCTCGAGGGACTGTTCGTGGGTGCCGCGACCTACCTGTTCACCGCCGGTGATGGCCTTCAGGGTGGAGCCATCCTCAGTGCGGTGGGTAGCGCTATCCTCGGCACTATCGGCGTCTTTGTGGGCATGCTCTTCGTCTACAAGACCGGGGCCGTTCGCGTGACCCCCAAGTTCACCCGATTCATGACCGCCGCGCTCGTGGGCGTGCTGTTCGCCGCGCTGGGTAGCATCGTCTTGAGCCTGTTCACCGGTGGCCCCAACCCGTTGTACAGCGGCGGCCCCATCGCGATCGGTTTCTGTCTCCTGTGCATCGGTCTGGCGGCGTTCAGCTTCCTGATGGACTTCGACAACGCCGACCGCCTCGTGCGCGCCGGGGCCCCGGCCAAGATGGCGTGGGGCGTGGCCCTCGGCCTGACCGTGACCCTGGTCTGGCTGTACGTCGAGATCCTGCGGCTCATGAGCTACCTCCGCGACTGACCTCGCGCCCAGTAGCTACACGCACTAAGACCGCGGCCCCGGCCCCCTACACAGGGAGCCGGGGCCGCAGTCATTTCGCGGGAGGGGATCAGCTGAGGCGCTCGAGCACCATCGCCATACCCTGGCCGCCGCCGACACACATGGTCTCGACGCCGAACTGCTTGTCCTCGGCCTGCAGGTTGTTGATGAGCGACGCGGTGATGCGGGCGCCCGTCATGCCGAAGGGGTGGCCCAGAGCGATGGCTCCACCGTTAACGTTGAGCTTGTCCTCCTCGATGCCCAGCTCGCGGGCCGAGCCGAGCACCTGCACGGCGAACGCCTCGTTGATCTCGAACAGGTCGATGTCGGAGATCGACTTCCCGGCGAACCTGAGGGCGTTCTTGACGGCCTGGATCGGACCCAGTCCCATGATCTCGGGGGACAGGCCCGAGACGCCGGTGGAGACGATGCGCGCGAGCGGCGTCAGGCCGAGCTCCTTGGCCTTGACATCGCTCATGATGACGAGCGCAGCTGCGCCATCATTGAGCGGGCAGCAGTTGCCGGCGGCGATGGTGCCGTCGGGGCGGAAGACCGGCTTGAGCTGCGAGATCTTCTCGTAGGTGGTGCCAGGTCGCGGGCCGTCGTCGGCGGAGACGACGGTGCCGTCCGGCATGGTGACGGGGGTGATCTCGTTGGCGAAGTGCCCGTTCTCCACGGCGGCGACAGCGCGGTTCTGCGAGCGCACGCCCCAGTGGTCCTGCTCCTCGCGGGTGATGCCGGTCGTCTGCGCGACGTTCTCGGCGGTCTGACCCATCGGGATGTAGACGTCGGGCAGCAGGCCCTTCTCGCGCGGGTCGGTCCACACCTCGGCGCCACCCTCGGCGCGCTTGGCGGTGTGGGCCTCGGCGTCGGCGAAGATCGGGTTGTGGGTGTTCGGGATGTGGTCTGAAGTGCCCTTGGGGAAGTTGGACACAGTCTCGACGCCGGCGGAGATGAACACGTCGCCCTCGCCGGCCTTGATGGCGTGCATCGCCATGCGGGAGGTCTGCAGCGAGGACGAGCAGTAGCGGTTGACCGTGGTGCCGGGGACGGTGTCCATGCCGGCGAGGACCGACACGACGCGGGCCATGTTGAAGCCCTGCTCACCGCCGGGCAGACCGTTGCCCAGCATCAGGTCGTCGATCTGGGTGGGGTCGAGCGAGGGGACCTTGTCCAGCGCGGCCTTGACCATCTGGGCTGCGAGGTCGTCGGAGCGGATGCCCACGAGGGATCCCTTGTGGGCACGCCCGATGGGGGAACGGGCGTACGAGACGATCACGGCTTCCGGCATGGAAAGCTCCTTCGTTGCGGGGTGGGTACTTGTGCGGTCGGTCAGTTTTGCGAGCCCGGGCCCTCCCACGGAAAGCAGGACAACCTCAGGAACCGGCTCCGGCGACGAAGGGTGTCCGCGGCTTGGCGGGCGTCCCCCGTACTCTCCGGATCGCCGTTCACGTCATCATTATGCCGGAACGCGTTCTCATTCCGGTCGGCCGCGCCCTCGTACGCCCCCGGTAGGTGCCTACCTCTCCCACCACGATCAGCGTGAGGCTGCCGACGGGATGCCGTGCCGCGCATCTGTGCGGTGTCGCGGTGCGGACGGCGCGCCCAGATCGCGCGCACTCTCCGCGAGTTCGACGATGGCCCGGCGGCTCTCTGCGGGGCCGACGGACAGGTCCACCGGGTATTCGATGATCGAGATATCGGTGTGGACGATCCGGCGCGGTTGCGGCGCATCGTCTCGTCGCTGCGCCGGATAGATGAGGTAGGCGCGGTCCACGCCGAGTGCCGTGCACGCGGCCAGTAGCCGGTAGTGATCAGCGGCGCGGGCTCGTTTGTCAGTCGAGTAGGTGGGGAGGAACGTGGTGACGGGGTGGCCGTCCACCTCATAGACGAGCCCGGTGCGCACCGAGATGTGGTCAACGTCCTCGGCGGGAGCGCTGTGGCGGCCCGACGGCGCGTCGCCGGTCTCGGCGCCGGAATCGAGGTTGACGACGGGATTCTGCAGGAGCCTGCCGCCGTGCCCGTGGAGGGCGGCGGTCAGCTCGGCCTCCACGAACCGTTCGAACAACGCGGGCATCTCGGTGACGAACGCCGCCGACGCAGCGTGACCGTCCTCCACCTCAACCGATATGCGTCGAACTATCCGGTCGGCCAGAGTGAGCGCGTCGTGGAACCGCGCGTTGAGCCGGTTAGGCGTCCACGTGGGCACCGGAGCACCCTGACCGATGAGGGTCGCATCGGCGAGCCGGGCGTCGACCATCGCCAGTCGCCGTCTGGTGGCGTCGGGAAGTTCGGGCAGGAACTGCAACCGGTGGGCAGCCGTCCGCAGGATGCGGTTCTCGGCGATGTCCGGGGTGAACTCCGAGTAGGTGACCTCCAGCGGAATGGTCATGCCTGGATGCCGGCGTATCTGGTCGCCCAGTCGGATACGACCACGCACGGTGGTCAGCGCCTCGTCGACCCGACGGTACCCACGTAGGAGCCCACCCGACAGGGCACGGTGCGCCAACTGGGCCATGGACTCCGCCACGGAAATCCACAACTCGTCGTCGTCTCTTGCCTGAACGGCAGAGGGGAGGAACGGATTGTCCGGCGCGTGGTCGAGCAGGAAGAATAATTGCGTCAGGCCGAGACTGGCTGCGGGCAGCACGCGCAGGGACAGGCCCTCGACCCGGACCGAGCCCACGGAGCCGCAGGGGATGAGGCGCCAGGTGTCGCGGCCGGCGGGTAGAACTTCCACCAGACCGGTCTGCGACAGGTGCTTGGCGCCCTCCCAGCTCAGGGTCACCAGCTTGCCGCGGCGGTCGAACTCGTCAAACTCGAGGGTCTGCGAGGGAGTTGTCACGCCCGGCCGATCTTTCGGCGCAGGGCCGCCAGACCGAACCGCTCGTGGACCTCGGCGCGGGTGAGCCGTCCGTAGTAGTGCTCTTCGAGCAGGGGAAGCAGGTCGTACCGCCAGATGGCCTCGAGTCCACCGGGATCGGTCGCCTCGTCCTTCATGAAGTAGGAGGGGCCGATACGCAGGTCGCGGTCGGAATCGTCGATCTCGGAGTTCAGCGCCTCGAGCAGCTCGGCCGGCTCCGGTGAGGCGCCGCGGGCCTCGAGGTGGCGGCGCAGCACTCCGGCGACAGGCGGCGTGTCCGGGTGCAGTTCCATGAACGCGAAGCGGCGGCGGATCGCGGCGTCGACCATGGCGATGGACCGGTCAGCGGTGTTCATGGTGCCGATGATGAACAAGTTGCGCGGCAACCTGAACGAGGTATCGGGGGAGTACTGGGGCAGCACTGTGCGGTCGCGGTACTCGAGCAGGAAGTACATCTCGCCGAACACCCGGGCCAGGTCGGCCCGGTTCATCTCGTCGATGATGAGGAAGCTCGGGTGCTCACGGCCGGACTCGGAGGTCGCCCGCGCAGCCTGCCGGCGTAGCGGACCGGCCTGCAGCGCGAAACCGGGTTGCCCGGACTCTGTGAGGGTGGGCCGGTAGCCCTCGAAGAAGTCCTCGTAGGCGTAGCTGGGATGGAACTGCACCAACTGCACTCGGCTCGGGTCGTCCGCTCCGGCGAGGAACCTCGCGAGCTCCTGCGCGAGGTAGGTCTTTCCGGTGCCGGGGGGACCGTAGAACACGATCTGCTGCCGCGACTGGAGGGTATCGACAATCTCTTGAAGCTCCTTGCGGGGCATGTGGAGACTGTCGGCCAGCTCGTCGGTGACGGCGGGCAGGGTCGGAACGGCCCCGGCGGCGGGAGCCTCGATGACCTGCGACTCGGTCGAATGGCGGCCGGGGTGCATGGCAGAGAGCAAGGCGTCGAGACCGTCGGTGAGGTCGACTACCGTGCCGGGCTCGCCGATCAGTTCGGATAGAGGGCTGGGCAGTGCCTCCAGGTCGAGGGACACCGAACTCCACAGGACGGAGCGCTCGAGCTGCTGGCCGCCGTCGTCGACATAACCGAGGTCGTCAGTGAGGGTGCCCAGACGCAGCTTGGCGTCCACGACGGTGGCCACCACGTCCTGCGGGTTCATCCGGGACAGAAAAGTGTGCAGCTCGGCCGTGAGCTGGAACCTGGCCTGGTAATCCAGATGCGGATAACCCTGCTCGACGGCCTGGGACACCTCGAGACGACTGGCGTGCGCCGGAATGCGGGGCAGGTGCGATGCGGGGAGAGCGATGCGGTTCTGCGCCACCCACTGGCCGGCCTGGTTGACGCCGCCACGGCCCGGCCGCACGAGCCAGGCGCGGCGCGAATGGTCGTCGCGGTGCCGCTGCCACTGGTTGGCCACGGAGCCGCGGTACCAGTCGACGGGCTGACCCAGCTGCGCGGAGAGGATCTCGGAGATCCGATACAGGTCCTGGTCGATGTCCAGCTCGTCGATGCCGGACGGTCCGCCGATGAGATCCGCGAAGGCATCGCGGATGCGGGTTTTGTGCTCGTGCTTGACGATCGGCTGGAAGTACCCGGGCCACGCCAGGTACTGCAGGCTGTAGCGGATAGCTCGCCAGTCGCCGGGCGTCGACCGGGCGGCCCGCTGGAACTCCCACGGGTCGGACAGGGCGGCGTCGCGCACGGAGGCGTCGAGCTCGGCCCAGTGGATAACGAATGAGCACAGCCATCGGAGGTGCTCACGCATTTGGACGTTGAAGCCCAGACCGCCGGTGAGCGGGCCCTTCTCGACGAGCACCTCGGCGAGGTCCTCCGGGATGTCTGGCGCATCATCGGTCCAGGACAGAATGTCGCGGACGCGGCCGCGCTTGAGGCGGGCCGTGACCGTGGACAGCGGCAACTGTTGGATGTAGAGGAGTTCCGCGGCGAGCAGGATCACCGGACGAGGAGCACCCTCGAGCTGGTCGTGGAGTGCCTGCATCACCGGTGAGCGGTGGGAATCAGTCGGCTCTGCGGCGGCGCTTCTGTCCGCCTCCGGGTCGGAGTCCAGACGTCGCGCGAGCTCCTCGGCTACCTCGGGGGTCCAGGTGTAGAGATCGTCCTCGAACGGCGACTGGCCGGTGCGCAGCGCTGAACCCAGGACCCGATCGGCCGCCGATTCGATCTTCGGGGCCGGTCCTGCGGGTCGTTCGTGGGATCCATCTGACACGTGCGTCTCCTGGCTGTTCATACGCGGCCCGGGGGCCGGAGGATCAGTCACACGCTACCAGCGGGCCGGCCTGGGCAGGCGGTCACGGGGCGGGGGGCACGGCCCCGGCGGGCGCCGCCGGAGTTCGCTCGACGAGGCGCTCGAGCGCCGCGTGGGCCACTGTCGCGTACAGGTCCGTGCCCCGGGCGTCAGCGGGGTGCACACCGTCGGCGGCGAGGTAGTCGGGATGCAGCGCGGCCGCGGAATCCCAGTCCGCGAGTTCCGCGTTAGGTCGGGCGGCGACGGCCTCCATGATGCCGGCGTTGATGGATTCTTTATTGGGCAGCGGTGAGTGCGCGTTGACCACCACCACCAACACGTCCGGCCCCAGCGCGTCGATCGCTTCGAGCACGTACTCGGCACCCGCAGGACCGTTCGCGCCGATCCCCAGAACCACGGCCTCGCCGATGAGGCCGGATTGCTGTCGCGCCGCGATGATCGACGGCACCGCCATCCAGCTGCGGGAAACCTCGGCGTCGATCTGGGTCGGGGCCATCCCGGGAAACGTGACGAGGAACGACGGCGATGCCCCGAGGGCGACGGAGTCGCCGATCACCGAGACCGCCTCGCCGGGCGGCATCTCGCGGTGCGGCGGGGGCGGCGGTGCGAGTGCGGCTTCTTGCTGCGCGCGGGCCGCTGCCTCGAGTTGGACCTGCACCGACGACTTGACGGGTGCGGTCAGTGCTGCCGCGGTGGACCCGCTCGCCAGTACGGTCACCGCCACCACTGCCAATGCGATCCGTTGGGGCGAGCGGCTGGGCGTGGTGACGCGTGGCGCCCTGGCGTGGAGGAACGGGGTCTCGATCCAGCGGTACGAGGCCGCGGCGAGTGTCACGGTCAGCACCAGCGCGGTTACAGGGACCAGGCCGGACGCGCGCACTGCGGGGTCCACTATGGCGGAGTCCACCAACACGAACACGGGCCAGTGGACCAGGTACAGGCTGTACGAGCGCAGCCCGATCCAAGAGAGCGCCGGGTGGCCTAGTCCCAGTGCGACCGGGCCCGATCCACGGGCGGCGGCCACCACCACGACGGCGGCGGTCGCGCAGGCGAGAGCGATGCCACCCCGGTAGGCGAGGTCCGAGCGGTCGCTGAGGAACAGCACCGCGCCGAGCAGTGCCACCAGCGCTACCCCTGCGGCGCCGTCCTCTACCCGGCGTTGGTGCTCGCTCAGGCGCCACGTCGGCCACAGGTCCGCCAGACGCGAGGTGGACGTGGTGGCCACAAGCGCCGCGACTGCGGCTCCGATAAGCAGGCCGAACGCATGCGTATCGGTCCCGTAGTAGAGCCGCGAGGGATCCTCTCCGGGAACGTAACGGACCGCCATCAGTAAGCCGGAGGCGAGCGCCCCGGTCGCTGCCACCACGCCGACGATCTTCCGGACCCCGCTCGCGGAAGCAATGCCTCGCCGCGTTCCGACCAAAGCCACCAGAGCCACGAGGCCCGTCACGATAAGCGGCCAGAACAGGTAGAACTGCTCCTCCACGGCCAGGGACCAGTAGTGCACGAAAATCCGCGGGGTGGTCTGCTCGAAGTAGCTGCCGGAATCCAGGATCTCCACCCAGTTGGTGCTGAAGGTGAGGATGCCGAGCAGTTGCTTCCACAGACCCACCCGCAGGTCCGGGTCCGCGAGGAGGGTGAGCGAGGCGAAGAACGCGGCGAGCGTGAAGCCCGCCGGCAGGATCCGGCGGGCACGACGTTTCCAGAATGCCGCCAGCGAGATCCGGCCCGTCGTCGCACGCTCCCTCAGTAGAAGCGAGGTGATGAGGAATCCCGAGAGGACGAAGAACACGTCGACGCCGAGGAACCCGCCCGGGAACGAGGCTGGGAAGAAGTGATAGAGGATGACCGCTATGACGGCCAGTGCTCTGATCCCGTCGATCGGGGCGGATCTACGCATCAGGCGCTCTGGTACGGCTCCGCGGTGACGATGGTTACCTTGACGGTCTTGCCGTTGGGGGCCTTGTACTCGCGGGTCTCACCGTTCTTGGCGCCGAGGACGGCGCGGCCGAGCAGTGACTCGGGGGAGTAGATCTCCAGATCGTCCTTTCCGGAACCCTCGCCGCGGGTACCGATGAGGAAGGTCTCCTTGGAGTCCTCGTCGCCGTTGTAGTAGGCGCGGACGACGGAGCCGATCAGCGCGACACCGGTTTCGGTGGGCGTCTCGCCGACCTGGGCGTTGGCCAGCAGGTCGTCAATCGTCCGGATGCGGGCTTCTTCCTGGCCCTGCTGTTCGCGCGCGGCGTGGTAGCCCGCGTTCTCCTTGAGGTCGCCCTCTTCGCGCCGTTCGTTGATCTCGAACGCGATGACCGGGCGGTTCGCGATCAACGCCTCTTTCTCGGCCGTGAGGCGGTCGTACGATTCCTGGGTCAGCCAGTGGACCTGGGTGTCGTTCGCCATGAGCGCACTCCAATCTGTTCGCGCGTGCGTGAGGTAACAAAAACA
The DNA here is from genome assembly GCF_000226215.1 of Dietzia alimentaria 72. Lineage (GTDB taxonomy): Bacteria > Actinomycetota > Actinomycetes > Mycobacteriales > Mycobacteriaceae > Dietzia > Dietzia alimentaria. The sequence continues at coordinate 23,832 of NZ_AGFF01000022.1, forward strand.
CGGCCCCGCCAAAATGGGAGCCGTGCTGATGTAACGATGCTAACACAGCCTCCCCGCCCTGAAGGGGTCAGCGCGGGGCGTCTTACCTGCGCAGGTAGTCCGGAACGTCGTCACCACAGCCGTACACGTCGGCCATGAACGCGCGCGCTGACGTGGCGATGGTCGTGTCGATGCGAACGCTGTCGGACTCGGACGGCTGGACGTAGACTTCGCGCCGTCCCAGCTCTCCCTTGGACTGCTCCTGTGCCCGGATGATGCAGTACACGGGTCTTCCGGGCTCGTCGCGGGTGACGGTAAAAGAGACGTCGACCTGGTCGTCGTCGACCACGTCCACCCCCACCACCTCACCGGTCACCTCCGGGGTGGCGTTCAGGCGGTAGATGGTGAAGCCGCTGGCCACCACGATGGCGACCACCAGAAGGCCCAACACAACGGCGACCAACTTGCTGGCCAGCCCGGAGGTGGACTCGGCATCGCCGTACCTGCCATCTGGGAGGGCCCGCGGGCTCTCCGGAGGGGCGTCCGACCTCGGCTCACTCATGATCCCCAGGGTATCCGTGTCAGCTGTGGGCGCCGGTCGGGGGGCCGTCGCGCCCGGGCCGGGGGCACGTATGCTGCCGGCCACCATAGAATGGTGCGGTCAAACGTTTACCGAACGAAGAACGGCAGGTGCGACGATGGCCGGTCTCCGGCTGATGGCGATCCACGCCCACCCCGACGACGAGTCGTCCAAGGGGTCGGCCACCATGGCCAAGTACGTCGCCCAGGGCGAACGTGTGCTGGTGGAGACCTGTACCGGCGGTGAGCGCGGCAGCATTCTCAATCCGGCGATGGATCGCCCCGACGTGACCGCGGATCTTCCGAACGTGCGACGCCGGGAGATGGCGCGCGCGGCCGCCGTCCTGGGGGTGGAGCACCACTGGCTGGGGTACGAGGACTCAGGGCTGCCCGAGGGTGACCCGTTGCCGCCCCTGCCCGAGGGATGTTTCGCGCTTGTCGACGACGACGAGGTCACCGGCGCTCTGGTCCGCAGGATCCGTGAATTCCGTCCCCACGTTCTGATCACGTACGACGAGAACGGGGGCTATCCCCATCCGGATCATCTGAAGGTGCACTCGGCGTCGATGGCCGCCTACGAAGCCGCTGCGGATCCGGACAGGTATCCCGACGCGGGTGAGGCCTGGGCGGTGGCGAAGGTCTACTACACGCACGGGTTCCCCAAGAGCCGCCTGCAGATGCTCGACGACGAGTTGTACGCCCGAGACGGCGTCCGTCATTTCGAGGAGTTCCTCTCTCGCTGGGGGGACCGGCCGGACATCATGGAGCGGGTGACCACTCGCGTGGAGTGCGCCGGCTACTTCGAACAGCGCAACTCCGCCCTGCTGGCGCATGCCACCCAGATCGACCCCAACGGCTGGTTCTTTGCCGCCCCGGTGGAGATGCAGCAACGGGTGTGGCCCACCGAGGAGTTCGAGTTGGCTGCCAGCCGGGTGGGCTTTCCCGACCTGGCTGAGGGAGAATACGAAGCAGACCTCTTCGAGGGAGTGGACCCGTACGTGGCGCTCCCCGTCGGACCTAACACGAGCGAGGGACCGCGATGATTTCCCTGGGGCCGGACGTTCACATCCTGGCGTATGAGTCGGCGATGGTCTTCGCGCAGAACCAGTCGCCGGGTACACCCGGATCCAACGACAACCCGGTAGGACCGGAGTTCGGCAAGGCGTCGCCGATCGGGATCGTGCTGGTGCTACTGCTTCTCATCGCCACGGTGCTGCTGGTGCGCAACATGAACAAGCACATCAAGGGACTGCCCGCGAGCTTTGACGCGGAGCACCCCGAGCCTGATCAGTTGGCAGACGAGGGGACCGACCGCGCGGGTGTGGCGCTCGATTCCGAGGATGAGCTGCCAGACCCGCGCTGATCGGTGTGCGTGCCCTGACGGTTCAGCGACCCAGGAGGTCGCCCATCGGAACGAAGTCGCCGAACTCCTCGTCGTCGGTCCTTCGCCCCCGGGCCGCGTCGGCGCGCGTGGGCGCCACCGCGCCGGCGGTCACACCGGCGAAGCGCAGCATGTAATCGGCCAGCTCCGTGCCGACGCGGCCTGCGCGGGTGTGCAGTGAGTTCTCGTCGGCGGCGGTGGTGACGGCGCCGAAGTCCTCGGACGCCGCGAACACCGTGGTGGGCACCACGTCGGCCTTGAGGTAGGCGAACATCGGCCGCAACGCGTAGTCGATCGCCAGTGAGTGCCGCGCCGTACCGCCGGTTGCGCCCAAGGCCAGCGGTACGCCTGCGAGCGTGCCCGGGTCGATCACGTCGAACAGCGACTTGAACAGACCCGAGTACGACTGGTTGTACGTCGGCGTCACAGCGATCACGCCGTCCGCTCTCGCGATGTGGTCGATCGCCGCGGACAGCTTCTCGCCGGGGAACCGGGTGAAGGTGGCGTCCACGACCTCATGCGCCAACTCGCGGACCTCGAGGACCGTCACGTTCACCTGCTGGCCGTGGCGCACCAGGGCTTCACGGGTGGCCTTGGTGAGCTGGTCGGCGAGCATCCGCGTGCTGGAGGGCACGGACGTGCCGGCGGAGATGACGACGAGGTTGAGGGCCCGATCGGTTGTGCTCTGGTGGTTGGTGTCGGGATTGGTCACTTGGACTCCTTCCGAGCCGGTGCCTCAGCGAGGCGGGATTCGTCACGGCGGGCACGGGCGAGAGACTGCTCCTGGGCACGCTGTCCGCCCTCGGCGGTGAGGCCCGTCCAGTTGTCGCCGGTGCCGAACCGGTAGGCGTCGTCGTAGGCGGGCTCGCCGGATTCCACCAGTGCGGCGTCGCGGGCGGCGACGCGTCCGGCGTGCGTCGGGCCGGAGGGCACGTGGGCCGGGCGCAGTGCGTCCAGCTCGCGGCGCAGTACCGGCACGATCTCGGTGCCGAGGATCTCGATCTGCTCGAGAACCGTCTTGCGCGGCAGTCCGGCGTGATCGATGAGGAACATCTGACGCTGGTAGTCGCCCACCTGTTCACGCATGCTCATGTAGCGATCGATGACCTGCTGCGGCGAGCCGACCGTGAGGGGGGTCTGGGCGGTGAAGTCCTCCATCGAGGGTCCGTTGCCGTAGACCGGCGCGTTGTCGAAGTAGGGGCGGAACTCGTTGATCGCGTCCTGGCTGTTCTTACGAGCGAAGAACTGTCCGCCCAGTCCGACGATGGCCTGGTCTGCCGAGCCGTGACCGTAGTGCTCGTAGCGCTTGCGGTAGAGCTCGACCATCTGCTTGGTGTGGTGGATCGGCCAGAAGATGTTGTTGTGGAAGAAGCCGTCGCCGTAGTAGGCGGCCTGCTCGGCGACCTGCGGCGATCGGATCGAGCCGTGCCACACGAACGGAGCGACCCCATCGAGCGGGCGGGGGGTGGAGGTGAACTGCTGCAGCGGGGTGCGGAACTTGCCCTCCCAGTCCACAACATCCTCGTGCCACAACTTGTGCAGCAACTCGTAGTTCTCCACGGCGATCGGCAGGCCTTGCCGGATGTCCTGGCCGAACCACGGGTACACCGGTCCGGTGTTGCCGCGGCCCATTGTCAGGTCGACGCGGCCACCCGAGAGGTGCTGCAGCATGGCGTAGTCCTCGGCGATCTTCACCGGGTCGTTGGTGGTGATGAGCGTCGTGGCGGTCGACAGGATGATCTCGGAGGTCTTGCCGGCCACGTAACCGAGCGTGGTGGTGGGGGAGGAGGTGACGAAGGGCGGGTTGTGATGCTCGCCCAGGGCGAAGACATCCAGTCCCACCTGTTCGGCCTGCACGGCGTACTCAATGATCGACTCGAGTCGCTCGTGCTCGGTGGGGATTGCACCGGTAACGGGGTCCGGTGTGATGTCCGCGATGCTGAAGATTCCGAACTGCATGATGAAGACCTTCCCTCTGTTGGTGTTTCGATTCTATCTTGCTGACATGTCAAACAAAAGGGGGTAGGGGGATATTCCTGAAGCTCACAGGTCCTCGAGAATCAAGCTCAATCGAGCTCGCGCAGCCGCTCCCGGAGGGCGCGGACCGTCGCTGTATCCAGGGGGAGACCGAGATCGGCGAGCGCGTCGACTACCTGCACGTGGGTGAGCTCCTCGTGGACCGTCTCCCGCCCAGGGCTGCGGATCGTGCGAGCACAATTGGTGATCGTCACGTGTCCGGTGTCAGTGAACCGGCTGACGATGAGCATGGCCTGGAAAGGGCCGGCGCCGGGAAGGGTAGAAGTGACGTGATGGCCGGCGTTCACGTCGGCCGGTACGACCGGCAGGAGATCGGTGACGTGCACGACGTCTTTGCCGCGGCGCAGGACCCACTGCTCGACGCCGTCGGCTGCAACGGTGTTCTCCAGCCCGAACGAGCCGAAGAACTCCTCGCGCCGCGCACCGTCCTCGCGGAGGATCGGCCCGGTCAGAGACAGCCCGAAACCGGGATCCATCATCCAACGTCGACCTTCGAGCTCGACGTCGAGGGACATGTGGGTGCGGGCATTCTCTGACGAGTGGACCCGGCCCAGTCGGCGGCGCACGCTCAGGCCGAGCCGTTCGAGGGCACCGGCCATGAGCTGGACGTGCTCGAAGCAGTAGCCCCCTGCTCCCTCCTGCAGCATGCGGCGGGCGACGGACTCCGGGGCGACACCCGGATGCCGGCCCAGCAGTACATCAAGGTTGCTGAAGGGGAAGGTCGCGATGTGGCCGCGGTGAACGCGCTCGAGGAGATCGTGGCTCGGCGGGCCCGCGTCCACGCCGATCCGCTCCAGGTAGAGATCCGGATCATAGGCGCCGATTCCCCAAACGTCGCGGTTTGGTCTGGCGGTGGTGGTCATGGCGTCCTCATCATCGGCGGGTGGGGTGCGTGCGAAGGTGGCAGGGCCCTGTCGCCTCGGGCCGAGTCTCGCCGGATGGTTTACAGGTCACAACCGGAGGTTTATCGTCGGAACAGTGTCTAGTTGACGTGTCAGTCGCGTTCGATTCGAGATCTCAGTGCGCTGCAAACCCTGGGTCTACGGCATATGCGCCGCATCGCGGTGCTCGACGATTTCCTCGAGTACAAGAACATCTCCCTCAGCCCGGGACAGGTAGTCGGTCAGAATTGAGGCCGGACAATCGGAGGTAGGACCATGAAGATTGCAACCATCGACGCCGCGTCCGGCAAAGCGATCATCGCCGAGCGGCCCGAGCCGCAGAATGCGGCAACCGTTCTCGCCGTCTCCATCAATCCCATCGATCTTGTACTGGCAAGTGGGAACTTTCCACTCCGCAAGTTCTCGCCTGGTGATGCTCTCGGCTACGGCGGCGTGGCGGAACGCGCTGACGGGACCAGGGTCTACTTCTACGACCCGGAGCGACCCGCTGGCTCCCTGTCGGAGAAGGTGGATCTCGGAGCAGCGAAGACCATCGATCTTCCCGAGGCGTTAGATCCGCGGCTCGGAGCACTCCTCGGCGTTCCCGGCATCGCTGCCTACAGTGCCGCGTTCGGAGAAGGCAAAGTTGCCCCGGGCGAGACGGTGCTGGTGACGGGCGCAGCGGGATCGGTCGGCATGATCGCCGGACAGGCTGTGCTGGCCCGCGGCGCGAGTGCGGTGGGTCTGGTGGTCGACGAGCAGCAGAAACGTACGGTCGAATCCGTCGGTATGACCAGCCTTCTCCTGGAGGAGGTTGAGGAGGACGTACGAAGTGCAATCGGCCGCGTGGCCCCGGCAGGGATAGACGTGGTAGTGGACAGTCTCTGGGGGGACTATCCCAACCGCTTCGTGCCGGCGCTGAACGACTACGCCCGCTGGGTCCAGGTCGGTTCGAGCGCGGGTGGTACCGCTTCGATCAACGCTCCGGTGTTCCGTAATAAGCGGATCAGTTTTATCGGGCACACAAACTTCCTTCTCACAGCGCAAGAGGCAACCGAGGCCTATCACGGCATCGCCGAACTAACCGCACAGGGCAAGATCTCGCTGGAGTTCGAGTCGGGCAGCCTGGACGAGGTTCCCGATGCCTGGTCCGGTCTGGTGGACAAGACCCGAAGCGGAAAATTTGTCGTTACGTTCTGAACGGGGCCCAGGAGCAACCTCATAGGGGAACTCAGACGCCACGTGGTCGTTCGCGGTCGTCGGGTGGTGGCCCCTGCCGGGCTCGGTGAGCGCCTGGTGGATTGGTGATGTGGCCGTCCTCCGCAATGAGTCGTCCGATGTGGAGATCCCATTGGTGATCGAGGATCTGTTCACGGGAGCGTGCAAGCGGCCCGGTGGGCGTGGTCCGGTGCTCATGGCCCGTGTCGGTGGTGATGATCAATTCACCGAGCGGGCCAGGTCGGTAGGCGCTGTGGCCGAAGGTTTTCTCGCGGTGATGCCTGCGACAGAGACAGGCCAGATTCCATTCCACGGTCGGGCCGCCCAATGCAGGATTGAGATGATCGAAAGCCAGAATATGGTCAAGGTCGCAATCGCGTGCGTCGACCGCGCACCCCGGGTGCCGGCAGGTCCCATCGCGGAGTCGGATTCGTTCGGCTAGAGCAGCGGGGATGCGGTAACTCAAGGCCGCATCCGGAGTGTCCAGCACGCCGGGCTGCGGATCGATGAGCTCGAAACGCACTGTTGTATCGCCGCCGTTGAGGAGTTGTTCGCACAACCAGTCGAAGCTGGAGTAGGCGCCGCGGACGAACTCGACCCTGTTCGGCAACCCCTGAACCCGGCCGTCGATGACGGAGATGTGAATCGGTGAATCCGAGGCCCACCGGGTGCCGACCGAACCGTTGCCGTTTGATTCGACGCTTATGGGGTCACCCACGTCGTCGGTGGTCGGATCGCCGAGACTGCACAGCGCGTCCGCACGAAGTTGTGAGCGTGGGCGGCCATGGCCGGACTCGCCCGCTGCTCTGGCTGCGTTGTCGATGCGCCTTCGCAGCCTCTCTGCGTCCTCGACCGGCAGGTGGGCCCACATGTTCATCATGCCGTTGGCCGCGGGCCGGAATCGGACAGAGCGCTGCGCTCTGGCTTCGTCTACCGCGTCGTTGGCGGCGTTCTGGTCGTGGCGTTCCACGGATTGGTCGACCGCCGAATCTAGGGCGGTACGGCTGGGTCGACTTCCACCGTTCAGCGCTCGACACAGCATTCCGACCACGTCGGACTCGACCCGACCGACGATCTGATCAGGCACCGTGGCAAGCCGACACGCGGTGTCAATCGCCAACTGTTCAGGGACCAATCCGCGGCCGACGGCGTCGCGCAGCAACCGAAGGCGGGTGTGTATTTGCAGTCCCGCGGCTACGAGGCGGCCAGCGTGCCAGTTGGTCAGGCTCATCGCCGCGACTAGGTGGTCTCGAGCTTGGTCTGCCGGCGCAAGGCGTGCGAACGCCGAGCGCAGAGCCGAATCTGATTCACGAAGGGCTTCATCCAGGCGCCGAATTCTCTCGACCAGGTGAAACGCTGCTTCCAGCCGGGTAGCGCCAGCCAGGTTCTGGGACAACGTTGCCGATCGTGCGATCTCACTCAAGGCATCCGCGTCCAGCGAGCCCAATGGTTCGTCCACGCCGCGAAGCGGCTCGGTGAGGACAGAGCTCGTCGTCGTCGTATCCAACACCCCTGCCCCTCTCCCGAAGCCCCGTGAATCGAACGTGTGATCCAGTGTAGTCGCGATGCGCGGGTCGATCAAGTGTTCTATTAAACAAGTGCTGAAAGATCGCCTGAGTGGAAAACGAGCTACGCGGTTGGGTCCGCAGTGCTGGGGATTAACGCGCCAAATTGGCTTCTGCTAAGGTGTCACCCATGTCGAACGCTCGCGCATATTGGCGCTTTATGTGGGCTCCGGGTGGAGCCCGCGCCGCGAGCGCACGCGTCCGCTAAAGCGGACCGTCGACACCCGGAGCCCAGAGGCGGTGACCACCACGGTCGCCGCCTCCCGCCTTTTCCAGACGGCGGATCCGGGTGCGACCAAGGGCACCTCGAAGGATCACGGCACCCGGCCCGCCACCACTGAAACACCAGGAGCGCACTGCCGTGACCATCACCGCCGACAATCCCACCCAGACCGCCGACCGCCGCATCCTCTCCTACGCCCCGTTGCCGACCCCCACGGAGATCCTCGGTGAACTCCCGATCGGCGAAGCGCGCGAGGCGCTCGTCGAACGCAGTAGATCAGCGATAGCCGACGTCCTGGCCGGTCGTGACGATCGCCTGCTCGTGGTGGTGGGCCCCTGCTCGGTCCACGACACCGAGGCGGCGCTCGATTACGCCGGAAGACTGGCCGAGCTCGCCGAGGAAACCGCGGAAGAGCTGCTGATCGTGATGCGCGTGTACTTCGAGAAGCCGCGCACGACCGTCGGGTGGAAGGGGCTCATCAACGACCCGGCGCTCGACGGCAGCTACGACATCCCGCGCGGCCTGCGCACGGCCCGCAAACTGCTGCTCGACGTGCTGGATACCGGCCTTCCCGTCGGTACCGAGTTCCTCGAGCCGACCAGTCCGCAGTACATCGCCGACGCCGTCTCCTGGGGTGCGATCGGAGCTCGGACTACCGAGAGTCAGGTTCATCGCCAGCTCGTCTCCGGCCTCTCCATGCCGGTGGGCTTCAAGAACGGGACCGACGGTGAGGTGCAGGTGGCGGTTGACGGCTGCCGGTCCTCGGCGGCTGGCCACGTGTTCTTCGGTACCGACGCCGAAGGTCGCGCCTCCGTGGTCGAGACGGCCGGCAACGGCGACTGTCACGTGATCCTGCGGGGCGGCACCTCCGGGCCGAACCACGACCCGGACTCGGTCGCGGCCGCTGTGGCCTCCGTCGGCAAGGTCGGCCTGCCCGAGCGCGTGATGGTGGATGCCAGCCACGCGAACTCCGGAAAGTCTCACGAGCGCCAGGCCGAGGTCGTGGCCGAGCTCGCCGAGCGGATCGGTTCGGGGGAGCAGGGCATCTCGGGGCTGATGATCGAGAGCTTCATCGAGCCCGGCGCCCAGTCCGTCGATGCCGACGAACTCGTATACGGCCAATCCGTTACCGATGCCTGCATGGGGTGGGACACCACCGCCACGGGGCTGCGCGCGCTCGCTGACGCGGTTCGGGCCGGCCGCCGGTCCTGACCACTCGATCGGGTCAGGGGCACATGGGAGGTGGGGGCCGGGCGCGGTACTCTTTCCGCGTGGACCCCTCCTCACCCCTGTACTCGATCTACGAAGCGCGACTGCGCTCCTCGCTGGACGAGTCCAGGCTGCCCCGGCACATCGCCGTGATGGCGGACGGGAACCGCCGGTGGGCGCGGGAGGCCGGTTTCACGGACGTCGCGCACGGCTATCGCGCCGGTGCTGTGAAGATCGCCGAGTTGTTGGGCTGGTGTGACGAACTCGGCGTGGACGTGGCCACCATTTACCTGCTCAGTACGGAGAATCTGGGGCGCGACGCCGTCGAACTCGACGAGTTGTTGCAGGTCATCGCCGATGTTGTGGACGAGATTACCGCGCCCGGGAGGAACTGGGAGGTCCGGATCGTCGGGTGTCGGGAGATCCTGCCCGACTGGATGGCCGAGCGGCTGCGCGCCGCCGAGGAGGCCAGCCGAGGGCGGCACGGCGTCAAGGTGAACGTGGCGATCGGATACGGGGGTCGGCACGAGATCGCGGACGCCGCGCGGGACGTGGTGGCACAGCTCATCGCCGAGGGGTGCTCTGGCCAGGAACTGATCGACGGCATGACAGTGGAGGCCATCGGCGAGCACCTCTACACGTCCGGCCAGCCCGACCCCGACCTTGTCATCCGGACCTCCGGCGAGCAGCGACTGTCGGGATTCCTGCTATGGCAGAGCGCTTACTCCGAGATATGGTTCACCGAGGCCTACTGGCCCGAGTTCCGCCGCGTGGACTTTCTGCGCGCTATGCGCGACTACGGGGCGCGCAACCGCAGGTTCGGTCGCTGATGACGAGCGCGTTCGCCGTTCGCGCGGTGTGTGTGGTGGACCAGCTGCTGACCGTCCCCGGCCGCGTGGGCGTCTCGGGCATAGATAAGCGGCCGGTCGACGGCCCCGTCCAGGTGCGAGAGTACGGCCTCCACGGCGACGTCCAGGCTGATCGGAAGCACCACGGCGGGGTGTGGAAGGCCGTCTACCTGCTGTCGGATTCCGACGTCGAGCAGTGGGAACCCGAGTTCGGCGGACCCATCCCGCCCGGCTACTTCGGCGAGAACCTCCGTGTGACGGGAGTCGACACCTCACAGTTGCAGATCGGCACGATTCTCGAGGTGGGCAGCCTGCGGATGGAGATCACCGCGCCACGCATCCCGTGCCAGACTTTCGCGCATCGCGTCGGCAAACCGAAGTGGGTTCGTCGCTTCACCGAAGGTGGGCGGCCAGGGGCGTACGCGCGGGTCCTCGCCGCGGGGCCCGTCGAGGCGGGAGATGTGATCCGGGTGGTCGCCGTGCCCACGCACGGGGTCACCATCGGGCGGGTCTTTGCCGGGGTTGACGACGACGACGTCGGTCGCCTGCTCGACGAGTACGCGGTGGCCGATTTGGCGCCAAGTCTCGTGCGAAAGCTCGATCCCGCCACCGACGTACGCCCCGTCGACGCCGACTGACGGCGCCAGCTTCAGATAGCCAGGTGTTCCCAGACGACGCCGGCGGTCGCCCACACCCCGTGCGCCTCGGAGTCAGCGATGTCGGGCAGCCGGAACGCGCCGCTGCCGCCGGCGGAGGTCGCCACCAAGGTCCCCAGCCCGGCGCGACGCTGGAACGGGGTGCGGCGCACGTTCCAACCGAGGATCCCGTCGCGGATCAGCAGGTCGGTGCGACGCAGCAGAGAACCCTTGCGTACTGCGACTACGAGATCGCCAACGGCGTGGCCGAGCCCCCGGGAGTTGTCGATTGCAGCCCATGACGACACGGCACCGGTGACCGCGGCGACGGCGACCGGAATCCACCACAGCCACGGCCACACGAGTGCGGGCCCGCAGCGAGGTAGGAACCGGCGCGTCCGACACCGCCTCAGCTACGCGCACCGAAACCGCGCGAGGTGAGGCGGGCACGAGCGCGGGGCTCTGGTTGGTTTTTCCCTTGTCGTCGTTGCCGGCGCCCACGCCCACCGCCACCACGTCGAGCCGTGCGGCGCCCAGAGCGCGCAGGGCCGGCGGTTCGTGCAGGGTCACCCCGCGCACGCGGCGCCCGTCGAACGACGTGTGCCGGCCCACGATCAGTCCGCGTCGCATCTCCAGTGAGCCGTCCCCGTGGCGCTCGAGGCGCATGCCCCACCGGTTCTCCACGACCACTGCCGCCGTCACCACTCCGACCAGCAATACCGACGCCCGCTGCCCCGAGTAATATCGCCGCGAGTGGAAGGCTGTCGATCCGCTCCCAAATCCACGTCGCCGTCGCGGGCACCGCGTCGAACCAGTTCGCCACCTGCGCGAGCGCCCCGATCGCCGCGAGGCCGAGCAGCGGCGTGGTGATGCTCGCGGGGGCGTAGCGGATCCACCGTGGGTCCAGCCGCGCGATCTGCGAGGTGCCGCTCTCGGCATGGGTGGGCACCAGCCGGCGGCGCAGTTCCTCCGCTGCCTCGAGGTCCAGCGCGGCCAGGGTCAGCCGCGAGCCGTCCGTCTCGCCGCTGGCCAACCTGACGGTGGCAATGCCCATCCGCCGCTGCACAGGGTCAGCCGTGATCTCGACGTTGCGGACCCGGCCGGTCGACAGGCTCGTGGTGGTGCTGGACAGGAATCGGACGCGACGTTCTATGCGGTGGGCGTCCACACGGAAGGATGTGGCGGCGAGGCGGATGGTCTCCGAGACCGCGGTCGCGACGATGCCGAGGAGTACTCCGCCGATCGTCCACAAGACCACCCACCCGATCGCGAGTCCGCTGAGCAGCATCCCGATAGTCACCGGTATCGCGGCGGCGGCCAATGCCCCGGAGGTGAGCACCGTCGACGCGGCAACGGTGCGCCGGTCCAGGCGCGCCCACTCGTGGGGCGGAGGCGAGATCATGTCGCGTCCCGCTGATCGTCATGGGCGAGGAGGGTGAGGCTGTCGGCCATCTCCTCGGCGCGCGTGGCGTCGAGCGCACTGATTCGTACCGCGCCCTTCGACGAGGCGGTGGTGACCACAACGGTGGCCAGACCGAACTGGCGCTGCAGCGGGCCGCGGGTCTCGTCGATGGTCTGCACTCGTGACAGGGGGGCCGCGCGCCACTCTTCCCATAACAGGCCACTACAGCTGTAGATCGCGGTGTCGGTGGCCTCCCAACGGTGGATCGCCCATCGCACCCGCGGCACCACCACCAGCGCCGCCACGGTCAGTACAGTCCACGCGCCGGCGGCCAGCAGAAACCACGGACCGAGAAAAGGCGTCAGGACCGCCAGCAGGACGAGGGGCCCCGCCATCCACAGCGCAACCTGGGCGGCCCACCATTGCCGGCACCGGGGATCGACCCGTTCCCGAGGCGGGCGCAGACCGAGGTGCGATGTATTCACGCTCCCACCCTAGGTCGATTATGGGACGCTGAGCCGTATGGAAATCCTCCGGCGATACCGGGCTACCGGCGCAGACCTACCGTTCGGTGATCCACTGCGCGCACACGACGTCGCTATGGAGGGGTACTTCATGCGGGTCACCGACCGAGAGAACGGGCGCGTGATCATCGCACTGATCGGTGTAAATCGAGGTCCAGACGGGCATTGGGCCACGTTGGGGCTGGCTTCTGACCAGGTGGGGGAGCCGGGGCAGGTGGGAGCGGCGAACTCGTCGTCGTCATCACTTCGTCTGGCGGCCGCGCCCCACGGGTGGGCCGATCCCCACCGCATCGGCGCCCGCTCCGCCGAGCAGTTCGAGTACCGCGCTGACGGCGTCCACGTGGACATGGGCGAGGGCGCCCGCCTGCATGTGGACATAACTGAGCCGGTCCGATGGCCGCATCCGATAGTAGGTGGGTCCAGCATCTTCCAAGCCGTTCCCGCACTCAATCAGTACTGGCACCCGTGGCTGCTCGGCGGGCGCGCCTCCGGGTGGGCCGAACTCGACGGACAGTGGTGGGAGTTCGACGCCGCCGAGGTGTACGGCGAGAAGAACTGGGGCGCCGAAGGCTTCCCCGACTCGTGGTGGTGGGGCCAGGCACAGGCCTTCTCCCAGCCGGACACCTGCGTCGCCTTTGCTGGCGGCCAGATTCACTCCGGGCCGCTGCGCACCGAGGTCACAGCGCTGGTCGTGCGGCTCCCGGACGGCCGAGTGGTCCGGCTGGGCAACCCGGTTGTCTCGCCTGTTCGTGCCGAGGTGACCGATGAGAGCTGGGAATTCGACGGCCGCGGCTACGGGTGGAGGATCAGGGTGAGTGGTCGGTCGCCGCTCGACCGGGCGCACGTGCTGCCGGTGCCGCTGCCGTCGCAGAAACGAAACTCGGCCGGATCGATCGAGCACCTCGCCGGAGAACTCGACGTGGAGGTCTGGCGGCACGGGCGGCTGGTCTGGGCCGATCACAGTTCGCTGGCAGCGCTCGAGCACGGCGGATTGGCGCGCGCGGAAGCGGAACTGCGGCGGCGCGGGGTGCCCGAGGGGGAGACGGGAGCGCCTCCGCGGTAGGCCGTGCGCTCGGGGCAACGCCGCGAAGAGGAAATCGCCTGCGTCGACCGAGTCGAAGTGTCCGAAACACTCTGCGCGGTGGGGGAGGCAGGCTGGGAAGTTCGCGCGTCAGATCTTGCGCAGGCGCAGGCGCTGAATCGAGTGGTCAGAGTTCTTGCGCAGGACCAGCGTGGCGCGCGGCCGCGTGGGCAGGATGTTCTCCACCAGGTTCGGCCGGTTGATCGAGGTCCAGATCTCGCGCGCGGCCAACCGCGCGGCCTGGTCCGAGAGGTCGGCGTAGTGCGCGAAGTGAGACCCGGGGTTGGAGAAAGAGGTGCTGCGTAGCTCGAGGAATCGCTCGACGTACCAGTTCTCGATGTCCTCGATGCGGGCGTCCACGTACAGCGAGAAGTCGAACAGGTCCGAGACCATGAGTCGCGGGCCGGTCTGCAGCACGTTCAGCCCCTCCACAATGAGGATGTCGGGACGGCGCACCTCTATGTGCTCATTGGGCACGATGTCGTACTTGGTGTGTGAGTAGACGGGCGCCCGGACCAGCGGGGCACCGGACTTGACCTCGGTGACGAACCGCAGCAGGGCCCGGCGATCATAGGACTCGGGGTAGCCCTTGCGGTGCATAAGGCCGCGACGTTCGAGTTCGCGGTTCGGGAGGAGGAAGCCGTCGGTGGTGATGAGGTCCACCCGGGGGTGGGAATCCCAGCGGGTGAGCAGTGCGCGCAGCACACGGGCTGAGGTGGACTTGCCCACCGCGACCGAACCGGCCACCCCGATCACGAACGGCATGGGGGCGTCGGAAGCCTCCCCGAGGAACAGATTGGTGGACTGGAACAGGCGCTGCCTGGCCGAGACCTGGAGATGGATTAGTCGGCTGAGCGGCAGGTAGATCTCTGCGATCTCGTCGAGGTCGAGGTGCTCACCCAGCCCGCGCATCCCCTCGAGGTCCTGCTCGGTGAGCACCATCGGCATAGCACTGCGAAGTCGACGCCAACTCCGGCGGTCGAACTCCACGTACGGCGTGTAGTCGCCGGCATGTCTGCTCACGACTTGTGATTGTGGCAGGTCTCCACGCGGGACGCGGGCCCAGGGGGTCGTGGCACTAGACTGACGACGACGACGAGCCCACGCGCAAGGAGCAAAGATGACCGACCCGAACACCGACGTGTTCTCCGCCTCTCTGGCCGAGCTTGACCCCGAGGTCGCCGAGGCGATGTCCGGTGAGCTCGCACGGCAGCGAGACACGCTCGAGATGATCGCGTCAGAGAACTTCGTTCCGCGCTCGGTCCTCCAGGCGCAGGGCTCCGTGCTCACCAACAAGTACGCCGAGGGCTACCCGGGCCGGCGCTACTACGGCGGCTGCGAGCACGTTGACGTGGTCGAAAACCTCGCGCGTGACCGTGCCAAGGAGGTCTTCGGCGCCAAGTACGCCAACGTCCAGCCGCACGCCGGCGCCCAGGCCAACGCCGCCGTACTCATGGCGCTCGCGGCGCCGGGCTCCAAGATCATGGGCCTGTCACTGGCCCACGGTGGGCACCTCACTCACGGTATGAAGCTGAACTTCTCCGGGCAGCTGTACGAGGTCGCGGCCTACGAGGTGGACCCCGAGACGATGCTGATCAACATGGACACCGTCCGCGAGATGGCGCTGGCGGAGAAGCCGGACGTCATCATCGCGGGGTGGTCGGCCTACCCCCGGACTCTGGATTTCCAGAAGTTCCGCGAGATCGCCGACGAGGTGGGTGCCAAGCTGTGGGTGGACATGGCCCACTTTGCCGGACTGGTGGCCGCCGGCCTGCACCCGAGCCCCGTGCCGTACGCGGATGTCGTGTCCACCACCGTGCACAAGACGCTCGGTGGGCCGCGATCGGGCATGATCCTCACCAACGACCTCGAGCTGTTCAAGAAGCTCAATTCGACGGTGTTCCCCGGCCAGCAGGGTGGGCCGCTGATGCACGCGATCGCCGCCAAGGCCACGGCGATGAAGATCGCCGGGACCGAACAGTTCCGTCAGCGCCAGCAGCGCACAATCGAGGGCGCGAAGATCCTCGCCGAGCGGCTGACCGCACAAGACTGCAAGGATGCCGGAGTCTCGGTCCTCACCGGGGGTACCGACGTGCATCTGGTCTTGGCTGACCTGCGCGACTCCGAGCTCGACGGCCAGCAGGCCGAGGATCTTCTCCACGAGGTCGGCATCACCGTGAACCGCAACGCGGTTCCGTTTGACCCGCGTCCACCGATGGTGACCTCCGGCCTGCGAATCGGCACCCCGGCTCTGGCTACCCGTGGATTTGATGCCGAGGACTTCCGTGAGGTCGCGGACATCATCGGCACGGCGCTGGCCGCCGGCAAGGGTGCGGACGTCACCGCTCTGCGCGCACGCGTGTCCGCGCTGGCCGCGTCGAAGCCGCTCTATGAGGGCCTTGAGGACTGGAAGATCCTCGGCTGAGTACGCGAGGTAAACGACAGACAGGCGGGGGCCGGTGACCAACGAGAACGGGGGCATCGGCCCCCGCCTGCGCGTGGGCTACGTGCCCGGCGTGCAACCCGACAAGTGGCTGACCCGATGGCGTGAGCGTCATCCAGACATCCCGGTCACCGCGCGGCGTGTGGGGGATCCGCGGGCGGAGCTCGCACAGGCACCCGGAGATGACGGCTTCGATGTGATCTTCCTCCGCGAGGCCGATGACGCCCCGCGGTCGGCGCCGCTCGGCCTGCTCCGGGTGCCGCTCTACACCGAGACGATGGCCGTGCTTGCCGAGAAGGACCATGAACTCGGCGCGTTCGACTCGGTGAGCGCCGCCGATCTGGCAGGGGAGCGGTGGCTCGAGAAGATCGATGCGATCTCGGCGACGCCGGACGAGGTGGCCGCGGCTGTGGATCTGGTGGCTGCGGGAGTCGGCCTTCTGGTGTTGCCGATGCCCTACGCGCGCTCGCTCAGCCGTCGCGACGTCGTGGAGAGGGCGATCGAGGGCGTCCCCGCCACGCGGATGGGCGTGGCCTGGTCGCCTGCACGCGAGGGCGAGGACATGATCGACGACTTCGTGGGCATCGTTCGCGGCAGGTCGGCCACCAGTACACGCGGTGGGTCCGAGCCGCCCGCCGAGAAGCGCACGGCCAAGGAGAAGACTGCGGCCAAGGCCCTGGCCCGGGCGGCCGCAGGACAGCGGTCCGGACCTGCCAAGCGCGGTAAGAAGCGGCGCTGAGACCGGGGCGCATCGGTTCGCCGGCCTAGCCCTGGGCGGCGCCCACCATGCCGCGCGCGAACTCCAGGTGGCGGGCCACCACCTCGTCGGACGACAGTGGCCCGTCGGGTCGGTACCAGGACGCGATGGACACACACAGCGAGGCGATCGCGCGCGCGGCGTCCCGGGGGTGGCGGCACGCGAAGTCCCCTGACTTCACGCCCGCACTGATCGCGTCCTGGAGCATCGTCTGCTGGGCGTCCCGCTGGGAGATGTGATGCGCCCGTACGTCCGGATCCATGCTGCGCATCTCGGTGGAGGCCACAAAAGCGTGGTCGCGCCTGGCCATGTGGAAGCGGGCGAGGCATTCGACAACGTTCGCGAAGCGCTGGGCCGGGGAGTCACCGGCGTCCTCTGCGGCTACAGCGGTGTGTGTCAGCATCTCGGCCATCGTCGAGTCCACTATCGCCGCGAGAAGCGCCTGCTTGGACCTGTAGTGGTGGTAGAGGCCGGGTACGGACAACCCCGCAGCCTCGGCGATCGACCGTATGGACGCGCCGTGATAGCCGTGCCGGGCAAAGACGTCGAGGGCAGCCCTCAGTGGTGGTGTCAGACCGTCCGGGCCGAACTCGCGCCAATCCTTCATCGGTCCGCTTTCCATCGGTGGTCGAGCCCTCGGTCCCGAACGTTTGACACCGGATGTGGTGTGAATAACACTATGGCACACCGAACGATCGCTCGGTCGGGCAGAATGATCGCCGGGGACACGAGGTGCCACAACCAGCCGCCCGACCCCGGTACGTCCCGTTCACCGACCGCGAGGACCGAGCTCATGAACACCTCCAAAGAAGAGCCTGCAGGCCTGCCCGTCGACGAGTTGCTGCGTCCGGACGTGGTGGGCCCCCGAATAGTCGAGGCCACCGGGGACCGGGCCTGGGCGGACTTTGAGGCCGAACTCATCGCGGGCGGCAAGTCCAACCTCACCTTCACTCTTCGTTCGGACGCCGGCGAGTTGATCCTTCGGCGACCGCCAACTGGTGAGCTGCTTCCGAGCGCGCACGACATGGGTCGTGAGGCCCGTATCCAGCTCGGCCTGGCGGACACCGACGTGCCCGTGGCGCGGGTGGTGCTCAATGAAACCACCGGCGACGACCTGGGAGTTCCCTACTACGTCATGGAGAAAGTGGTCGGACACATCATCCGGGACGAACTGCCCGCGGGCTTCGCCGAGGGTGACGACGACAAGGCGGCCATGGCTGACGCGCAGATCGACGCTTTGGTCGCACTCCATGCGGTCGATCAGAACGCGGTGGGCCTGGGTGAACTCGGACGCCCGGAGGGCTACCTGGAGCGCCAACTCCGACGCTGGCTAGGCCAGTCGGAGAAGTCCAGTGCCTCAGTCCGCTCGGAGCGCCTGCCCGACCTGGCGGCTCGTCTCGGGGAGAGCATGCCCACCTCGCCGTCGTCGCGGATCATTCACGGTGATTACCGCCTCGACAACTACGTGGTGGACCCGAACGATCCGGGTCGGATCCTGGCGATCCTCGACTGGGAACTGTCCACACTCGGCGATCCCGTCGCCGACCTCGCGCAGACGGTTCTGTACTGGGGCGACCCGGAGGGGCCGAGCGTCCCTCTGGTCCCCGGTATCACCACCGAGGCCGGCTGGCCCGGGCCGCAGAGGCTGATCGATCGCTACTGCACTGCGACCGGCACGGACCCGTCGTACATGCCCTGGTACCTCGCGTTTGCCACCTTCAAGTTCGCCGCGATCGCCCAGGGGGTGGCCACCCGCTCCGAGTCCGGAGACATGGCCGGGCAGGACTTCGGCGACATCGGCCCGCAGCTCCGCGAGCTGGTGGACCACGGTCACTCGATCCTCGACGCCGCCGACCCTTTACAGGAGTAAAGACAATGGAATTCGCTCACAGCCAGCGCAGCCTCGAGCTGCAGGAGAACATGTGGGACTTCATGCGGGGGCATGTGTTCCCGGCTGAGCCGGTGTGGTCCGAGTACCTGCGGGTGCACGGCGAGAACGAACACCCGCCGATCATGGAGGAGCTCAAGGCCGAGGCGCGCCGCCGCGGACTGTGGAACTTGTTCCTTCCCGAATGGTCTGGTCTTTCCAACCTCGAATTTGCCGCGGTGTCCGAGATCTCGGGCTGGTCGCCTGTCATCGCGCCCGAGGCGATCAATTCCCAGGCTCCGGACACCGGGAACATGGAGACCTTCCACCTCTTCGGCACCGATGAGCAGAAGGCGGCGTACCTCGAGCCACTCAAGGAGGGCAGGATCCGCTCGGCGTACGCGATGACCGAGCCCGATGTGGCCTCGTCGGATGCCACCAACGTCCAGACGGTCATCCGGCGTGAGGGTGACGAGTACGTGATCAACGGCCGGAAGTGGTGGATCACGGGCGTGGCCGACGCGCGCTGCGAGATCCTCATCGTCATGGGCAAGACGGATGAGTCCGCCAAGACCCACCGCCAACAATCCATGGTTCTGGTACCCCGCGACACCCCCGGCCTGACCATCGAGCGCAATCTGCCCCTGTT
The DNA here is from genome assembly GCF_000226215.1 of Dietzia alimentaria 72. Lineage (GTDB taxonomy): Bacteria > Actinomycetota > Actinomycetes > Mycobacteriales > Mycobacteriaceae > Dietzia > Dietzia alimentaria. Next base: position 43,110 of record NZ_AGFF01000022.1, read on the forward strand.
CGGTTACCAGGACCAGCACGGCCACTGCGAGCTGGTGTTCAAAGACGTGCGCGTTCCGCGCGAGAATCTGCTCGGCGAGGAGGGGGCCGGATTCGCAATCGCCCAGGCGCGACTCGGTCCCGGCCGCATCCACCACGCCATGCGTGCGATCGGCATGGCCGAGCGGGCCTTGGCGCTGATGGTGGATCGCGCCAAGTCGCGTCACGCGTTCGGTGGCTACCTTTCCGACCAGGGAGTGGTGCAGGAACACATCGCCAACTCGCGGATCGAGATCGACCAGGCGCGCCTGCAGGTTCAGCACTGTGCCTGGATGATCGACACCGTTGGTGCCAAGGAGGCGCGCTTCGAGATCTCGGCCATCAAGGTGATCGCCCCGCAGGTCGCCTGCTCGGTGGTTGACCGGGCTATTGAGATCTTCGGCGGCGCCGGGGTCTCGGATGACACCCCACTCGCGTACTTCTACGCATGGGCGCGGGCACTGCGGATCGTGGACGGTCCCGATGCCGTGCATCGTCGCACCATCGCGCGCGGCGAATTGCGTCGCACACCGCCGTACATCGGCTGATACTAGGATGTTCGACCACTAGGCCGGGACCGGTCGGTGACCACTTCAGCTACAGGAGACCAGCACATGGGTGCAGTAATCGTGGAAGCCGTGCGCAGCGCGGTCGGCAAGCGCAAGGGCGGATTGGCGGGGGTGCACCCGGCCGACCTGTCGGCGGCAGTGCTCAATGGCCTCGTCGAGCGCGCTGGCATCGACCCGGCGGTCGTCGAGGACGTGATCTGGGGCAGCGTCACCCAGGCAGGCGAGCAGGCCGGCGACATCGCCCGGACCGCCGTGCTGTCCGCGGGCTGGCCGGAATCGGTTGCCGGAGTGACGATTGACCGGCAGTGCGGCTCCTCCCAGCAGGCGCTGAGCTTCGCCGTAGCCGTGATCGAGTCCGGCTACCACGACGTGGTGGTGGCCGGCGGCGTCGAGTCCATGACCCGGGTGCCGATGGGGTCGCATGTCTCGCGAGAGTCTTTTCCCTACGGCGAGAAGTACATGGAACGCTATAACGGCATCGCGCCCAACCAGGGAGTGGGAGCGGAGATGATCGCCGAGCGCTGGGGCTTCACCCGGACGCAACTCGACGAGTTCGCCGTGGCCTCGCACGAGAAGGCCGCCGCCGCGCAGGACGCAGGCTTCTTCGCCGGCCACATCGTGCCGGTCGACACCCCGGAGGGCGTCTTCGACACCGACCAGGGCATCCGCCGCGGAAGCACCGTCGAGGCGCTGGCGGCGCTCAAGACCCCGTTCAAGGAGGACGGCGTGGTCTCCGCCGGCAACGCCTCCCAGATCTCCGACGGCTCCGCGGTCATACTGGTGATGAGTGAGGAGGCAGCCGCCAAGTACGGCTGCACCCCGATCGCGCGCGTGCACACCGCAACACTCGCCGGTGATGACCCGGTCATCATGCTCACCGCGCCCATCCCGGCCACCGCCAAGGCGCTAGAGCGGTCGAGCCTGACCGTCGACGACATCGGCGCGTTCGAGGTCAACGAGGCCTTCGCCTCCGTGCCGCTGGCATGGCTCGCCGAGACCGGCGCCGACCCGGCCAAGGTCAACCCGAACGGCGGCGCGATCGCTCTCGGACACCCGCTCGGCGGTTCGGGTGCCCGCATCATGGCGGACATGATTCATCACATGAAGGCTGAAGGCATCAAGTACGGCCTACAGACGATGTGCGAGGGCGGCGGCCAGGCCAACGCCACCATCATCGAACTGCTCTGATTCGCAGGCATCTCGGGGATTTCCGGGGCGTGTCCGGGCTCGGCGCCACAGTCGATGCACTCCCGCTCCCGCCGCCGCGGTTGCGCGGTTGCATCGACAGTGGCATTTGTAGGGCAGGCGTACAGGCGCGGGTGCGGATGCCGGGGCGGGGGTGCCGGGGCGCGGGCGTGGACCCGGGCCGGGATCGGGCTGCTAGGCGCCGGTCAGGACCACCGCGCGGCCGAGGATCTCGCCGCGATCGAGGGCTGCGTAGGTGTCCGGGGCATCGGCGAGCGTCACCGTCCGAGAGATCACCCCTCCCAGGTCCAGCTTCCCGGCTGCCAGCAGGCGGATCAGCGCGGGCACGTCACGGCGGGCGCAGGCACCGTAGGAACCTTTGATCTGGATCTTGCGCCGGACGATGCGCGCGAGGTCCACGTCGAGGCTGGTGCCCGCGGGTGGGATGCCGACGACGACAACACGTCCGCCCTCGCGGACGATCTCCACTGCCTGACGGGTCGTGACCGCGGACCCGAGGGCCTCGAACACCACGTCGGCCCCGCGACCGCCCGTGATCTCCGCGATCGCCTCGGCGACGTCCGCCTGAGTCGAATTCACAGTGTGCGTGGCACCCATCCGGCGAGCGAGTTCGAGCTTGTCGTCGTCGACATCGATCGCGATGACAGACTCGGCACCGCTCACGGCAGCGAGCTGGACGATGTTCTGGCCCACGCCCCCCACCGCCACGACCGCGACTGATTCGCCGGTTCGCACATCGCCGACGTTCCGGACCGCGCCGTACGCCGTGAAGAGCGAGCAGCCGAGGATGGCGGAGTGGGTCAGGTCGAGATGATCGGGGAGGGCGAATACGGCCGTGGCCGGGGTGACGCTGTATTCGGCGAGGCCGCCCATCGAATACATGGACAGCGGCTCGCCGGAGTGACGATGAAGGCGGGACTCGCCGTCATAGAGCGTGCCGCGCAGACGGTTGAACTCGAAGAACGTGGAGCAGATATCCTCCATGCCACGCGCGCAGTTCTCGCAGTGGCCGCACGGCATGATGAACGAGCCCACCACGCGGTCGCCCTGTCGGACGTTGGTGACGCCGGCGCCCACCTCGGCCACGATCCCGGAGATCTCGTGACCGAGAACGCCCGGAAGCGGGAAACCGACCTCGCCCTTCATCACGTGCAGATCCGTGTGGCAGACACCGCACGCGTGGTTGTGGACCAACACTTCTCCGGCCCGCGGTCGGGGAATCGGGATGTCCTCGATCTGAAGTGGTGTTCCGGTCTCGACACATACCGCAGCCTTCATGGTGGGGACTGTACCCAGCCTAGGGTGAAGTGATGGAGCTACTCGAGGGAAAAACCGCGGTGGTCACCGGCGGTGCACGGGGCATCGGACTGGAGATCGCCCGGACGTTCATCGACGCGGGAGCACGCGTGGTCGTGGGCGACATCGACGATCTGGCCGGCGTCGCCGCAGTAAATGAGCTCGGCGGCGAGGACAAAGCCCGCTACGTCCGCTGCGACGTCCGGGACGGCGCCGCGATCGAGGCGATGATCGACACCGCGGAGGAGACGTTCGGGCCGCTCGGGGTGTTTGTCAACAACGCGGGCGTCACGCGCGACGCCACCATGCGGAAGATGACCGAGGAGCAGTTCGACGACATCATCGCGATCCACCTCAAGGGCACCTGGAACGGCACCCGCGCGGCCGCCGGGCGGATGCGAGGTCACGGAGGCGGCGCAATCGTCAACATCTCGTCGATATCCGGCAAGGTCGGACTGGTGGGACAGACCAACTATTCCGCCGCCAAGGCCGGCATCGTGGGGCTGACCAAAGCCGCCGCAAAGGAAGTCGCCTTTGCCGGTGTCAGGGTGAACGCCGTGCAGCCCGGTCTCATCCGAACAGCCATGACGTTGGCGATGCCGCAGCACGTGTGGGACGAGAAGATGGCCGAGATCCCCATGGGACGGGCCGCGGAACCCGCCGAGGTGGCGCAGGTCGTGCTGTTCCTCGCCAGCGAGATGTCCAGTTACATGACCGGGACGGTCCTGGAGATCACGGGCGGGCGACACATTTGAGGAGGACTAGCATGATCGTGTTCGACGGGCTGGAACAGATCGAGGCCGCGATCGGCACCCACATCGGTTTTAGCGAGTGGATGGAGATCACGCAGGAACGGGTGGACGCCTTTGCCGACGCCACCGGGGACCATCAGTGGATCCACGTCGATCCGGTCAGGGCCGCTGACGGGCCGTACGGCCATACGATCGCCCACGGCTACCTGACGCTGTCACTGCTGCCGGTGCTCTGCGCCCAGGTGATGGACATTCGTGGTTTCACGATGATGATCAACTACGGCCTCGAAAGGGTTCGTTTTCCCGCAGCCGTGCCCGTCCGCTCCAGAATTCGGGCAGGGATCGAACTCACCTCGCTGCAACAAAAGTCCTCCGGCGTGCAGCTCACCAGTGTGGTGACCGTGGAGATCGAGGGCGGTGACCGGCCTGCTCTCGTCGCGGAAACCGTTCGTTTGATGGTCGAGCCACAGAAATTTGTTCGGACTTAACTACAACGATGTGATTCGGGCGTAGCGTCACGATCAACGGCCGGTGGGGAAGCCGGCCGGTCCACCCCAACCCGCCCGCGGGTGCCGCGGGACAGGAGCGCGCCGTGACCGACACCGTACGTACCTACGTCCTCGACACCTCGGTTCTGCTGTCCGACCCGTGGGCCGCCACCCGCTTCGCTGAACATCGCGTAGTCCTGCCCATCGCGGTGATCAGCGAGCTGGAGGACAAGCGCAACCACCCCGAGCTCGGCTATTTCGCGCGGGAGGCCCTGCGTCTGCTTGAGGAACTTCGCTTGCGGAACGGCCGGCTCGACGGCGACATGATCGTCACCGACGCGGGTGGCACCCTTCGTGTGGAGCTCAACCACACCGACCAGATGGTCCTGCCTCCCGGCTTCCGCAACACCGGAAACGACTCCAGGATCCTCGCCTGCGCACTCAACCTCCGCGAAGAGGGAGTCGAGGCAGTCCTCGTGTCCAAGGATGTTCCGCTGCGCGTCAAGGCCGGCTCCGTCGGCCTACCCGCTGACGAGTACCACGCCCAGGACGTCGTTCTCACCGGGTACAGCGGCATCACCGACTTGTCCGCCAGCCAGGACCTGGTGGACACCCTGTTCTCTGACGGCGGAGCGTCGCCACTGGCCGCCCGCGCTGCAGGGGTCGACGACACGGCCCCCGTCCACTGCGGCATCCGCGTGCAGACCGAATCCTCTTCCGCCCTGGCCCGCGTCACCGACAACGGCGGTCTGAAACTCGTCCGCGGCGACGTGGAGGTGTTCGGACTGCGCGGCCGATCCGCCGAGCAGCGCATCGCGATCGACTGTCTGCTCGACGAATCAATCGGAATCGTCTCCCTGGGAGGTCGCGCCGGCACCGGTAAGTCGGCGCTCGCCCTGTGCGCGGGACTGGAGTCGGTGCTCGAGCGTCGTCGTCACCGCAAGATCGTGGTGTTCCGCCCCCTTTACGCCGTGGGCGGCCAGGAACTGGGGTACCTACCCGGCGGTGAGTCCGAGAAGATGTCGCCCTGGGCGCAGGCCGTGTTCGACACGCTGGAGGGGCTGGTCAGTGAGAACGTGATTGACGAGGTGATGGACCGCGACATCCTCGAGGTTTTGCCGCTGACGCACATCCGCGGTCGGAGCCTGCACGATTCTTTTGTGATCGTCGACGAGGCCCAGTCCCTCGAACGCAACGTCCTGCTGACCGTTCTGTCCCGCCTGGGCACCGGCTCCCGGGTCGTGCTCACCCACGACGTCGCCCAGCGCGATAATCTCCGCGTCGGGCGTCACGACGGTATCCAGGCCGTGGTGGAGAAGCTCAAGGGCCACCCGCTGTTCGCGCACGTGACTCTCAGCCGATCCGAGCGTTCGGCGATCGCGGAACTCGTCACCACGATGTTGGAGGAATTCCACCCCGACGGCACCTCGGGCGAACTGCGCCGGATCCACGCCGCCTGACGGGACCTGCTCCCTGAGTGGCCTGATCCTGTGCAAAGATCGGCTCGGCCGATACCCGCCCCGGTCGCTTCTGCCGCACTCGAAAGGTCCGCCCATGTCCCGTCGCTCTTTTCTGGTACTGGCACTCCCGATAGTCACCGCGTGCGCTCTGGTGATGGGCGGGTGCGGTGAGCAGGTTCCCGGAGGAATGCCGGAGGCGGGTTCGGAGCCCACCTTGGCGACGGAGAACGGGTCTACCGGCGACGCTGCGGCCGGGGATGCCGGCACCGACGGAGCCGCGGAAGGTGATCCGGCCGACCCGATCGTCGTCAAGATCGGAGAGGAGGAGTTCGCGACCAACATGGCGATCTACCGCCGCTATAACGACGCCAAGGACACCCCGCTCGCGTTGCAGGCGCCGCTGGCGTCCGCCGAGGAGATCGTCGGCGGCACGAAGCAGGACTACACCGCTGGCACGGTTTACTGGTCACCCGAGACCGGCGCATGGATCGTCCGCGGTCAGATACACGCCACCTACCTCGACAACGGTGGTCCCGCCGGGGCCCTGGGATGGCCGGTCGGCGACGAGACCGTCGACGGCGAGGTGATCCTCTCGGACTTCCAGAACGGGCAGATCCGACTGGAGAACCAGGCGATCCGAGTGGTCGAGTACCCCCGATAGCCCGGCCGACCGGACAGGCGGTGCGGCCGGGCTGCGATGTCAGCGATCGCGGTCGAGGCCGGCCATCCCCAATACATCGAGACGACGATCCAGCTCCTCCTCGCTGAGCGGATCCGGAACGAAGCCCAACGCGATGACCGCCTCTCGGATCGTGATCTCCTCCGCCAGGGCGTGCTTGGCCACGCGTGCGGCTTCTTCGTAGCCGATCGCCGAGTTCAGCGGCGTGACGATCGAGGGGGAAGACTCGGCGAGGCGGCGCATGCGGTCCGCGTCCGGCTCGATCCCGTCGATGCAGCGCTCGGCGAAGAGCGTGGAGGAATTCGCGAGGATCCGGACGGACTCGAGGACGTTGCGGGCCATCACCGGGATCGCTGTATTGAGTTCAAAGGCGCCGCTCGCGCCGGCCCAGGCAACAGCCGCGTCGTTGCCCACGACCTGGGCGGCGACCTGCGCGACCGTCTCGCACAGCACCGGGTTGACCTTGCCGGGCATGATCGACGACCCCGGCTGCAAGTCGGGGAGGTGAACCTCGGAGAGCCCCGTCATCGGCCCCGAGCCCATCCACCGGATGTCGTTGGCGATCTTGGTCAGGGATACGGCGACGGTCCGGAGAGCACCGGACAGTTCGACCAGACCATCACGGGCGGACTGTGCCTCGAACGGGTCCGCCGCGAGAACCAGCTCCTCGAGGCCGGTGAGCGAGCGCAGTTCCTCCACCACGGCGGAGCCGAAGCCGTCCGGGGCGTTGAGTCCGGTACCGGCAGCGGTTCCGCCGATCGGCAGCTCGCCGACCCGGGGCAGCGTTCCGCAGACGCGCTCGAGGCTCGCACGGATCTGGCGGGCGTATCCGCCGAACTCCTGCCCCAGCGTCACGGGGACAGCGTCCATCAGGTGGGTGCGTCCTGGCTTGACCACCTCGCGCCACTGCTCCGCCTTCTTCTCGAAGGACTGCGCGAGGGTCGTGAGGGCAGGGACGAGATCGGCAACGACGACCTCGGTGGCCGCGACATGGGTGGCGGTGGGGAATGTGTCGTTGGACGACTGGGACATGTTGACGTCGTCGTTGGGGTGTACGGTCACGCCCTCGGCAGCGCAGAGCGAGGCGATGACCTCATTGGCGTTCATGTTGGAGCTGGTGCCCGAGCCGGTCTGGAAGACATCCACCGGAAAGTGCTCGTCCAGCTCGCCCTCCGCGATTCGGCCGGCGGCGGCGACGATGGCGTCGACCTTCTGCTGATCCAGCAAGCCGAGTCGGCCATTAACGGTGGCGCACGCGGATTTGAGCAGACCGAGCGCGCGGATTTGCGCCCGCTCGAGACCACTGCCGGAGACCGGGAAGTTCTCCACGGCGCGCTGCGTCTGTGCTCGCCAGAGGGCGTCGACGGGCACCCGGACCTCGCCCATTGTGTCGTGTTCGATTCGGAATTCACTCTGATCTGCCATGTCGCCAGAGTAGGCGCGACCGACGCGATCTGCAGGGGACCGTGGAACTAGTGTCGTGCGTGTGAAGTAGTTTTACAGTTGGGTTTGTGAAATCATGGGGCATGGCGAATCGACCTGCCCCGGCATTGATGTTGCGTCCCGGCGATCGCGAGAAGCTTGAGAGAATGACGCGCTCGCAGTCGATGTCGGCAGGCATGGTGCAGCGAGCACGCATCGTGCTGCTGGCTTCGGAGGGCCGGCGCAATGCGGAGATCGCCGAGTTGGCCGGGGCGTCGCGGCCGAAGGTGAACCTCTGGCGGTCCAGGTACGAGGACAAGGGCATCGGGGGCCTGGCTGATGAGAAGCGTTCTGGTCGGCCGCGCACGATCGATCACGCGGAGATCGTGACGGCGACCTTGATGCCGCCGCCGAAGTCTCTGGGCGTGACCCACTGGTCGTCGCGGCTGCTGGCGACACGGTTGAAGGTCTCGGCCTCGACGGTGGTCACGGCGTGGCGTGCCTACGGGATCAAGCCGTGGCGCTCGGAGTCGTTCCGGTTCTCCACCGATCCTGAGCTGGTCGGCAAAGTCACCGACATCTGCGGCCTGTACCTGGCGCCGCCGGAGAACGCGATCGTGTTGTGCGTGGATGAGAAGTCCCAGATCCAGGCACTGGATCGTACTCAGCCGATCTTGCCGATGCAGCCCGGCCTGATCGAGCGGCGCAGCCACGACTACGTCCGGCACGGCACCAGCACCCTGTTCGCGGCGCTGGACATCGCCACCGGTCAGGTCACTGCCGCACTCAAACCGCGGCATCGCAACCAAGAGTTCCTGGCGTTCCTGAAGCAGATCGAGCGGGCGTACCGTCATGTCGTCGATGCCGACGGTCAGCCAGTTGAGCTGCACCTGGTGATGGACAACTACGCCGCCCACAAGCACGCAAACGTTAAGGCCTGGCTGGCCGAAAATCCCCGGTTCAAGGTCCACTTCACACCCACCCACGCGTCGTGGATGAACCTGGTCGAGGTGTGGTTCGGCATCGTCGAACGCCAGGCCATCCGCCGTGGGGTCTTTACATCCGTCAAGGACCTCAACGCGAAGATCCGCGCCTTCATCGACGGCTGGAACCACCGATCCCACCCCTTCGTCTGGACGAAAACCGCCGACGAAGTCCTCAAGAAAGCCAACCGTAAGAAGACTTCAAATGCGGACCACTAGCACGCATTCGCCTCGCCCAGAAGCCCCGCGCCATGAACTCCCGCGACCGCCGGCGCGGGTGCGGGGGTTCATCAACGGCGGCGGATTCCGTCTCGATGTACAGGCGCGGGAGCGGATGTATACGAGTGCGGGTGCGGATGCCCGTGGTGGCCTGCGTGGGGCGTGCTGGGTTAGTCGGCCGAGTCGTCCTGGCCGTAGTTCACCGCAGAGAACTCACGGAGCTTCTCCATCTTGTGGCGGCCCTCGACGTGGCGAACGGTGCCCGACTTGGAGCGCATGATCAGCGAGCGGGTGATGGCGCCGTTCGCGCGGTAGCTGACGCCGCGGACCATGTCGCCGTTGGTGATGCCGGTGGCGGCGAAGAAGCAGTTGTCGCCCTTCACCAGGTCGTCGTTGGAGAGGATCGCGTCCACGTCCAGTCCGGCGTCGATGGCCTTCTGCCGCTCGGCGTCGTCCTGCGGCCACAGCTGTCCCTGGATCTCGCCGCCCATGCACTTCATAGCGCAGGCCACGATGATGCCCTCCGGAGTGCCGCCGATGCCCATCAGCATGTCAACCGAGCTGCCGTCGGTGGCGGTGGCGACCGCGCCCGCGACGTCGCCATCCATGATCAGACGGACCTTTGCCCCCGCGGCGCGGATCTCGGCGATCAGCTCGTCGTGTCGGGGCCGGTCGAGAACGCACACGGTCAGGTCGCCCACGTTGATGTTCTTGGCCTCGGCCACGGAACGGATGTTCCACTCGGTGGACTTGGAGAGGTCGATCTTGCCGACAGCATCCGGGCCCACGGCGATCTTGCGCATGTAGAACACCGCCGACGGGTCGAACATCGCGCCTCGTTCCGCCACCGCGATCACGGCGATGGAGTTGGGGCGGCCCTCCGCCATCAGGCGGGTCCCGTCGATCGGGTCCACGGCCACGTCCACAGCGGGTCCGGAGCCGGTACCGACCTTCTCGCCGTTGTAGAGCATGGGCGCCTCGTCCTTCTCACCCTCGCCGATCACCACGACGCCGTCCATCGCGACGGTCGAGATGAGCTGACGCATGGCATCGACCGCAGCGCCGTCTCCGCCGTTCTTGTCGCCCCGACCCACCCAGCGGCCGGCCGCTAGAGCCGCGGCCTCGGTCACGCGGACCAGCTCCATGGCGAGATTTCGATCAGGGCGCTTGGTGTCAGACATGTGGCGTCGGGCTCCTCGGATTAGCTCCGCGACCGACGGTGCGGGCGCGGTTCGGCTGTGGTGGTCGACACTCATTCTTCCACGTCGGGGGGACAGCGGTAGACCGAGCGTCGTGCGCGTCCCGGCGGGCTGGGATACTCACAGTCATGGCCGAGGCGAAACCGAGAATCCTGCAGGGCAACCGCGACATGTTCTGGTCCGTGGTGGTGCTCATGGTGATCTGCGGAATATTCGCCGGCGTCGCCGGGCAGTGCACCTTCAGCCCCGCCGGGCCCGAGCAGGGCCCTATCCCGGACTTCGACGCCCGGGCGTCGCTCGAACAGGACGCACGCAGCCTGCCGTTTCCCATCCGATCTCCGGAGGTACCCGAGGACTGGACCTCTAACTCGGGCCGCGTCCAGGGCTTTGCTGGCACCTCCTCCAGCCACGTCGGCTGGGTGACGGCCGAGCGTAGCTATGTGGAACTTGTGCAGTCTGACGCCCCCGAGGACGCGTTCCGGTCGCTGAACTCCGGGCCGCGTCCCGACCGCACGATGGTCCCGGTGTCCGGCCGTGAGTGGGCGGTCCTCAAGGGTGACGATGTTCGACCCGTGTGGGTCCTCGACATGGACGGGGTGCGGGTGGCCATCACCGGCTCGGCACCGACGTCGGATTTCGAAGCCCTCGCCAGCGCCGTGCAGGACACGGAGCCGCTGCCTACGAAGTGATCTCCCGGGCGGCGGCGGGCGAATCACTGACGGCTGTCGTCACCCTCGCCGTCGTCGCCCAGCACCGCGTCGATGCGCGCCCGGGCTCCGTCGAGATGCTCAGTACACCGCGCGGCAAGCTCCTCTCCCCGCTCCCACAACGCCAGCGAGGAGTCCAGGTCCTGCCCGCCGGCCTCGAGAATACGAACCACCTCGATCAACTCGTCACGGGCCTTCTCATAGCCCAGCTCTGAGACGGGGATCTGCTCGTCGGACATCAGGACTGCTCCTCAGGGGTTACGGATTCGGTGGTCTCGGGTGGAGAGTTCTTGCGGCCGGCGGCAGGAGTCGATCCGAGCACCGCTGCGGACAGCGCGCCGTCGGAGACCCGGATACGCAGCTGCGAACCGGGCGGGGCGTCCGCGATCGTGGAGACCACCCGGCCGTCGTTGGGGCCCGCCACCGACTGGACGACCGCGTACCCACGGGCGAGGGTGGCCGCAGGGCCGAGCGTGGTCAACCGCGCCGACAGGTGACCAAGAGACGTGGACTCGGACTCGACGATGCGGGTGATGTCGCGACGGGCCGCGCGCAGGGCTTCGGCCACGATCTCGGCACGAGAATCGACGATCCCGTGGGGGTTCGACATGGCCGGTCGCGACTGCACGGCCGCGAGCTGATTGCGCTCGCGATCGACCCAGGCACGCAGGGCCCGGGCGGTACGCGATCGCGCCTCGACGATGCGACGACGTTCCTCCGCCACGTCCGGTACGACACGCTTGGCCGCGTCTGTCGGTGTAGCGGCGCGAAGGTCCGCGACGAGGTCGGACAACGGGGAGTCGGGCTCGTGCCCGATCGCGCTGACCACCGGAGTGCGGCAGCGTGAGATGGCGCGGATCAAGGCCTCGTCGGAAAAGGGGAGGAGGTCCTCGACGGACCCTCCGCCGCGGGCGAGGATGATGACGTCGACGAGGGGGTCGGCGTCTAATTCGGACAGCGCATCGAGTATCTGCGGCACGGCGGACGGACCCTGGACCGGGGTGTTGCGCACAGCGAACCGCACATCCGGCCATCGCCCTCGGGCCACCTCGACCACGTCGCGTTCTGCGGCACTGGCACGCCCCGTGATGAGTCCGACGCAGTCGGGCAAGAAGGGCAGCGGACGCTTCAGTCGTGGATCGAACAGACCTTCAGCGGATAACGCCTGCTTGAGGCGCTCGATACGGGCCAGGAGTTCGCCCACGCCCACCGGACGGATCTCCGAGACCTGCAGCGAGAACGACCCACGTCCGGTGTAGAAGCGGGGCGTGCCGCGAATCACCACACGGCTGCCCTCGGTGACCGGCACCGGCGCCTCCGAGATGAGCCGGGGCGGGCAGGTGAGGGTCAGCGAGTTGTCGACAGACGGGTCGCGGAGGGTGAGGAACGCGGTGCGCGTCCCCGGGCGCAGACTGAGCTGCGTGATCTGGCCCTCCACCCAGACCGCCCCGAGGCGGTGGATCCAGGCCGCGATCTGATCCGAGACCACCCTGACCGGCCACGGTTCCTCCGGGCTGCTGGGGGTCGCGCGTGAACCGGAGCTCACGAGTCGCGGCGGGTGATGCGCCCGGTCGGGACGTCTGCCTGCTCCGCCCCCGAGGTGCGGCCGCGACCCGAGGCCGTGCCGTACACCCGGTAGGAGACATCCAGGACCTCGTCGGAGTCCGTCTCGTCCTCGTCGAACGTCGCCCATTCCGGCTGATCCGCCCTCGCCGGGAACACGGACGCGATGACCGCGTCTCCGCGGACGGCGAAATCGGTGAGGGCCTGGCCAGCGTGCAGGTAGGACTGCACGAATCCGCCGGCGAGACGAACCGGGACGCCGGGCAACGACGAGACGGCCTCGGCCACGCGGCCTGGCATCGAGGCCACGTTCTCGACCGCGGTGGCGGCGAGCCCGATGGATGCTCGGGTGAGAAGGAAGGGTCGGAGCATGGGGGACCTCTCTGCCGGGGGGCCTGAACGAGGCGTAATGGTCGAAATCCAGTATGGACCGTACCCTGGGAGTATGACCGAGCAGACCGACATGAGCGCCGAACCGGCAACCAAGCGCGTACTACTCGCCGAACCGCGTGGCTACTGTGCCGGCGTCGACCGGGCCGTCGAGACCGTCGAGAAGGCACTGGAAAAGCACGGTGCGCCGCTGTACATGCGCAAGGAGATCGTCCACAACAAGCATGTGGTGGAGCAGTTCACCGACCGTGGCGTGATCTTTGTGGACGAGACCGACGAGGTCCCGCGCGGGGCCAATCTTGTGTTCTCCGCGCACGGCGTCTCGCCCGCCGTCCGGCAGAGCGCCAAAGACCTGGACCTCACGACGTTCGACGCCACCTGTCCGCTGGTGACCAAGGTGCACACCGAGGTCAAGAGGTTTGCCCGTGAGGGCTACCAGATTCTGCTGGTAGGCCATGAGGGCCACGAGGAGGTCGAGGGCACAGCGGGTGAGGCCCCCGAAGTGGTGACCCTGGTGGACGGCCCCGACTCCGTCGACGATCTTGACGTACCCGTGGACACCGAGAAGCTGATCTGGCTCTCTCAGACCACACTGAGCGTGGACGAGACCATGGAGACGGTCCGCCGTCTCAAGGAGAAGTACCCCACGCTTATCGATCCGCCGTCGGACGACATCTGTTACGCCACGCAGAACCGTCAGAGCGCGGTCAAGGCCATGGCGCCGCAGTGCGACCTGGTCATAGTGGTGGGTTCGAGGAACTCGTCCAACTCCGTCCGCCTGGTCGAGGTGGCGTTGAAGGCCGGTGCCTCCGCTTCGCACCTGGTGGACTACGCCAAGGACGTGGACCCCGCGTGGTTCGAAGGCGTCACCACGATCGGCGTGACCTCGGGTGCCTCGGTGCCCGAGATCCTGGTGCGCGGTGTCGTGGACCTGTTGGCAGAGCACGGCTACGGTCATGTCGACACCGTGCGTACCGCGGAGGAGACCATTACGTTCTCGCTGCCCCGCGAGCTGCGGATCACCCCGAAGTAGTCAGCGAGGACGAGAAGTCCACAAGCGCCCCGGCAGCCCGCCTCAACGACGGGCGTGAGCCGGGGCGCTTCGCTGTACGCGGGGACGCTGGGCCGTCCGCGACACGCGCGGCTCCAACACGAGTGCCCGAATGAGCGCCACCGCGACCACCGTGATGGTCGTGGTAATCATCAGCGGAAAGCGCGTGGCCAGCGGCAACGCGATCGAGATGACCTGCGAACGGGAGAACAATTCGGCCCCCGCGTTCATGCCCGCGATCACGTGGACCAACGGCACCAGCAGTGCCATGATGATGGGCGGCTGGACGGCGGCCACGAATACCGCGCGCCTCGACACCGCCAGCACCGATAGCAGACAGCCGAGGAAGAACGCGATCGTGAATCCGGCTCCCAGGCCACTGCCCAGCGAATCGAGAGCCACGCCCGTCAGCGACACAGCGACTGCGAGCAGCACGGCTGTCCACGCGGGCAATCCGCGCATCGACGGCAGCACGGACTTCTCGTCTGCGGGTACCCGTCCACTCCTGCGTGTGCTCACGGGAACAAACTCTAACCCTCGAGTCGGCGTGCGAGGAATCGACCGAAACGCCGCAGCGGATTGGGCTTGGACTCGGCCTCCTCAGTCGGGGACGGGCGGGCACCCTGTACTGCACGCGGGTCCACCGGACCGGTGGGAGGAGTGCCTTGCGTGGCCGGCTGGGCGGAGTCCGCAACCTCTGTGGTGGCGGGCTGGAGGGCGGCGCCGACCTCGTCGTCGTTCCGTAGAACCTCCGCCACCTCCCGTTCGGTGACGGACGGCGCAGCGGTTCCGGGCGCGGCGAGGTCCGGGCGCGCATCGATCACACCCGCCATGATCGCGCTGCTGCTCTTGCGCAGCGGTGCGAACCGCGAGCTCGACAACTCGCCCAGCCAGGCCGTGAGGCGCCCCTCATCGGTGGCGGAGGCCAGATCCGAAGCCGTGACGTCGCCGGTTCGCAAATCGATCTGCTCGTTCGTGTACCGCAGGAGAACCGCGACCACCGCGAGGACCGGTACGGCCAGGAATGCGCCGATGATGCCGAACAGTGTGCTGCCCGCCGCCACGCCGAGCAGGACCACGACCGGGTGCAGGTTCATGGCGCGGGACTGCAGGACCGGGGCGAGGACGTTGCTCTCAAGTTGCTGCACCAGAAGAATTAGTACGAGCACGATGATCGCGGTGGTGAGCCCGTTGGCCACCAGCGCGATGAGAACGGCGAGCGCGCCGGCGCTGACCGCGCCGACGATCGGGATGAACCCGGCCAGGAACGTGATGATTGCGAGCGCCCACGCCAGCGGTACATCGAGCAGAACCAAGCCCGCCCCGATGAAGATCGCGTCGACCATCGAGACGAGGGCCTGGGTCCGGATGAACCCGCCGAGGGTGTTCCAGCTGCGTGCGAACACCTCGGTCAGATGACGCCCGGCGGTGCGACCCACGTTCCGTCGCACGAACGGCAGGAACTTGGGTCCGTCCTTGATGAAGAAGAAGGTGAGGACCAGAACCAGGACGAGCGTGACGACGATGGAGCCGATCGCACTGACTCCTGTGAACACGCCGTTGGCGATCCTGTCTCCGCTGTCCTGGAGCGTGCTGGTGAGCTTGCTGAGGACACCGTCGAGTTGTTCGTCCCGGATGTTGAGTGGCGGTCCGCGAAGCCAGTCCTGCACCGCGGTGATCGCCTCGGAGGTCTGGTCCGTGAGTTTGACGGTCTGGTCAACGATCGAGGGTGCGATGAGCGCGAGTACCCCCGCGATGACGGCGAGCGAGCCGAGAATCGAGGTGAGCGCGGCGAGTGCCTTGGGCACGCCATGTCGCGTCATCCAACCTGTCGGCGGCCACAGGACCGTCGACACGATGAGCGCCAACAAGATCGGGAGGATGCCCACCCACAGCGCCCCGCCGATCTTGGCGACCAGCCAGCAGGCGATGAGAAGGATCGCCAACCGCAGTGCCCAGTCGGTGAGCCAGCGGCCACCGAGACCGATGAGGACGGACCGGTCGACGTGCGGTTCGTCTGACTCCGGTGTCGTGCGCGCACGGGCTTCGTCACTCATGGAACCAATGATGACAGAGGTTCGGGTGGGGTGCCTCCGCATCGGCCCGTGGGTGGGGACGCGACCGAGCGTGGCAGCGGGACCGTACACTGGCCGACCGTGAGCCTCACCCTTGGAATCGTCGGTCTACCCAACGTCGGTAAGTCGACGCTGTTCAACGCCCTGACGAATAATGACGTACTCGCCGCGAACTACCCGTTCGCCACCATCGAGCCCAACGTCGGCGTTGTGGATCTGCCCGACCCCCGACTGACCCGCCTCGCGGAGATCTTCGGCTCCGAGCGAATCCTGCCCGCAGTGGTGTCGTTCGTCGACATAGCCGGCATCGTCAAAGGTGCCAGCACCGGCGAGGGGATGGGCAACAAGTTCCTCGCCAACATCCGGGAGGCCGACGCCATCTGTCAGGTGGTGCGCGTGTTCGACGACCCGGACGTGATCCACGTCGACGGCAAGGTGGACCCGATGTCGGACATCGAGGTGATCGCCACCGAACTCATACTCGCCGATCTGGAAACCATCGAGAAGGCGATCCCGCGCCTGGAGAAGGACTCCCGCAAGGACAAGTCCCTCGTCGCCAAGCTCGAGGAGATCCGCAAAGCGCAGGCGGTGCTCGAGGACGGGCGCACGCTGTTCAAGGCACAGGACGAGATCGACCGCGATCTGCTCCGCGATCTGCACCTCATGACGGCCAAGCCGTTCCTCTACGTGTTCAACGCCGACGAGGCCGTGCTGACGAGCGACGAGCGCAAGGACGAACTCCGCGCTGCAGTGGCCCCCGCCGACGCGGTATTCCTGGACGCGAAGGTCGAGTCCGAACTCCTCGAGCTCGAGGAGGACGACGCGATGGAGCTGCTCGAGTCGATCGGCCAGCACGAGCCCGGCCTTAACTCACTCGCCCGCGCCGGGTTCCACACCCTGGGGCTGCAGACCTACCTCACCGCCGGCCCCAAGGAATCGCGTGCCTGGACCATCCGCAAGGGCGACACCGCGCCTAAAGCGGCCGGCGTGATCCACACGGACTTCGAGAAGGGCTTCATCAAGGCCGAGATCGTGTCGTTCTCCGACCTCGACGCTGCCGGCTCGATGGCCGCGGCCAAGGCCGCCGGCAAGGTCCGCATGGAAGGCAAGGACTACGTGATGGTCGACGGCGACGTGGTGGAGTTCCGCTTCAACGTGTAGCTCTGGGCGAGCCGCTCAACTGGGTGACTACCGTGGCTTCATGACGATGTCGGGGATCAATCGGCCAAGCCACATCGAGGTGCGCGGCGCACGCGTGCACAACCTCAAGAACATCGACGTCGACATCCCACTCGACCGCATGGTGGCGGTCGCGGGCGTCTCGGGTTCGGGCAAATCATCGCTCGCTATGGGGGTCGTCTACGCCGAAGGCTCCCGCCGCTACATCGAGGCGCTGTCGACCTACACGCGTCGCCGCATGGCGCAGGCACCGCGTGCTGACGTGGACGCTGTCATCCACGTCCCCGCCGCTCTCGCGCTACGTCAGCGCCCCGGCGTGCCGGGAGTGCGCTCCACGTTCGGGACCTCAACCGAGCTGCTCAACGTGCTGCGCCTGATGTTCTCTCGCCTGGCGTCGCACGTGTGCCCGAACGGTCACCGCGTTCCTCCGACGTTCGACGTGGCCGCCGAGGTGCCGTTCCACTGCCCGGTGTGCCGGGCCGAGGTGAAGGCCCCGGGCGCCGAGGCTCTCGCATTCAACTCCGAGGGCGCGTGTCCGACGTGCGAGGGGACCGGGATCGTGCGCGAAGTCGACGACGAGGCGCTCGTGCCGGACACGTCCAAGACCCTCGACGAGGGAGCTGTGAAGCCCTGGAACATGTTCGGGTGGAAGGTGCAGCCGGATATCGCTCGCGAATTCGGCGTACGCACCGACGTGCCGTGGCGCGACCTGGACGCCTGGGAGAGGGATATCGTCCTCGGCGGTCCCGAGGAGAAAAAAGAAATCACGCTGCAGTCGAAAAAAGGCGTGAGGGACATCGACTTCACCTTCCGCAACGCGCGGCTGACGGTGACCGAGGAGCTGCGTCGGGCCGAGGACGAGAAGCGCCTCGCGAGGGTCTCGCGCTTCCTCATCGAGCGCACCTGCCCAGCCTGTCACGGGACCAGGCTGTCGCTCGCCGCGCGTCAACCCGAGATCGTTGGGCTGAACCTCGCGCAGGCGTCAGCCAAGACGCTCGATGAGCTCCTTAAGTGGGCGCCGACGATCATCAGCCGACTGCCTCGTGACATGCATCCGATGGCGGGCGGGCTCATCGACCAGCTCACGCAGATGGCCGCGCGTCTCGTACACCTGGGTCTGGGGTACCTCGCTCTCGACCGCGCCAGCTCATCACTCTCGACAGGGGAGCGGCAACGGGCACAACTCGCTCGCGCAGTCCGCAATCGAACTACCGGTGTGCTGTATGTGCTGGACGAACCGAGCATCGGGATGCATCCGTCGAACATCGACGGTCTCCTCCAGCTGATTGATGACCTTCTGGCCGACGGAAATTCGGTACTGGTCGTTGACCACGACGTACAGGTGCTGCGCAAAGCCGATGAGATCATCGAGATCGGGCCGGGTGCCGGCCACGACGGTGGCACGGTGATAGCCCAGGGCACCGTCGCGCAGGTCACCGCCGAGCCCGCTTCGCGACTCGGGCCGTTCCTCGAGGGCCGCGAGAGCGTCGTCGTGCGCGAACAGGCCGATCCGGACGCCATGTTCGAGGGCGGCGAGATCCGTCTTGTGACCTCGCCCATGCACACTGTGCACGCACTCGACGTACGCCTTCCTCGCGGGCGCATGTGTGTGGTCACCGGGGTGTCGGGGTCGGGCAAGACGACGATGGTGCTCGACTCGCTCGTACCCGCGCTTCGCGCCGCGATCGACCACCGCGATCTTCCCGAGCACGTCTCCGCGATCGAGGCGTTCGACATCGAACACGTCCATCGGATCGACGCGACGCCGATCGGCGTGAACATCCGCTCGACCGTCGCGACGTACTCCGGAGTCCTCGACCCGCTGCGGGAGGCCTTCGCTCACACACCTGATGCGCAGGCACGCGGCCTCAAGACGGGCGACTTCTCGTATAACACGGGCGCATTGCGCTGTCCGCGGTGCAAAGGCACCGGGCGGGTAGAGCTCGATGTGCAGTTCCTGCCCGACATGGACATCGACTGCCCGGAATGTGAAGGCAGGCGCTACGGTCCCGAGGCCGACACCATCCTGCGTGACGGGGTGTCCCTGCCCGCGCTCCTGAGCTCGACTGTCGTCGAAGCACTCGAGCTCGTGGGCGACATTCCCGCGGTCCGGCGCACGCTGCGCACTCTCATAGATCTCGGTCTCGGATATCTGACGCTCGGTGAGGACACACCGGCGCTCTCAGGCGGTGAGGCTCAGCGACTCAAGCTGGCGGGTCAGGTGGGGCGTACACAGAGGCGCTCCGTCTTCGTGTTCGACGAGCCGAGCGTGGGACTGCATCCGCTCGACGTGCGCACCCTCGTCCATGTGCTCGACCGGCTCCTCGAGCACGGCGCGACCGTGGTCGTCATCGAACACGACCTGGACATGATCGCTAATGCCGACTGGGTCATCGATATCGGACCGGGCGGAGGGGAATCCGGGGGGCGAATAGTGGCGACCGGCACACCTGGCCAGGTGGCCAGGGCGGACGGCAGCACCACGGGCGCCTATCTGCGTGAGTACCTCCAGAGCTGAGCAGACCTTTCCCCTGAACGCAGTTAGGGTGGGCACTGCAATGACAGGCGAAATCGTCTGCACTGTAGAAGGAGGTTCGAGTCGTGAGTTTTTCTGTCTATCTTTCCGGCGAGATCCACACCGAGTGGCGTAACGAGGTTCAGCGAGGTGCGGAGGCAGCCGGACTGGATGTCGAGTTCACCGCCCCGGTGACCGACCACCCCGCGAGTGACGCCGCCGGAGACCACCTGGGCGAGACCCCCAGCCAGTTCTGGCGAGATCATCAATCGGCCAAGGTGAATGCCATTCGCACCCGCACCCTCATCGAGCAGAGCGATCTGGTGGTGGTGCGCTTCGGCGACAAGTACAAGCAGTGGAACGCAGCGTTCGATGCCGGCTACTGCGCCGCGCTGGGCAAGCCCTACATCACCCTGCACGACGACGACATCGTGCATCCCCTCAAGGAGGTCGACGCCGAAGCCCAGGCCTGGTGTACGACCACCGACCAGGTGGTGGAGACCCTGCGGTATGTGCTCAAGGCGTAGGCGCGACTGACGCATGTCGCAACGAAAGCAGGTGACCGGGGTCCCTCGACGCCCGTCGCCACTGGGCGGTCGTCGCCCGAGACGTGATGAACTCGCCGGTTTCGCGACCCATGATCCCAATGGCGTGGACCCGGTCCTCCCCGCAGACTGCGGGCGGCTCAAGCTTCTCATCGTGGGCGTCAATCCCGGATTGTGGACCGCCGCCGTCAACGCACCGTTCGCGAGGCCCGGGAACCGGTTCTGGCCATCGCTGCACCGGGCGGGGCTGACCGACCACGTGGTGGACGCCTCGACCGGGCTCTCGGCCGCAGACGAGTCCCAGCTGCTCTCGCGCGGGATCGGGATGACGAACCTCGTGGGTCGGGCCACAGCGCGGGCCGATGAACTCACCCGCGAGGAGTTACGTGCCGGCGCTCAGCGCGTGAGGGCGTTGGCCGGGGAGCTGCGCCCGGTGGTCGTCGCCGTTGCGGGCATCACCGCCTTCCGCACCGCGTTCGAGTTACCGAAGACGACGTACGGGGTACAGGACACGGCGCCGGTCGCGGGATGGCCCGAGGACGTGGCGCTGTGGGTGGTGCCCCAGCCGAGCGGGTTGAACGCCCACGAGACCATCGACTCCCTGGCCGACCACTGGCGGCGGGTGTGGAACGCGGCGGATTTGAACGACCCTGACGGCAACGGCGTCGCCTTTATACAAACCTGATCAATCGGCTGAGTCCGTCGTCCCACCCGATCGGACCGGACCCGTGTGCATCCCGACGTTCACGACGTTGCCCGCCGAGTCACGGTAGAAGAACCGCGTGACCCCCCAGTCCTCGTCGGTGAGAGGGTGAACGATCTCCAGACCCGCCTCTGTCGTTGCCTCGAACGCGGCCACTACATCGTCGACGAAAACCGATACGGCGGGGTTGACCGGCGCGGTGGCATCGCGGGTGAGCAGGCTCAGTTGCCTGCCTTCGGCGTCTGCGAGCGTCACGATCCAGCCGTGATCCATTACGGCTCCGAGGTTGAGCACTGTCGTGTACTCGCGAACCGCCAACGGAAGGTCAGCGACGGTGAGGTTCGGGACTATTCGCTCGACGTTCACGTCCCGATCCAATCGCGCGCTGGTCACGGGCACAACCTTTTCTAGGTAACACGGGTAGATCGATCCGCGTGGATCAGGTCGCTACGGCGCTGTGGGTGTTCGGATCAGCACATGTGGGTAGGTGGCCTCACGCCCCTGGAAGCTCAAGATGTCCGGGTTCTGGACGATCCCGTCGTGAATCTCGATCGCGCGGGAGATGGTGGGGCTCGACCCCCACGAGGTCGGTCCCTCCATGACGGTGCGCAGGAAGGGCAACAGGGCCTCGCTGATCTCCCACGTTGCCGAGTTCCATAGGTAGGAGGGACTGTGGTCGACCGCGTAGTAGTTCACTCCGTGCCCGACGGTGAACATCGGGTCGTCGAAGCCTGTGGGCTCGGCCCACTCGAAACCCATGCCCGCGTCACACGAGACGTCGATGATCAGGCTGCCCGTGGCGAAGCCCTCCAGGTCTGCGGTGCGCAGGTAGGTCACGGGCGCGTCCACGTCCTGGAGAGTGCAGTTGACCACGATGTCATGGGAGGCGAGGAAGGCAGGCAACGGGATGTCGCCGCTTTCGGTGGGCACGGTGCTGCGGTAGGCCGCACCGTCGTCGGTGTGGAGTTGCGTGATGTGTGCCTTGTGGATCGGTGAGCCGACTGCTGTCGCCCCGCGTTGCGTGAGGACCTGGATGTCGTAGATCCCGTGCGCGCTCAGCGCGGTCACAGCACCTCGCGCGGTTGCTCCGAAACCGATCACGACTGCGCTGAGCCGGGGCCCGTAGTTTCCGGTGGCCCCGGTGAGGCTCAGCGCGTGGAAGACGGAGCAGTATCCCGCCAGCTCGTTGTTCTTGTGGAGAACATGCAGGCTGAAGTCACCCTGGCGGGTCCAGTGGTTCATCGCCTCGAAGGCGATGAGGGTGAGTTGCCGATCAATTGCGGTCTGCGTCAGCTCTGCGTCCTGAACACAGTGCGGCCAGCCCCAGAGGGTGCGGCCGGCGGGGATCTCGTTCACGTCCGATGCCTGGGGTTTTGGAAGTAGAAGCACGTCAGCGGCCTGGATGACCTCGGCCCGATCGGCGACTCGGCCCACACGTGACTCCACATAGCCGGGCTCGAGTTGGAAGTCGGAGGCGTATCCGCGTTCGACGATCATCCTCGCCCGCACGTCCGGTTCGATCCGGTCCAGGTGATGCGGGTGGAGAGGTAGTCGTCGTTCGTTCTCCATCGTCGAGTTCGCGAGAACCCCGAGCGTCAGGAGGTGACCCTCCGAATCGTCGGCGGGCGTCCGCTCGACGGAGTTGTCATTGAAAGGTCGAGCCGTGCCGGTCATCCGGACTCCCATCATCGGGGAACCGAATTCAGCTCCACCTCAAGTGTAGTCCGGTCCCGCCCCCTGTCTGTCTGCGAGCCCGGCCAGCGACCGGCTCTCGCTGTTAGCCTGACCAGGATATTTATCGGCCTGCTAAGGAGGATTCACGTGGACTTGAGCATGGAGAAGGGCAATCAGTTCGTCACGGAGACCCAGACCCCCGAGAGCGCGGCGTCCTGGAAGCAGCAGCTGGACGAGTACGCACCCGGCGCGTCCGACTGGGTGGTGGGAGCGGTCTTCGGCGGAACGTACCAGCGCGAAGGCCTTGAACTCCGTGATCGCCAGATGCTCAACATGGCGGCATTGGCGGCGATGGGAGGGACGGAACCGCAGTTGACAGGTCACATCAAGACGGCGGTGGACGTTGCCGGGATGAATCGTGAGGAGGTTGCGGAGTGCTTCGTCCACCTCATGCCGTACATCGGCGTGCCGAAGACGCTGGCGGCCATGCGGTGCATGAAGACCGCCTTTGACGGTTGACGGACCGCCGGGGCAGCACCGCACCCACCAGCCGTAGTCCGATGGGCGCGGTGTTGAGCGAGGGCGCGTTCCGTTAGGTCAGGGTCGCTCCGCAGAGAGCTCCTCACGAACGATGCGTGTCCCGGCGCTGAGTGCGCTCAGCTTTGCGAGCGCGATGTTCCGGGGGAAGGGCGCCATGCCGCAGTTTGTGCTCGGCAGGAGCTTGTCCGCGTCGACGAATTGGAGCGCTTTCCGAACGGTCTCGGCGACTTCTTCCGCGGACTCGATCTTCTTGTTCGCCACGTCAATGGCACCGAGCATGACCTTCTTCCCACGGATGAGTTCGACGAGGTCGATCGGAACACGAGAGTTGTGGCATTCTAGGGAGACTATGTCGATGGTGGACTGTTGCAGCAGGGGAAACGACTCCTCGTACTGACGCCAGTCGGAGCCGAGGGTCGCCTTCCAGTCGGTGTTCGCCTTGATCCCGTAGCCGTAGCAGATGTGTACCGCAGTCTCCGCGCTCAGTCCTTCTGCCGCACGTTCCAGCGTCGCCACGCCCCAGTCCTTCATTTCGTCGAAGTAGACGTTGAAGGCGGGCTCGTCGAACTGAATGATGTCTACCCCCGCAGCCTCCAGATCTCGCGCTTCCTGGTTGAGGATCGTCGCGAACTCCCATGCGAGCTTTTCTCTGCTTTTGTAGTGGCCGTCGTACAGCGTGTCGATCATCGTCATGGGGCCGGGAAGTGCCCACTTGATCGGTCGATCGGTCTGCTGGCGCATGAATTCCGCATCGTCGACAAAGACGGGCTTGGATCGGCTCACATCGCCTGTCACGGTGGGCACGCTCGCGTCATAACGGTCGCGGATCCGCACGGTCTCGCGCTTGTCGAAGTCGACCCCGTCAAGATGCTCGATGAATGTCGTCACGAAGTGCTGACGGGTCTGCTCTCCGTCGCTGACGATGTCGATGCCGCGGTCGCTCTGCTCCTTGACCGCGATGCTCAGCGCATCCTGCTTACCTTCGATCAACTCCTCGCCCTCCAACTTCCAGGGCGCCCACAGGGTTTCAGGCTGCGCGAGCCACGAGGGCTTGGGCAGGCTGCCGACGATGGAGGTGGGCAAGATCTCGCGCATTGTGGTCTTTTCTCCAATGGTCATCCGACAGAAACGGGGTACTGGGTGGCGGCCCACTTCTCGAGAAGTTCTCCGTGGGGCTCCACGAAGAATTCTTCTGTATACCTGGCCTGCTTTTTAGCGAGCTGACCGCGCTCGACGCGGTCGTAGACGATGGACGTAGGGGAGTAGTCCTGCTGGTCCAGGCTCGGTTGGTAGACCTCTGCCGCCGTGGAGTTCGCGTTGTAAATCTCCGGCCGATAGATCTTCTGGAAGGTCTCCATCACGCTGATCGTGCCTACGAGCTGCAGATCGGTGTAATCGCTGAGCAGGTCGCCGCGGAAGTAGAACGCGAGCGGGGCGACACCACCGGGCGGCATAAAGTACCTGACCCGGAGACCCATCTTGTGGAAGTACTCGTCGGTCAACGAGTAGTCGTCCTGCTCGTACTCGACGCCGAGGGTCGGATGATGATTCCCGGTCCGACGGTAGGTCCTGCTCGTCGACACGCTGATACAGATAACGGGATTCACCTCAAAGCGTTCCCTGTACGCCTCGGACTCTAGGAAGTGCTGGAACAACTTGCCGTGCAGGTCGCCGAAGTCGCTGGGTACGGAGAACTCGGTGCTGCCCTCGTTGAACGCTGGTAGACGCACGCTGAAGTCGAAGTCGCGGACGTAGGACGAGAAATTGTTTCCCACGATCCCCGGAAGGCGATCGCCGGTCAG
>NZ_AGFF01000021.1 GCF_000226215.1 Dietzia alimentaria 72
ACCCACTGGCCCTATCTGCCACCTGTTCGTTGGGTGCCTGCCATTTAGCCGATGCGCGTTCGTCTACCCGGCGACCGACATGCAGCAAGACGCCTGGCTTCGAGCGCACGTAGCGATGTTCGAGGCGCTCGGCGGCTCGGTACCGCGGATCGTGTGCGACAACCTCAAAACCGGCGTGGTCAAGCACCCACGCGACGGGGAGATCGTGCTTAATGACGCCTACCGGGAGATGGCCGCCCACTACTCCGCAGCCGTCCTACCAGGAAGAATCCGGCGCCCGAAAGACAAATCTGGGGCC
The DNA here is from genome assembly GCF_000226215.1 of Dietzia alimentaria 72. Lineage (GTDB taxonomy): Bacteria > Actinomycetota > Actinomycetes > Mycobacteriales > Mycobacteriaceae > Dietzia > Dietzia alimentaria. The sequence goes on from NZ_AGFF01000021.1 coordinate 299, forward strand.
GAAAACACCGTCTTGCATGTGGCGACCTGGGTCATCGCCGGACTGCGGGACCGGCAGTTCGCCACACTGCACACGCTGGCCGAGGCGATCGGCGAGCGGATGGACGCCTGCAACCGCGAGCCGTTCCAGAAACGCCCCGGCTCGAGGCTCAGCGTGTTCACCGCCGAGGAGCAGCCGCTGCTGACGCCGCTGCCGGCAGTGGCGTACGAGATCAGCCGGTGGCTCTACAGTCGGCGCGTGGGCCGCAACGGCCACGTGGTGGTCGAGCGCAACTACTACTCCGCCCCGCTGGCGCACATCGGCACCAAGGTCGACGTCCGGATCACCGCCCGCACGCTGGAGATCTACCGCGGCACCGAACGACTCTCCAGTCATCTTCTGCTGCCGGACAGCGCCTCGGGCCAGTACCGCACCAACGACGCTGACCTGCCGGCCGGTAAGCAGTACCAACAGTGGGATGCACCCCGGGTGCGCCAGTGGGCCGAACGGGTAGGACCCTCAGCAGTGATCGTGATCAACCGGATCTTCGAATCCGTGCCCGTCGACGAGCAAGGCCTGGACGCCGCCCTGGCGGTGCTGCGCCTTTCGCGGCGCTTCTCGGCCGAGCGGGTCGAAGCCGCGTGCGCCCTGGCGCTGACCGGCCCGATCCGCTCGCCCCGGTACGCGCACATCCAGCCGATCCTGGTCACCGGCCAAGACAGGACCGCGACTCTGCGGCCACCACGGGAAGCACCGAATGAAGTCGGCGGATACGTCCGCGGGGCCGACTACTACGCCGGAGGTACCCGATGAGCAGCATCGACATCGAAACCAAACGCAAACTCCGCGAGATGGGCGCCCAGCCCCTGCTCGAGGCCATCGAGGCCCAACACGAGGACCACGTCCTCGGGATGAGCTTTCACGAGCGGCTGCAGCTGTTCGTCGACCACGCGCACGAGAGTTTCAACCATTCCAAAGTCGATGGTCTGATCCGCCGAGCAGGGCTTCGGTACCCGAGCGCGGATCTGCGGCGAGTGGACCTGATCGAGGAGCGTGGCCTGAACCGAGCGGTGCTCGCCCAGCTGGCGACCTGCTCGTTCATCGATCGTCAGCAGAACGTCGTGTTCCAGGGTTTCACCGGCTCGGGCAAGTCCTACCTCGGATGCGCCCTGGCCAAGCAGGCCTGCACCCACCGGTTCCGGGCGCACTACATTCGGATGCCCGACCTCGAAGAGGCCTGGGCGTTGGCGAAAGACCGACCGCAGGGGCAGACGAAGTTCCTGAAGAAGTACGCCGCGTTCTCACTGCTGGTGATCGACGAATGGCTGCTCGACCACCCGGACGAGGCGATGCGCAGCATGCTGCTCGAACTCCTCGAGCGGCGCTACGACACCGGCTCCACCGTGTTCTGCACCCAGTACGCGAAGAAGGACTGGCACCAGCGCCTGGGCTCCGGGGTCCACGCCGACGCGATCATGGACCGAATCGTCCACAGCGCCATCTGGATCGACACCGGCACCCACAACATGCGCGAACACGCCGCAGCAAACCAGTAAGTAACTCCCCGGACGGGGCCGGTGGACCCCACGGACGCGATCACCGGCCCCCAACGGCAATACTGCTGGCCCCCGGACGCAATATCCGGTGGCCCCCAAACCTCCAAATACTCACTCCGGGGCCACCGCAGTGCAGATTTGGGAGAAGATCCGCGGCCGACGCCAGCTGGTGGCGCACATCGGCTCCGCCCATACGCCGGGTGAACTCGCCGCGTTGATTGAGATCGCCAAGCAGCGAATCCATGCTGACCAGCACGAACTTGATCTCGGCCTGGAAGACGCGGCCTCCGCGGTGATCGATCTGCCTGCTCGTTCGGCCGCCGTGGCAAAACGGTCATCGTCACGAATCCTGTGGCAGGGCCTGGCAGGCAGCTACGAGCGTCTCGGGTTCAACGTGGTGGCCGACCCGGTGTTCCGTGACTTGGTACTGGCCCGTCTGGTCGAGCCGACAAGCAAACTCGATTCGGTACGGGTGCTCGAACGTCTTGGTCTGGATGCTCCGCACGTCAACACGCTCTACAACTGTTTGGGCCGGGTTGTCGCCCGCGACTACCGCTCCAAGATCGCTACCGCGTGTTGGCATCACGTCACGGCGGCCAACGGCCCTGGCGTCGCCCTGATCTTGTACGACCTGACCACGCTCTATTTCGAGGCGGAGAAGGAAGATGATCTACGCAAAGTCGGCATGAGCAAGGAACGCCGGGTCGACCCGCAGATCACGGTCGGACTGCTGGTGGCCCGTGACGGATTCCCGCTGGATATCCACGTCTTCGAGGGAAATAAGGCAGAGTGCGACACGAGGTCGCATGTGTGAGTGGATCACGATGAAGGAGGCACCGATGGTGACGTGATTCCCGGTTCGTGCTCAACGACCGGTCTCCTCCCTGGCGTGCGTCGCGGGTAACTGCGAGGTGCGAAGCCCAGGGTTCAAGCCGAAGGGCGCTCGATCCTTTCCGAGTGCCACGGGCGAGGAGAAGGACGGGCGGGCGAACACGAGTGAACCCTTGGTTGATGCCTCGTCATGTTGAAGGTCCGGGTAGAAGGGATGCGGGACCGGACCGAGTTCAGGGATGGGCCGCTGAGATGCGGCAGATGCCGGGCGCTGATCGGCAAGCGTCTGGGTGAGCACCATCGTCCCCGGGGTATAGAGGGCGCCCTCTCCGTCCGCGTCTGACGCATGTGGAACGTGGAAACCCCGTCTGGGTCCAGTCAGTGCCCAATGGGCAGGGCTGGTAGGCCGACCGTGAGGAAGGTGCAATCCCCAGCCGGGAACAGGATGACCCGAGAAGCAAACGCCGGCGGCCGAAAGGCAACGGGAAGGGCGTCACCGAGATGCGGCCACCTCCTGGCCGTGGTGGCGTCGAACCGGCCGGATACGAGCGTTGTGCTCGGCCCGAGAGGGAGCCCACGCGGGTCAGGTGAGTTCGTGAAGAAAGGACGATGATCGTGACGTCAGCATCCGCGGGGACGTTGGACGCCGACACCGAGGTGGCGGTGAACGGATCGCGGGACCGTGCCGAGGACTGGGACCAGGTCGACTGGGACCGTGCCGAGGCGGAGGTACGGCGGCTGCGGCAGCGCATCTTCACGGCGTCGAGGGCAGGCGAGCACCGCAAGGTGCGGAGTCTGCAACGGTTGATGCTGCGGTCCAGGGCGAACGCTCTGGTCGGGACGCGGCGCGTCACGCAGATCAACCGGGGACGGCGGACCGCTGGGATCGATGGACTGACCGCGCTGCACGGCCAGGATCGGGTAGAACTTGCCCGGTGGGCCCAGCAGCGCGGCCATGAGCCACCGGCCCTGCCGGTACGTCGGATCTACATCCCGAAGGCGAACGGCAAACGGCGCCCGCTCGGCATCCCCGTGATCGCCGACCGTGTTGCCCAAGCCGTGGTGCTCAACGCACTGGAGCCCGAGTGGGAGGCCCGGTTCGAGACACGAAGCTATGGCTTCCGTCCCGGACGGGGCTGTCACGACGCGATCGAGGCCATCTACACGGTGTGCAAGGGCAAGCACCCTGCACGATCGTGGGTCCTCGATGCGGACCTGACAGCGGCGTTCGACCGGATCGACCACGACCGGCTACTCGATCATCTGTCCGGGTTTCCCGCCAAAGAGCAGGTGGCCCGGTGGTTGAGGGCCGGAGTGGACGAGAGGGGAAAGTTCGCCTCGACCAGCGAAGGCACGCCGCAAGGCGGAGTCATCAGCCCGCTGCTGATGAACATCGCCTTGCACGGGATGGAAGATGCTGCAGGAGCCCGGTACAAACCGTGGCGCTCAACCCGGGGCTGGTCCGTGCAGGGAACACCTGTGCTGGTCAGATACGCCGACGACCTGGTGGCTCTGTGTCACTCCCGGCAACAAGCCGAACAGGTCAAGGAGCGCCTTACCGCGTGGCTGGCACCCCGAGGGTTGTCGTTCAACGAGGACAAGACGAAGATCGTCCATCTGTCCGAGGGATTCGACTTCCTAGGGTTCAACGTCCGCCACTACCCCGAGCCGGGGAAGTTGTTGATCAAGCCGTCGAAGGCAGCCGTCAAACGGTTTCGTGCCCGGTTGCGTGCCGAGATACGCAGCCTTCACGGCGCGAATGCTGCGGCGGTGGTCAGCAGACTCAACCCGATCCTCCGGGGATGGTCGGAATACTACCGGACGGCAGTGTCGAAGAAGGTCTTCTCGAGCGTCGACCACACGCTGTGGTGGTTGCTGTACAAGTGGGGTCGACGCCAACACAACACGAAGACCGGCCAGTGGATCACCGACCGCTACTTCGGACGGTTTCATCCACAGCGACACGACCAATGGGTCTTCGGCGACCGGGAAACCGGCGCCTACCTACGGAAACTGTCGTGGACGCCGATCCGTCGCCACCAGATGGTCAAGGCCGATGCGTCACCTGACGACCCGGAACTGACCGAATACTGGCAACGACGACGGCGGCGTCACCGGCCACCCGACACGGCGGCACCGCTGCCTCATTACCTACGACGCCCACGGGAATTTGCTTGAGCCGGATGCGGTGAAAGTCGCACGTCCGGTTCTGAGGGGGCCCCGGCCCGGTAACGGGCTGGGGCTACCCGACGACCAAGACGTTGATCCCGGTGATCACCGCCTTCCAGGAGCGGCACGCGATCACTGACATGGTCGTTGTGGCGGACGCCGGAATGCTCTCTGCGGCCAACCTGAACGCCCTGGAGGACGCCGGCCTGTCGTTCATCGTCGGCTCCCGCACGTCCAAAGCGCCGAAAGAGCTCGAGGACCACTTCGGGCGCCGCGGTAATGCGATCGCCGACGGCGAGACCGTGGAGCTGACCCGACCTATGGGGCAAGGCCGCGACCGGCGAGACCGCAGAGTGGTGTGGCATTACAAGTGGGAACGTGCCCAGCGAGACCGCCGTACGCTCAATGCGCAGATTGACCGCGCCCAGCGGGTGGCCGACCGGGCCGAACCGTTGAAGAAGCAACGGTTCGTCAAGCTAACCGGTCAGAACGTCACCTTGGACGAGGCATCGATCGAACGAGCTCGTCAGGCGGCCGGCTACAAGGGCTATGTCACCAATATCGGCCCGGAGATCATGAACGGGAAGGCGATTGTCGCGGCGTACCACGACCTGTGGAAAGTCGAGCAGTCCTTCCGCATGGCCAAATCTGATCTGAAGGCGCGGCCGATCTTCCACCGGACCCGGGACTCCATCGAAGCGCACCTGACCGTCGTGTTCGCCGCTCTCGCGGTCGCCCGCTACCTGCAGAACATCACCGGCACGTCGATAAAGAAGATCGTCGGCACCCTCGAACCCCTGCGCACCATTGTCGTCGCCATCGGTGACCACGAGATGGTCGTCGAACCGACCGTCAACGACGACGCCCGAAACCTCATCGACGCCATCAACGCGGGTCACTAAAAGTTGTGGAACTCAGGTCTGGCCAACCGGCTCGCCGTGCTGGAGCCGACCTCGCAGCGGCGGTTGGATTTCCTGACCGACCTGCACAACTGTGACCTGCTGGTATTGGACGACTTTTTGACCACGCCAGTCGCACCGCACACCGCGGCCGAGTTGCTCAACATCCTGGCCGCCCGCGAAGGCCGAGGCTCGACCTTGGTGACCTCGCAGTTCGATCCGCCCGACTGGTACAAGTCCCTCCAGGACGCGGTCATCGCCGAATCAATCCTCAACCGGATCGTCGCCGGCGCCGAGATCGTCGCCCTCGACGGGCCGAACATGCGCCGGCAGCTCGCCGACGCGCAGTAGTCAGTCGGAACACAGCGGTCGGACGGGTGGCACCACCGCTACCGGATACCCGTCCGACCGCTACCGGATCGTCAGAACCGCGCTACCAAAAACACGTCCCTAACACCAAGTCGGGTGCCACACTCGGCGCAGACCGGATTAGCGGTGACGGGGGCGCAGAACAGGTGCGTGAATTCGTCGGCCACGGCGGCGTCGGTGATGGTCACCCCGAGTTCGACGGTGCGGCAGATGGTGTCGGCGAGCAGACTGGCGGTAGCGTTCAAAGTGGGCCCTGGGGTGTCCGATGCGTGGTGTGAGAACCTGCATCTTCACACGCCCCAGGACCCTTACATCTTGTGCCTCACCGCGTCACCGCCGCAGCCCAGCTACGCACTCCGGATCCGGAAGGGCTCAGTTAGCCATACGGGGACAGCATTCCTCAGCGCGCTCAACGAGTCGGCCTTGCAGCCAGCTCTACTGCTGCATCATCATCTCAAAGTGAGCTGAGTGGCCAGCGGCTTCAAAAATCTGTCGAAAAGCGCGCAGGTGCATGGTTGCGTCAGAAGAAATACTGGAGTAGTCGACATCCCAAGGCGCAGTATGGGACCCATCGTTATACCAGGACAGAAGCGCCTGGCATGCCCACCGATCGCTTTCCGAGACATCCGCGATAATCTTGTCGGTATCGAGCCCCCCTGCGATTTGAAAGTAGTTCTCGATGATCCTCCGCATGGCATTGGGGAGCCAAGCTGAATGCTCAAGATTGTCTGCCTCGGATGCGGCGCGCACTTGGTCCCAGAGTTGCGTGTAGTTGGACTTTATCGGCGACCTTTCATAGTGTTTATGGGTGGAAGTTCCGTTAGCTTCCTTGGTTAGTACTAGGTACGAGCGTGTGCCTGGGCTGACGCCCTTTGGGGTGAACACAGATTCCTTGTAAAAGAATGCGTTGTGGGTTAGAAGGATGACTTGTTCAAGTCTTCCCGTCTCCTGCACGCAGGACTCGAAGAGAGTCCTAAGGAGGAGGTTAATTACAAAGAGGGTTTCACCGTCTAGGCTGGAAACTGGGTCGTCAATTATCGCTACTACCCGATCGGAGGCGCTCTTGTCCTCATGTAAGCGAAGAAGTTTGTGGAAATAGTAAAGGAAGGAGATTAGGGTCCTCTCTCCTTCACTCAGTGTGTGGCCGGCGGGCGCGCCGTCGGCGCGAGTTAGTCGGTATGAGTCATCGTCGTCAAGGTGCTGAATCGTGAAGTTAAGAAAACCGAGACTTCGAAGCGTACTGTTGATAGCTTCTACTGTGGGCGCAGCCGACGTCAATCGTTTTTGCAAATCGGCTAGCTCGCCTCGCTTTTGAATGAGTGTTTGCTTCGCCGAATCTAGCTTTGGTCGCAAGCTTTTGAGCGCCTTTGTGGGTGCTTCGATGGCGCCATCGAAAGTGGCTAGGTCGTTATCGACAACGGAGTGGACGTAGTACCGCCAGACCTCCTTTTTGAGATCGTCCTTCGCCTGTTCGCGGTTGCGAAGCAGTGAATTGGTTTCGTCGATTCGTTTGTTTGTAGTGGCGACGATTCTCTCAAGCTCTGTCTCGGAGTCTGAAATCCCCGGCAGGACTACGCGCGACGACGGGGCATTTACCTTAACTTCGATCTGCCGCTTTCGGGCGACTATGCGCTGTTCCAGCGCTTCTGCTGCTTTCAGAATTGCCGGCGTTTCGTCGACGGGATTAGCGCGGACTCCGGACAGGAAATTGCTGACCATGGTGAGACGTCGCTCTTCTTCGGCTAGTACCTCTCGGGCACTGCGTATTTGATCTGCGTAGAAGTGATCGAAAAGCGCATTAAGTGAAGCTGAAATGTCTTTGTCAATTGCCTGCTGGCAAAACGGACACTGGCCGTTCGACTGATCCAAATATTGTAGTCCCTGTCTCACCCAGTCGGTATTGCTGAGAAATCGGGTAAAATCCCCGAAGCTAGTTTCATCTTTCGGTTTTATTGGTTCCTCTAAGAGGTAAGCTTGTTCGGAAGTTATCTCACCTACCGAAGGTAGAGGCGCAATGCGGGGAACCTCCTGCGCGTTCTCTTCTCCTAATGTCTCGTAAGAGGCAACGAGTTCATCCTCGGACTTTATCCCCTGTGCGGGGGTGTGATTGCGCACTCTGAGGGCTTCGGACACGTTCTTATTTGAATCTCTAAGAAACCCTTGGAAAGCTTGTTGTAGGGGCTCCGGCAGCGTCTTGCGTGCCTGCCAGCAAGCATTGGTAAGTGTCTTTTTCGCGTTGACAATTAACTCTTCTTGCCTGCGTATCGTAGTGTCGAACTGTGCGGCCACCGTTTCGGCCGATTTAATTTCACCGGTTTGGGTCGCGCCACCATTACTGGGTCGCTTACCGGTGAGCTCATCAATTCGTTTTTGATCGTCAGGGTTGCCGTCCCTGATTGCAAAAACTCCAGGTATGCGTTGATCCGGATGAAGAAGAAGCTCAACGAAGTTTTTGTCAAAAAGCTCTAGGCTACGCCCTGGCTCCTTCATTGAATTAAGACTTTTGGCGATTGAGGATTTTCCTGAACCGTTTGGTCCGTAGAGAAAAGTTATCTGAGCGAAGGGCTGTAAGGGTGGCGCATCAGCGCCGAAGCACGGGATGTGGTCGAGTTTCAATGATTCGATCATCTTAGTTCGCTTTCGTTCGCTTCAACTGCACCCGAAATTGGTTGCTCCGCTTACCTGAAGTGTTCCTTCAATGTGGGGCGCTGGATGTTCGCGTGCTGCTCGCTCCCCGCGCCAATTCTCGTCGACGAGTGAGCCGAGGGAGTGACCCCGACGGTCATCGCCCATGTTAACCGTGTACGAGTCAAATTCTGGCGCGCTTTGCTACAGCGTGTCTGATACTTGGGCTGCGATAGCCAGCTGAGTTCGAATCCGACGAGGCCGACGGTGCTTGGTGTCGCCGGTGAATCTTGGAGCGATATGCGAGCGTTGACGAAGGGGGAAGGCTGAGACGAGACACGGACCTCGCGAGCTGGGTGTCTGTGTTCCGGCCATCGCGCCGATCGGGAGACGTACCCATGCTCCCCTGAATGGACGTATGGTTCGCGCTCAGACCCCGGCGTTGAGCAGTCGCACCCAGGTCTTTGGCAGAGATATCGAGGGCGGTCTGCGCTGTGACCACAGCCGCGCCCGCGCTGGCCGACAGCAAACCGCCGCCCGTAACGCGGCGACCTACCAAGCCCGACGCGCCCCACCCGGCCCTCGTTTACACATCGCCTCAGTCGTCGGCGGCAGCCGATGTCTCGCGGTCGTAGCGAGCGTACTCATGCGTTTTGCCCGTGGTGGACCGAGAGACCGGAACGCGCGCCCACTGCCCTTCGCCTGGCTACCGCCCACCTTGTCGTCGTTGCCCCAACGTCTCAGCGCGGCGCGGGGATCCAACTTTCCCAAGACGGAAACCCGATCTGAAAACCTGTCAACTCGAGCACGTCATCGTCGCGTGATCGCCTTCGACTCATTCCCTCGCCTTACGTCTCTCGGCCGGATTGGCCCCATGGGGACGCCCAACCGCATCGTGCTGCCGGCTGTGGATATTAACCCCCCTGATTCATGGGGTGTGGGAGATTCGGTTCTCTACGGATGTTGCGTCCTGATCGGCGAGTAGGCGTGCGAAAGCTCCGGCTGGCGCTGCCGGTGGGCGGGTCTCCGGGTGGTGCTGTCGTGGGCGGACAGGTGGAGTCAGGCGGGTTTGGGGATCGCGGCGATCGTGTGGAACACGGAGTCAATGGCGGCGGCCCAGGGCCAGGTCTCGGGGATTCTCACGCGTCGTCGGCGGCTGCTGCGAGTCAACAGAGCTGCGACGTGCAGAAAGCGGTAGCGCATCGCTTTGGGCTCGCACGCAGCGAGGATGGCGGCCTCGCCGATGCAGGCCAGCATCCGGGTTCACGCGATGAGGTCCGCGGCGATCATCACCGCCACCAGCCAGGCCTGATTGAGGGCGAACTCGCGTGAGGGAAGCCGGCCCAGGCCGGTGTCCTTGGCGCGGCGGATCCGGTCCTCGACCCGGGCGTGCGCCCGATGCCGCGCTTCGAGGAACTGCAGTTGCCCGGTGGTGGTGTTGGTAACAAAGGCCTGGTAGCCCCACCCGTCGAGCTCTTCGAACATCGATAGTTGGGCGCCCGGGTGGGGCCGCTCGCGGCGGACGATCACGCGCATCCCGTCTGGCCACTTGGCGAGCATCCGTGGGGAGAGAAACCCGGTCAGCTCTGCGACCTCGGCCCCGTCGCGAATGTCCCCGGAGGGATTGAGCGCTGGCCCCCACGCGGCCTCGGGGCAGGTCGCGATGGCCCGGCGAATCGGGGCGGTGATGGAGAACCCGACTGAGTATTCCACCTGTCGACCGCGGACGCGGTTCTGCTCGGAGATCCACTCCAACAGGTCATGGGAGGCGCCGGCGCCGTCGGAGCGGCTCAGCACATCACGCCGATGGGCAGCGGGGATCTGGACGACCGCCTGCCCCAGGACGTCGATGTGGTCGGCAGCGGTGTTGGAGCCAGCGTTGCCCGGACGCAGACTGGCGGCGAGGAACTCTTCTGTGTTGTCGCACCACACCCCGATTGGGTGGTAGCCGAAGGTCCGCTTATAGGTTGGCGCGCTCTGTTCTTTCTCGCTGTGGGTGACCACGATGGTGGCGTCCACATCGAGCACGACATTCTGACCCAGATCCCGGCCCGCGCACGTGGAGGCGGGCACCCCGCCGGGCAGGTGGGACCACACGTGCCGCCGGGCACGAGCCCGCGCCACCTGGATCTTCTTGCGTTTACCAGCGGTGACCTCATCCAGGGCGCGCCACACAGTCGGAGAGGAGGCGACCGGCCCCAGGACCGTGGACTGGTGGCGCAGAACCCGGATGTCGGCGATGGACTCCCCGCCACCGGTGAGCATCACCGCGACATCGGTCAACACCCTGCCACGGTCATGGATCGGGATGGATCGGCGCTGCGCCATAGCCTTGGATAGCTCGGCGGTCAGACCGACACGATCAGCCAGAAGGCGAGGCGCGATCGTCCCGGCGTGAGAAATCACCCCGACATCGTCGACACAGAACGACAGACCAGACGACCACGAAGTACGCTTCACCTACCGAGTGCTTTCTGCTTGAGAACCTGGATCTCTAGACAAGTCCCAGTTTCCCCTGTTCAGGAAGCACTTCGGCCTATTTTCACCCAGCGATCCGCAGATCCCCATGAATCACCGGGGTTAACGTCTCCGAATACAGCGAGATCGAGGAGCGGGGATTGACCGCTATGTGGCGCCCCCGGCCGGGGAGCGGGCTTGATCATCACGGAAAACGCGTGCGCGATCAAGTTCCCGGTGGGCGCGGCGTCGCTCAATGAACCAGGGCCGTCGGATGACAAGCGCATCCTGGGCCTCAAGGCGCTGGTGGGCGCGGTGCACGCGGTGGGGCTCATGGGCTCAAGAAGGCGTCCTAGTAGGAGATGATGCGCGATGGCATCACGTGGCTCGTCGCCAGTTGGGCGCAGGCCGCCGAGCGGGGCGCCAAGGCGGGCGCGGACGCGATCGAGATTTACGCGGTCCACGGCTACCTCGCGGGCGTGTTCCTCAACCGGCGCGACAGTCAGCGTACGAACGAGTACGGCGGGTCGCTGGAGAACCGGGGCGCGGCTGGCGTGCGAGGCCATTGCCGCGGTCAAGGAGCGCGTGGGAAAATCCGGCACTGATCGGACGGCGCCCGGCCACCCAAATCAACTGATCACCTCGCCCCCGCCGTCGCCCCGCCGCGACCTCCTCACGCCCCGCTCCTAGACTGTCCCCTCGGCGCCCGGGCCGCCGTCACCGACAGTCACCCACCGCGGGGAGCCCCACGTGGAGTACGCGCAGATCGAGGCGCTGCGCGAGCGGCATCCCGCCTGGCGGATGCTGCGCGCCACGCACGCGCCGCTGCTGCTGACGGTGCTGGGCCGGTTCTTCGTGGAGGCGGGGCGCGGCGCCAGTTCCGAAGGGGAGCTGGTGGCCGCGCTGGACGACCAGCTCTACGCCATCAACACCCAGGACCCGGAGAACCCGCGCTACCTGCGCACGGCCGCCGAGTATCTGGCCGACTGGGCCGGCCCGGAGGCGGGCTTCCTGCGCCGCTTCTACCCGCTGGGCGCCGACGAGATCCACTACGACGCCACCCCCGCCCTGGAGAAGGCCTACGCCTGGGTGCAGGGCCTGTCCGAGACCTCCTTCGTGGGCACCGAGTCGCGTCTGCAGACCGCGGTGGACCTGCTGCGCCAGATCGCCAAGGGCACTGAGTCCGACCCCGCCAAGCGCCTGGTCCAGCTCGAGCGCCGCAAGCAGGAAATCGAGCGGGAGATCGACCAGCTGCGCCAGGACCCGGCCTCCGGCCTGCTGGACCGCACCGCGGTGCGCGAGCGCTACCAGCAGTTCGCCACCACCGCCCGCGAGCTGCTGGCCGACTTCCGCCAGGTGAAGGAGAACTTCCGCGCCCTGGACCGCTCGGCGCGCGAGCGCATCGCCACGTGGCAGGGCAGCAAGGGCGAGTTGTTGGCCGAGCTCGTCCACGGCCGCAGCTTGATCGACTCCTCCGACCAAGTGCCTCACTGGCATCGATGAGCCCGGCGCGGACCGGCGCGTGCGCACGGTGCACCACGGCTGGGCGGAGGCCGCGGAGCGCACGCAGCAGACGGTCCGCAACATCTCCGAGCAGCTGCGCCGCTTCACCGACGACCAGGTGTGGCTGGAGAACCGCCGCGTCCTGGACCGGGTGCGCCAGAACGAGACGTCGGCGATGCAGGTCCGCGAGGGTGAGCTGCCCGACCCCGGGCTGGAGCTGGAGGAGACGAGGATCGCTGCCCACGGATCGTCCGCTGTTCACTGCCTGGTCCGCTGCGGAGGTCAATAGCCTGCTCAATCCGGTCCACACCGAGGTGGTCGACACACCGCCGCCGCGCCGCTACCCACTCCGGTTTCGGAAGGGCTCCTTCCCTAACTGGCTGCTACCAGGCCCCATCGAGCAGTTCCGGAATGTGTTCACTTGCTCGTGAGTTCTTCATGGTCACCAACCTCGCGTTGTGGAGCCTGATAGCGGTTCCCAGAGCCGGGTCGGCGAGGAGCTGTCGCGCGGATCGAAGATCGTGGACGTGCAAGGTGGTTTGGTCGTCGCTCAGTGAGGTGAAACCACTGTCTGTCACCTGGACTGATTCACCGACGAGAGTGGCAAGCAAACTACTGGCGCTGTCGGCGAGCATCGGACTTCGCGCGACCCACAGTCTGATCAACGGGCCATTCTCTGAGACGGTCACGTCGGCGACGAAGTACCCGCCTGCGTAGACGGTCCACAGCGTAGAGCCCCGCGCCGGTATCGAAACCGACCAATGGACCGCCTCGAGGAGTTCAGGTCGTGGCAAGAACGCTCTGGCGTAAGTGTGCAAGAGCGCAAGAGCCTCCTCCGCATACGGCGATGTCCTCAGGTGCTCCGTGTTCAGCGACGTCGGAGTCGTGCGGGTCTTTGGCGCCCACCGCGTATTACGGCCAGCCGGGGCCGGCTGGCCTGTGACAACCCACGATGCGAGGTCCGTCGGCGTGAGCAGCCGGTTCCTGAAGAGAGCACGACGCCCGAATGTGCGGAGTTCCGATCGGACACGACGGATCGCCGTGTCCGGGTCAGAAGGCCAGCCGCCGTTCGTGCGATCTTCGACGCCTTCCACGAGGTCGTCGACGAACAGTCGTTGTGCAGGATCGGCCCTCCCGCTGTCGTCGAACTCAAGTCCCTCACTGGCCAGAACGTCCTGTACGTCCCGCTCGTCACGAGGATCGATCCAGGCGAACCCGGGAGAAACCGAACCGTCGACGGTCAGAATGCGATAGGCGTTCGGAACCGGGTGACTGGCAAGCCGCTGAGCCAAGGGCACCGGGTGAGTACCGACGGCTGAAGCAACGTCTCCGTATGTAGTCCAGTGTCCGGCGGGTATTGACGCGGCTACCTGGTCCAGTGCTCGCCACAGAGCGCTGGAGTCGTCCAGGGAAGTGGCGACGGGGCCTGGCCACTCGTTGATGATCCTTTCCGCGATGTCCTCGGCGCGGGCCGCGATCTGTTCCGGCCCCCAGACCTCGGACTGGGCGGGGAAGTGGTTGAGGCGAATACCACTTCGGGCGAATTCGGCCTTCTTCTCGGCGAATGGCCGATTACCCAGTGGGCTGTTATAGCCGGTGAGCGTGAGATTTCCGAGCGTGTGGAGTAAACGCGTGTGAACGTCGGGCACCGTCTCGTCGTCGTCAATAAGCGCCTCGAGATCGGCCGTCCATTCCTCGGACAGTGTCTGCGGCATGATGTGCTCGATGGTGGTCTGAGAGAGGTCGACAGCCTCCTTGCTCCGGTATGTCTCCTCGAGCCACCTCATGACCAACGCCCTATGGTTGGCACGCCCCTTGATGTAGAAGGGCGAGAGCGCTACAGCACTGCGGATCTCGGCATCCGTGGCGAAGTGTTTCCTTCCGGTGGACAGGTATTCGGACACGGCCTCATCGAGCGGCAGCCCAGTGTCGGCCTCGGCGACCACGCCGAGCAGTGTTCGGTTGACGTTCGACGACGAGCGGCCGATCACGAGTCGGCGAACAAGATAGCTCTCGATCGCCAGCATTGCCCGGGCCACGGTGGCCGAGTCGGATTCGCCTCGAGCGCGTAGGTCGAGGAAGTGCAGCATCACTGGAAGGACGGTCGATGAATCCCAGCGGTGCAGACGGAGGAGCCGAAACCTGACGGCCTCGTCCATTTCCTCCACTGGATGGGTCACGATTCGAAGCAACCTGCCGAGTGCCGACAGACGTTCGACCTCGGCGACGATGGCGTCTTCGCCACTGACCGCGTCCAGGCGCCTTTGTTGAAGGGTGTACGTGTCCGCCTGCTTCACGGTGGGACGATCCCTCACCAGATCGAACCAGAACAGGACTTCGAGTTCTTCCGTAGTCAGTGCGTCCTGCAGAGGCTTCCAGTGATACCGGTAAACCTCCTCCGCGCGCGTCGGTAGACGCATGAAGAGATAGTTGCGCAGCAGGTCGGCTTGGCTGAGCTGGAGGCCAGTGTTATTGAGCGATTCGAAGATTCGGTGAACGTTGTCGTTCGCATCGGTAGTCACGACGACCAGTGACACGCCCTGCGTGCTGGCGGCTTCGATGCGGTCGATGTCGTGAGGATCCTCTGGATCGTCAGCCATGATCAACTTCCGACGGAAGAACCGATAGGCCTCACCGACGGGATCCTCGCCGCCGGCCTCAGGGAGACGGTCGATTACCGCGCGATACGAATCGCGGTCTGCCTGGGTCGGTAAGAGTTTGAGCTGGAGCGCGTCCGACTCGAACTTGTTGATCAGGTAGAGCTCGTTCACTGCCTCGGCCTTGCGGGGCTCGCCGGTCTCTAAATGGTGGTCCCGGATGGCGGCGAGTAGAAGCGTGAGTGTGGTCAGCCGCTGTTGCCCGTCGACGACAAGGAACCGCTGGACTCCTCCAGCCGCCGTGCCAGGGGCAGGAGAGAGCACCAGGGAGCCCAAGAAATGCGACGCCGTCGGGTCTACTTCCCGCTCATCGGCGAGCTGAACGATGTCCTCCCACAACTGCGCCCGGTTCGCCTCTTTCCACTGGTACGGACGCTGGTACAGCGGCACCTGGTACTGCCAGGGCCCCTGGAGGATCTGGTTGAGGCCTCGTTCCTGAGCGTTGACCATCGTGTGGTGTCGTCCTGTTCCT
Source organism: Dietzia alimentaria 72 (assembly GCF_000226215.1). GTDB lineage: Bacteria > Actinomycetota > Actinomycetes > Mycobacteriales > Mycobacteriaceae > Dietzia > Dietzia alimentaria. The sequence continues at coordinate 15,816 of NZ_AGFF01000021.1, forward strand.
ACTCGATGTGCACATTGCTAAACCTGCGGCCAACCCTAGTCAGGTCAGGTTTGTCGTCGCCTGCCACCCGACCGGGCGAGCGCTGACCAACGAATACGACCCGAGCGGGCTACCTAAGTTTCAGAGCTGCGTCCGCTTGCGCACCCGTCGGGTAGCGAGCGGGACCGCGCCGTGGGCTGTGCGGATTGCTGACGGGGGACTGCCGTTTAGTGCGCGTACTGTCTCAGCCGCGCCTATGTTCGCCGACGGCGGGCCGCGGTGGAGCGATCCGGAGGCCATCGAAACCGCTTGCATTGGCCATGGGCATCGTCGCCGTAACGACGCCTCCGAGCTCGGCTTCGCCAGCGACGAGTTGTGTGGCCGCGGACTGCGCACCCGGGAACCGGCGGCGCGGGACTCCGCTGACCTCGACCCAAACCGGTGTGGGCTCAGACCGCGAACTGTCGGCGCGCGGCCTCGACCAGCCAGCGTTCGTACCGTCGGAAGCTCCAGCCCCCTTGGAGGACGAGCTGTTGATGGCTCTCCGGTGACCATAAGAACGACAGCGCCGCGGCCGCCTCGTCGACGTCGTCGATCGGTCCGACGATCCCCCGGCTGGCCAGGAGATCTATGGCGCTCCGGTAGTCCAGACGGCGCCGCTGGAGCAGAGCCGACAGCGCCTCGGCGATAACCGGATCGGCGTTCGCGGCAGCGAGGTACTCGCTCCACAACACACTGGTTCGCGCGTTGGCAGCGCCTATAAGTCCGGCGAGCGCTGGGAGGAGCTCGTCGCTATCGGAGGTCGCGACGAGCTCTCGCGCGGCATCCGACTCCGCGAGCAGCTGATCTCCCTCGGCGCCGGCAAAGGCCTGCTCGAACGCGCTGAGTAGCAGGGCACGCTTCGGCCCGTTGGCCTTCACGGTTTCCGTTGACACCCCTGCTCGGTCGGCGATATCGCCGAGGGATGTGCCGCCGTAGCCCCGTTCGGTGAAGCAGGCGGCGGCCGCGGCGACGACCCGTGTCCGGGTGTTGGCCGCTTGCTCGGCGCGCAGCGTCGACCGATACGCACGGGTAGGAATTTCCTCCGACATCGTCCATCCTTATTGACTTGCCTATTGGGGTGGTGAATACTTTCTGGGGCAGGCCAATAATAGCCTGCCTCACCGGAGGACCACTCATGGCATCCATCCTTCTCACCTCCACTCCAGTTCGCGGCCACGTCACCCCGCTACTGTCCATCGCCCAGTCACTCGTGGGCGCGGGGGACCGGGTGCGATTCCTGACGGGCGAGAGATACCGCGACGAGGTCGTCGGCACCGGCGCGGACTTCCTGCCACTCCCACCCGAGGCTGACTACGACGACCGCGATATCGACGCCGCCTTCCCCGGCCGGCGAGGGCTCCGCGGACCCGCCGGCGTGCGCTACGACATGATCGAGATCTTCCTGCGCCCGGTCCCGGCGCAACTGTCCGCTGTGCGCGCGGCATTGGCGGCCGAACCGACCGACGTCATACTGGCCGAATCGATGTTCGCGGCCGCCGCCGTCCTGACCGGCGTCCCCCGCGAGCAACGACCACTCGTCGTCAATCTGGGCATCGTTCCGCTCGCGGTCAAGCACCCGGACGTCGCCCCCTTCGGCCTGGGTATCCCACCCCGTCCAGGCATGGTGGGCCGCCTTCGTAACCGGCTCCTCAGCGTCGGGGCCGAGCAGGTCGTCTTCAGACCGATCCAGCGCTATGCCAACGAGATCGCCCGGTCCGAGATCGGGCGCGATCTGCCGCGATTTTTCCTCGACTGGCCCGCCGGTGCAGACCTGCTCGTGCAGTTCACGGTGCCGGCGTTCGAGTATCCCCGGCCCGGTCTCGCGGATACTGTCAGGTTCGTCGGACCCGTCGCCCGATCGCGACCGTCCGCTACGCCCCTCCCGGACTGGTGGGACGACCTGACCGACGATCGACCCGTGGTGCACGTGACCCAGGGAACCGTCGCCAACTCGGATTGGGCCCTCGTCGAGCCGGCCATCCGCGCACTGGCCGACGACGACGTGGTGGTCGTCGTCAGTACGGGGGGCCGCCCGCTGGAGAGTCTTCCCACGGACCTTCCCGGCAACGTGCGCGCGGCGCCGTTCCTGCCGTACGACCGGCTTCTCCCGATGACCGACCTGTTCATCACCAACGGTGGCTACGGCGGAGTGCATTACGCACTCGAGCACGGCGTCCCGATAATCGTTGCCGGCCGGACCGAGGACAAGACCGAAGTGAGCGCCCGCGTGGGCTGGAGTGGCGCGGGAATCGATCTGCGGACCGACACCCCGACCGCACAGCAGATCGCCGCCGCTGCCCGACGGATCCTCTCGGACGAGCGTTACCGGACCAAGGCCGCCGCCATCGGCCAAGACATCCGACGCTCACCCGGACCCGACGCCGTACACAACCTGCTCGTCGAGGCGCTCGCTGCCTCCCACACAATGAGGAGAACACCCGTCATGAACACCGCATCAGTGACCGTCGGAGAGATACGGGACGCCCGCGATCTCGACGACCTCTCCGGACTGCTCTCGGGAACGCTCTCGCAGCCGGTCGACCCCGACTGGGACGAGTCCCGGCGAGCGTGGCAACTGACCGTCGACCAGCGACCCAGGGCCGTCGTCACCGCGTGCGACGCCCGCGACATCATCCTCACAGTGCGCGCGGCCGCCTCGCTCGGGCTGCGGGTCGCGGCGCAGAACACCGGGCACAACGTGTCCCCTCTCGGGGACCTGACCGGGACGATTCTCGTGCGGACCGCCGCACTGGCAGAGGTGGAGATCAACTCCGACACCCGGGTGGCGCGCGTGGGCGCCGGCGCCCGGTGGGGCGACCTCCAGGCGGCTGCCACAGCCAAGAACCTGATCGGGGTCGGCGGGTTCTCCTACGACGTCGGGGTGATCGGGCTGATCCTCGGGGGAGGGCTCGGCTGGTTGTCCCGTTCACACGGGCTCGCGTCGGCGTCGGTGCTCGGCTTCGACGTCGTGACGGCCGACGGAGTGCCGCGTCACCTTGACGAGCAGCACGAACCCGAACTGTTCCGGGCGGTCCTGCAGGGAGCGGATCTCGGCGTGATCCTCGCGGTCGACATCCAGCTGTACGCCACCGTCGAGATGACAGCCGGCGCGCTGTTCTGGCCCGGCGCCTCGACTCGGGAGGTTGTGCGCTTCTGGGCCGGGTGGACGGAGAGCCTCCCGGACGCGGTGACGTCCGTGGTGCGGCTCCTGCGCGTACCTGAGGCACCCGGCGTCCCGCCGTTCCTCGCGGGCCGCGAATTCGTCGTCATCGAGCTCGTCGCGCAGCTACCCTGCGCCGAGGTCGACATGATCGTGGCCCCGCTGCGCGACATGGCGCCCGAGATCGACACGATCTCCCTTGCCTCCCCGGTCGAGCTCGGCGCCCTCCACATGGATCCGCCGCACCCGTCGGCGGCTCTCAGTGCCAGTGCGGTGCTCCACTCACTGCCGACTGAGTGTGCTGATGCGCTCGTCGACGTCCTGGGGGGAGACGACGGGCGCGGGCTGACTTCCGTGGAACTGCGCGACCTCGGCGGGGCGCTCGACCGCGGTGGGCGGTCCGCGGTGGCCGGCGCGCGAGCGCTTATGGTCGCGGTGGCGGTGGCCCCGCCCTCCGGCGCGGGGGGTGCGCCCGGCGCAGACGCTCTCGCCGCCGGCCGAGTGGGGCTCGACGCGGTGATTCGTGCGGTGGCACCTATCAGCGCTCCGCGGCGTCTGCGCTCGATGACCGAGACGCGGGTAAATCCCCGAGAACTGTGGGCCGATGACCTCACCGAACTGCAGGCCCTCAAACAGCAGTGGGACCCTGCGAATCTGGTTCACGCGAACCATTCCGTCGTCAACGCGATGCGCTGACAACGCGGCGACGAGGCCGCCGGGCGGCCTCGTCGAAGTCCCAGTGTCAGCTGCCGAAATACGGCGGCGGGCTGCTGCGGCGATGGGCGGACGCCCACAAATCGTCGGTCGAAGCGGGCGAGAGTGCATCATCGGGGGTGGAGTCGCTGACGTTGTTAAAAAGGAGCGTGCACGATGCCGGTGTTCACCACGGTGATCGACGACCTCGCGTTTCCCGAGGGCCCTCGGTGGCACGGTGGCGCATTGTGGTTCTCGGATATGCATGACGGCAGGGTGATCAGGTGGGAGCCGGGTGGCGCACCCGAGACGGTGGTGCGGATCGACGACTGTCCGTCAGGCCTGGGCTTTCTGCCCGACGGCAGGCTGTTGGTCGTGTCGATGCACAGCAGGCAGGTGTTGTCCGTCGAGCGGGACGGCAGCACCCGGGTGCACGCCGATCTCTCCGATATCGCCACCTGGCATGCCAACGACATGCTCGTCGACAGCGCGGGTCGGGCTTACGTGGGCAACTTCGGCGACGCGAGTGCGCCCCCAGAGCCGATCACACCGGCGACGTTGGTCGTGATCGACCCGGACGGTGGCGTGACTGTCGGGGCCACCGACCTGCACCTTCCCAACGGGATGGCGCTGATCGACGGGGGTAGCACTCTCGTGGTAGCCGAGACGCGCGCTCTGCCCCCACAGATCACGACCTTCGCGGTGGGTCCGGACGGCGCGCTCTCCGATCGTAAGGTGCTCATCGAGTTGGCCGATGAGCTCCCCGACGGGCTCGCCGTGGACGATAACGACGACATCTGGTTCGCCTCACCGTTCACCGGCGAGCTGATCAAAATCTCGCCGGCGGGTGACATCCTCTACCGCCTCGCCTCACCTCGACCACCATATGCCTGCGCGCTCGGTGGTCCGAGCCACTCGACCCTCTACGTGTGCGTCGCGGACGATTGGGACCGGGCCACATGCCGTGAGCAACGCAGCGGCGGCGTGCTGGCGGTGGAGGTGGCCGGGCTCTGAACGTCGGCATGACGAGCCGCTCCCGCTGACACACTTGTCCCGGAGCTACACGGACGCCGGCGCCGGGATTGACCGGGCCGGGACGTGCCCGAGCGGTGCAGAGGCGCGGACCGCACCGTGAAGGTGGTCGACTGAGGCGGAGAGGCCTATCGGGCCGATGCAGGCGATTCTTCTCCCGCCGCGCCCTCCAGGTTCCGCCCCCGGAAGCTCACCTCCGTGCGCTCGAGCACACCGTTGCAGCAGTTGCACGTGAATTGCGGCTGCAACTCCCCGCCGCAGGCGCGGTGCACAAGCGACAGTCCCGAGTGCCCGTCCGGGGCGAGCCAGCTGCGCGACCAGTCGTTGATCATGGCGGCCACCGCGAAGAAGTCCAGGCCGCGGGGCGTGAGCCGGTAGACCTGCCGGCGGGCACCCTCGCGGTGGGCATCGCGGCGGAGCACATCGGCGTCCACGAAATCCCGTAGCCGGCTCGTCAAGGTACCGGCGGGGATGGGCAACTGTCGCTCGAAGTCCTGGAACCGCGTGGCGCCCATGAGCGCACACGCCAGCACGAGCGTGGCCCAGTTGTCGCCGAGCACCCGGGTCGAGTCCATGGCGAGCCCGCTACCGGCCAGGCGTCGCGAGCGGCCCGCTGTGACGTCGAGGAACAGCCCGTCGTCAGCGTGGGCCACGACGTCCTGCGGCCGGACACCGATCGCGCCGCACGCGCCGCAGCCGAGCATCGGATGCGTGGCGCGCCCGCAGGTGTGGTGATGCAGTTCGATCGCGGAGTCCGGATGCCCGGGCCCCGCCCATGCTTCGTCCCAGGACCGGATGGCGACCAGCACCCGCCACAAATCCTTGCCTTCCTCAGTGAGGCGGTACTCGCGAGCGGCGGCGGCGTCTGGTCGCGCTGAGGGGTGCGTCAGTACACCCTCGGCTACCAGACCCGACAGGCGGCGAGACAGGACGGCGTCCGAGATTCCAAGGCCGTCGCGCAGCGCCCCGAACGTACGTCGACCGACGAACACCGAACGTATGATCCGCACGCTCCACGCATCGCCGACGATCGTCAACGCCCGCGCGAGTGGCGCCACCGGGGCGCGAACGGCAGTCCCGACGCCGGTCACCTGACCATCCTCTTGTTGCGCACGCCCACGACAGTAGCACCCGGATGTTGCTGTGTTTAGTGAAGCAATTATGTCTTCGGGCGCCAAAAAACCACGCCACACGCACAAAGGCCCACTTTCGCTATTGCAGTAACGCGCCAAGGTCGCTACATTGGCATCCAACGTGATGCGGACCACATCGGCCACGCGCGCCAGAGCAAGCAGAGCCACCACCCGGAGGTACCCACCGTGAAAGAACCCGTCTACGTCCTCGGCGGAGCCCGCACCGACTTCGCCCGTAAGTGGGCCGACTCCGGCGCCGGGCTTTACGAGATGCTCGCCGAGGTCATCCCCGCGACCCTCGCCGGCGCCCGCGTCGAGGCCGCCGACGTGGACGTGGTGCACGTGGGCAACCTGGCGGGGGAGATGTTCGCCGGCCAGGCCCAGCTCGGCGGCATGGTGGTGGCCGCAGAGCCCGCCCTCGACGGCGTGCCCACTACCCGGCACGAGGCCGCGTGCGCCTCCGGCTCGACGGCCGTGCTCGCCGCCGAGGCCGACATCGCCTCGGGCCGCTACGACGTGGCCCTGGTGCTGGGCGTGGAACTCATGCGCAACGTGCCCGCCAAGCAGGCCGCCGACAACCTCGCCAGCGCTGCCTGGGCCGGCCGCGAGGCCGTCGACGCGCAGTTCGCCTGGCCCGCCCTATTCGCCGAGATCGCCGCCGAATACGACACCCGCTACGGGCTCGACCCCGCGCACCTGGGCCGATTCGCCGAGATCGCTTTTGCCAACGCCCGCGGCAACATGCAGTCCCAGACCCGCGACTGGCAGCTGGACCCCGATTCCTTCACCCCGGACGACGACGCCAACCCCCTGGTGGAGGGCATTCTCCGCAAGACCGACTGCGGCCGCATCACCGACGGCGCCGCCGGCATCGTCCTGGTGAGCCGCGCCTTCGCCGAGAAGTGGGCCGAGCATACGGGCGCGGACCTCGAGCATGAGGCCGTCCTTGCCGGGTTCGGACACCGCACCGCCACCCTGCTCCTGGCCGACAAGCTCGCCGCCAGCGCGGGCCAGCGCCACATGTTCCCGCACCTCGCCGGCACCGTTGAGGATGCCTACCGCCGCGCCGGCCTGGACGGCGTCGACGAGCTGGACGTGGCCGAGATCCACGACTGCTTCACCATCAACGGTCTCGTCACCCTCGAGCACATGGGGCTGGCCGAACCCGGCAAGGCCGGAGCCGCGGTCGCCGACGGCGCGATAGGCCGCGACGGTCGCCTGCCCGTCAACCCCGGCGGGGGGCTGCTCGCCGACGGCCACCCGGTGGGTGCCACCGGGGTGCGCATGGTCCTCGACGCCGCACAGCAGGTCACCGGCCGGGCCGGCGACCAGCAGATCGACGGCGCCCGCACCGCCATGACCGTCAACGTGGGCGGCTCGTTCACCACGGCCGTGGCCACAGTCGTCACCAGGGGTGCCAGATGAGCGCCGCACGGGACGTCTACATCCTGGGCTCGCTGCGCACGCCCCGCGGCAAGGGCCATGGCGGCGGGGCGTTGGCCGGCGTCAGCCCGCTGAGCCTGGTCGAGCAACTCCTGCACGGCCTTACCGATCGACTGGGCCTGGACCCGGCCGCGGTGGACGAGGTCATGCTCGGCACCGCCACCCAGACCGGCGCGCAGGGCGCCAACCTCGCCCGCACCGCCGTGCTCACCGCTGGCTGGCCGGACACCGTGGCCGGCCAGACCGTCAACCGCTTCTGCGCCTCCGGTATCGACGCGGTCAAGAACGCAGCCGCGATGATCGCCGCCGAGCAGGCCGAGCTGGTGGTGGCCGGGGGAGTGGAGTCCGTCTCCGCCGTACCCATGTTCGCCGACGGTGGGCCACTGTGGAGCGACCCGACAGTCATCGAGACCATCGGCAGCGTCCACATGGGCATCGCCGCCGACATCGGCGCCACCGAACTCGGCCTCACCCGCGACGAGCTGGACGCCTACGGACTACGCACCCAGGACCTGGCCGCGCAGGCGTGGGAACGCGGGTTCTACGACCCCCTCGTGCTGGCCGTCCGGGGCGACGACGGCGAGGTGGCGCTCGATCGCGATGAACTCATGCGCCAGACCTCTCGCGAGCAGCTCGCCCAACTCGAGCCGGCCTTCGCCGCTCTCGGCGCCGACGGACAGGACGCCACAGCACTGGCCCACCTGCCGGAACTCGATCACATCGAACACCTGCACACGCGCGGTACCTCGCCGTCGCTCGCGGATGGAGCCGGCCTCGTCGTCGTCGGCACCCTCGACGCCGCCGAGCGCACCGGGCTCATACCCCTCGCGCGCGTCGTCTCCGGCGCGTCGGTCGGCTCCGACCCGGTGCGCATGCTCGGCGCCGGACAGGCCGCCATCGAGCGGGCGCTGGCCCGCGCCGACCTCACCCCCGACCAGCTCGACGTGGTCGAGTTCGCCGAGGCGTTCTCCGCCTTCTGCCTCAAAATCCAACGCGAGCTGGACCTGGGCGACGACCGCTTCAACGTTAACGGCGGAACCATCGCCATGGGCCACGCCTTCGGCGCCACCGGCGCCATCCTCACCGGCCAGGCCGTCGAACAGCTCCGCGTGGGCGGCGGTCGCTACGCCGCCGCCGCCGTCAGCGGCGCCGCCGGCCTGGGCACCGCGCTCATCCTCGAACGGGCCTGACCGCCCGCGCCCGCCGCCGCCCCCGCAGCACCCACCGACCCCGCCACCATCACCGCTTCGCCCGAAACCCGAAAGGACCACCCCATGGAGACCGAAGTCCTGGGCCGCATCCTCACCACCCTGCCCGCCGACGACGACCACCCCTACCGCACCGGCCCCTGGCGCCCGCAGCACACCGAGCGCGCTCAGGACAGCCCGGAGATCATCGGCCAGATCCCGCACGACCTTGACGGGGTGTACCTGCGCAACACGGAGAACCCGGTGCACTCGGCGCTGACCGGCGCCTACCACCCCTTCGACGGCGACGCGATGATGCACGTGGTCGGCTTCCGCGACGGCGAGGCGTTCTACCGCAACCGCTTCGTCCGCACCGACGGGTTCCTCGCCGAACAGCAGGCCGGCGGGCCGCTGTGGCCCGGCATCGTGGAAAAGCCCTCCGCGGCGCTGGCCGACCACGGCTGGGGCGCCCGCGGGATGCTCAAGGACTCCTCCAGCACCGACGTCACCGTCCACAACGGCCACGCGCTGACGAGTTTCTACCAGTGCGGCGACCTCTACCAGCTGGACCCGCTCACGCTGGAGACCCGCGGCAAGGCGGACTGGAACGGCGCGTTCCCCGCTGACGTTGGTGTCTCCGCGCACCCCAAGGTCGACCTGAGCACCGGCGAGATGCTGTTCTTCAACTACGACACGCAGGCCCCCTACATGCACTACGGCGTGGTGGACTCACATGACCGGCTGGTCCACTACACCGAGGTCCCGCTGCCCGGGCCGCGCCTGCCGCACGACATGGCCTACACCCAGAACTACGCGATCCTCAACGACTGCCCACTGTTCTGGGACCCGGAGGCGCTCAAGCACGGCAAGTTCGCCAACCGCTTCTACCCGGACATCCCCACGCGCCTGGCCGTGATCCCGCGCCGCGGCACGGCCGAGGACATCGTGTGGTTCGAGGCCGACCCGACATTCGTCCTGCACTGGGTCAACGCCTACGAACAGGGCGACGAGATCATCCTGGACGGCTTCTTCCAATCCGACCCGGTGCCCGCCGACGACGGCCAGGGCAGCCACTACAAGCGGGCGTTCCGCTTCCTGGCCTCCGACCGCATGGGGGCGCGGCTGCACCGGTGGCACCTGAACATGCGCACCGGGCAGGTCCGGGAATACGACCTGTCCGATCGAGTAACCGAGTTCGGGATGATCAACGAGACCATCCGCGGCCGCGAGCACCGGTACACCTACGCCGCGCAGAACAAGCCCGGCTGGTTCCTGTTCAACGGGGTGGTCAAGCACGATCTGCTCACCGGGACCGAGACCTCCTTCCAGTTGGAGGACGGCGTGTTCTGCAGCGAGACCGCCATGGCCCCGCGCGTGGGCTCGACGAGCGAGGACGACGGCTACCTCATCACCATCACCGTCGACATGAACCGGGACCTCTCGGAGTGCCTGATCCTCGACGCACAGCGGGTGGAGGACGGGCCGATCGCCCGCGTCCGCCTGCCCGAACGGGTCTCCTCGGGCACCCACTCCACCTGGGCGTCAGGAACCGAGATCCCCGACTGGCGCACATCCGATTCCATGACCACCCCGCTCGGGCTCTGACTCGGGCCCGGGTGCAACACCGCACAGGAAGAGAAGTCACATGGTTCAGTTCACCGATCCAATGCACTCCGCCGAGCGGGTGGCCGAGTATCGGTCGCGCGGGTGGTGGGACGACCGCACTTTGTACGGCGAATTCCGGGCCCGCGTCGCCGAACGGGGTGACGCCCTGGCACTGGTTGATCCACTTAACCGGGAAGCTTTGGTCGGGTCACCGCCGCGCCGGCTGACGTGGAACGAGGTCGACGACGAGGTGACCTATCTCGCCGCGCGCCTGCTCGAGCACGGTGTGCGCGCTGGCGACGTGGTGGGCATTCAACTGCCCAACTCGGTGGAGTTGGCCGAAGCGATGCTGGCCACCTGGGCGATCGGGGTGGTGGCCTCCCCGCTGGCCATGCAGTACCGCCAGCACGAGCTCACCACCATGGGCGGCAAGGCCGGCTTCCGGGTGATCCTCACCTGCGCCCGCTTCCAGGACCGCAGCCCCGCCGCCGACGCGATCGGCGCCCGCGCGGCCCTGGCCCCGCAGCCACCAGTGCTCACCCTCGGCGCCGCCTGCGAGGCCGGCGAGGTGGCCGACGCCCACCTCGTCCCCGGACCCGCTAGCACTAAAGACCGGGCCCGCGTCGAGGACTACCGGGCCGAGCACCCGCACGACCCCAACCACTGCGTCACCCTGTGCTGGACCTCCGGCACCGAGGGACAACCCAAGGGCGTCCCGCGCGCCGACTACGAATGGGTGTCGATCGGCGACGGCACCACCACGGGCCCCGCCGTCCACGCCGAGAGCGTGCTCCTCAACCCGTTCCCGATGATCAACATGGGCGGCATCAGCGGCATGTTCCTGCCGTGGCTGTTCACAGGGTGCCTCCTGGTGCAGCACCACCCGTTTGACGCGCCGACCTTCTTCCGGCAGATCGCCACCGAGCGCGTCACCTACACCCTCGCCCCGCCCGCGCTGCTGTGGATGCTGCTGCACAACGAGGACCTGCAGTCCAAGGTGGACCTGTCGAGCCTGACGCACCTGGGGTCGGGATCGGCGCCGCTCCAGCCCGCTATGGTGCGCGGCTGGCAGGAGCAGTTCGGGCTGAGCGTCATCAACAACTTCGGCTCCAACGAAGGCGTGGCGCTCATCTCCCTTCCCGAGGACTTCCCCGACCCGGCCGACCGCGCACGCTTCTTCCCCCGCTTCGGCGCACCTGGTGTGCAGTGGCACGCCTTTCTCTCCGACCGCGTCAGCGTCCAGGTGGTGGACATGGAGACCGGCGAGGAGATCACCGAGCCCGGTGTGCCGGGCGAACTGCGGGTCGACGGTCCCACCGTGTTCGCCGGCTACCTGGACGGCGAGAACGTGGCGAGCCCCTTCGACGAGCAGGGGCGGCTGCGCAGCGGCGACGTGTTTGAGATCGCCGGGGAGAACAACGAATTCCTGCTGTACGTGGACCGGAACAAGGACCTCATCATCCGCGGCGGGATGAACATCGCACCCGTGGCGCTCGAGGCCATGATCGCGGAACACCCGGCGGTGGCCGAGGTCGCGGTGATCGGGGATCCCGACGAAGTGATGGGGGAGCGCGTCGCGGCCGTGGTGGCCCTGCGCGACGGGTGCTCGTTGACTCTCGACGAGCTTGTGTCCTTCCTGCGCGACCGCAAGATCGGCTCCTACCAGCTGCCCGAGCGGCTCGAGGTGCGGCCCGAGCTGCCCCGCAACGCCGTGGGCAAACTGCTCAAGCGGGACCTGCGCCGCCGTGCCGCGGCGGTCGAGCCGGGCCCGTCGACCGCCCCTACTGCGGCGTTGAGCGGGGAGCCGGTGTGACCGCCGCATCGCAAGACCAGCTGCTATCGCGACTGCGGGTCCCCGTGGTGGCTGCACCGATGTTCCTCGTCTCGGGTCCCGACCTAGTTGTCGCCGCCTGCCGGGCGGGTGTGATCGGGTCGCTGCCCACCCAGAACTGCCGAACAGTGGACGAGCTCGACCAGTGGTTCGCGAGCATCACCTGGCAATTGCGCGACGCCGGCCCGGACGCCGCCCCGTGGGCCGTCAACCTCGTCACGCACCGCAGCAATCGTCGGTTGGCCGATGACTTGCGACTGGTGGCCGAGTACCAACCACCGATCGTCATTACCGCCCTGGGATCGCCGCGCCCGGTCATGGAGGTCGTCCACGGCTACGGCGGGATCGTGATCGCAGACGTGGTGAACATGACCCTGGCGCACAAGGCGGCCGAGGCGGGCGTCGACGGTATGGCCTGCATCTCCGCCGGCGCCGGCGGGCACACCGGGCACATGTCCCCGTTTGCGTTCATCTCCGCTGTGCGGGAGTTCTTCGACGGCCTGGTGATCATTGGCGGCGGGATCGCCGACGGCGCCGGGGTGGCCGGTGCGGTGACCGCCGGAGCCGACCTGGTCTACATGGGCACCCGTTTCCTCGCGGCACAGGAGAGCCTGGCGCACGGTGACTACAAGCAGATGGTCGTGGACCACGGGCCGGATGATCTCGTGATCAGCGACGCCATCACCGGCACTCCCGCATCGTGGTTGCGGCCGAGCCTCATCGCCAATGGGCTTGACCCCACGAACCTTTGCCCCGCGACCGGAGACCGGGACTACACCTCGGGTGGGGAGGGCATCGCACGGTGGAAAGACCTGTGGGCCGCCGGCCAGGGGCTGCAATCTATTCGCGGCATCGAACCGGTGGAGGTGATCGTGGCGGAGATTGCGGGGGAGTACGAGGATCGGCTCGAAGCTATGCTCAAGAGGTTGACAGCAGAGGTGGGCTGAGTGGGTAGTCGTGATGGGACACGATAGCCGGGACGAAATTGCCCATGCCCGCGGTTGGCGAATTCACGGCAGCTTGCAACGGTCGAACTCCTGCTGGAGCCGTGTCCGGCGGCGATGGGTGTTGCGCAACTCGACGATGTACGCGTCAAGGTCCGGCGCGGCAGTGGTGCCGGCCGCGAGCTTGCGCATCCTCCGGAGTCGCAGGGCCGCGCTTCGATAGTTCCGGACGTTGGTGGCGACGAGCGTGGATTCAACCAGTTCGCGGTGCTTCGGGAGAACGGCGATCGGGTCGATGGACTGGTAAGCCTCAAGCAGATCACTCCACACGCGGTCGTCAGAGAGCTCTGATGAGTGAGCAAGCTCCCATGCCGCAATTGGGTCATCGAGAGTGGTCAGCGTGAAAAGCACTGCTTCACGGGGTGTGTTCCCGAGCGTGGTCATCACCTCGTCACGGTGGGTGATCCAGCTCGCTCCCGCGCTGTCGTGGAGCGCAGCGGCAGTGGATGCCGATGGCCACTTCCGGAACACCGTCAGCCGAGCGTCAACGAGATCGTCGGGGCGATGCTCCTCGAGGAGCCGACACCATGAGCGTGCCGCGGCGAGCGACTGATGCCCGCTGTCGAATTCCACAGCTCGCTCGGCCCACTCGATCGCCAGGTCAATCTCGCCGATCTCTTCCAAGGCCTTAGAAGTGTCCTCAAGCCACGCGGCGACCTTCATATCCCGGGCGTGAGTTCGGATGATCGCCTCGACGTCGCGGTCGAGCACCGCGAGACGCTGAGCGTTCCACTCAAGCGTGAACCACTCGCCACTGTTCGGAGAACTCCTGAGATCCTGACCGCGCGGCTCCAGAGTCTCCGCAATCTCGTCCAACCGGCGGCGGTAAGTCGCCACGCCTCGCTCGCCCAGCGCGGAGGCGTACGCGACGGGGTCGAGTTCGAAAAAATCCACGTCACCGTAAAACTGGAACGTGATCATCCACTTGACCAAGGTGGACGGGGCCACACCGGCCCGCGCAGCGGCGACTGGGTGGAGGGCCAGCAGTCGTCGACAGGCGTCGCCGATGATGCCGCTGGAGTCATCAGCCCGGGCGATGATCTTGATCGCACTGGCCAACGCTTTGTGGGTGACCTGGTAAAACTCACCGGGGTCAATCGTATCGGCCGCGGCCTCGAGATTGTCTATGGCCTCGTGCATCTGACCGCCGTGCGCGTTGGACGCGCTCCACCGGTGGAGGTCGGCGCGCGTACGGATCAGGGGAAGAACGTCATCTGCCAGCACCCCGAACATCCTGCCCGATATTCGGGGATTGGGTGTTTGCAGCCGTCATCGTTCGGGCCCTCGTCGTCGTCGTCGTCGGATGTCTTTAACTTCTTGGACGCAGAACCCCCGGCACGTGGGGGACATGCTCGAGGAGGGCGGGTGCTTCGCATTCGTCAGCGCCGGAGGACCGCAGCCTGCGCCACCCCGACCAGCAGACCGCCGATCACCAGTACGCCGGCACTGACCCCGACCAGGTTGGCGACTGTCGGCGGGTCCGGTGCGGCCATCTGCGAGGCGGACCAGTAGAGCAGCGCCCAACTCGCCGCGAGGAGCCACACACCAACAGCCCAGGCCGGGCGATGTGGCCGCGCGGTCGGCCTGCCCGGCCATACCTGGCCGTCCGGGGTCCGCCCGGTCCAGAGACTCGCCGACCACACGAGAACTGTGGTGAGTGCGGCAAGGATCGCGACCCATCCGGCCCCGGGCACCAGCGCAGCAGAGAGAAGGAATCCGGCCGCCAGGGCGGCCAGAGCGAGGAGCGCCACCCCCCAGGCGACCCCGGCCGCGCGCCAGAGCGGGTCGTGGTCGCTGCGCAGTGACCACCAGCATCGGCGCAGGCCCGCCGCCACCAGGACCACCACGGTCACCGCGCCCACGAGTGCCGAGGCCAGCAGCCACACCTGGGTTATCGCGGAAGCAGGGTTCACGGGGCCACCTTCTTCAGCGTCAGTGTGGTGACCGAGTGCGCGGGGAACATGCCCCGAGGCGTGTCCGCATCGAGCGACACTGAGTCGGTCACCACGCGTACATCGGTCACCGAGTCGAAGCGCGGAGCATCGAGGGTGGCGACCTCGGTCTCGCGGTACCCGTCTAGGAGGACGAGCTCGGCCTCCACGTCCCGCTCGGGGTCGCGGTTGATCACCGTCAGGGTGAGGTCCTCACCGGTGCGCGTGGCCAGGGTGGCGAGCGCCTCGTACTGCCCGGCCGCTGAGACGCGACGGGGGCCGTTCTCGATCGTCGAGGGCAACACCTCATGCCCGGTCAGCGGGGAGAGCATCTGCAGGACCAGCGCGGTGGGGGACGGGGCGAAATCCGGAGTGGGGCTGAAGATCGCCACATTGCGCGACCCGAGATTGGCCGAGGTGGAATCCCCGCCGTGATCGAGCGGTACATCCACCAGGGAGTGTTTCAGCGCCACCGGGATGCCACTCTCGGCGAACGCGGCGAGCTGGGTGGCCACGTATAGCGCCGGACTCACCGAGGCCAGGTAGTCCCCGCCCGGCTCCTGCCACGTCTGGAAACCAGGCACCGGCGACGCTCCGTACTCGCTGACCAGCAGCGGTACGTCGCGTCCTGCGGTGCGCCGGATCTCGGCCCCCTCCCGGGCGACGTGCGCGGCCTGCCAGTCGCTGCCCATCATCACGTGATCGTGGGTCTGGGCGGCGGTCATGGGGGAGACGATCCAGGTGTAGGGGTGCGAGACCTGGCAGTCGAACGCCGGGTCGTGCCCGATCGCCTCCAGGAACGGGCCTCCCTGATAGCTCGAGCAGACGCGGATGTCGGGGTCGGCGTCCTTCATGGCGCGGACGAAGTCCACGTAGCCGGCGTGCGGTCCACTGGTGTAGCTCACCGTCAGTCGGGACCCCTCCGGCGGGACGGCGCCGTGTGTCCCGTCGCCGAAGCGCACCTCGCCGGACTCGTGGTCGAGGGTGTAGACGGTGTCGTCCGGCTCGGCGCCGTCCAGGGTGGGGACCGGCGTCCACATCACGCCGTCCACCATCACCCGCGGATCCGGTGCCACCGGGGCGTAGGGCACCTGGCGGACCTGACCGGGGGAGCCGTCGCTGATCTGGGCGTCCTTGCGGCGGTCGCAGTCGGTGGTCAGCGGTTGATCGGTGAATTCGGTCGTCCCGCCGTAGGCGTACTTGTGGGCGCGCTCGGGGTGCTCGGTGGGCAGGATGGTGGGGTCCTGCTCCATCCAGTACGCCTGGTCGCCCACATCGGGCTCGTTGCCGACCTCCCACCACGTCACCCCGTATGGCTCGGGGTGACCGTGCTCGGCCCGCAGGTCCGCCCAGGGGCTGGTGCCGACGGGGGCGTTCATGTAGCTCACCCAGTCCGCCGCCTCCTGCGGGGTGGCGGTGGCAAAGTTCACCACCATCGTGGTCTCGGCGCCCACCTGCTCGACCAGCGCCATGTGCTCGTCGGGCCCGATGTCGCTGTCCAGCGGGGCGCCGTCGCCGCCGCCTGTCTGGCAGCCACGGTCCTCACGCGGCCCGATCGCCCGTTTCCACCGGAAGGTGTTGGCCACCGTGCCGCCCGGGTAGCGCAGCGTGCTTATCCCGGTGGACTGCGCGCTCGCGACGAGCCTCTGCTGCGGCTCGCCGCCGGAGGTGAACGAGCCGAACGCGTCGAACGGGTACCGGTGGTTGGCGCCGAAGAGCCCCTCGGAGACCACCAGGCCGGTGGGTTCCGCGCCCACGACGATCCTGGTCTGCCGGATGCCCGAGTACACGAGGGCCGCCGCGGAAAGAACGACGACGAGAACGACGACAACAGCAACCACGGTCGATCGCCTCTGATGCATACCGGACATCGTCCCACCGATCGGGCGCCCGAGAGACGAATCTGATGGCCCGCACTACAGCTGCGTAGATCGGACGACCGACTGTCCGCGATCCTTGGGGTGGAAGCGCAAACGATGTCGTCGTCCGGTCACCCCCAGCGGTCCGTGGCCCCGCGATGCGTGCCTGGCAGCCGGACGCCGCGGCCAAACATCCGAGCACGCAGGGTGCCGGTCTCCCAGGGCATCCCGTGTTACCCACGGCCTACGCATCGAAAGGGGGCCCGAGGTGTTCCCAGAGCCGTGATCGGGCATCGCGAAAGTCGGGCGGGTCGTCGAGGGAGTCGAGGTATTGGCGTGTCGGTGGGTGCTGGGCGAAGATGTCGATCCACGTGCCTGGGTTGGTTTCCTCCCAGCCCATCATGAGGCCGGGGACCTGCACCTTGGTCAAGAGGACGGTGTTTCTCCGGGGTCGGGGTGACCCTATCCACCAGGGGACCGTGACGGACACTTCGCGCGGGCTGCCCGGGTGGAGATCGATTGCGATTCGATCGAAGGGGAACGGCCAGGTTCTGTACGTTCGGGATCCGGCGATGCTGGACCACGGGATCTGGGCTCGTAGTCCTCTGGCTCGGATGGTTACACCGTGCTCGGTGAGATAAGTACCTTCCTCGACGAACCGGCCGGCGAGGCTGAAGATCGGGTAGCTCAGGAAGAGGGCAGCTGGGAGGAGGAAAATTCCCATGCCCGGTTCCAGGTGTCCGTCTGTGCCCATCAACGCCGCCGACACCAGAATCACCGCGACCAGAAAGTAGCCCACCTCGCTGATGGGGTGGGCCATGCGGTCGGCTGGGAAGTGGATCGCCGGACTGCCGTCACGTACCGCGAGCCGGGGACTGCGGATCGCCTCCGGCCTGTTACGGATGGAGTAACTGAAGACGGGAATCATGAAACACAGCACGGACTGACTTAGGAAGAACCCATTCCCCCAAAGGTGGCCCGGGCTCGACGGGTCGGACCCGATGAACACCGCGCTCAAGTACAAGGCTCCGATGAGCCACAGGTAGACAAGCGCAAGGACGTTCCGCGGAGTCCACCAGGTCTGGGGGCCTGTGTCCTTCCTGCGGCGTCCGATGTAATTCTCGTCGAACATTACTTCCTTCTATCGATTTAGAACAACGCGTTCCACACGAATTTCCCTGTGTTGCTAGCCGATTGCCAGGTGTCCCCGAGGGCATCTCGACCAGCGTCGTAGGCGCTCGCGAAACTTCGATCTGAGTCCTCGAAGAGGCTGTCTACCGCCCCGGAGGTCCAGATGCCGATCCCCGTACCGACAGCCGCGCCGAAGACAGTGCCCACCAGCGGAACTGGAACAATCGAACCGATCAACGCGCCCGTCGCAGCCCCCGCTGCAACCGAGGCCCCGAACCCCGCGCCGCCGCTGACTACAGCCTGGTGCCACGGCTTGTCGAGAACAGCGACATCGTAGGCGACGGCACCCACCGCCATGACACCCCCGAGCCTGCCGAGGGCCTGACTTCTGCTGTTCGCTCTCCGCCACCCGGCCTGGTGCACAGCTGCGGCACCCCGTAATCGGCGTCCCTCGTCGAAGGCTGCTCGGCGAGCGTCGTATCCGGCGAGGCCTCGGGCGTCCTTGGCTAGTTGACGAGAGCGGTCCAGCAACTGTTGCGACCTGGCGTGCTGGCGTTTTCCCCGCTCGCTCACGACCCCCTGGGCGACCGATACACCGAAATCGCCAGCGACGAATACCAACTTGAGCTGCTGTTTTCTAGTGACTATGTCACTCCACGCCCGAGCCGCGGTAGCTTCCTTAGACCTGATTTCAACCGCCTCGGCCGCGGCAGCGGTGAACGCGTTGAGCCTGGCTCGCTGGGTGTTGTACGCGGCCGTCTGATCGGCGTGGGCCGCTACGGCGTGCGTGTCTGCGTCGGTCGGCACCGGGCCGGGGTCGGGGAGCGGCGGGCCGGGATCCTCGATCACGAACCCGTTGACGGACAAACTCGCCGCTACCGCGTCGGAGCGGATCGCCTCCATCGAGCGCTGTGCCTGTTCGAGATCACCGGCCAGCAGGTCCAGACCGCTTGCCGCCTCGCCGAGATACGTCTCGAGCTGGTCCACAGGGTCGATGAGATCCGACACGCGTGTGGTGAAGGCTTCCCCAGCCGGGGAGCTCCACGTGTCCTCGGCTCCGCGTCGGGCAGCAACCAGGGTGTCGCCGAGGGTGGCGACGACCGGGGTCACATACCCGCGCAGCTTCTCGGCGGAGTCGCGTAGCTCGCCCGGCTGACCGCGGACCTCAGTATCGATCGAATGGGTCACCCGCCACCTCCGGCGAGGAACACGGCCTCGGCTGCGTCCGCGTCGGCGTCGAGATACAGCTGACGACTATCGCTCAGCTGAACCGACATGGCGGCCATCCCGCCGGCGATCTCCCCGAGATCTGCCGACAGGTCGCCGAGCAACAGCAGAACGTCGGCGGTGGCGATGCCGGCGTCAACGCCGTCGGGAAGCACCGCCTCGTCAACGTCCCGCGAACGGTCGTCAAAGGACACGGCGATCTCGCTTAGTACTGCGGGGTCGACGTCTAGATGGTCAGCCACTGATCGTCCTCCCGCGCGTCCTCGGGCACAGCGACGTCCATGAGCAGCAGGTCGAATGATTGCCGCGCGTAGATCTCGTCCAAGCCCTCGTGGGTCACCAGCGCCCAGTTCGTCTGACGACCCGCCAGGTCATGGAAACGATCCAGCGCGCTGTACGCGAGCAGTGCGAGCCGTCCGTCGCGGGTTCGCCGCATATGCAGCTCCAGCGGCACTTGGCCATCCGGGCCCGGCGCGCCGGCACTCGGCTGGCCGCACGGTACGTAGACGACGGGCGGGAAATCGCGCAGCATGTCCTCTGCGGAGGAAGTAGTCACCAGCACAGCTCCTGGCACTCGATCAATAGGTGTCCGATACCTATGACGGCCCGGGAGGCGGGATTGGTTTCAACTCAGCCGAAAATTTCTGACTGTTCGGCATTCCCGTTGCCTGCGTATGACGGCGGGGGAGAGCAGGACCCCTGCAGTGCAAGCGGCGTCGAGGAACCATTAGAGCAACGTGATGGCAGTGCCTATGCGCAAGACCGCTCCTGTTCCAGTCAGACTTTCGGCTGGTTTATCCGCTGAAGGGTGGGGGAATCGAACCTGTCATAGTTCGGGCTTCGTAAAAGTTCGGCGGATCAACGAGTGTTGCAAGGTATCGGGCGGTCGGTGGGTTGTGGATGAAGGTGTCGATCCAGGTGCCGGGGTCGGTGTTGGCCTGTTCTATCTGGAGCGCGGGGACCTGAACGGTGGTCAGGATCACCGTGTTCTTTCGAGGGTGGGGAGAACCGATCCACCATGGAACCGTTATGGACACGTCGCGAGGTGTTCCGGGGATGAGATCGATTGCTATTCGGGGATAGGGGAAGGGCCATTTCTTGTATGTTCGGCTGCCGGCGATGCTGGACCACGGGATCTGAGCGCGTAGGCCCCGCGCGCGGATGAAGACGCCCTGTTCGGTCAAGTAGGTGCCGTCGTCATGGAATCGGCCCAGCACCGCGAAGAGTGTGTAGCTGAAAAAGAAGGCCGCAAGTGCGAGGAATATTCCTGCAGCGACCCGGGCCTCGTCGGTGTCCGACAGCATGGCCCAGGAGACAAGCGCGCCGGACAGAATTGCGTAGAGCGCTGCGCTTACCGGCACCGCTGGACGATCCGCAGGAAAAAGGACGGCTGGTAATCCATTGAGTGCAGCGACTTGGGGAGCGCGGATCTGCTCCGGTCGGTTCCGCAGCGTGTAGCCGAAGATCGGCGCGCTGAATCCAATTGCGGAAAGACAGATACCCAAGGTCAACGACCAGAGGTTAGCGGTCTCAAGATAGTCGCGTGTGGCCGCGATGATGAACAGGGCTGCAAAGAACCATAGAAACGCCGACCCTGACACTTTGGCAAAAGTCCAGAAGCGTGGGGTGCTGGTCATGCCGGCTCTGTGGCTCATGCTCGGTAATCCAATCTGAAAGTCAGAACAGGGCTTTCCAGGTTGAGGTAACAGCGTTCGTTCCAAGACCGACCGTGCCCTTGAGCTCATCCCAGCCAGCATCGACGGCGTCTGACACATCAAAGCTCTTGCTCTCGAACATATGGTCTATGGCGCCAGAGGTGAAGATTCCAACTCCGGCACCGACGCCGGCGCCGATCGCGGTGCCGAGAAAGGGTACAGGGATCAGGGTGCCTAGGGCCGCTCCGGCCGCCACCGATGCGCCGAAGCTGGCGCTCCCCGTCACCACTGCTTGGTGCCACGGTTTGTCCAGCACGGCGATGTCGTAGGCGACGCCGCCCACGGCAAGTACCCCGCTGGCGCGAGCCATAGTCTGGCCGATCTGAGTGGAGGATCTCCATGCCTTCTGGGCATCAGCTGCTTCGCCGATAATTGTGCGGGTTGCTTTGGATAGCGCAAGACGCTCGTCCAGGGTGGCGAGATTGGGGCGGGCCGCGTTCATGGATTTCGCCAGTCCTGAAAGATCCCTTGCCCTGGTGAGCTGCTTTCTGCCTCGGAGTTTGGCTTCGCCCTGTGCGGTGTCCAAGCCGAAGCCGATGGGGGTGAAGCCGAGCTTGCGATTGTGCTTATCGCCAACGAGATCGCTCCAGGCGCTGGCAGCGTTGACTTCGTTGGTGCGGACTTCGGCCGCCTCGCCGGCGGCTCGAGTGAAGGCCTTGATCTTTCGGTTCTGGGCGTCGTGGGCCCGCACCAAGTAATTGTGTTCTGCGACCGCGGCGCTGCCGGCATTAGTCGCCAGGGGCCCGGGCGCGGGAGTGGCGGGGCCAGGGTGCTCGATCGCAAATCCGCTTACGGTGAGTCCAGCGGCGCTCGCCTCAGTTCGCACGTCTGCCATCTGGCGCTGTGCTTGCTCGAGCTCCCCGGCGAGAAGCTCCAACCCGTCGGCGGCTTCTCGCAGAAACGTGGAGAGACCATCCACCGGGTGGATTGCGTCGTAGACGGCAGAGTGAAAGGCACTCCCTGCGGGGGAGAGCCAGGAATCTTCCGCACTTCGGCGCGCATCGACCAGTGCGTCAGCGACAGCGCTGACGGTGGGTGCGGCCACGAGCCGCAGGTCGGCAGCGAGAGAACGCACGCCGGCCGGTTCGCCTTTGATCTCGGTATCAATAGTTTCGCCCATTACGAACCGCCGGCGAGAAAGAGCGCTTCGGCCGCGTCTTCGTCGCGCTCGATATAAAGCCGTTGGGTCTCAGACAACTGCTGCGACATCGCTTCCAGCCCCCCGGCGATCTCGGCGAGGTCCAGTGACACGTCGGCGAGTAGAGCAAAGATGTCGCCGGAGGCGATCCCGCCGTCGACCCCGCCTGGGAGAGAAAGTTCGTCGACCTGGAGAGAGGCCTCGTCAAGGGACACGGCGATCTCGCTCAGTACTGCGGGATCGACGTCTAGATGGTCAGCCACTGATCGTCCTCCCGCGCGTCCTCGGGCACCGCGATGTCCATGAGCAGGAGGTCGAACGGTTGGCGCGCGTAGATCTCGTCCAAGCCCTCGTGGGTCACCAGCGCCCAGTTCGTCTCACGACCCGCCAGGTCATGGAAACGATCCAGTGCGCTGTACGCGAGCAGTGCGAGACGTCCGTCGCGGGTTCGCCGCATATGCAGCTCCAGCGGCACTTGGCCATCCGGGCCCGGCGCACCGGCACTCGGCTGGCCGCACGGTACGTAGACGACGGGCGGGAAATCGCGCAGCATGTCCTCTGCGGAGGAAGTAGTCACCAGCACAGCTCCTGGCACTCGATCAATAGGTGTCCGATACCTATGACGGCGCGGGAGGCCGGATCGGTTCCATCCGAGCCGAAACTTTCTGACCGGTAGGCATTCCCGGCGTCTGCGTACGACGGCGGGGGAGAACCTCGTCGTCGTCGGATATGCTCGTCTACCTGGTGGAAGACAAACTGCGAGGAGCGGCATCATGATTTCGTCTGGCTCGGTTTTTAACCCGATGCGCTACCTGTTCGGCCCCGGGCCGGGCGAGGCCATGTGTCTAGCTCTGACGCCCGGGTGCATGGGTCTGTTCCCGTACCTCGCCATGCAGCTGGGCATCGGGTCCTGAGGTCTGGACGTAGGGCAGCAGGCTGGAGCCGTCTCCCAGGGCCTCTTCACCGATCACCCCGAGGGTCCCGTCCTGCTGCAGGATGACTGCCGCCACGTCTTGGAGAGATCCCCGACCCGACAGGCGGACAGCGGTGTGAATGTCCCGCTCGAGTAGACGGTGGCGCCGTAACACCGGCCCCTGGAACTGGCCGCGGTAATACAGCAGTATCGGAGGGTGATCCAGGGCCCGGCGAGCCCGGGGGAACCGGGCGCGAATCGCGGCCAAGAACCACTGCATGAGTACCAGTAGGGTCACACCGAAGAGGAGCTGCGTGAGCGGGACCTCGACCGCGGTGATGGTCCGCCCGAACGTGGCGCCGATGGTGACGGCGACGATGAAATCCAGCGGCGACATCTGTGCCAGCGTTCGTGGGCCCGAGATGCGCAACATAACCACGATCGCGGTGGCTCCGGCGACAACGATGACCAACGTATGGGCCAGTGAATCCCAGCCGTTCCAGATAAGGGAGAGGTTCATTCCACGCATGTTTCCCCGCACGGCCGGTACGCCACAACCCGGGACGCCGGAGTTCGCGGGGACGTGCGATGTGGAGTGGGCCCGCTATTGGCCGGACGGAAGCAGCTGGTCGCGGACCGCCTTGGTCAGTCTCACGTAGTCGCCTGAGTCGGGATCCCGGATCCATGTCCGAGGTCCCGCCTTGGGGAGGCCCTTGGCGGCGAGCTCCCTGGGGTCCGGCCGGTACCAGTTGGTCACCGGGATGTCGTTGACCACGTGCACGATGTCCGGTCGTCCGGCGGGTGGGACCGAGGCCAGTGCGCCGCCGACCTCTGCCGCGGTGATCGCGGTGGAGCCCCACTTGCTCACCGCGGCCACGGCGACCGGACCCGTAGTCCCGGGCACCTCGTAGAGAACGGCCAGATCGACCTCGGGCAGAACCCCCAGCGCGTCAGCGACCTGGATCGGGTGCACCGGTCCGTGTGCCGTGCGCACGATCGCGCTCGCCGGACCGAGCAGCCAGAAGTCGCCGTCCCTGTCGCGCTCGAAGAGGTCGTCGGTCGACACCCACGTGTCGCCGCGGCGGAACACCCCGCGCAGTCGGCGCACCGAGGCGTCGACACCGAGACGGGGCCGGGCGAGAAGCACCCCGGGGGCGCCGACCTCGCTCGGCACCGCGTAGCCATCGGGCCCGTTCACCACCGCGCCCGAATCGGGATCGACCTCGACGAGCCGCACCTCGGCGGTACCGGGAAGCGGACGGCCGCGCGAGCCCGGCTTGGACGTCGAGAGGTTGGCCAGCACCACGTCAACCTCGGTGCCGGCGTAGAACTCCAGGACCCGGGTTCCCGGGTAGCGGTCCAGGACGCGCTGCCACACCCCGCGGGGCATACCCGATCCCATGAAGAGCGAGATGGTCGGGAGGGTCTCTCCGGGCTGCACCGGCCTGCGCACCAGCTCGCGCATCATCGCCCATGTATAGGACACGACCGTCACCCCGTAGCGGCGGATCTCCTCATCAAAGGTCGCCGGGTCGAATCCGCGGGACAGCGCGATCCGGGACCCGCCGGCCACCGCCCCGCCGACGGCGGTGAGTAGCCCCGAGGGGTGGTGGAGTGGGCTGAGACAGTAGACGGTCGAGGCTGCGGTCAGGCGCGCGGCGCTGGCGGTGCCGAACGCGGACAGTGCCCACCGGTGGTTGGTCACGAGCTTGGTCTGCCACGTGCCTGCCACGCGGGTGAAGACGACAAAGGCCAGGTCGCGGGCGAGACCGGGGTTCGGCTGGTACCAGCGGGGCAATACGACTGCGTCAGGATCGATGCGCTCGAGGTCGATGACGTCCTCGGCGAGTTCGGCGGGCAGCTCGCGGTCGGCGCCGCCTCCGCCGAGCACCAGGGCCCGTGCCCCGGCGTCGGTGACCCTGGCGGCGTGGTCGGGGTCGACGACGACCTCGGTCACCGAGCTCAGCCGCAGCAACTCAGGCAGATCCTGGGACGGCGGGAGTAGGACGGCGACAGCACCGAGACGCGACAGTGCGGCAACAGCGACCAGCGCCGAGGGCCGGGTCCCCATGAGTACGCCCACATGATCTCCCTGGTGCACCCCGACCTCGATGAGTCCCTTGACCACATTCGTGATCCGGGTGTCGACGGCCGCGTACGTGTGGACGCGGTCGGAGAACAGGAAGCACGCGTCATCGGGCTGACTACGCGCACGCTCGGCCATGATCTTGGCGAACGAGATGCGGGTTCCCGTCTGGATCTGCCCCAGCCGCAACAGGCGCGGGGCCGCGTGGAGCGCCTCAAATCCCAGTGCCTGCGTCGTCTTGAGCGCACCCACGGCGAACTGGCCGGCTCCGCGCGCCACACCGATTCCGAGTCCCGCGACCTTCGTCGCCCCGTCGGCCGCGAGCATCACCGCCTTGGTGGGGGAGGGCTCGTCAACGCAGTCCGGAGAGACCTCCGCGATGCCGTCCGGACGGTCGTCGGAGCCCTCGATCCATCCCATCCAGCCGGCGACGGCGGGCCACGTCATGGTGGAGGCGGTAGTTCCGACGACGAGGCCGAAGTGCCCTGCGCGGATCGGGAACTCGTAGACGTCGGCGGCGGGGGCGACTGCCGCAATCTTGCGGACGCCCGCGGGCACGCCGATCTGGTCGACCTCACCGAGCACGGCGAGGATGGGGCAGGTGATGTCGCCCAGTGACACCACGTGGTCACCGATCACGAAGCCGCCGACCATCATCCGGTTCTGGATGATCACCTCATGCATCATGTCGACGATGGCAGGGCCGGACCACGCAACAAATCCTTCGCCTCCGAGGAAGCGGCGCTGACGCTCGTGTCCGAGGAGCGCTTCGCGGTTGTGCAGCTGACGAAGGAAACTTACCTGCGAGCGGGCCGTCTTGATCGGGTCGAGTAGGCGGAACCCGGTCGAGGCCAACCACCCGGGGAGCGAGCGATCGCTGAACACATACTCGGCGACGAAGCCGGCGACGTTCACGATCACGTCCTCGGGCACGCCAAGCGGGGCGTTGGCGCGCCAGTCCACGGGGGAGCCGAACGTCACGAGGCTCTCGATGTCCCGCGAGCGCCGGTAGGCGGCGGCCTGGTAGCAGAACATGCCGCCCTGGCTGTACCCGCCGAGATGCACCGACCGTCCCGTGGCGGCGGTGACGATGTCGACGACCTCGCTGATCGCGACGACATGGTCGGTGAGGGTGCGTTCGAGTCCGCCCGCCTCGAGGTCCGGGGAGCCGAAGTCGATCACCCACGGATCCATGCCGGCCTCGTACAGCGCGGCCACCGCACTTGTAGAGGGGGAGACGTCCCAGACGTCGGCGGAGATCATCATCGGCGGCACGAGCACGATCGGTGGGCGCACGGTCTCGTCGTCGTCGATGCCGCCGCTTCCGTCACCCGAAGTGACCGTCGGCGCCGCGTAATAACGACGAAGCCGGAACATGGGGCGCCGGGTGACGATCTCGAACGGGGAGGGCTCCTCGTCGGTCTGTAGTCCGCCGAAACGCAGCACTTCAACTGCGTTGACGACGTACGACGTCGCGGTCTTGAGCGCTACGGCGAGAGTCTCGGGACTGAGGAGCATAATGCGTCTGAGACTAGTGCCACGGTCTAGGTGCTGGTCGAGGTTCCAGCTGTAGACCACGGCTGGTCCTGCCGACGCCGGTCATTCATGGGATCGTCATAGACATGGTCAACACGGAAGAGGTCGAGGGCCCATCGGTCCTTCGCTTGGTAGCGATGCTCGTGGCTGGCATCGCGAGTGGAATCGCTCTGGGCGCGACGACGGCCTGGCAGTACGGCGTGACTGCGGGATGGTCGGCTGGCGCAGCCGTTTACATCGTGTGGGTCATGGTTGTCACGAGTCGATGCGATGCAAAGCAGACCCAGTCCCACGCCACGCGCGAGGATCCGGGGCGGAAAACCAGCGACATCATCATCTTGTCGGCTGCGCTCGTCAGTCTGGCGACCGTGGCGATCCTCCTCACCGCGGCTGGCGGCGAAGGGGGCCTGAATAAGCAGGTGGTGGCAGGTGCGTCGCTGCTCAGCGTCGCACTATCGTGGCTGCTCGTCCACACCGTGTACATGCTGCGCTATGCCCACCTGTACTACACCGAGCCCGTCGGCGGGATCAACTTCAACACCCCTGACGAGAACCCGCGCTACTCCGACTTCGCCTACGTGTCTTTCAACCTGGGGATGACCTACCAGATTTCGGACACGGAGTTGCGGACCTCGGAACTGCGACGGGTCATGTTCTGGCACACACTGTTGTCCTACGTATTCGGCACGGTGATCCTTGCAGCCGCGATAAGCCTGGTCACCGCACTGATCAGTTAGCTGGTGCAGCTGTCCGTCTCCGCAGGCTGCGCCTCCCGGAAAGCGGAGAGGTTCACGCTATGGCGTGCAGGCTGAAGGCGGCGAGAAAGCCCAGCGTCGCGATGAGCCCGGCGTAGACGGAGGCGTTCTCGAAGGCCTCCGGAATCATGGTGTCGCTAATCATCGCGAGGATGGCGCCCGCGGCAAGTGCGTTGACCGCCGCCAGGAGCTCAGGCGGTGCGCCGTCCAGGAGGAGATAGCCGGCCAGTGCGGCGAGCCCGGAGGCCACAGCGATGCCGCCCCAGACCCCAAAGACGAACCCTGGCGATCGCCCGGCCCTCTTCATTCCAGCAGTACTGGACAGCCCCTCGGGGACATTGGAGATAAAAACGGCCGCCAGCATGGGGATGCTGATGCCGCCGCCGGTGAGGAAACTCAGCCCGAGAACCATCGATTCAGGCACACCGTCGATCAGCGCACCGAGCGCGATAGCTCCGCCGCTTCCGGAATCGCCGGATTGTTGGTCTCCGGAACGCTTACGGTGCCTGGCGCCGCGGCGGGACAAGAGGATGTTGAGCCCCACGTAGACGAGCGCACCGGCAAAGAAGCCGCCCGAGGTGGCGAGCAGCCCACCCTGATCCGCCGCTTCCAGGACGAGATCGAACGACAACGCGGAAATCAGTACGCCGGAGCCGAAGGCCATCACCACCGCCACGACCCGAGCGGGCACCGCCACGAGCCACGCGATCGCACTGCCCACGAGCAGGGCGCTACCTGCGAGAAGCCCGGCCCCGCCAGCCCCCAACCACTCGGGCATTATCGACCGCCTTCCCGTCTCTGGCGCGGCGAGCGCATCCCGGCCGCGTGATCACGGCCAGGGAGAGGTCTCCACGACGATCGGCCCGGCCACCGCGCCGCCGTTGGTGGTGAGTCGGTACTCCACCTTGCCCGCGCGGGTTGGAATGTTTGCGTCGTAAGGATGTGCGACACCGGTCCAGAGCCTGGGGCCCGGGACATCGAGCGTCTTCTGCCCTCGCTCACCTGTGTCGAGGTTATGCCAGTCGAGTGTCGCGACGAGGTTGCACGGCCCCACCCCGGGCATCGCCACCCCCCAACTCACTGACGCCGAGGCGGGGTACGACGAGTCGGCCACTTTTGCCGCGATCGCCCCCTGGCACATCCCGGTGGGCGAGCCACCCGCCGCGATGAGATTCCCCGGCCCGGGAACAAGGTACGCGGGCAGGTTCGCCGACATCACGGTCAGTGAGCCCACCTCTTGGGCGTTCGCGGTAGCCGGCGCCGCGAGGCCCACTGCTAGCGCAATGCCGGCAGCTGCGGAGAGTGTTGTGACTGCACTGCGGGTGCCCTTGATGGTTTCCATGTCGAGAATGTTTGCACAAGACGGGGCCGCCCGACACCGCCAGAGATTCGCCGGAGGCCGGTGCGGCGTGACCCGGGATCAGATGTGCAATTCCTCCCCGAGGACAACCGTCCGCTGCGGAGGCAGGTGAAAGGCCTCTGTTCGGTTGGCCTGGTTCCTCTCGAGCGAGAGGAACAGTCGTTCACGCCAGTGCCGAAACCCGGGTGTCCGCGAGGGTCGGAGGGAGAGAACTGACAGGAAGTACGTCGCGGCGCTGAGATCCATGTCCATCCCGAGCTGGTCGGCGGCCCGGCGCAGGTTGTCGGGGATATCTTGGGCGTCAGCGAACCCCACCCGAATGGTGACGCGGACCAGGCCGCCCAGCGGCGACTCAAGCTGCTCGCTCCGGTACTTGTCCTCGAGGCGCACGTGGGGAACGTGGCAGTGTTCCAGCCTCACGATGACGACCTGGCCGGGGAAGATCTGTAGGTCCGTCACGCAGCTCACCAGCGCCAGCGGCGTGGTAGCCGGGTCGGAGTGGGGAAAGACGGCCAGGGCTGGACCGCGCCCCACCGGGGTTTGGCCGAGCGAGGCGAGGAAGTCCTGTAAGGGTCCCTCCAACGTCTGCCGTGCAGCAGACACCTTGGCGCTGCCGCGACGCCAGGTCATCATCACCACCACGACCGTGGCGGCGAGCAACACCGGCAGCCAGCCGCCGTCGAAGATCTTGGTGGCATTGGCTGCGAGCAGAAGAACCTCCAAGGCCCCGACCGTCAGTACGTACACGGTGACCGCCGGCCACCGCCAGTGCCAGACCGAGACCGCGAACAACAGGAACAGCACCGATTCCAGAACCAGGGTTCCCGTGACCGCGAATCCGTACGCACTGGCCAACGAGGCGACGAGGCGAATACGACCACGAGGGACAAGACGGTGACGAACAGCAGCCAGTTCAGAGCCGGAACGTAGATCTCTCCGGCCTGCTCGCGGGAGGTGTACCGCACGGTCAGCCGGGGCAGCAGTGACAACCGCATCGCCTGCCGGGCGATCGAGAACGCGCCCGAGATCACTGCCTGGGAAGCGATGATCGTTGCCGCGGTAGCCAACACGACCAGTGGGACCTGAAGCGCGCCCGGAGCGAGGTGGAAGAGCGGATTGGCCACGGCGTCCGGTCGGGAGATGACGAGCGCACCCTGTCCCAGATACACCAGGGCGAGGGCGGGAAGGACCACCCAGAACCAGGCGCGGCGGATAGCGGACGCCGAGAAGTGACCGAGATCGGCGTAGAGCGCCTCGGCGCCGGTGACCGTGAGCACCACAGCACCCAGTAACACGAAGGCCTGGAACGGGTGCCGGATCAGCAATTCGATTGCCCACGACGGCGACAAACTCACCAGGATCGACGGGTGGGCGATGATGTGGGGGATGCCGAGCACCGCGAGCACTGCGAACCACACGAGCATGATGGGACCGAATGCCCACGAGACCCGACCGGTACCGATCGGCTGAACGAGGAACAGCAGGGCCAGCACGGCCACGGCCACCGGGACGACGACCAGTCCGAGCCCCGGATTGATCACCGACAGGCCCTCCACCGCGCTGAGGACCGAGATCGCCGGCGTGATCACCGCATCCCCGAAGAACAGTGCCGCACCCAGAATCCCGAGCACCGTCACGGCCGCGGCAGCCCGGCGTCCATGGAGGCGGCGGCGCAATAGTGCGACCAAGGCGAGGATGCCGCCCTCTCCGTCGTTGTCGGCCCGGATGATGAGCAGGACGTACTTGATGGTGACGATGATGGTGATCGTCCACAGAACCATGGAGATGATCCCGTAGACGTTCTCCGGGGTCACGGACACCGCGTTGTGGCGCATGCTGAACGCCGTGTGCAGCGCGTACAGCGGGCTCGTACCGATGTCGCCAAAGACCACCCCAAGGGCCCCGAGCGTCATGACCCCGGAACCGCGCCCGCCGCCCCGAGGCGTGGCACTCCGCCGCAGTCCGTGTGGTGCCCACCGACCGGGACGCTTCATCGTCTTAGTGTGCTCTCGTAGCTTCGGCCGTGCCAGCCCTGAGAGCGACGGGCCGACCTCGTCGTCGTCACCCACTTCCGGCAGGCCGACCTCATCGGTTGCTCGCTGCCTCGATTCGATGTGACCGGCTCACCACATAGCAAAATAAGTGCTATGTTCCAAATCACACCTAGTCGCGCGGTGGAAGGTGACCCAGATGCCTTTGTATCAATTTCGCTGCCAGATCTGCGGCATGTTCGACTTGCCGTTTTCGATGTCGGCGGTTCCCGATGCGGCGCGGTGCCCAGACTGCGGAGATGACGCCCGTCGCGGGATAAGCGCACCGATGCTCGGCAGGGGCAATTCCCCGGCTATGCGTCTGGCTGACGCCACCAGGCGCACCGCTTCGGAGCCGGTGGTGGTCTCGGGGGCTCCGCCCGGTCGCCGAACTCGTCCGGGGACTCCCGTCAGCAAGGACCCGAGACAGGGAAAGCTGCCCAAGCCGTAACACTGAGTCGCTCAGCTGTTCGGCGCGTACATCAATGGTTCTCCGATCGGAAAGAGAGGTGACGCCCAGGAACCAGGTGGTACGGCTGTCCGGCTCCTAGCGTCTTCGTGGACCGGGTCGCAGACGTATCGTGTCGTGTTTTTCGCTATCTAAACAAGGAGTTCGTCATGCCCGAGTTGCTGTTTCCCCTCGATTCCACCAAGCCGTTCACCGACCAGGAAATCATCGGCCACAATCGCTGGCACCCGGACATCCCAGCGGCGGTCACCGTCAAGCCGGGTCAGGAATTCCGTGCGCACTGCCGCGAGTGGTTCGACGGCCACATCAAGAACGACGACTCCGCCGAAGACATCCGAACAGCGCCGATGACCGTGGCGCACACGCTGTCCGGTCCGTTTCGGGTGGAAGGCGCTAAGCCGGGCGATTTGTTGGTGGTCGACATTCTCGGCGTAGGGCCGCTGCCGCAGGAGGACTCCGGCCCGCTCGCTGGTCAGGGCTGGGGTTACACCGGTATCTTCGCTAAGTCCAACGGCGGCAGTTTCCTCGTGGACCAATTTCCCGACGCATACAAGGCCGTCTGGGACTTCAGCGGCCACACCGCCACATCCCGCCACATTCCGGGCGTGTCGTTCACAGGCATTACCCATTCGGGATTGATGGGCACCGCCCCGTCCGCGCAACTGCTCGGCAAGTGGCACCAACGAGAAGCCGCGCTGATCGCCACCGACCCCGATCGCGAGCCGCCACTAGCGTTGTCCCCCGATGCGCAGAACGCGGTGTTGACGACGTTGACCGGCGCCGAATACGACCGTGTGGCCGCGGAAGGTGCCCGTACCGCGCCACCGCGGGAGAACGGCGGCAACATGGACATCAAGAACCTCACCACGGGCAGCCGGATTTTTTATCCGGTGTTCATCGACGGTGCCAATTTTTCCGTCGGCGACCTGCACTTCTCGCAGGGTGACGGTGAGATCACCTTCTGCGGTGCGATCGAGATGGGCGGGTTCATCGACCTGCGACTCGACATCATCAAGGGCGGCATGGAGACGTACGGGGTCAGCGAGCACCCGATCTTCATCCCGGGTAACACGCCGCCGCAGTATTCAGAGTGGCTCGCGTTCTCCGGCACGTCGGTGACGCTCGACGGAGAACAGCGCTACCTCGACTCGCAACTGGCGTTCCAGCGCGCCTGCCTGCACGCCATCGACTACCTGACCAAGTTCGGGTACAGCCCCGAACAGGCCTACCTGCTACTGGGTGCGGCGCCGATCGAGGGCCGGTTCTCCAGTGTCGTGGACATTCCTAACTCGTGCGCCACGGTGTACCTGCCGACGGCGATGTTTGAATTCGACGTGCGACCGTCCGTGGACGGCCCCGTCAAGATCGATCCGGGTATTGGTGCGCCACGAGCGTGACTTCCGTGTCGGCAGATGGGGCGAGGGCGCGTCGGTAACCGGGTGCTACATAGCCGGAGGAGCGGCGATTTCTTCCGCCACCCGCTGTCCGGATTCGACCGCCCCGTCCATATAGCCGGCCCACCGTGTAGCGGTCTCGGTACCGGCCCAGTGGATTGGGCCGATGGCGCGTCTCAGGTGCGGCCCGAAGCGGGTCAGGGTCCCCGGTGTGGTGAACGCGCCGTAGCAACCGCGGCTGTATTCCTCTTGTGCCCAGTCGAGTTCGATGTAGTCGATGGGGTTGCGGGCCCGCGGGCCGAAGTAGGCAACGAGATCGTCCAGGACCAACGACCAGCGGTCGAAATCGGTCATCCGCGCGCCGAGGTCGGCGTGTCGACCTTCGAGGAAGCCGACCAGGACTCCCGGGTTGCCATCGGGCGGGGAGTTGTCGAAGACCGTTCCCAGCGGTCGCGTGTCGCTGTTGGCCTGCCCGCTCCAGCTATCACTGCGCCAGAACGGCTCGTCGTAGACCACATTGATTTTGATGACCCTGCCCATCGGCATGCGCTGGGTGAGCTGGTCGCGGTCGCCCGGAAGGCCGGGGGAGTAGCGGATCCTGGACGCCAGGGTTGGAGGCACCGCTATCACCACGTGCCGTGCACGCACGCCCTGGTCGTCGGTACGCACGCGCGCCCCGCTGTCATCCCAGTCGATTGCGGTGACCGGGGTGCCGAGCAGAACCCGATCGCCCAACTTGCGGGCCAGTTCGAGCGCGATGACCTGGGCGCCGCCGGCCACACGGTCCTGCTGCGCACCGCCCGCGACGTCGATCAGCGGGTCGAGCCCGCCCGCGGAGCTGAGGTAAAAGCCCGCCCACAGGGCCGACACGTCTTCTGGACCGGCGGAAAACACGGCTTCGGTGACGAGCCGAAAGAAGGCCCGTCCGCGCTTGGTGAGCCCGGTGCGCCTTAGCCAGGTGTCGAACGTCTGGGCATCCAGTCGGTCCGCTTCAGCTGCTACCCAGGGCTCTGCCGGCGGAATGTCTCCCGCCATCCGGTCCAGTCGCCACTGGATCTGCCCGATGTCGGCCAGGGTGGTAGGGCTGAACCGGGGGATTCGGCCGGTGTACTCGGCGCGCGTGCCGCCGAGTTCGGCGATGTGCTTGCCGGTGAGGTGGGTGGGGTATGTCTGCAGTCCGAGTTCGCCTATGAGTGCGTGCACCCGGTGTTGAGTGGGGCCGACCCATTGTCCGCCGACCTCAATCGGTCCGCCGCCGGGCAACGTTCCATTGAGTACGCGACCTCCGACCCGGTCACGGGCCTCGAGGACCAGCACCTTGTGGCCCGTCAGTGACAGGTCGCGGGCAGCGACCAGGCCGGCGATTCCTGCACCGACGACGACCACGTCCACTGATCTCTCCATAGCGGATGTCCTTCCGGAAATTGGGCTCCTTCTATTGTTCTGCCCAGTCCCTTGTCGTCGTCGATGAATGCCGACGGCCGGCGGCGTCATCACTCGCCATCGGCCGTCGATCATCGGTCGTGCGGCGTCAGGAACCCATCGACCCGAGCGAGCCCATCGAACCGAGTGAATTCGACGACCCCGACGACCCCATCGAGCCCGTCGAGCCCGTCGAGCCTGTCGAACCGGAAGACCCCAGTGAGCCGAATGAATCGCCGAGGCTGCCCATGGGCAGGCTGCCCATTGAATCGACGTTCAGCTCGCCACACGCTGCCGGGTCCGTGGCTTCTGCCGGCAGTGAGTCGTCCAGATCGGACCGCGCGTCGCCGTCGTACTCGCCGTTGCCGTTGTGGTCGACGCCGTGCTGGACAACGGAACCATCACCGTTGCGCAGGCTGGCCGCCACCTCATCGGAAACCGTGAGAGTCCGGGAGTACGTCGCGTTGCCCGTCGGGAAGCGATCGACAGCGAGGGCGCTGTCCGCGCTGGTGTCACCCTCCGTGGTTAGCGACACCTTGACAGCGCCGTAGGAATCGCCGGCATCCGTGGTCTGGAGCTCGCCGTTGGGTCCACTGCCCTTCTGGTCGGGATCGGGACACGTGTTGGTGCCACCGATGTGGATGTGCTGCGCGTGCGGCGCGCCGTCGAGCAGGCCGGAGCTGCGCATCTTCACGGTCAGCTCGTTTCCGTCCAGCGTGAGCCACGCCGTGCTCTCGACACCCGACTTGTTGAGCTGCGTCAGGTTTGCGGTGAGATTGGTGGTGTCATCACCCGTGTCTTCCGCCATTGCGGGGGCCACCCCGAGCGAGCTGAAAAGTGCGGCGGCTGCCAGGACCGGCAGCGTTCGTCTGGTCATCGTGCGCATAGATTGCGTCCTTTCGACCCAAGGCACCGTGCGGAAAATTCGACCGCAGTAGACGGTGCTGGCAGTGATTCGCACCACATCGGAATCCGGATGGGGCGTTTTTCGAATTTTCTGGGGTTAAGGATTCGCTGCCGCACGTAGGCCGATTGTGTTGCCGTCACAGAGTCACAACGGAAGCGCCGAGCTGGTTGTGCGGGCCGATCTGCGGTGCAAGGCTGAAGTTCGCCGACGGATAGCCCGTCGCCGCTCCAAGGAAGGTCGAGCACATGATTTCCACCATCCTCATGCAACTCAGTACCGGGTCGGATTTGTACCACTCCGGTTCGGCAGCAGCCGACAGTGCCTACGATTTAGCCAGCCGCCTGTTTGCGGCGGCCGCCGGGTTTGTCGGGAGCATCGGTTCCTGACCTGATCGCTCGAACAGTCTTACCTGCACCTCCCCGGATAGTCAGGGGAGGTGCAGTGCGCATTTCGGGGACCGCGTCACTCCTCGTCTGCGCGACGACGGAACACCGCCGCGATCGCGTAGACGAGAAACTGCACCAGCAGCAACGGTGCGATGAAAGCCAGCGCACCCCAGCCGGTGGTGGCCACAGGCACCCAATTGTCCCACCATCTGCTGGCGTCCCTGAAATAGTGCGTATACGGGCGCGGATAGGTAGAAGGGCGCGCGGACGGGTCGATGAGAACATCCGGCACAGCCGACCCGCCGATCGTCAATCGAAAGTCCGCTGGCGTAGACGAGGAAGTAGCCCGATACATGTAGGGGATTCGGCACCCCCGGCAACGCGGATGGCAGCGCCTCAAATAAGACTTGGCGGGTAGTTTCAGCCAAGCTCGCCGAAACTACCCGCCAACCAGTACTGCTAGCCAGTACTGCTAGGTGACACCAAGGTCAGTAGACCTGCGGGTCAGAACCAGTATTTGCGCCCGCCGATTTCGCGTCCCATGCTTCCAAGAATGAACAGGACAACGCCGATAACCAGCAGAATTCCACCAATGGTCGTCAACAGTGGAATTTCTAGAAAGAAGCCGAGAATCAGTAGAATTGCGCCCAGAATAATCATGTAGGTTTCCTTTTCACTCAACGGTGGTGCAGAGACCACCTGTGTTGTCAGTACGTCGGCTAACGCTGGCTTACGTTAGCTCATTTTGCAACTCGATTAACGAACATTACGGCATAGTTGCTCGATCCACATCCGTTTGCCGGATGCAGAAGGCCGCATCTTCGTAGAAAACCGGCCCTTCCGGATTTAGAGTG
>NZ_AGFF01000020.1 GCF_000226215.1 Dietzia alimentaria 72
GAGCGGCGCGGCTGCCGGGGGCGAGCGGCGCGGCTGCCGGGGGCGAGCGGCGCGGCTGCCGGGGGCGAGCGGCGCGGCTGCCTGGGGCGAGCGGCGCGACTGAAGCGGACGGGCAGGCTCGGCTGGGGTCAGATGACGCCGCGGGCAGCCAAGTCCGCCAAGTGCGCCTCGTCCATCCCCAAGAGCCCGCCGTAGACGGTTGCGTTGTCGAACCCGGGCTCCGGCGCCCCGCCGCGCCGAACTCCGCCGGGGGTGTCAGCGAGGACAGGCACTACGCCGGGGCCGAGCACGGTGTCGTCGACACCGGGCACCGTGTGCGGCACCAGCATGCCCCGGGCGAGGAACTGCTCGTCGCGCACCACGTCAGCCACGGTGTTGACCGGGCCCACCACCACGCCTGCGCGGTCAAGGGTCTCGCGAATCTGGTCTGCAGTGTGCTCGGCGGCCCACTCGCCGATGATCGCGTCGATCTCGTCCTGGTTGGTCCCGCGCACGGAGTGGTTGGCGAAGCGGCTGTCATCGGCCAGTTCGGGCCGACTCATCGCTGCGCACAGGCGCCGGAAAACGGTGTCCTGGTTCGCGGCGATGATCACCCAGAGCCCATCGGAGGCGCGATACAGATTCGACGGCGCGATGCCCTCCAGCCGGGTGCCGGAGGGGCCGCGCACGACCCCCGCCGCGTCATAGTCTGGGATCACCGACTCCTGCACGGCAAGACATGATTCGGTCAGCGCCACATCGACCACCTGGCCGAGGCCGGTCGTGGTGCGGGCGAGCAGTGCCGCGAGAATCCCTTGCACGGCGAACATGCCGCCGAGGGTGTCTCCAATAGACAGGGCCATCCGTGGCGGCGGGCGATCGGCAAAGCCGTTGAGGTGACGCAGCCCGGACACGCCCTCGGCGACCGAGGCGTACCCGGCGCGGCCGGCCTGTGGACCGGTCTGGCCGTATCCGGAGACTCGACCAATCACCAGACCGGGATTGAGCGCGTGCAGATCGTCCGGGCCCAGACCCCACTTCTCGAGCGTGCCCGGACGGAAGTTCTCCACAATCACGTCTGCGCGGGTGACCAGGTCACGGAAGATGGCCGCGCCGGCGTCTAGGCGCAGGTCGAGCGTGACGGATTCCTTGTTGCGCGCGTGGACGGTCCAGAAGTGGCGGCGGCCGTTGCGTTCGCCCTGACCCCATGTGCGGAGAGGGTCGGGGCGGCCAGGGTCCTCGATCTTGATCACCCTGGCACCCATGTCGCCGAGCAGGCGGCCGGCGAACGGGCCTGCGATGAGGGTGCCCAACTCCAGCACGATCATTCCGTCAAGCGCACCGCTGCGCTCGCTCCGCCCGGATGACGACTCCACCTGTACCCCCTCATCCCGCGCCCGCCCAGGGCGCTACGCGCGTACTCCTCCAACCCTAGGCGGAAGGCGAGATCAACGACGCAGGGCGCTCGACGCGTCGAATTCGGCCCGGCGACCGGCCATCTGTGCCCGGTACCAGTTCTCGCGGTGCCAGCACATGAGGCGTTCGTGGAGTCGACCGACAGGGGGAACGCGGCGGGCGAGCTCGATGGCGGTGATGAGCGGGAAGCGGACCACCGGCACCAGGGCCCACGGCAGGGCTGGGGGCATGCGGTATCGCCGTCGGGTCCACGGGGCCATGAACATCGCGGTATACACGCCGTTGATGCGGTAGTTGTAGTGCTCCCGTAGCCGCTGCAGCCCGGTGTGGCCGTCCCGCGGGGCGAAGGCCCGAGGATAGGACTCGATGAGTTCCCGACCGTGCTCTCCGGAGTCGTGGGAACGGGACAGGCCGGCCATCACGAGCATGCGGATGCTGTCGCCGATCGTGTCCGGGTACCACCGCAGGCGTACGCCGAGCAGGTAGCCCATGTACTTCTGGAAATGGACCAGCGCGCGGATCTCCCGCAGGCTGGTCTGGTATCCGAGGACCCAGAGTCCGAGTCCGGGGGTCACCGAGCCGGCGATGAGCGTGAGAACCATGTAGGTCTGGCTGATGGGTAGGCCCCACTTCTCGATGTCCCACTCAGGGTGGGACGCCACCCGTGATCGGACCGAGACGTGCATGACCCGGACCTTCATAGCGGTGGCGCGGGCCGGCGAACCCGGTCGTAGCAGTGCGCCCGGTTCGGAGACGTCGATCCAGAACCTGCAGGTCTCGAGGAACCGGCGCAGGGCGTTGTCGCCGGCATACCCACCCGCGAGCGAGAGCGGAGTGGCGACGGCCGACTCGGTGTAGATCTCGAGGGTCTCGGCACCGGCGAAACTGAACAACACGGTGCCCCAGCGGCGCCAAATTCTGGCGCCTTGCTCGATGAGCTCGGGGTCCACCCAGTCCGGGACCGCCTCGAACTCGGCAAACAACGCTCGCATGGATTCGGGCGCATTATCCAGCGAGTCGATGCCATGGGTCAGCGCCGAGTTCAGCATCATGCGGGTCTGCCGGGGCCCGGTCTCGCCGTGGTAGACGTCGTCGACAAATCGTTCCGCCACCGGATCGCCCTCGAACAGGTCCGCGCACAGATCGGCAGCCCGCTCATCGGTCGGCAGTAGGTCGAACCCGGTCAGGCGCAACACCGCGGAGCGCAGTCTGCGAAAAGTGGGGTTCTCTTTGCCCTCCCAGTAGGCGAACCTGGTGGGGCAGCGCACGCCCTCGGGCACCGCGGGGCGATCGACGTCAGTGCCCACGTCGGCGGTCACGGATTCGGGGTCGGTGCGATTCATGACCGTCCTTCCTCGTGCGGCTGCTCGCTGCGTCCGGGTACGGGGCCGTGGCTGAGGTCGATCCCCCTGAGTGAGGGGCCTGCTCGTCACACTATCCGGGGGTATGCGTCGGCGGAAGTGCTGGTAGAGCAAAGGGTGGCCCGGGCTGTCTGGGAGGTCGCGGCTGGCGCGCTAGCCATGATTGGGCCGGCGCGGCAATGACGACGACGACGAGGCCGCGCACACGTGAGCCGACCGGGGGAGTGCGGGCTAGTGTGCGACCCGCACAGTAAGTCCTCGTCGCTTGATACGGGCGCTGAAATCGGTCACGGACCCGCAGTCCTCGCCGTCGATCTGGAACGAGGCAGGCTTCTCGAGAATTCGGGCGGTCACGGACGCACCCTGTCGGAAATCCACCGGCCGCGTCTCGTGGTTCTCCTTCTCCTGCCCAGGCTGGGGCTTCCTCCTCAGCGTGTTGATGCGGTGTCGGACCGTGTGGCCGGCGAGCACGGCCCCCGCACGCGCCCAGCCGACCGCACCCTTGGCGCGCAAAGCCATCACGTCGAGAAGTCCGTCGTCGATCACCGCGTCCGGCAGGAGGACCATCCCGCCCTGCAGCATCCCGCAGTTGGCCACCAGGAGGGTCCGCGCACGGGTCTGGACCCGTGGCCCCTCGTCGAGCCAGTACTCGACCTTGATCCGGTGGCCACGCAACAGGGTGGAAGCGAATGCCCCCACGTAAGCGAACCAGCCCACCCGGGCCTTGAGGCCGTCGTTTGTACCGGCGATCATGTCGGCGTCCATCCCGGCGCCGAGCATCACCAGGAATACGTCTTCGTGGGAGGTGCCCTCGCCGTCGGTGAACCGGACCTCGCCGAGATCGATTGAACGACTGCGGCCGCTCATCGCCACACGCAAGGCGCGGTCAACGTCGTCGAGGGGGATGTCGAGGTTGCGGGCCAGGAGGTTTCCGGTGCCGAGCGGGACCACGCCCATGGGCACCGAGGTGCCGAGCAACCCCTGCGCGACCGACCTCACGGTGCCGTCGCCGCCACAGGCGATCACCAATCCCACGCCCTGCGTCGCCGCCTCCACAGCCTGGCCTGTGCCAGGGTCGTTCTCTGTGGTCTCGAAGAAGGTCGGATCGGTCCACCCGTGACGCGCGGCCATCGCGGTGGAACGACGACGAACCTCATCCACACCGACCTTGGTCGGGTTGTAGACGACGGCGACACGAGACGAGGCAGCAGACACTGCATCAATGTGTCAGAAACGCGACGGGGCCGCCATTCGCCGCTTCCGCATCGATTTGGCCCATACGCGGGGATCCCTATAACCTTGGGGGGAAGTTTGAACGTCCGGCGGTCAGTCCAGCCGGACTCCCGATCAAGTTTCACCGAAGACCGCAGGTCGCCGCTCCCGCCGGGAGTGGTCGAAGGGTCCGGGAGCGCCCGGACGGCCCGCGCAGGAGAACATCGGTCAGCGTCGGACAGTAGTGGGTTTCGTACCCGCCTCCTCCGCGCCCCGTGCCTTCTGTGCGCGGGGCGTTCGTGTTTCTCTCGGAAGAGAAGAAGCAGAAAGGAGGCGAAACATGGCAAAGCCCGCAAAGGTCCAGGCCGTCGAAGAGATCAAGGAACACTTCCAGAACTCCGCGACCGCCGTGGTCACCGAGTACCGCGGACTCTCCGTGCCGCAGGTCACCGAACTGCGCAAGGCGCTGGGTGAGAACGCCACGTACACCGTGGCCAAGAACACTCTGGTTAAGCGTGCGGCAGAGGAAGCCGGCGTCGAGGGTCTCGACGACTTCCTGTCCGGCCCCACCGCCATCGCGTTCGTCACCGGTGAGGTCGTCGACGCCGCTAAGGCGCTCAAGACCTTCGCCAAGGACAACAAGGCGCTCGTCATCAAGGGCGGTGTCATGGATGGCGCGTCGCTGTCCGCCACCGACTTGGAGAAGCTCGCCGACCTCGAGTCCCGCGAGGTCCTGCTCGCGAAGATGGCCGGCGCCATCAAGGGCAAGCAGTCCGCCGCAGCTGGCATGTTCACCGCACATGCCTCGCAGCTGGCGCGCCTGTTCGGTGCCCTCCAGGACCAGAAGAACTGACACACCCCACACGCATCCGGGCCGCCAGACGGCGCCGGGGCACAGAGAAAGGACTTTGCCATGGCGAAGCTCAGCAACGATGAACTGCTTGACGTCTTCAAGGAGATGACCCTTCTCGAGCTCTCCGAGTTCGTGAAGCTGTTCGAGGAGACCTTCGACGTCAGCGCGGCCGCTCCGGTCGCCGTCGCCGCCGCCGGTGCCCCGGCTGCCGGTGGCGAGGCCGCCGCCGAGCAGGACGAGTTCGACGTCGTCCTCGAGTCGGCCGGCGACAAGAAGATCGGCGTGATCAAGGTCGTGCGCGAGCTCGTGTCGGGCCTGGGCCTCAAGGAGGCCAAGGACCTCGTCGAGTCCGCCCCCAAGGCGATCGTCGAGAAGGTCGACAAGGAGGCCGCAGAGGCCGCCAAGACCAAGCTCGAGGAGGCCGGCGCGAAGGTCACCCTCAAGTGATCTGACGCTCCAGCGTTCCCCCAGGGGCGGCCCGGCATCTGCCGGGCCGCCCCTGGGGCATTTCCCCTCCTGCGCCGCCCGGGACGAACACGCTGATGCTTCTCTTACGGGTATGTAACGAAACACGAGCGGGGAGCGGTAGTTTACAGTGACCGTGGCCACAGATGATGGCTGCAGTGAGGAGTGGTGTCATGGGTGTCGAGGTATCAGTCGAGGGTCTGACAAAATCCTTCGGGTCCCAGAAGATCTGGGAGGACGTCACGTTCACGCTCCCGGAGGGAGAGGTGAGTGCGCTGCTGGGCCCGTCGGGTACGGGCAAGTCGGTTTTCCTCAAGTCACTGATCGGCCTGCTGCGTCCCGAGCGCGGCAGCATCTACATCGATGGCACCGATATCCTCCAGTGCACCGCCAAGGAGCTCTACGAGATCCGCAAGCTCTTCGGCGTCCTGTTCCAGGACGGGGCACTGTTCGGCTCCATGGACCTGTACGACAACGTGGCGTTCCCGCTCCGCGAGCACACCCGCAAGTCGGAGTCCGAGATCCGCGGCATCGTCATGGAGAAGCTCGAATTGACCGGCCTCACGGGCGCCGAGGGCAAGCTCCCGGGCGAGATCTCGGGCGGCATGCGTAAACGTGCAGGCCTCGCCCGCGCTCTCGTGCTCGACCCCGAGATCATTCTGGTCGACGAGCCGGACTCCGGACTGGACCCGGTCCGCACCACCTACCTCGCGCAGTTGCTCATCGACATCAACGCGCAGATCGACGCCACGATCCTCATCGTCACGCACAACATCAACCTGGCTCGGACGGTGCCCGACAACCTGGGGATGCTCTACCGCAAGAAGCTCGTCATGTTCGGCCCGCGTGAGGTGCTGCTCACCAGCGAGGAACCCTCGGTCCGTCAGTTCCTGCGTGGATCCAAGCTGGGCCCGATCGGGATGTCCGAGGAGAAGGACGACGCTCAGATGCGGGAGGAACAGGCGCAGGCGGATGCCGGCCACAACGACGGCTCCCCGGGCGATGACGAGGTCACGGGTGTGCCGCCGCAGATGCAGCCGACTCCGGGCGGCCCCGAACGCAAGGGTGAGGCCCGGCGCGAGCAGCGTGTGGCCGAGATGCTCGACACCCTGCCCGAGGGCGCGCAGCAGGCGATCCGCGACGAGTGGGCCGCACGTGGAAAGGGCAACGGCGCGGCTACGGCCGCTGCTCCCGCAGGGGTCGCGGCGTCGGCTGGCGCCGAGGAGAGCACCGGCGCCTCCGGTGTTGACGACCACTACGGTTCCGCCGAGAACTGACGGGCGGCGGAGTCGGGGAGAAGTGCTGATGGCGGAGGGTGAGACCCAGCAGGCCCAAGGCAGTACCGGAGTATCAGCGGCTGATGTCGGCGGCGGGTTCCGGACTGCCGTGGGCGGGGCGGGCAAGGTATTCAGGCTGTTTCTCGAGGTCCTACGCGGGATCTTCCGGAGGCCGTTCCAGTTCCGCGAGTTCATCGAACAGTCATGGTTCATCGCGTCGGTGACGATTCTGCCGTCAGCGCTGGTCGCGATCCCGTTCGGCGCGGTCGTCGCCATGCAGACCGGTTCGCTCGTCCAGCAACTCGGTGCCGAGGCGTACACGGGTGCGACCGGCGTGCTGGCGGTAGTGCAACAGGGTGCGCCTCTCGTGACCTCGCTTCTCATCGCGGGGGCCGCGGGCTCCGCGGTGGCCGCTGACCTCGGAGCGCGTTCCATCCGCGAGGAACTCGATGCCATGCGGGTCCTGGGGATCGATCCCGTGCAGCGGCTGGTCGTGCCCCGGGTACTGGGCATGATGCTCGTCGCCGTCCTACTCAACGGACTCGTGTCGATCGTCGGCATCGCTGGCGGCTACGTGTTCAACATCCTGCTGCAGGGCGGAACGCCGGGCGCCTACCTCATGTCGTTCGGAGCGCTGGCACAGCTCCCGGACTTCATCATGTCCTCGTTCAAGGCGCTCATATTCGGACTCATCGCCGGGGTCGTCGCGTCGTACTGTGGCATGAACCCCAAGGGTGGCCCCAAGGGTGTCGGCGACGCGGTCAACCTCGGCGTGGTCCTGACCTTCCTCCTGCTGTTCTTCGCAAATCTCATCCTCACGGCGATGTACCTGCAGATCGTTCCGCCGAAGGGGTCGTAGATGGCTATCCACACCGATATCGGACCCACCAGAGCTCGGTTGCGGGCGATGGTCCGAGGCCCCGTGTCGTCGTTCGATTCCCTGGGTGACCAACTCGCGTTCCACCTACGTGCTATCCGGTGGATCCCGCAGACGCTGGTCCACTACCGGCACGAGGTGCTCCGACTGATCGCCGAGGTCACCTTCGGTGTCGGCGTGTTAGCGGTCCTGGGCGGAACCATCGGCGTCATCGTCATGATGAGTGGCTTCACCGGCGTGGTCGTCGGGCTGCAGGGGTACGCCGCACTCGACCAGATCGGGAGTTCGGTCCTCACCGGCTTCCTGTCCGCCTATGTCAACACTCGGGAGGTCGCGCCTGTCGTGGCGTCGCTCGCGCTGTCCGCCACAGTGGGTTGTGGCTTCACCGCCCAGCTCGGCGCGATGCGGATCTCCGAGGAGATCGACGCGCTCGAGGTAATGGCGATCCCGAGCGTCCCCTACCTCGTCACCACCCGGATTATCGCCGGCTTCATCGCGGTGATCCCGCTCTACGTCGTAGGGCTCCTCGCGTCCTATCTGGCGACCCGGGGCGTCAACACGATGCTGCAGGGGCAGTCGACCGGCTCGTTCGATCATTACTTCCACCTGTTCCTGCCACCTGAAGACGTCATCTATTCCTTCGTCAAGGTCATCATCTTCGCGTTCGTCCTCGTGATGATTCATTGTTTCTACGGATTCACCGCTTCGGGCGGCCCGGCAGGCGTCGGCGTGGCCGTGGGCCGCGCGGTGCGTACGACCATCGTCGTGGTCGCCAT
This sequence comes from Dietzia alimentaria 72, assembly GCF_000226215.1. GTDB lineage: Bacteria > Actinomycetota > Actinomycetes > Mycobacteriales > Mycobacteriaceae > Dietzia > Dietzia alimentaria. The sequence continues at coordinate 8,217 of NZ_AGFF01000020.1, forward strand.
CCTCAACTTTTTCGTCGGACTCGCGCTCTGGGGCACCACCACGACTGTGCGGGTAGCGGGATGAACGAACTGTCGAATGGCAAAAAGCGACTTCTGGCTGCGCTGTTCATCGCCATCGTCGTGGCGTTCGTGGGTACTACCGTCGCGATCTACAACCGCGCGTTCACGGCCTCCGATCCCATCACCATGTACACCGATAACATGGCCTTCGCGCTGCCCAACGACGCCGACGTCAAGGCACGCGGCGTTCTGGTCGGACGTGTCTCTGGGGTCGAACCCGATGGCGACCGCGTCCAGGTCAACATGGAGTTCGATCCCAAGTTCATGGATCAACTCCCGAGGAATGTCAGCGGTCGTCTTCTCCCCAAGACATTGTTCGGCGAACGGTACGTAGATCTCGGATTCCCCGATACGCCCGTTGGAACCATGGAACCCGGGGCGACCATCGATCAGGACACCCGCGGGAACGCGATCGAGCTAGGCAGGGTTCTTGACGGGTTGCTCCCGGTTCTCGAAGCGGTCCCGCCGGAGAAGTTGGCGGGAACGCTGGGCGCAATCAACCAGGCCCTGGCAGGTCGCGGTGACGACATCGGCGCCAGCCTGGTGGACATCGGCGAGGTCTTCGACGGCATCACCCAGGAGATGCCGGCTCTGGAAGCTGGTCTGGAGGACCTGGCGACGTTCTCCCAGACATACTCGGAGGCGCTTCCGGATCTCATCCACGCCCTCGACGCGCTCCGGACCACCGGCGACACCGTCATCCAGCGTCGTTCCGACATCGCGGACGGACTGCAGCGCCTCAGTGCCGGCACCGACGTGGCCACGGGGTTCCTCGCCACCAACAGGGACGACCTCATCGCCCTCGCGGCCGACTCACAGACCTCGCTGCAGTACCTGGCGGAGTACACCCCTGCGCTGCCGTGCACCGTTCAATTGTTCATGGAGGCGTTGAGACGCTCCGACGACATCCTGGGCGTGGGAACCCCGAACCCGGGAATCCGGGTGACGATCGAGGTCGTCAACCCGAAGGGACGTTACGTGCCCAACCAGGACGAGCCCCGCTTCTTCGACACCCGGGGTCCACGGTGTTACGAACCCGCCCAGGGGTCAACGAACTTCCCCGCAGCGCCGGGGGGCGCCATCGCGGATGGCTCCTTCCAGACGCCGTCGCGCAATCCCGGGCCGGAGTTCGTGCCCACGTTGCCCAACCCGTTGCTGGAGGACGGACCAGTGCCCGCGCTGCGTACCCGTGGATCGATTCCCGCTGCTCCCGGCCGGGCGGTACCGGAGCAGCCGAACATGCCGTTCCCCTCCACGGTTACCGCAGGCCGGGACGCGGACATCATGGCAATGGAGTACGCGGGTTCGCCGTTCGAAACAGAGACAATCAGAACCGTCTACGGCGTCGCCACAGCGCGTGATTCTGACGAGATCCCGAGCTGGGTCGGCGCGATAGGCGCCCCCGCGCTCCGCGGGACGGAGGTGGTCTTCAAGTGAGTCCCAGACTCAAGGCACTGTTCCGGGGCCGCCTACTCGGATCGTTCATCAAGCTCGCCATCTTCATCGTCGTGACCGGTCTGCTCAGCACCGTTTTGGCCACCACGATCCGGGGAGGTTCTCGGGAGGACGGGACCGAATATTCAGCGATCTTCTCCGACGTGACCATGTTGGAGAAGGGAGATGACGTCCGCATCGCGGGTGTCGTGGTGGGGCACGTTTCCGACTTCGAGATCTACGAGCGAGACCGGGCGAAGGTCAACTTCACCCTCGCGGGGGACCGGACCCTCCCGGATAACGTCCACCTCACCCTGCGCTTCCGTAACATGATCGGTCAGCGGTACATGAACGTCGCCCGGACCACCGGTACACAGGGTGCGACGTTGCCCGAGGGGGCCACCATCCCCATGGCGAAGACGTCGCCTGCGGTTGATCTCACCGCCCTCTTCAACGGTTTCCGGCCGCTTTTCACCACGCTCCAACCGGCGGACGTCAATGCGCTCGCCGACTCCCTGGTCAAGGTTCTGCAGGGGGAAGGGGGCACTGTCACCAGCCTGGTCCAGCAGACAGGACAACTGACCAATCACCTGGCCGACCGCGACCAGGTGATCGGGGAGGTCATCGACAATCTCACCGCGGTACTGGAGACGATCAACGAACGGGACCTTCAGTTCCAGCAACTCGTCGTGACCACCCGGCAACTCGTCGAGGGGCTCGCACAGGAACGCGACGCGATAGGCAGCTCCCTGGACTCGATGGCGGACCTCACCTCGTCCGCGGAGAACGTCGTCAGCGCGACCAGACCCAGCGTCACCGAGTCGCTCGACCACCTCAGGGTGGTCACCGACAATGTCGTGAGCAACGAGGACGTCCTCAGCGAGGTCCTGCACAAAATGCCGATAAAGACTGACAACCTGATCCGTATGGGCTCTTTCGGATCCTGGTTCCAGTTCTATCTGTGCGGTGCCGACATCGTCCATGGGCAGGGCAACGACGTGCCGAACCTTTTGCCCAACGGTGGGCCGACCGTCAACCACCCGCTGTACACCAACGCCGCGCCTCGGTGCCACGCAGGGGGAATTCCATGAGTAAGCGAAAGCCGGGGGAACCCCGGTTCGGCAACGCCACCGTCGGCGTCGTAGGGGTGATCGTGATCCTGGCGCTGACCGCCGGATCATTCATGCTCGATTCCCTGCCGTTCGTTGGCGCGGGACCTAAGTACGAGGCCCACTTCTCCGAGGCCGCGGGACTCACGGACGGCAACGAGGTGCGGATCGCGGGCGTCAAGGTCGGGGTCGTGACCGACGTGGAACTCGATGGCGACAAGGTGGTCGTGGGCTTTCGCGCCAACGACGCCTGGCTCGGCAACTACACCCGCGCGAGCATTCAGATCAAGACCGTTCTCGGTCAGAAGTATCTGGCTCTGAGCCCGGCGGGGACCGAGGAGTTGGATCGCTCGGACCCCATTCCTCTGGAGCGGACGGTGGCTCCGTATGACGTGGTCACCGCGTTCTCCTCAGCCGCCGAGACCCTTGACGAGATCGACGACCAGAAGCTCGCGGCGAGCCTGGAAAGCCTCACCGGTGCCATGCAGGCCTCACCTGATGAGTTCCGCGGCGCGATCGATGGCGTGGCACGCCTGTCCCAGACGATCTCCAGCCGGGACGAAGAGCTCCGTCAGCTCCTCGCTGCCACCCGGACGAGCTCCGAGATCCTTGCCGAACGCAACGACGACTTCCGGCGGCTCATCGTCGGAACCGGACAGCTGCTCGGCGAACTCAATCAACGGTCCGAAAGTCTGAAACTGGTGCTGGCCTCCACTCGGGGACTGTCGATCGAACTCCGACGCCTGGTCGCTGACAACGAGGCGAAGTTCGGACCGACCCTCGACAGTCTCGACTCGACACTTCGGATCCTCACCGATCACGAGGAGGATCTGAAGAAGTCCATCCATAATCTCGCCCCCTTCTACCGGCTGTACGCCAACATGCTGGGTACGGGGCGGTGGTTCGATTCGGTCGTCACCAACCTCCTCCCGCCGGGTGCGCCTGAGCCGCCGTTCTACCCCGGTGCTCGCGCCCCCGCCCGACTGAGTGGGGTCAACTGATGCACAAGAAGCTGCCGTACTGGCTCGTAGCATTGCTCCTCGTCGTCATCGTGGTGATCGTCGCGGTCACCTACCTGGCCGTCACCCGACTCGGACGCACCACCGTGACCGCGACATTCCCGTCCGCGGTCGGTGTCTCCGAGGGGACTGATGTGCGCATCCTCGGTGTCACCGTGGGCTCGGTCGATGAAGTGACCCCGATGGGCGACACCGTGGAGGTCCGCCTCCACGTTCGTCGCGGGGTTCAGATCCCCGCCGATGCGAAGGCCGTCCAGGTGACCCCCTCGGTCATCCCGGACCGCACCGTTCAGTTGGTGCCCGCGTACTCGGGTGGGCCGACCATGGAGTCGGGTGCGCACATCCCGCTCGAGCGGACCGCCACCCCGGTCGAGGTCGACAAGCTCTACGCGTCCGTCAAGGACCTCACCGAGGCGCTCGGGCCCGAAGGGGCCAACAAGGACGGCGCTCTGGACCGATTCGTCAGCGCGTCCGCCGAGGACCTCGGAGGCAACGGCGCAGCGCTCGGCCGCTCGATCGACGAGCTGTCCAAGGCCGCCACGACGCTGGCCGACTCCAGTCAGGACATCAGCGAAACGGTGATCAACCTGCAGTCGTTCGTCACGATGCTCGCGGAGAACGATTCCCAGGTTCGGGAGTTCAATTCCCAGATGGCGACCTTCAACAGCACGGTCGCGGGACAACGTGAGGATCTACAGGGCGCGCTGTCGGAGTTGAGTTACGCGCTGGCCGACGTCGCGCGGCTGATCCGGGACAACCAGGACGTGATCCGCAGTAGTGCCGACCACCTGGTGACGATAAGTCAGATCACTGCTGACCAGCGCGGTGATCTCGAGGAGATCCTCAAGACCGCTCCGCTTGCGCTGTCGAATCTCATCAGCGCCTACGACGCCGAGTCGGGAAGCTTGTCCATGCGCGCCAACATCCCGGAAAAGCAGGACCCGGCCGGAACGCTGTGTCAACTCATGCGGCTGGGCCGTCTCAACCCGGGCAACGAGATGTTTCAGGAACTCGATAATCTGCGCCGCGCCGATATCCAGGCGTGTGAGGCGCTCGCTCCGCAGAGGAACCAGGAGATTCGCGACGCCTACCCGGACCTGCCGCTGGGGATCCTGGCGGGCGAGATGAAGCAGTCCATCCCGGTGCCGGGGACCGTCCAGGGTAACTACGGCTGGCCCATGACACCCGCGTCGGAAGGGGGCCGATGATGAAACGCACCACCATTGCGGTCGGCCGTATGAGTCGGGGTCTGGGCGCGGTCGCCCTCGTCACGGTCCTGCTGTCAGGATGTTCCATGAACCTGGAGGATTACACGCTCCCCGGTGGTGCCGACGTGGGCGACGACCCGATGAACCTGTCGATCCAGTTCGACGACGTCCTGGACCTGGTCCTGCAGTCGACCGTGAAGGTCAACGGCCTCGACGCCGGACGTGTCACTGGGATCTCGCTCGCGGATGACAGGTGGACCGCGCAGGTCGACATCGTCCTCAACGACGAGATCGACCTGCCAGCGAACGCCGAGGCCTCCATCCAGCAGACCAACCTTCTCGGTGAGAAGTTCGTCCAGTTGACGCCACCGGAAGATGAGCCGGAGGTCGGCGAGCTGGCGGACGGCGATGTGATCCGCACGTCCAGCACCCGCACCGCCACCGACATCGAGCAGGTACTCGGGGCGTTGTCGCTGTTGCTCAACGGCGGGGGAGTGGACCAGCTGCAACCCATCGTCGGTGAGTTGCGCAAGCTGACCGACGGCCGTGAGGAGGGACTGACCGAGACCCTACGATCGGCGGACGACCTCATCAGCGGGCTCAACCGTCAGCGGGACAGCATCACCACGGCACTCGACGGCGTGAACCTCATGACCACCCGTGCCAACAACCAGCGCGAGCAGATCCAGGCCGCCCTGGACGAGCTTCCCGCCGGCGTGGCGGTCCTTGAGGAACAGCGACCTCAGCTGGTGGAGCTGCTAAGGAAGGTCGACGCGCTCGGAGAAGTGGGCTCGGACATTCTGCTCACCAGCCGCGAGGATCTGATCGCGGATCTGCGGGCACTACGCCCGGTTCTGCAGTATCTCGGAGAGTCCACACCGGAACTCATCCAGCTGGCTGGCTTCGTACCGACCTTCCCGTTCCCTGACGCGTCCATCACCTCCACGGTCGGCGGCTCGGCAAACGTATTTCTCTCGGTCGACGCGACGATCTCCGAGACGCTTCGTAACCTGGGGGCGAACCAGGGCGACCCCGTCCCGGTCCGGCCCACCACCACGAGCGGACCCTATGCCTCGGACCCGGGCAACCCGTGGGAAGGCGACAACGGCCCGGACCGGCGGACGACGATTGTCCTGCCGTTGTTGCCCATCCCACCCGTGATGGACAGGGCGGTCGTGCCCAAGCCCGCGCCGGGTACCTCGGAGTTTTCCGAGAATTACCTGCCTGAACCAGGGGAGCCCGGATACCGATGAGCAAAACCCTCAGAGCTCAGCTCATCGCCTTCTGCGTGATCGCGGCGGTGGGGATCACCTACGTTGGCGGGGCCTACGTCCGCCTGCCGTCGCTGTTGGGTATCGGCCAATACAAGGTCTATCTGGACCTGCCAGACACCGGCGGTGTGTTCACCAACGCCGCCGTCAACTATCGCGGTACCCCGGTCGGTCGCGTGGGCGAACTCTCGCTCACCGAGAGCGGAGTCCGAGTGGAACTGAACCTCGATTCGAGCGCCCCGGAGATCCCCGCCGACACCAGAGCCGTGGTCGCCAACCGATCCGCGATCGGCGAGCAGTACGTGGATCTGCGCCCCAACACCGACACCGAGCCGTACCTGGAGGAGGGTAACGTGGTCTCGGCGGGACGGGAAGCACTACCGGTCCGCGTTGAGGACCTCCTGAAATCGGTCGACGGACTCGCACGATCGGTTCCCCTCGACGACCTCGAGGTGACGGTCGACGAGCTCGGTAAGGCCTTCGAGGGGCGCGGCCCGCAGCTCCAGCGACTTTCCGATTCACTGGTTCGTCTCTCGGACGAGGGCACTCGTACGATGCCCCAGCTGCAGGCACTGATCCGCGACGGTGCGACGGTGCTCGACACCCAGGCCGACCAGTCCGGTGAGATCATCAACTTCTCTCGCGACCTCCGCACCGTCACCGAGGCGCTGCGGGATTCCGACTCGGATCTGGAGAGGCTCATCGATACCGCCCCGGAGTTCGCCGACGAGACCCGTCGTCTGGTGGAGAACTCGGGCGAGCCGCTGACACGGACGGTGGGGAACCTGTCCACCACCATGAAGACGGTCGACCCGTTGGCGCCGTCGTTCAGGGTGCTGCTGCAACTGCTGCCGGCGCTCGCAGCCGGCGGACTGTCGGTGGCCCCGGGAGACGGGACCATCCACTTCGGTCTCGTGTTGGAGATGGACAATCCGACCCCGTGTACGCAGGGATATGAGGGCACCCAGCGGATCATCGAGCAGATGAAGGCCCAGGATCCCTCGTTCGACCCGCAGGAACAGAATTTCCCGCCGAACTATGACGCGAGGTGCACGGTGCCGTTCGGCAGCCCCACAGCGGTTCGTGGAGCTGAACGAGTCGAGTACGCGCATCCCGACATTCCGCAGCCTTGGGATTCCAAGCCCAAGATCGACCCGGACCGTCTCAACCTGTCCGTGGCCGCCGAGCAGCTGGCGGTCCTCCAGGGGCTGATCCCGCGGTGACTGCGCCCGGCGAAGATCCGGCCAGCCGTCCTTCCGGTACCGTCGCCGCCATGAGTTCGCAGGAAATGCGCGGGGCCACGGGCCGCGCGGACGGCAGTGTCCCGGCGTGGTTGATCATCGTGGCCGCGGTGGTTCTGGTGGCCGGTCTAGCGGTCATGGCCGTCTCAGTGGTCCGGTACGTCAGCGAACCGTCCGGACAGGAGATCGCGCAGGATCGGGATGCGGCCTCCGATGCGGCCCGAACCGTCGTCGAGAACGCCTTCAGCTTCGATCACCGGAGCGTTGACGACTCGCTGGCGATGCTGGAGGAGTCGTCGACGGGGGATTTCCTGACCGAGCAGAAGCAGTGGGCTGAGGACGTGCGCACCCGTGTGCTCGAGCAGAAGGCGGTAACCACGGCCACGGTGTCCAACGTCGCGGTGGAATCGCTCGATCTCGACGCCGGTGACGCTGCCGTCCTCGTGGTGTTCACCGCACATTCGGAGCGCGAGGGGCAGGAGGACATCACCGGTCGCCAGGCTATGCGTGTGGACCTGACCCTAGAGGACGGTCGGTGGAAAGCCGACGCCGTGAACCAGGTGGGCGTCACGGTGCCGGTCGGTCAGTCCAGCCAATCCGTGCAGGATCTCGAACTGCCGGGCGCAGGGGGGACCGTAGGGAACGGTGTGGGCGCGCGGGCCGGGAAGTCCAGCGAGGCCGCCGGAACGGACGCGGAGAAATCGGACGGCACCACCGCGCCGACCACCTCCGCAGGACGATAAGAAAGGGCCGGAGCAGCTGATGCCACCCATCAAGAGGAACCAGAAGTCTGCCACTGCGCCTGCCCGTCGGCGTCTGGCCGGTCACGCAGGGGCGGCTCGTACGGAGTCGACGTCCCCGGACTGGACGGAATTCGACGTCGGAGCAGGCGATGACAACGCCGACCGCCGTTCCGACGTCCGGGAGCCTCGTCGTCGCAACGGCCGTATTGCGGCCTACGCCGCCATTGCGATCGGTCTGGTGGCGGGCGTCGCCGGCGCGGCGCTCACACTGGTTCCCGAGAGCGAACCGGCCAACCAGGCGTTCGTCGACACGCAGACGACCGACGCGGTGCTCTCGGCCGCGACGACCGGTGTGCAGCGACTGGTGGCGATAGATCACACCCGGCTCGACGAATACCACGACTCCCTGGGCGAGTTCCTCACGGAGAACCTCGTGGACGAGTTGGACAAGAACTGGCCGGCGTTGAGCGTGAGTTATGAGCAATCGGCCACCACGGTCGACGCGCAGGTTCGCGAGGTGGGCCTGTCCATGTTGGAGGGCGACCATGCGGAAGTGTTGCTGGTCCAGGACGTTTCCATCACTCGGGACGACACGGCCGCGGGCAGCACTAGTGGAACCTACCTCGTGGGCATGGAACGCATCGACGGGGTGTGGAAGCTCTCTAAGATCCCGGACCTGCCCGCCTGAGAGGCGCCGCGCGACGGTCGATACCGAGACCGACCGCGCCGGATCCTTGACGAACGGGCTTTCACACGTCACCCTTTAGGTGCGTCGGGCAGGATTCACGAGCCCGGGTGCGAAGTCCCGACCGGGGGCCGATGGTGGCGGAAGCCACGAGGGCAACCAGCGCAGAGACGGACATCGCATCAAATAACTACAGCCTCCGGGGACCGCCCCGTTGAGGGCTGGACTTCCGCGCCGCCATCCGCTAGATTAAGTCGTTGCGCTGGCTGCTATTTGCCCCCCGATCGTCTTTGACGGCTCGTCCCCGGTTTGACCGGGTGTTATGCGAGCCCTCAATCACACGGCGGACCCGGGTGGATACCCGTCGGCGGACCGCTCGCAGATACATCTGTGGTCACCGCCCGTGGTGATCACGTGAGGTGCTGGAAGGACCCATCTTGGCAGTCTCCCGCCAGACCACGTCAGTCTCCACTGTTCCCGGTGCGCCCCGGAGAGTTTCGTTCGCGAAACTCTCTGAGCCGTTGCCGGTGCCAGGGCTGCTCGACCTCCAGACGGAGTCGTTCGAGTGGTTCATCGGTTCGGAGGAGTGGCAAGAGAGGGCCGCCTCGCGCGGCACCACGAACCTCGAGGGAGGCCTGGAGTCCATCCTCAAGGAGATCTCCCCGATCGAGGACTTCTCCGGTTCAATGTCGCTCTCGTTCTCGGAGCCCTACTTCGAAGAGGTCAAGGCGTCCCTTGAGGACTGCCGTGAGAAGGACCGCACCTACGAGGCGCCGCTCTTCGTCACCGCCGAGTTCGAGAACACGGAAACCGGTGAGATCAAGTCCCAGACCGTCTTCATGGGTGATTTCCCCATGATGACCGATAAGGGCACGTTCATCATCAACGGGACCGAGCGTGTCGTGGTCTCGCAGCTCGTCCGGTCGCCCGGTGTCTACTTCGACCGCTCACGTGACAAGTCGACGGAAAAGGACGTCCACTCCGTCAAGGTCATCCCGTCGCGCGGCGCGTGGCTGGAGTTCGACGTCGACAAGCGCGACACCGTCGGCGTGCGTATCGACCGCAAGCGCCGCCAGTCCGTCACCGTGTTGCTCAAGGCGCTCGGTTGGACCACCACGGAGATCAAGGAGCGCTACGGCTTCTCCGAGATCATGATGTCCACCCTCGAGAAGGACACCGTCGAGGACACGGACCAGGCGCTGCTCGAGATCTACCGCAAGTTGCGTCCGGGCGAGCCGCCCACCCGCGAGTCGGCCGAGGCACTCCTCGAGAACCTGTTTTTCAAGGAGAAGCGTTACGACCTGGCCCGCGTGGGCCGCTACAAGGTCAACCGCAAGCTCGGGCTGCCCGACCCCGAGGGCGACGCGACAACCACGCTGACGCGTGAAGACATCGCCGCCACCATCGAGTACCTCGTCCGTCTCCACGCCAGCGATGAGTCGATGCAGGTCGAGGGTGGCCGTGAGGTGCCGGTCGAGGTCGACGATATCGATCACTTCGGTAACCGTCGTCTGCGTACCGTCGGTGAGCTCATCCAGAACCAGGTTCGCGTCGGACTGTCCCGCATGGAGCGCGTCGTCCGCGAACGCATGACCACGCAAGACTCCGAGGCGATCACCCCGCAGTCGCTGATCAACATCCGGCCTATCACGGCTGCGCTCAAGGAGTTCTTCGGAACGTCCCAGATGTCGCAGTTCATGGACCAGAACAACCCGCTTTCGGGCCTGACTCACAAGCGTCGCCTGTCGGCGCTCGGCCCCGGAGGTCTGTCGCGTGAGCGCGCCGGCCTCGAGGTCCGCGACGTCCACGCCTCGCACTACGGTCGGATGTGTCCGATCGAGACACCCGAGGGGCCGAACATCGGTCTGATCGGTTCGCTCTCGGTGTACGCGCGGGTCAACCCGTTCGGCTTCATCGAGACGCCGTACCGGCGCGTCGTCGATGGACTCGTCACCGATGAGGTGGACTACCTGACGGCCGACGAGGAGGACCGCCACGTCGTGGCGCAGGCCAACTCGGAGATCGGCGCGGACAACCGCTTCGTCGAGGACCGCATCCTCGTGCGCAAGAAGCACGGCGATGTCGAGATGGTCGAGCCGGGCGACGTCGACTTCATGGACGTCTCGCCGCGTCAGATGGTCTCCGTGGCCACCGCGATGATCCCGTTCCTCGAGCATGACGACGCCAACCGTGCCCTGATGGGCGCGAACATGCAGCGTCAGTCGGTGCCGCTGCTCCGGTCCGAGTCGCCGCTCGTCGGCACCGGAATGGAGTTGCGCGCCGCGGTCGACGCGGGCGACGTGGTCGTCAACACCTCCGCCGGAATGGTGGAGGAGGTTTCCGCCGACTTCATCACGGTGATGGACGACGACGGCGGTCGTCAGACCTACCGGTTGTCCAAGTTCGCACGCTCGAACCAGGGCACATGCTCGAACCAGCGTCCGATCGTGGACGAGGGCATGCGTGTCGAGGCCGGTCAGGTTCTCGCCGACGGCCCGTGCACCGAGAACGGTGAGATGGCTCTCGGCAAGAACCTGCTCGTGGCGATCATGCCGTGGGAGGGCCACAACTACGAGGACGCGATCATCCTCTCGCAGCGACTGGTGGAGGAGGACGTGCTCACGTCCATCCACATCGAGGAGCACGAGATCGATGCCCGCGACACCAAGTTGGGCGCCGAGGAGATCACGCGCGATATCCCCAACGTCTCCGAAGAGGTCCTCGCTGACCTCGACGACCGCGGCATCGTGCGCATCGGCGCCGAGGTCCGCGACGGCGACGTGCTCGTCGGCAAGGTCACGCCCAAGGGTGAGACCGAGCTGACCCCGGAGGAGCGCCTCTTGCGCGCCATCTTCGGTGAGAAGGCGCGCGAGGTGCGCGACACCTCGCTCAAGGTTCCGCACGGTGAGTCCGGAAAGGTGATCGGCGTCCGCGTGTTCTCGCGCGATGACGACGACGACCTGCCCCCCGGCGTCAACGAGTTGGTCCGCGTGTACGTGGCGCAGAAGCGCAAGATCCAGGACGGCGACAAGCTCGCCGGTCGCCACGGCAACAAGGGCGTCATCGGCAAGATTCTCGCCGCTGAGGACATGCCCTTCATGCCCGACGGCACGCCGGTGGACATCATTCTCAACACCCACGGTGTCCCTCGTCGTATGAACATCGGTCAGATCATGGAGACCCACCTCGGCTGGTTGGCCAAGGCGGGCTGGGAAGTTCCGCGTGAGGGAGACGGTTCCCTGCCCGACTGGGCGGCCAAGCTGCCGGAGGAGCTCCACCGCGTCGAGGCCGGCACCAACACCGCCACGCCCGTCTTCGACGGCGCCGCGGACACGGAGATCACCGGCCTTCTCGATCACACCCTCCCGAACCGTGATGGTGAGCGGATGGTCAAGGGCGACGGCAAGGCGACCCTGATCGACGGTCGTTCGGGTGAGCCGTTCCCGTACCCGGTCGCGGTCGGCTACATGTACATCCTGAAGCTCCATCACCTCGTGGACGACAAGATCCACGCGCGGTCGACGGGTCCGTACTCGATGATCACCCAGCAGCCGCTCGGCGGTAAGGCCCAGTTCGGTGGCCAGCGCTTCGGTGAGATGGAGTGCTGGGCCATGCAGGCCTACGGTGCGGCGTACACGCTGCAGGAGTTGCTCACGATCAAGTCCGACGACGTCGTGGGCCGTGTGAAGGTCTACGAGGCGATCGTCAAGGGAGAGAACATCCCGGAGCCCGGTATTCCGGAGTCCTTCAAGGTTCTTCTCAAGGAGCTCCAGTCGCTGTGTCTCAACGTCGAGGTCCTCTCGAGCGACGGCCAGGCCGTCTCGCTCGGCGAGGGCGATGACGACGACCTCGACCGGACCGCGGCGAACCTCGGGATCAACCTTTCCCGCGACGAGTCCTCGACGGCCGACGAGCTGGCCCAGTAGGCGGGAGGGCGGCGCCGCCGCCCGATCCCCGCACCCGACAGTTTGAGTTCCACCACGGCGGGCCCCATACCGGCCCCACCCCGCGAGGGGCCCGCCATCATCCCACTTGGGAAAGGACGCCTACGTGCAGGACGTCAACTACTTCGACGAGCTGGTCATCAGCCTCGCGACGGCCGAAGACATCCGTAATTGGTCCTACGGCGAGGTCAAGAAGCCGGAGACCATCAACTACCGCACCCTCAAGCCGGAGAAGGAGGGCCTGTTCTGCGAAAAGATCTTCGGCCCCACTCGGGACTGGGAGTGCTACTGCGGTAAGTACAAGCGTGTGCGCTTCAAGGGCATCATCTGTGAGCGCTGTGGCGTCGAGGTGACCCGCGCGAAGGTGCGTCGTGAGCGGATGGGCCACATCGAGCTGGCCGCACCCGTCACGCACATCTGGTACTTCAAGGGTGTTCCGTCGCGACTGGGCTACCTGCTGGATTTGGCGCCCAAAGATCTCGACAAGATCATCTACTTCGCCGCTTATGTGATCACGAGCGTCGACACCGAGCTCCGTCACAACGAACTCAGCACCCTCGAGGCCCAGGTCGTCGAGGAGCGCAAGATCATCGAGGACGAGCGCGACTCCGACATCGAGGCACGTGCCAAGAAGCTCGAGGCCGATCTGGCCGAGCTCGAGGCCGAGGGCGCCAAGGCAGACCAGCGCCGCAAGGTGAAGGACGGCGGCGAGAAGGAGATGAAGAAGATCCGCGAGTCGGCCCAGCGTGAGCTGGACCGCCTTGACGAGATCTGGACCACCTTCACCAAGCTCGACGTCAACCAGATCATCGTGGACGAGGGCATCTACCGCGAGCTCGACGACCGCTTCGGCGAGTACTTCGAGGGCGGCATGGGCGCCGAGGCCATCCAGTCGTTGCTGGAGAACTTCGACCTCGAGGTCGAGGCCGAGTCGCTGCGGGAGATCATCCGTAGCGGCAAGGGTCAGAAGAAGATCCGTGCCCTCAAGCGTCTCAAGGTGGTCTCCGCGTTCCTGCAGTCGGGCAACCACCCGGCCGCGATGGTGCTGGGTGCCGTTCCGGTGATCCCGCCGGAGCTTCGTCCAATGGTCCAGCTCGACGGTGGACGCTTCGCCACCTCGGACCTGAACGACCTTTACCGGCGCGTCATCAACCGCAACAACCGTCTCAAGCGACTGATGGATCTCGGTGCTCCCGAGATCATCGTCAATAACGAGAAGCGGATGTTGCAGGAGTCCGTCGACGCACTGTTCGACAACGGTCGTCGTGGCCGACCGGTGACCGGGCCGGGTAACCGCCCGCTCAAGTCGCTGTCTGACCTCCTCAAGGGTAAGCAGGGTCGGTTCCGTCAGAACCTGCTGGGTAAGCGCGTCGACTACTCGGGCCGTTCGGTGATCGTCGTGGGCCCGCAGCTGCAGCTGCACCAGTGTGGTCTGCCCAAGCTCATGGCGCTCGAGCTGTTCAAGCCGTTCGTGATGAAGCGTCTGGTGGATCTCAACCACGCGCAGAACATCAAATCCGCCAAGCGCATGGTCGAGCGTCAGCGTGACCAGGTGTGGGACGTCCTGGAAGAGGTCATCGCCGAGCACCCGGTGATGCTCAACCGTGCACCGACCCTGCACCGCCTGGGCATTCAGGCATTCGAGCCGCAGCTCGTCGAGGGTAAGGCGATCCAGCTGCACCCGCTCGTGTGTGAGGCGTTCAACGCCGACTTCGACGGCGACCAGATGGCTGTGCACCTGCCGCTGTCCGCGGAGGCACAGGCCGAGGCCCGCATCCTCATGCTCGCCTCGAACAACATCCTGTCGCCGGCATCGGGCCGTCCGCTGGCCATGCCCCGACTGGACATGGTCACGGGCTTGTACTACCTCACCCGTCTGGACGAGGGAATCACCGGTTCGTACGTCCCCGCGACCGAGGACACGCCGGCCACCGGCGTCTACTCGACCCCGGCCGAGGCCATCATGGCCGTCGACCTGGGCGTGCTCGACATCCACGCTCCGGTGCAGATGCGTCTGACGCATCAGCGTCCGTCCGCCGAGATCGAGGCGGAGCAGTTCCCCGATGGCTGGACCCCCGGCCAGGAGTGGCTGACCGTGACCACGCTCGGCCGCGTGATGTTCAATGAGCTGCTCCCGGCGGACTACCCGTTCGTCAACGAGCAGATGCCGAAGAAGCGTCAGGCCGTCATCATCAACGACCTGGCCGAGCGCTACCCGATGATCGTCGTGGCGCAGACGGTGGACAAGCTCAAGGACACCGGTTTCTACTGGGCCACCCGCTCGGGAGTCACCATCGCGATGTCCGACGTGCTCGTCCCGCCGGCCAAGAAGGAGATCCTCGCCGGGTACGACGCCAAGG
This sequence comes from Dietzia alimentaria 72, assembly GCF_000226215.1. Lineage (GTDB taxonomy): Bacteria > Actinomycetota > Actinomycetes > Mycobacteriales > Mycobacteriaceae > Dietzia > Dietzia alimentaria. The sequence continues at coordinate 23,291 of NZ_AGFF01000020.1, forward strand.
CAGCCCGCCTGGAGTCGCAGTACGACCTGGGCAAGATCACCGACGAGGAGCGCAAGTCGGACCTGGTCAAGTTGTGGCAGGAGGCCACCGACGAGATCGGTCAGGCCATGGAGGCCAACTACCCGGACACCAACCCGATCCCGACGATCGTCAAGTCGGGCGCGGCGGGCAACATGACCCAGATCCGTGCACTCGCCGGTATGAAGGGTCTGGTCACCCGACCGAACGGCGAGTTCATCCCGCAGCCCATCAAGTCCTCGTTCCGCGAGGGCCTGACGGTGCTCGAGTACTTCATGAACACGCACGGTGCCCGTAAGGGTCTGGCCGATACCGCCCTGCGTACCGCTGACTCGGGCTACCTGACCCGGCGTCTGGTGGACGTTTCGCAGGACGTCATCGTGCGCGAGACCGACTGCGCCACCAATAAGGGTGTCGACACGGTCATCGCCCGTCCGATTATGGATGCGCACGGTAAGTCCACCGGAGTTCTGGAGCGTGACGAGCACGTCGAGACCTCGACGTTCGCCCGTACGCTCGCCGAGGACGCGGTCGATGCTGACGGCACGGTCATCGTGGCCGCCGGCACCGACCTGGGCGACCCCACGATCGAGGCGCTCATCGCCGCGGGCGTGGAGAACGTCAAGGTCCGCTCGGTCCTGACCTGCACCACCGGCACCGGCGTGTGTGCTACCTGCTACGGCCGCTCCATGGCGACCGGCCTGCTGGTGGACATCGGTGAGGCCGTGGGCATTGTCGCTGCACAGTCGATCGGTGAGCCGGGTACCCAGCTCACGATGCGTACGTTCCACCAGGGTGGCGTCGGTGACGACATCACCGGTGGTCTCCCGCGTGTGCAGGAGCTGTTCGAGGCCCGCGTGCCCAAGGGCAAGGCCCCGATCTCCGAGGAGGCCGGCCGGATCCGGATCGAGGAGGAGGAGCGCTTCTACACCATCACGGTCGTGCCGGACAACGGCGCGGACGAGATCGTGTACGAGAAGCTGTCCAAGCGTCAGGGGCTCGCGCACATCGAGCTGGACGACGGCTCCTCGCGGCCCATCGCCGACGGTGATCACCTTGAGCGTGGTCAGGCACTCCTTGAGGGGCCCGCGGACCCGCACGAGGTGCTGGCCATCCTCGGTCCGAACGGTGTGCAGAAGTTCCTCGTCGACGAGGTGCAGAAGGTCTACCGCGCGCAGGGCGTGTCGATTCACGACAAGCACCTCGAGGTCATCGTTCGTCAGATGATGCGTCGCGTGGCCATCAACGAGTCCAACGCCACCGAGTTCCTGCCCGGTGCGCTGGTCGAGCGGGCAGAGCTCACGGCGGAGAACCGCCGGGTGCTCACCGAGGGCGGTTCGCCGGCCTCCGCGCGACCGGTCCTTATGGGCATTACCAAGGCCTCGCTCGCCACGGACTCGTGGCTCTCGGCCGCCTCCTTCCAGGAGACCACCCGCGTCCTGACCGACGCCGCCATCAACAAGCGGTCGGACAAGCTCGTGGGCCTCAAGGAGAACGTGATCATCGGTAAGCTCATCCCGGCGGGTACCGGTATCAACCGCTACCGCAACTCGACGGTCGAGCCCACCGAGGAGGCACGCGCAGCCGCCTACTCCATCCCGGATTACGGCGACGGCTTCTATGGCCCCGAGGACGGCTTCGGAGACGCCACCGGCGCCTCCGTCCGCCTGGACGACCTGGGCTACTGAGCACGGTTCCCGTCGCCGGTCACCGGCCGCGGACAGTGGACGACACCGGACCCCCGAGCACCACGTGTGCCGGGGGTCCGGTGCGTTCACCCGGCCGTGTTCTGACCACAGGAGAACGTGTTCTAGACTTGCGCGATGTGCCCTCGGCTGCTGCGAACATCACAGCAGGTGGGGGCCGATGACCGGAAAGGAGGCGATCGGACGTGCGGATCGCACTGCTCTCGTATAGGAGCAAGCCACACGGCGGTGGCCAGGGCGTCTACGTCCGGCACCTGAGCCGTGAACTGGCGGCCCTCGGGCACACCGTCGAGGTGTTCTCCGGTCAGCCGTATCCGGAGCTCGATCCGGGCCCCAGCCTGACGAGGATCCCGAGCCTCGACCTGTATAACGACGCCGATCCGTTCCGCACCCCGCACCCCCGGGAGATCCGCGATGGGATCGACGTGCTCGAGGTGGTCACTATGTGGACCGCCGGGTTCCCCGAGCCCCGGACCTTCAGCAAGCGCGCGGCACGGACACTGAGTTCCCGACTCGCAGATTTCGATGTGGTGCACGACAACCAATGTCTGGGCACCGGCCTGCTCGACCTGGAGAAGGCAGGCTTCCCCGTGGTCGCCACTGTCCATCACCCGATCACGCGAGACCGCGAACTGGCGTTAAAAGAGGCTCCTCTCCACAAGAAGATCACCACGTGGCGCTGGTTCGGCTTTCTCGGTATGCAGAAGCGGGTCTCGCGTCGACTGCACGAGATCATCACGGTCTCGTCCAACTCCGCCGTAGACATCGCCACCGACTTCGGCGTCGACCCGGACCGGATCGTGACCATTCCGCTGGGCGTGGACACCGACCGATTTCATAATCGCCGTGAGCGTGAGCCGGGCCGACTGGTGTGTGTGGCCAGCGCGGACCAGCCGCTCAAGGGTGTGCCGATTCTGCTTCGTGCCCTCGCCAAGGTCCGTGAGGAGCACCCCGGCGTGCGGCTGACCCTGGTCTCCAAGCTCAAGCCCAAGGGTGAGGCCGCCAAGCTGCTGGACTCGTTGAAACTGCGTGACGCCGTGGAGTTGGTGTCGGGGGTCGACGACGACGAGCTCGCCGAGCTGGTCGGCAGCGCCGAGATCTCGGTGGTGCCCAGCATGTACGAGGGATTCTCCCTACCGGCGGTGGAGGCCATGTCCAGTGGATGCGCGCTCATCGCCTCCCGTGCGGGGGCCTTGCCTGAGGTCGTGGGCACCGATGACATCGCGGCCCGCCTGGTCGAGCCGGGCGACATCGACGGGCTCGCCCACGAGATCAGTGCGCTCCTGGCCGACCCGGCGGAGCGGCGCAGGCTGTCCGAGGGGGGACGAGCCCGCGTCATGGAGCGTTACAGCTGGGCCGCGGTGGCCCGCAGGACCGCCGAGGTCTACGAGGCGGCGATCGCACGTGTTCGCGGCGAGAGACCACCAGAATTAACGGACGGACCGGTTCTCGGACCGGATCAGGCCGAGCTAGACGAGCACGTCACCGACGACGTGTCCGAGGTGCTTCCGGGGGGTTCCGGAGAGTATGACATCCGCAAACAGGAGGACGCCGCATGTTGACCGCTGACTTTGACCGTCTGGGGGTCACCCCCGGCATGCGAGCCATCGATGTGGGAGCAGGTCTCGGCCGCCACACCTTCGAGCTCTACCGGCGCGGAGCCGATGTGACAGCGTTCGATCAGAACGCTGAAGAAATGCAGCAGGTCGCGGACATGATCGGTGCTATGGAAGCCGAGGGGCACGGACTGCCGGAGTCGAAGGGCGAAGCGGTGACCGGCGATGCGCTGGCGATGCCGTACGACGACGCCACCTTCGACCTCGTCCTGATCTCCGAGGTGCTCGAGCACGTCCCCGAGGACACCAAGGCGATCGCTGAACTCGTGCGCATCCTCAAGCCGGGCGGCGTTGCCGCGGTCACCGTGCCTCGCGAATGGCCGGAGAAGCTCTGCTGGAAACTCTCAGACGCGTATCACTCGAACCCGGGCGGGCACTGCCGCATCTACACGGCCGAGGAGCTGAGCTACAAGCTCCGCGCGGCCGGCCTGGAGGTCACAGGCACCGGTTTCGCACACGCACTGCACGCGCCCTACTGGTGGCTCAAGTGCGCCGTGGGTACCGAGAACGACGACCACCCGCTCCCGAAGGCGTACCACAAGCTGCTGGTGTGGGACCTGATGAAGGGGCCGTGGGTCACGCGGACCGCGGAAAAGCTCCTCAACCCTGTGATGGGGAAGTCCATCGTGTTCTATCTGCGTAAGCCCGTGGAGGCCTGATCGTCCGTGCAGATGAGTGTTAACGGCGTCGTCCGTCCCCGTCCCGTCCCCAGCGTCCCGGGCGTCCTCGACGCGGAGGCCGCGCGTGCGACCGGTGAGTGGATCGCCTCGGTGCAGAAGCCGAACGGCGAGATCCCATGGTTCACCGGGGGCCATACCGATCCCTGGGACCACGTGGAGTCCGCGATGGGCCTGTCGGTCGCAGGCCAGTGGGAGGCTGCGGAGAAGGCCTACGGCTTCCTGCGGGACAGTCAGCGCGCGGACGGATCCTGGCCCGTCAAGTGGCAGGACGGCGAAATCGTGGACTCGGATACCGACTCCAATTTCTGCGCCTACATCGCGGTGGGCGTGTGGCATCACCACATGGTTTCGGCGACGCCCGGGTTTCTCGAGTCGATGTGGCCCACGGTACGCCGGGCGCTGGACCTCGTCCTGGCACACCAGGGCCCTGCGGGGCAGATGTGGTGGGGCTCGAGTGAACGCGGCTACTGTGATGAGGCCCTGATCACCGGGTCGTCGAGTATCCATCACTCGCTGCGGTGTGGCGTGGTGATCGCGGAGGCGCTCGGGGAAGACGGAGCGGAATGGGCCCACGCCGCGGACAGGCTCGGGCACGCACTGCGCGCACACCCAGAACTGTTCACCCCCAAAACAGAGTTCTCGATGGACTGGTACTACCCGGTGCTGGCGGGCGTGATGGTGGGGGACCAGGCGCGCCAGCGAATCGACTCACGGTGGGACGATTTCGTGGTTGAAGGACTGGGTATCCGGTGCGTCGATCACCGACCCTGGGTCACCGGCGCCGAGACGTGTGAGTTGGTGCTCGCCCTGGAGGCGGCCGGCATGCATGATCTGGCGCTCGAGCAATTCACCAACATGCAGCATCTGCGCGACGACGACGGTTCCTACTGGACCGGTCTGGTCTTCGCGGACGGCAAGCGGTGGCCCGTCGAGCTGAGCACCTGGACTGCGGCGGTCATGCTGCTGGCCGCAGACGCGCTCTCGCGCACCACGCCGGGTAACCAGATCTTCCGCTACGTGTCCGACCACACCATGGAACTCCTGCGGTCCCAGCCTGGAGATCCCGCAGAATGCGCTCCGGACGAGGTGTGCCTACCGGCAGGCGTTGTGCGTTAGTCTTCCGGAAGCCACGGCTGGACACCTGTCTGATCAGGTGTCAGTCGTCGCGCCGGACGCGCATGAGGTAGAACGTATGGAGTTCGGACTGACACTGTTCAGCAGTGATCGGGGAATTCGCCCGACCACGGCCGCGGTCGCCGCCGAGAACGCCGGCTTCTCGGCGTTCTACGTGCCGGAGCACACCCACATCCCGGTCCGGCGGGAGGCGGCCCACCCCGGGACCGGGGGCGCGGAACTGCCCGATGAGCGGTACTCGCGGACTCTCGACCCGTGGGTCGCGTTGGGGGCTGCCGCCGCCGTCACCTCGACGATCCGCCTCGGCACCGCGGTCTCAATCCCGGTCGAGAGCGATCCCATCACGCTGGCCAAGACCATCGCTTCGGTGGACCACCTCTCGGACGGGCGCACCGTTCTAGGGGTGGGATACGGCTGGAATCTCGACGAGATGGCCGACCACAACGTCCCGCCGAAGCGACGTCGCACCATGCTCCGCGAGTATCTCGAAGCGATGCGGGAGCTGTGGACCCACGACAAAGCCGAGTACCACGGTGAGTTCGTCGACTTCGGTCCCAGCTGGGCGTGGCCCAAAACCGTCCGGAAGCCCGGCCCGCTCACGCTCGTCGGGGCGGCGGGGAACGAGAAGAACCTCAAGTGGATCTGCCGCAGCGCCGACGGCTGGATGACGACCCCGATCTCTGACGACATCTCCGGCAGTGTGCGAAAGCTCCGTGAGCTGTGGGCGGAGGCCGGACGTGAGGGTGAGCCGTACATCGTGGTTCTCGACGGCAAGCCGATCCCGGAGAAGATCGACGCGTACCGAGAGCTCGGCGTCCACGAGCTGGTGTACGGCACGCCGGACCGCGCCGAGGACGAGGTGCTCGCCTACATTGAGCGTCTAGCGGGCAAGCTCGGACTGGACGCGATCGCCTGACGTTCTCAGGTGACCGGAGTGGTTCATCACCGGAATCGTGTCGGTGGTCGTCGGTACGATGAGGCTATGGACAACAACGGTTCCTCCGCCCCAGTTGTCGCACCGGTCGTGGTCATTACGGGAGCTGGCGGTGGGCTCGGCGCCGCAACCGCCTCCCTCTACGCGGCTCGGGGTTGGCGAGTCGTCGCTGTTGACCTGAAGGCTCCAGCCGGAGGAACCAACATCACGCCGCTCGCCGCGGATGTCACCGACGCCGCCGCGATGACCGGCCTCGCGGATCGCGTGCGTAGCGACCTGGGTCGCCTTGACACTGTGATCACCTTCGCCGGAATCCTAGGCATCGGCCCGCTTGGTGAGACTGACCCCGAGCGGGTGCAGAAGGTGTTGGACGTCAACGTCATGGGCACCGTCCGCACCGTCCACGCCCTGTTCGACCTGTTGCGCGAAAGCGGCGGGCGGGTTGTGCTCATCAGTTCTGAGACCGGCCCGCAGCACGGTATGCCTATGAACGGCGCCTACGCGATGAGTAAGCACGCGATCGAGGCCTACGGGGACGCACTACGGCGCGAGCTGATGTTCCTCGGCATGGACGTCGTCGTGGTGCAGCCGGGCCCGTTCCGCACCGGAATGACCGCCTCGATTCGTCGTCGATTCCAGGAATCCACCGTTCGCGGTTCAGTGTTCGCGGCGATGGCCGAGGTGATGGGGGAGATGGCTGCGGGGGAGGACGACGCGGCCTCTGACCCGGCGGTCCTCGCGCAGGCGGTGTGGACCGCCGGAACCACCGCCCGCCCCCGTCACCGCTACGCCGTCCGTTGGAACCTGGGTCGCCGACTCCTCGACCACCTGCCGGTGCCGCTGGTGGACAAGGCACTCGCGTTGGCGCTGGGTGGTCGGATCGATGCCAAGACGCGTGAGATGGAACGCGAGTCCATGGAGGCCCAGGCGGGCATGAGTGAGGTCGTCGAATGAGCGAGGAGACGGCATGAGCAACCTGGATCCGCACCCTGACGAGATCGAATGCGAAGCAGGCGGAGCACCTAATGGTCCCCGGCCGGGCGGTGCCGCGGTCGAGATCATCACCTCGCGTGATGTCCCGCTCGGCGGGCCCCGGGCCATGACCGTCAGGCGGACCCTGCCCCAGCGGCAGCGCTCGCTCATCGGAGCCTGGTGCTTTGTCGACCACTACGGGCCGAATGACGTCTCTGTCAGTGGTGGGATGGACGTTCCCTCCCACCCACACACCGGACTACAAACCGTGAGCTGGTTGTTCGAGGGGAACGTGACCCACCACGACTCCGGGGACACCCACGCCGTCGTGCGTCCAGGCGAGGTCAACCTCATGACCTCTGGTGCGGGAATCTGCCACACCGAAGTATCGACCCAGGACACCACCACGCTGCACGGGGTGCAGCTCTGGACCGCCCTCCCCGACGCGCACAGGGAGTCCAGTGGTCGACGATTCGACCATTACGTGCCCGACCCCGTGACGTTCCCCGGTGGATCCGCGCTGGTGTTCATGGGGACGCTTCTGGGCTCGTCGTCGTCGGTCTGTACCTTCACCCCTCTCCTCGGTGCGGAAATTCGCCTGGACCCCGGTGCCGAACTGACGCTGGATGTGGACCCCGATTTCGAACACGGCCTCCTGGTAGACGCAGGCGATATCACGCTCGAGGGGGTGACAGTTGAACCGACCCAGCTCGGTTACACGGGCGTCGGAGAAAGTTCGTTGACCCTCCGCAATACCGGCACCACCCCGGGTCGCACCGTCCTGATCGGTGGAACCCCGTTCGAGGACGAGATCATCATGTGGTGGAACTTCATCGGGCGCACGCATGACGAGATCGCCAGATACCGCCAGGAGTGGGAGGCCGGGGCCGACCGATTCGGACGAGTCGACGGTTACATCGGGCATGACCCGCAGGGGCTCACCCGGCTGCCCGCCCCAAGACTGCCCAACACCACTCTCAAGCCCCGCATCAACCCCGATGCGCGGGCCCGATCGACTGAAGGAAACCTCTGATGACCGGATACACCGACAAGACCGGCGCCTCAGTCGCCGTCGAACGCTCAGGTTCGGACGACGCCTTCGAGATCCGGGACGCGTCCGGCGAGGTGGCCGGGCACGCCCACTTCCGCCAGCGCGACGGCGACCGGATCTTCCATCACACTGTTGTTGACGAGGAGTTCGGTGGGCGGGGCATGGGCACCGCACTCGTGCGGGGCGCGGTTGAGGCCACTCGCGCGGAGGGGCTGACAATCGTCCCGGTTTGCTCCATGGTCAGCGGATTCCTGGACAAGAACGCCGAGGAGTTCGCAGGTACCTACCGCACACCTTCGCGTGACGACCTGGCCTGGCTGCGCGAGCAGGGCGCCTGACATGGCTGTCCCCCAACTCGATCGCATCCAGCGCGACGTCTACAAGCAGTTAGTGCGCACCGCGGTCGCCTCTCGCGAGGCCTCCACGGAGGCCGGACTCGATGAGGCGCTGCTCGAACTGGTCAACGTCCGGGTTTCACAGATCAACGGCTGCGCGGCGTGCCTTGCCACCCACGTCCCGGCCGCGCGCGAAGCCGGGGTCCCCGCGGGTAAACTCGACCTCCTGCCCGCCTGGCGGGATCTTCATAACTTCGGCGACCCCGAGCGCGCCGCGCTCCGTCTGGCGGAGACGCTGACCCGACTCGACGACGTGGACGAGCGAGTGGCCGCCCTGGACGCGGCAGCCGAGCACTTCACCAAGGATCAGGTCGCGTCGCTGGAGTGGACGATAGTTCTCATCAACTCGTTCAATAGGGTGTCGATCGCCAGCGGACACCAGCCCCGTATTCAGGACTGACGCCCGGTTACCGGCACCATCGACGAGCGGCCAGAGCGCACGATCTCTTTGCCGAAGGGGAAGCACGTCACCGGGATCAGCTTGAGGTTGGCCCAGGCCAGCGGCAGGCCGATTATGGTGGCCGCCTGGACGAGCGCCGAACTGATGTGGCCGAGCGCGAGCCACAGTCCAGCGATGAGGAACCACACCACGTTGGCAACGGTGCCGGCGCCGCCCGTCTGACCCCGATAGACAACTTCGCGTCCGAACGGCCACAGCACGTAGCCGGCGAGGCGGAAGCTCGCGACACCGAACGGAATCGTGATGATGAAGATGAACGCCAGGATTCCGGCCACCACATAACCGACGAAGAGCCACAGCCCGGCGGTCAGCAACCAGATGATGTTCAAGACCAATGTCAGGACTGCGCGCATCCCGTCACTGTAGGTCAGCGGGCACGACCGGCGCAGCGCGGCTACGGTGGGCGGTGTGAGCGACAAGCCGACCCCCAGGACTCTCGGCGAGCTGCGCGCCGCCGGATACACCAGCCGCACCCTGCGCGAGGAACTGCGCGAGAACCTTCTCGCGCTTCTCGCCGCCGGGCGCGACCCCTGGCCAGGTATGCACGGTTTCGGGTCCACGGTCATCCCGCAGGTGGAGCGCGCGATCATCGCCGGACACGACATCGTGCTGCTCGGCGAACGCGGTCAGGGTAAGACGCGCCTGCTGCGGACCCTGGTGGGACTGCTCGACGAATGGTCGCCCGTCGTGGCCGGAACCGAGCTGTGGGAGGACCCGCTCGCCCCGATCACCGAGCCCACCAGACGGAGGATCGCCTCTGAAGGCGACGCGCTGGCCGTGGAATGGCGGCATCGCAGTGAACGCTACGTCGAGAAACTCTCCACCCCGGACACTTCCGTGGCCGACATGATTGGCGACGTGGACCCGATGCGGGTCGCGGAGGGACGCAGACTGGGCGATCCGGAGACCATCCACTACGGATTGATCCCGCGCGCCAACCGCGGCATCGTGGCGCTCAACGAGCTGCCGGATCTGGCCGAACGCATCCAGGTGGCCCTGCTCAACGTCATGGAGGAACGGGACGTGCAGATCCGCGGCTACGTCCTGCGTCTGCCGCTGGACCTACTGGTGGTCGCCTCGGCGAACCCGGAGGACTACACCAACCGCGGTCGAATCATCACCCCGCTCAAGGACCGCTTCGGCGCCGAGATCCGCACGCACTATCCCCTCGAATTGTCTGACGAGATCGAGGTCGTGCGGCAGGAGGCAGACCTGGCGGCGCAGGTACCCGATGCGCTGATGGAACTGCTCGCCCGCTTCACCCGTGAACTGCGTACCTCGGACTCAGTCAACCAGGCGTCCGGTGTCTCGGCCCGCGTGGCCATCGCTGCGGCGGAGACCATCGCGGCCGCCGCCCGGCGACGGGCAGCCGTGCGTGGGGCCGACGGGCCGGGGGAGTCGGTGGCCCGGCTCGTCGACGTGGAGGCTGCAGTCGATGTGCTCCGCGGCAAGATCGAGTTCGAACCCGGTGAAGAGGGTCGCGAGGCCGAGATTCTGCAATATCTGCTCCGCCTCGCCACCGTAGACGTGGTGCGCGGCCTGTTCCGAGGCCTCGACCTGGCGCCGCTCGTCGAGGTCTTTGACGGCACAGTCACGCTCACCACCGGCGCCGACGTGACGGCTGCCGAGTTCCTTGCGGCGCTCCCCGAGCTCCGCGAACCGGGCCTGTACGACGAGATCGCCGCCAGGGCCGGGGCCACCGACGCCGGGCACCGTGCCGGCGCTATCGAACTGGCGTTAGAGGGGCTGTACCTCTCCCGGCGACTGTCCAAGGAGACCGGCGACGGCGAGGCCGTCTACGGCTGAGACACCGGCGGCGACGAGCCACCGGGGAGCAGGAGATGCGAGATGCCGCGACCAGAACGCGGGGCCCGCTACGGGCGGTACGTCGGCGGCCCCGACCCGCTGGCGCCTCCCCTCGATCTGTCCGAGGCCCTGGACGCAGTCTCCTCGGGAGTGATGGACGGGTACTCGGCCGAGCAATCGATGCGCGAATTTCTGCGACGCGGTGGCCGGGACCAGACCGGGCTGGACGAACTCGCGGGTCGTGTTCAGCGGCGACGCCGGGAACTGCTGGAGAGGAACCGTCTGGGGGGCACGCTCGACGAGGTGTCCACGCTCCTGGAGCAGGCACTGCTCGCCGAGCGCGGGCAACTCGCCCGCGACACCCAGATGGATCCGATGGACCGCACGCTGCGGGAGATGACCATCGAGAATCTCCCGGAGTCGCCAGCCGCCGCCGTGGGGGAGCTAGCAGACTACGACTGGGCCTCCACCGAGGCGCGCGAGGCGTACCGGCGGATTCAGGACCTCCTCGGCGCAGAGGCGCTGGACGCGCGGTTCGATGGGATGAAGAAGGCGCTGGCCGGCGCCACTGATGCCGACAGGGCCGCTGTGTCGGAGATGCTCGGCGACCTCACCGACCTTCTGGACAAGCACGCCCGCGGCGAGGACACCCCCGAGGACTTTGACCGCTTCACGGACAAGCACGGCGACGCCTTCCCCGAACAGCCCGAGAGCATCCAGGAACTGATCGACACCCTGGCCAAACGATCAGCCGCCGCGCAGCGCATGATGCGCTCGCTGTCCCCGGAGCAAAGAGAAGAACTGATGGCCCTGTCCCAGCAGGCCTTCGGCTCGCCCGAGCTCATGCAGCACCTCGACAGGCTCGACGGACTGTTGCAGACCCTGCGACCAGGTGAGGACTGGGACGGATCCGAGGAGTTCGAGGGTGAGGAGGGCCTCGGCATGTCGGAGGGGGCGGCCGCGATGGCCGAACTTGGCGACCTGGACCGGCTCGCGGAGCAGCTCTCCCGGGGCGACGGCTCGCCCCTGTCCGAACTCGATCTGGAGGCGGTGTCTCGCCACCTCGGACGGGAGGCGGCGGTCTCCGTGCGGACCCTGGCCCGGTTGGAGCAGCAGATGCGCGAGTCCGGGTACCTCAGTAGGCGACCCGACGGCGACCTCAGGCTGTCTCCGGCGGCGGTGCGCAAGCTCGGCGGGTCATTGCTGCGGGACGCCGCCCGCAGGCTTTCCGGGCGCGCCGGTGCGCGGGAGACGCGGATGTCCGGGGCGGCGGGCGAACAGTCGGGCGCGAGCCGGGCGTGGGAATTCGGGGATGTGGAGTCGTGGGATGTGCCACGGACCGTCAGCAACGCGCTCACCCGGATCGCGGCCGAGGGCGGTATATCCGACACCGGGATCCGGCTGATGCCCGAGGACATCGAGGTCCGCGAGACGGAGGCGCGAACGCAGGCTGCCGTGGCACTGCTGGTGGACACGTCGTTCTCCATGGCGATGGAGGGTCGCTGGGTGCCGATGAAGCGCACGGCACTGGCGCTCCATCACCTGATCAGCACGCGGTTCCGGCAGGACACTTTGCAGCTGATCTCGTTCGGCAGGCTCGCACAGACGCGCACGATCGAGAACCTGCTGTCGCTGGACGCCCGCTACGAGGCGGGCACGAACCTGCATCACGCGTTGCTTCTGGCGGGACGGTTCTTCCGGGAGCATCCGACGATGCAGCCGGTCCTGCTCATCGTCACCGACGGTGAACCCACCGCACACCTGCTCGGTGGAGGCGAGCCGTGGTTCGCGTATCCGCCGGACCCGGAAACGCTCCGCACCACCGTCGACGAACTGGACCGGGTGGCCCGCTCGGGAGCCAGCACGACCATCTTCCGGCTGGGCGAGGATCCAGGGCTGTCACGGTTCCTCGATGCGCTCGCACGCCGGGCCGGTGGCACGGTTGTGGCGCCCGACGTCGACGACCTCGGGGCTGCCGTGGTGGGCAGGTTCCTCGACACCAGGCGCGGACGGCCGGGAGCGGGCGACCCGTGGAGCGCCCTCGGCCGGTGGGCCGTGTGACCCTGGATCAGGGCAGAGCTGCCCCGACCTCGCCGGAATCGCGCCGCAGGACCCGGAGCGAGTCCACGGCCCGGACCTCGGTGAACTGGCCCGAATCGAGGGCCCGGCAGTAGATCTCGTATGGCGGACGGCCGCCGTCCTCGGGGTTGGGGAAGACGTCGTGGATGAGCAGTGCGCCGCCGACCTCCACCCACGGGGCCCAGCCCTCGTAGTCTGCCTGCGCGGCCTCGGATGAGTGGCCCCCGTCGATGAAGACGAACGAGGCGGGCTTACCCCATACGCGGGCGACCTGGCGGGAGGTGCCCACTGCCGCGGTCACCACGTCGTCGAGCCCGGCGTCCCAGATGGTGTGCCGGAACGCGCCGAGGGTCTCCAGGCGGCCGGTGTGCGGGTCCACGAGGTCGGAGTCGTGGTATTCCCAACCGGGCTGGTGCTCCTCGGAGCCCCGGTGATGGTCCACGGTCACGATGCTGCCGCCGGTCACGCGGGCAGCAGCACCCAGGAACACCGTCGACCGACCGCAGTAGGTGCCGATCTCGACGCCCACCCCGTCGCCCAGGTACTCGCAGGCGATTTCATACAGGGTGTGGCCCTCTTCGAGGGGCATGAAGCCGGGGGCGGCGAGCGCCGCGGCGAGCAGCGCGGGGGTCATCTCGGGTGCGGTCATGGGCACCAACCTAGTAGGCACCTCTCAGCTCTCGGCGCGGCGGGCGGTCTTGCGGGCGCGCGCCACGTGCGGGCCCACCACGTTGCCCAGTTTGGTGCCGTTCGGCCACCCTGCGTAGTAGCAGAGGAACAGCACGATCTCTTCCAGTTCCTCCGGCGTCAGCTCACCGTTGCCCAGTGCGGCGCCCACCTGGATGTCGGCCACGTCCTGCCGAACAGATGGTCCGCCGTCTCCGCGAAGTAGTCACCCGGCCCGTCGGACATCTCGAAGCCGTAGGCCTCGGTCATCATCGCCAGCCCGTGTGCGCGCTCCCGGCTCATCCCGGTCTCTGCGGCGTCACTCATCGCATCTCCTCGTCGTCGTCGGTGTTACTCGTGTCGTGCGCGCCTGTACCCGCGCCGGCTCGCAGCGCGATCTCACCCGGCCCCACGCCGAAGCCGGCGCCCAGGTCGCGTAGCGCGAGGGTGCCGAGCGGCAGGTCCACGCCCATCCGGTCAACCAGTCCCAGAGCCAGCGACAAGTCTTTCTCGCCGAGACCGCGGACGTGGGTGAACACGCCGTGCCAGAAGTCGTTCTCGGGGATCGGTGCGGTGGTCTCGCGCAACATCACGGCTCCGGCGCCTCCGGTGATGGCGTCGGTGTGGCGGACCACCCGTCCCAGCTTGGCGATGTCGAGGCCCGCGGCCTCGGCAAGGCGTGAGGCCTCCGCGGTGGCGGCGAAGGAGATGAAGTGCAGCAGGTTGCGGGCCAGCTTCATCCGCGTGCCCGCGCCCACCTCGCCGGCGTGGACGGGCTGCGGCGGTCGCGCCCTCGGCCACGAACGGCTCGGTGGCGTCGGTGCGTACGTCGCACACCGCCAGCCCACCGGGCCAGGCCAGTAGCCGCCGGGCAATGGGTGCGCCCATGTTGCCCAGGCCGATGAAGCCGACGGGGCCGGGGGAGGTCGCTCTGACTTGTGAGGTCAGCGCACGGCTTCTTCGCGGAACTCGCCGGGGAAGTCGACGGACGGGCCGTTATCGGACTCGCCCCGGCGCAGTTCGACCCGCCGGATTTTGCCCGAGATGGTCTTGGGTAGGTCCGTGAACTGCAGGCGGCGGATGCGCTTGTACCCGGCCAGGTGGGTGCGCGAGTACTCGAAGATTTCCCGGGCTGTGTCCTCGGTCGGTGCCCAGCCGCCGGCCAGCACCACAAACGCCTTGGGGACCGACAGTCGCATCGGGTCGGGTGAGGGGACGACCGCCGCCTCGGCCACCGCCGGGTGCTCCAGCAGAACCGACTCCAGCTCGAACGGTGAGATCCGGTAGTCCGAGGACTTGAACACATCGTCGGTGCGGCCGATGTAGGTGATGTAGCCGTCCGAGTCCCGGGCGCCCACATCGCCTGTGTGATAGAAACCGTCCGCATACGCGGCGTCCGTCCGTTCTGGGTCTCCGTGGTAACCGACCATCAGGCCGAGGGGGCGGGGGTCCAGGCGGAGGCAGATCTCGCCCTCGGCGCCGTCGCCGAGCACCTCCTCCCCGGTGGCGGGGTCGACCAGCGCCACGTCGAAGCCGGGGCACGGCCGGCCCATCGACCCGTCTTTGATCGGCTGGCCGGGGGTATTGGCGATCTGCACGGTGGTCTCGGTCTGGCCGAACCCGTCGCGGATCGTCACGCCCCAGGCGCTACGGACCCGGTCGATCACCTCAGGGTTGAGGGGCTCGCCGGCGCCCACGGCCAGACGTGGAGGCGTTCGCAACTGTCCCAGGTCCGCCTGGATGAGCATGCGCCACACGGTGGGTGGGCAGCAGAGACTTGTCACGCCGCAACGGTCCATCTCGCGCATCATCGCGGTCGCGTCGAAGCGTGAGTAGTTGTAGATGAACACGCAGGAGCCGGCGATCCATGGTGTGAACACGTTGGACCAGGCGTGCTTGGCCCAGCCGGGGGAGGACACGTTGAGGTGGATGTCGCCCGGCTGCAGACCGATCCAGTACATGGTCGACAGGTGACCCGCGGGGTAAGAGGCGTGCGTGTGCTCGACGAGCTTGGGTTTGCTGGTGGTCCCGGAGGTGAAGTAGAGCAGCAGCGTGTCGTCGGCCCGCGTGGTGTGGCTCGGCGAGAAGTCGGGTGAGGCGTTCATTGCGCCGGCGATACCAGTCCAGTCGTCCGGTGCGCCGCCCACCGAGATGCGCTGATAGTCGCCGGGGATGGACGCGAAGCGGTCGGCCAGTTCGGAGCGGGCGATCACGTGCTTGATGCCGCCGCGGGAGATGCGGTCACGAAGATCGCCCTCGGCCAGCAGCGTGGTGGCCGGGATGACCACCGCGCCGAGCTTGATCACGGCGAGCATCACGTCCCAGAGCTCGACCTGGTTAGCCAGCATGAGCAGGATCCGGTCGCCGGGCCCGACCCCCGAGTCCCGCAGCCAGTTGGCTGTTCGGTCGGAGCGGACGCGCATCTCGTCGAACGAGTACTTGGCCTCGGTGGGGGGCCCGCCATCGGCGGCGTCGCTCTCCTCGACGATCCACAGTGCCGGGTCGTTGTTGCCCTCGGCCTGGACGTCAAACCAGTTGAGCGCCCAGTTCCATTCGTCCAGCTCGGGCCACGCGAAGTCGGCCCGGGCGACGTCGTAGTCATCCGCGTGGGCCTGCAGGAAGTCGCGGGCGGTACGGAACCGGGTGGTGGCCTCGGTGGAGAGCGGGGACATGGATGCTCCTGTCGACGGGTCCTGAAGTGAGTTGGCTCACAGTATGTGTGGTCAACCCGTCCGCGGTACACCCGAAAGGGGATAGGCGCCGGCCGGTCCGGCGGTCGTCCCTGGATTACTAGGAGATGCAAGTATAGGGTGATCGGTATCACGGGAGAGGGTGCGCGGCCATTCGGTGCACGCGGCCCCACTGACGAAGGGACATCCATGTCGGACCTCAGGCAGATCGAGCACTACATCAACGGAAAGCGGGTCGCTGCCACGGGCGGACGCACGCATGAGGTGCTCAATCCGAGCACCGGCAAGGCCCAGGCCGTGGTGCCGCTGGCGTCGACCGCCGAGGTCGACGACGTGATCGCCAAGGCCGCCGTCGCCCAGAAGGGGTGGGCGGCACTGAACCCGCAGAAGCGCGCCCGCGTGCTCATGCGGTTCGTCGACCTGGTCAACCAGAACATGGACGAGCTGGCCGAGTTGCTCGCGATCGAGCACGGGAAGACCACCCCGGATGCACGCGGCGACGTCCAGCGCGGCCTCGAGGTGATCGAGTTCTCGATCGGCGCTCCACACCTGCTCAAGGGTGAGTTCACCGAGAACGCCGGTACCGGAGTCGACGTCTACTCCATGCGCCAGCCCCTAGGTGTGGTCGCAGGCATCACGCCGTTCAACTTCCCCGCCATGATCCCGCTGTGGAAGGCCGGTCCGGCGCTCGCTTGTGGCAACGCGTTCGTGCTCAAGCCGTCCGAGCGGGACCCGTCCGTGCCGGTGCGCCTGGCCGAACTCTTCACCGAGGCCGGTCTGCCGGACGGTGTGTTCCAGGTCGTCCACGGCGACAAGGAGTCGGTCGATGCGATCCTGAACAACGACACCATCAAGGCCGTCGGCTTTGTCGGCTCGACGCCGATCGCGCAGTACATCTACGAGAACGCCGCCCGCACGGGCAAGCGCGCCCAGTGCTTCGGTGGCGCCAAGAACCACGCGATCATCATGCCGGACGCCGACCTGGACCAGGTCGCGGACGCCCTGCTCGGAGCTGGTTTCGGTTCGGCCGGCGAACGCTGCATGGCCATCTCGGTCGCTGTCCCCGTGGGCGAGGGCACCGCCGAGGCGCTGCTCGAGAAGCTGATCCCGAAGGTCAAGGCACTCAAGGTCGGCCACAGCCACGACCCGCAGTCGGATTACGGCCCGCTAGTGACCCCGGAGTCCAAGGCCCGAGTGCTCGACTACATCGACCAGGGCGAGAAAGCCGGCGCGGACATCCTCATCGATGGACGTGGCGTCGGCGCGTACACGGGCGAGTTCAACGGTGAGGACATCTCCGAGGGCTACTACGTCGGACCCACACTGATGGACAACGTCACCACTGACATGAGCGTCTACACGGACGAGATCTTCGGCCCGGTGCTGACCATCGTGCGTGCCGCCGATTTCGAGGACGCCCTGCGCCTGCCGAACGACCACGAGTACGGCAACGGCGTGGCGATCTTCACCCGCGACGGCGACGCGGCTCGCGAGTTCGTCTCCCGCGTCGAGGTGGGCATGGTCGGCATCAACGTCCCGATTCCGGTCCCGATCGCGTACCACACGTTCGGCGGCTGGAAGAAGTCCGGCTTCGGCGACCTGAACCAGCACGGCCCGGAGGGGATCAAGTTCTACTCCAAGGTCAAGACGGTCACCCAGCGCTGGCCCTCGGGCATCAAGGATGGCGCCGAGTTCGTCATCCCCACCATGGACTGACGCCGCTCACTGTAGGAGAGGAACAACCATGTTCACCCTTGATGACGACGACAAGGTCATCGTCGACACCGCCCGCGAGTTCTCGGACAAGCGGATCGGTCCGAAGGCGCAGGAGTGGGACGAGACCCACCACTTCCCGAAGGACGTCCTGCGCGAGGCCGCCGAGATGGGCATGGGAGCCATCTACGTTTCCGACGAGGTCGGAGGCAGCGGGATGCGTCGTCTGGACGGCGTGCGCATCTTCGAGCAGTTGGCCCGCGGCTGCCCGTCGGTTGCGGCATACCTGTCGATCCACAACATGTGCGTGTGGATGATCGACGAGTTCGGCACCGACGAGCAGCGGCAGGAGTGGATCCCGAAGCTCGCGTCGATGGAGCTCTTCGCCAGCTACTGCCTCACGGAGCCCGGGGCGGGGTCTGATGCGGCGGCACTGCGGACCAAGGCGGTGCGGGAGGGGGACGAGTACGTACTCACCGGCACCAAGCAGTTCATCTCCGGTGGCGGACAGTCGGACGTCTACGTGGTGATGGCACGGACCGGTGATTCGGGGGCCAAGGGCATCTCGACGTTCATCGTCCCGGCCGGATCCGAAGGTCTGAGCTTCGGGCCGGACGAGCGGAAGATGGGCTGGAACGCCCAGCCCACCGCGCAGGTGATCATGGAGGGTGTCCGCGTGCCGGCCGCCAATCTGATCGGTGGCGCGGACTCCGGCGGTGAGGGTCTCGGATTCACCATCGCCATGCGGGGACTCAACGGTGGCCGGATCAACATCGCGGCCTGTTCGTTGGGCGGGGCCCAGCAGGCCTACGCGCAGGCAGTGGCCCATCTGCGGGACCGTGAGGCGTTCGGCGGCGCGCTCATCGACGAGCCGACCATCCGGTTCACTTTGGCGGAGATGGCCACGGAGCTGGAGGCCAGCCGACTCATGCTGTGGCGCGCCGCCGCGGCGCTGGACGCCAAGGAGCCGGACCACGTCGAACTGTGCGCCATGGCCAAGCTGTTCGTGACCGACCGGTGCTTCGATATCGCCGACCGGGCGCTGCAGCTGTTCGGTGGTTACGGATATCTATCCGAGTACGGAATCGAGAAGATCGTGCGAGACCTCCGGGTGCACCGCATCCTGGAGGGGACGAATGAGATCATGCGCGTTGTCGTCGGCCGTGCCGTCGCCGCGCGCGGACTGGGAGCGTAGGACATGAGCAACGAATCCCTGACCGTGGCGTTCCTCGGTCTCGGCAATATGGGTGGTCCGATGGCTGCCAACCTGATCGCGGCCGGGCACGTGGTGCGCGGGTTCGATCCGGTCGAGGCAGCGCAGGAAGCCGCTCGGACCGCGGGTGTCACCGTGTGCGCGTCGCCCGCCGAGGCCGTTCGGGGATCGTCGGTCGTCATCACGATGTTGCCGAACGGTGCTCTCGTCACGTCGACCTACGAGGACGTGCTGGGGGAGGCAGCCAAGGGGACGCTGTTCATCGACTCCTCGACCATTTCGGTCGACGACGCCCGGGCGGTGCACGCCAAGGCCGTTGAGGCGGGGATGCGCCAGGTCGACGCGCCCGTCTCGGGCGGGGTCAAGGGCGCCACGGCCGGAACACTGGCCTTTATGGTCGGGGGCGAGCCGGAGGCTTTCGCGGCCGCCGAGCCGGTCCTGCAGCCCATGGCGGGCAAGGTGATCCACTGCGGCGACGCGGGCGCCGGTCAGACCGCCAAGGTGTGCAACAACATGGTCCTGGCGGTGCACCAGATCGTGATCGGCGAAGCCTTCGTCCTGGCCGAGAAACTCGGTCTGGAGCATCAGGCGCTGTACGACGTGATCACGGGAGCCACCGGTAACAGCTGGGCGCTGCACACCAATTGCCCGGTTCCGGGCCCGGTGCCCACGTCTCCGGCCAATAATGACTTCGCCCCGGGTTTCGCCACGGCTCTCATGAACAAGGATCTCGGGCTCGCATTGGCGGCCCTGGAGAGCACCGGCACGGTCGCACCCCTGGGTGCGGCGGCGGCCGCCCTGTACGACGAGTTCGCGCAGGAGAATGGCGCCAAGGATTTCAGCGCGATCATCACCAGCATCCGCGAGTCCTCGCAGAGCTGACCCTTCCAGTCTCGGGAGAATCATGTCCACCCTCCGCCCCAACGACGCGGATGCCGTGCTGGGGGCCCTTCGCAGGGTCCGGCAGGAATCCGGGCTGCCCATCGTGTTTGCCGGTGAAGCCGACGGAGAGACGGCGCAGCTCACCCGTTTCATAGGGGCGCGCACCAATGCGATGCGCGGGCTGGCGGTGGCTAAGGGCCGTGGCCTCGGTGGGCACGTGATGATGTCCGGGCGCCCCGCCACGGTGCGTGACTATGAGGACTGTTCCAACATCACCCGGGACTATGCCCAGGCGGTGGAGCGTGAGGGACTCCGGGCGATCATCTCGGTTCCGGTGATGGTCTCAGGGGTGGCGCGGACGGTCCTGTACGGATCCGCCCGCGTCGTGACCCAGCTCGGTGACCAGGTCACACGCACATTCACGTCGGTCGCCGCCGAGTTGTCCTCGGAGTTCCGGGTACGCGACGAGGTGGACCGGAGATTGCGGATGGCGGACCTGGCAGTCGCCGAGAGCAGTGTGGGTCTGGAGACCACGGACAGGGAGCAGCTCCGCGTCCTACACGGCGAACTGCGGGCCATCGCCGCCGAACTGGGCGACCCATCGCTACGGGAGCGACTGCTGGCGGCTGGCTCGCAGCTGGCGGGCGTCGGGCGGTCCCCGGGCGTCGGCGACCTTCCGGTGCCGGCCAAATCAGTGCTTTCTCCCCGGGAGATCGACGTCCTGGCGCAGGTCGCCCTCGGCTGCTCCAATGCCGAGGTGGGGGCGCGGTTGTCGCTCTCACCCGAGACGATCAAGGCCTACCTGCGCAATATCGGCACCAAACTCAACACGCATTCGCGGATGGAGTCCGTCGCACGCGCTCGTCTCCTCGGAGTCCTGCCTTAAGTCGACCAGCATCGAATATCGAGACGGGCGCCCCCGTGTTCCGCCCCAGTGGCGGGAGCGGGGGCGCCCGTCTCTTCTGTAGGTAGCCGTGACCCCGGTGTGGCACGGATCACCCCCCATCCACTTTCGGGTGTACCGGGTGTGGTGACGGTCACATACCTTTGCGACTGATCGACGTACCTGCGTCGAGAGCTGACGACCATGCCGGCGAGCACCTGCCCGGCGCCCCTCATAACACTGGAGTTGTCGTGACAACCACAAACCTCCCGGCCGGTGATTCGGCGCCGCAGTCGCCGAACCTCCCCCCGGTCCAGCAGAAGACCTCCCTCGCCAAGGTCGCCGCCGCGTCCTCGATCGGCACGACCATCGAGTGGTACGACTTCTTCATCTACGGCACGGCGGCCGCCCTGGTTTTCCCGACCCTGTTCTTCCCGGGGCAGGATCCGGCCACGGCGACGCTGTCGTCGTTCGCGACCTTCGCCGTGGCGTTCTTCGCCCGTCCGGTCGGCGCCGGTGTGTTCGGCCACTTCGGGGACCGGATCGGCCGGAAGCGCGCGCTGGTCTGGACGCTGATGATCATGGGCGTCGCCACGGTGTTCATCGGCCTCCTCCCAGGCTACGAGACCGGCGCGTTCGGGGCATTCGAGAACGGCATCGGCATCATGGCGCCGATCCTGCTCGTCGCGTGTCGCTTCTTCCAGGGCTTCGCCGTAGGTGGCGAGTGGGCGGGCGCGACACTGCTCACGGCCGAGTACGCGCCCGTAGGCAAGCGCGGGATGATGGGAATGTGGCCGCAGCTCGGCGTCGCCTTCGCGTTCTTCCTCTCCTCCGGAACCTTCCTGCTGTTCTCGCTGATCGCCGGTGACGGTGCCGACGCCAACAGTCCGTTCATGCAGTACGGCTGGCGCATCCCGTTCCTGCTCTCCGCCGTGCTCGTGCTGGTCGGACTGTGGATCCGTATCTCCATCGAGGAGACTCCCGTCTTCAAGCAGGACCAGGCCCGAGCGGAGACCGGGGTCGTGGTCAAGAAGACCCTGCCCTTTGCAGATGCGGTCCGGTATCAGTGGCGGGAGATCCTCATCGCCGGTGGCGCACTCACCTCGTTGTTCTCCCTGTTCTACATGGGCACCTCGTTCCTGACGAACTACGCCACCAAGAACCTCGACCACTCGCGTCCGTTCGTCCTCGGCATGGGCATGGTCGCCGCCCTGGTCTTCGGCGGAGCAATCGCCATCTCGGCCATGTACTCGGACCGGATCGGTCGCAAGAAGGTCATCGGCACCTCGGTCGCGCTGGCCATGGTCTGGGCCCTGTTCGTGTTCCCGATCCTGGATACCGGGTCGCCGATCGCCTTCGCGGTTGTCCTCCTGGTCACCCTGGTCATCTTCGGCATCGCCTACGGTCCGGCCGGCGCCCTGCTTCCTGAGCTGTTCCAGGCCCGGTACCGCTATACCGGTGCCGGCCTCGGCTACAACCTCGCCGGCATCCTCGGTGGCGCACTGCCGCCTCTCGCCGCCGCCGCGATGGTCGCCGCGGGCAACACCCTCGGGGTCGGAATCATGCTCTCGCTGCTGTCTGCCATGTCCATGTTGTGTGTGGTGGCCATGAGCGAGTCGAGCAAGAACGTGATGCACGCGGACGCGCAGATCACCGAGGACCGCGTCCTCGCCACCGAGGTGCCGTGACCCGTTCCTGCGGCCACCGCGGATCGAGGTCCTGACGGTATCCGCCCTCAGAGCAGCCGCGCCCGGCCCCACCCGAGAGGGGGCCGGGCGCGGTGTTGTGTTGGTTCACGCGGGCACCCACGACGCTGCCGCGACGCAGACATGCGCCGCTGGAGGGGTGCTCCGTCAAAAGTCGCCGGCGGACCGGCGCAGCGACGCGATGGCCTCGATGAGCGCCACTTGCTCGTCCTGCTCCATCCCCGGATCGGCGAACACGCCGGTGTTGAGCGCGGTGGTCGCCTCGGCCACCACCCGGCGGCCCTCGGCGGTGATCTCCACCAGGGTCGTGCGACCGTCTGTCGGGTGCGGCCGACGCTCCACCAGGCCGGCGTCGAGCAGGCGCTTCATGGCACTGGTCACGCTGGTGACGTGCACCTGGAGGCGCTCGGAGGCCTTGGTGATCGGCAACGCCCCGGAGCGCGAGAAGGCCAGCAGTCGCAACAGTTCGTAGCGGGGGAAGGACAGGTTCCACGGGCGCAGGGTCTGCTCGACGCGGGCCAGCAGAATCTGGTGGGCGCGCATCACGGAGGTCACCACCGTCATCCCCTGGGCGGCGTCGATCCAGCCTTCGCGCTCCCAGTTGACGCGCGCCTGGTCGATGCGGTCGGGGATCGGGGCGGTCCTGCGGGGCAAGGCTCACTCCTGGGTGGCGCGACGGGGAAGGGTCTCATGAGTCTATCCGCCCGGGCCCCGCTCACCCGGTAGACCTGCGGGATCGTCGGGCTCACCACATGAGGGGTGGCCGGGTGTTCGCGAGGCGGGACTACGTGGGTGCCGGCGATAGGCTCCGGATCATGAGCACCGCCGTCCACTCCCCGGGAACCGCGTACGACCCGTCACGAATCCGCCACCCGCATTTCCAGGGTCTAATCACCGACGCGGCCTCCGCGGTCTCGCGGATCGCTCACGGAGATACCGTTGCGATCAGTGGGTTCGCCAGCGCCGGTACCCCGAAGGCCTTCGCTCCCGCGCTCGCGGAGCGGATTCGCACGGTGCGAGCGCGCGGCGGTGACTTCAACGTCAACCTCCTCACCGGGGCATCGGTGGCCAACGAAACCGAGGCGGCGCTCGCCGAGGTGGACGGCATCGCACTGCGCATGCCGTACCAGAGCGAGCCCACGGCACGTCGCGCGATCAACACCGGCCGCATGGATTACGTCGACATCCACCTGTCGCACGTAGCCCAGCAGGTGTGGGAGGGCTACTACGGGAACGTGGACGTCGCCGTCGTCGAGGTGGCGGCCGTGACAGAGGACGGCAAACTGGTCCCGTCAATGTCGGTGGGCAACAACAAAACGTGGCTCGAGGTTGCGGACAAGGTGATCCTCGAGGTGAACTCGTGGGTCCCGATCGGCGTGGAGGGTATGCACGATGTCTACTACGGCACCGCGCTGCCCCCGGATCGTCGTCCGATCATGCTCACCCGTCCGGACGACCGGATCGGGCAGAGTCATCTGGAGGTGGACCCGGCCAAGGTGATCGCCGTGGTGCCGACCTGCGCGAAAGACTCCGAGAGCGCACTCACCGCCCCGGACATCGTCAGCCAGTCCATCGCCGGTCACGTGGTGGAGTTCTTCGAGCACGAGGTCTCGCGCGGCCGGATGCCCGCGGGCAGCCTGCTCCCGCTACAGGCGGGGATCGGCAATGTCGCCAACGCGGTGCTCGCAGGTCTCGAGGCGGGCCCCTTCTCTGACCTCACCTGCTACTCGGAGGTCATCCAGGATTCCATGCTCGGCCTCATCCGCGAGGGCAAGGTCGCGCACGCTTCCGCGACCGCGCTCGCCCTGTCGCGGGCGGGGCTCGAAGAGTTGGTCGACAACTTCGACCTGTACCGGGAACACATCACGCTGCGTCCGCAGGAGATCAGCAACCACCCCGAGATCGTGCGGCGGCTCGGCGTCATCGGGATGAACGGCATGCTCGAGGCCGACGTGTACGGCAACGTCAATTCCACCCATGTGGGAGGAACGCGGATCATGAACGGTATCGGTGGGTCGGGTGACTTCACCCGCAACGGGTACGTATCGATGTTCCTCAGCCCGTCCACCGCGAAGAACGGGACCGTGTCGGCGATCGTGCCGATGGTCCCGCACGTCGATCACACCGAGCACGACGTCCAGGTGATCGTCACCGAGCACGGACTTGCCGACCTGCGCGGCCTCAGCCCGCGCAAGAGGGCGCGTCTCGTCGTCGGTCACTGCGCCGACCCCGCCTACCGGCCCCTCCTGCACGACTACCTCGACCGCGCCGAGTCGCGTCCCGACGCGGGCAACACTCCGCATATCCTCGAAGACGCCTTCTCCTTCCACACTCGCCTCACCGCGACAGGGAGCATGCTGGGGTAGGCGCCCCCCTGATCGACAAGGAGTCCGAGGACTGATGACGAGCACACAGAGCCCCCTGCGGATCGGCAACGTCTCCGCGTCGCGGGCTGACCGTGCGACGGCGACAGCCGAGTTCCTCGCCGCCGCGACTCTGGACGTCCTCGCGCTCGACATGCTGTCCGACGAGGCGATGCTCGAGCTCGCTGCGCAGCGTGCGGCCGGCGGACCGGGCTACGAGGGCGCGGCGCTGGTCCAGATCAGCGAGTGCCTCGACACGCTCCGCGCAGGGGGAGTGCGGATCGTCACCAACGCGGGCGCCCTCGATCCCCGGGGACTCGCCGCAGAACTGCGTGAGGCTGCTCGGGCGGCCGGCATGGAACTCGACGTGGCCTGCGTCGACTCCGGTGACGTCACCGACCGGGCGGTCGAACTGGGGCTCGGGGAGGCTGACGTGGCGACCGTGCGTCATGGTGCGTTCGGAATCTCCAGGGCACTGGCGGCCGGCGCCGTCGTCGTCGTCACCGGGCGTGTCAGTCGCGAGGCGCTCGTCGTGGGCGCCGCTGCGGCCCACCACGGCTGGACGCCGTCCGCCCTGGACGCCCTGGCGGGATCTGTCGCGGTGGGGCACGTGCTCTCCGGTGGTCCCGGCGCGACCGGGGTCGTGGACTCCACCACCGACGTCACCCGCACGACTGATCCGGTCAGCGGCGGGTACCCGATCGCCGAGATCTCCGATGACGGATGCGCGGTCGTCACACGTCATCCGTCCGCCTTCGGATCGGTCACGGTCGGGACCGTTACCGATCAACTCCTCGATGGCGTCGCCGGGATCCGGTACGCGGCCCCGGACGTGGTCCTCCGGCTCGACTCTCTCCGCTTGGCGCAGGAGGGCACGGACCGGGTCCGCATCAGCGGCGCCCGCGGTGAGGCGGCACCCCCCGTCGTCGCGGTGGTCGCCATGACCCGGGGGATCCGCGACGGGCGGCGCCCCGCGCGCATCGCCCGACCCCTGGCCCAGGAAGACGCCGGGCACTCTGTCGTCCTGCCCGACGACACCCTCGTCCGGGTCCCGGTGCCCGTGGAGACCGCGCCCATCGGTCCGGGTGAGCTGCCCGCCACGTGGGCCCCGAGATCCGTTCCGGGTGGTGAGCCCGTCACCGCCGCGCTGGGGTCGGTGGCGGGCGTGCGCCGCGGGGTCGTCGGCCGCGGGGTCAACATCGCGGTGTGGACGTGGGACGACTCGGCGTTCGCCTGGCTGGCCGGGGAGTTCACCGTCGAGCGGTTCCGGGAACTGATCCCGGGCCTGGACGGCATGGACGTCCGGCGGTATCTGTTGCCCAATCTCCGGGCGGTCAACCTCGTCGCCCGGCCGCCGCGGGGCGAGGTCTTGCGTCCCGGACTGGGGGCCGACCTGGCCGCTGCTGACCTCGAGATCCCCGGCGAGTTGCTCGAATTCGGTCCCTAGCTCTGAGCCCGGTCAGTGCATCGCGCGGAGCTCGACCTTGCGGATCTTCCCGGTCGCGGTGCGGGGGATGGCGTCCACCACCACCACGTCACGTGGCCGGTGTGAATGCGAGAGCCGTTCGGCGCCGAACTCCATCACGGAGGCCCTGAGGTCATCCCCGGCCGGCGCTCCGTCGGCGGCCACCACCACCGCGATCACGAGCTCGCCCCACTTGGGATCGGGGCGCCCCACACACGCGACCTCGGCGACGTGGGGGTGGTCCAGCAGTACCTGCTCCACGTGGAGTGAGGAGACGTTCTCGCCGCCGGACTTCACGATGTCCTTGACCCGGTCCGTGAACCACACCACCCCTTCGGGATCGATCCGGCCCAGGTCCCCGGAGTGCAGGTGCCCGCCCACGAAAGCCCCGGAGTTGGCTTCGGGGTTGTTCCAGTAGCCCTCCATCACGGTCGGGCCGCGGTAGGCGATCTCGCCGTCGGTGTCTGGCGGCTGCAGCTCGTCCCCGCCGGGCTCGCAGATGCGGTTCTCCGCGACAGGGGTGGCGTAACCCCAGGAGTCGGGTTTGTCGGAGCCCAGTTCCGGCCATTGCATGACGGTCGCCGGGGTGCACTCGCTCATCCCGGAGCCCAGGACGATCTTCGCGTCGGGCATCGCGGTCTCGAGTCGACGGCGCACCTGCTCCGGCATCTGTGCCATCGCGTAGAGCGCGACCTCGACGGAGGACAGGTCGAGGCCCCGGTCTGCCCCCTCGGCCAGTGCCTCGAGCATCAGGGGCAGTGCGACCAGGTGAGTGGCGCGTACCCGCGCGACGGTGTCGACGTAGGTCACCGGATCGAACCCGGGTAGCAGGTGCACTGTGGCGCCCATGGTGATCCCGGGGACCAGAACGCCGTTAAGCGCGGCGGTGTGGAACAGGGGGAGGGGGAGCACTGTGATCGAGGCCTGCGCCCCCCACGCCAGGCCGAAGACCGCGCCATTGGAAAGGCCGGCCATCGTCACCGCGAGGTGGGAGGTGAGCACACCCTTGGGGCGGGACGTGGTGCCGGAGGAGTACAGGCACTGAACGACCTGGCGGTCGGCGATCACCGTGTCCGGGTTTGAATCCTCCCCGGCGAGCAGGTCGTCCCAGCCGAGCACGGCGGGACCGTCGGCGGGGGCCTCGAGACCGTCGGGGACGCCCCCGATGACGACGACAGTGCGGATCGCCGGAATGGCGGCGACCGCCCCCATCAGCAATTCCGCGAGGGAGCTATGGACCACGAGGATGCGGGTCCCGGAGTCGGTGAGGGCATGGGCGATGTTGTCCAGCCCGGCCAGGAGATTGATGGGCAGTGAGACCATTCCCGCCTTGGCCGTCCCGAAGTAGGTGGCGACGAACTCGCGACAGTTCGTCGACAGGATCGCGACCGGCTCCTCCTCCTCGATCCCGTGCGCGACCAGCCCGTGGGCGAACTGGTTGGAGACCGCCTCGAGTTCGGCGTAGGTCCACGATCCGGTGTCGTCGCTGACGGCGGTCCGACCCGAGAAGGTGGCAGCCGCGCGGGTGGGGATGTCGCCCACGGAGCAGCGGCGGGCCAGGGCGTGGTCGACGGGATCGATCCCGGTCAAATCTAGTCGCACGGTGTCTCCAGATGCGTCGGGCGTCCCACGCCGGGAGTGACGGGGATCACCGACATTAACACTTCCAGGGGCGGCCAAATAAAGCAAGCAGTCATGCTTGCTTTATTTGAGCCGGGGTGGGATTGTTCTCGTCATGACCAACTCCCAGCCCTCCGCGACGGAGGACCCACACGCGGCCCTCGTGGCGCTGAATGCCCGAGTGGACGAACTCGTCGAGACCGCGGGTGCCGATCGCTGGAACACCGAGACACCGGCCGAGGGCTGGGACGTCGCCATGCAGATCGCCCACCTGGCCTGGACAGACGAGGTGTCCCTCACGGCCATCCGCGACGCCGGGGCATTCCAGGCTGTCGTCGAGAAGGCCATGGAGGACCCCACCGGCTTCGTGGACGTGGGGGCCACCGAGATCGTCGCCACCGGTCGCGAGGAAGTGCTGGCCCGCTGGCGCCTGGCCCGCGGCGAACTCGGCGATGAACTGAAAAAGGCCGATCCGGGGGAGAAGATCCCGTGGTTCGGTCCTCCCATGCGGCCAGGGTCCATGATCACCGCCCGGATCATGGAGACCTGGGCGCACGGGGTGGACGTCGCGGATGCACTCGGCGTGCCAGTCGACGCCGACCCGGCCTTCGTCGGAGCCCTCCCGCACATCGCCCGCCTGGGGTGGAAGACCCGCGCGTTCGCCTACATGATGAACGGGCTCGAGGCCCCCATGTCCGAGGTCCGGGTCGCGCTCACGCACCCGGACGGCACCTTGATCGAGTTCGGGCCGGCCGACGCAGACCAGCGCGTCACGGGCCCGGCCCTCGACTTCTGCCTGCTGGTCACCCAGCGCGTGCACCTCGACGACACCGCCCTCGACGCGGTCGGCGACGACGCGCTCGGCTGGCTACGCATCGCCCAGGCCTTCGCCGGACTCCCCGGTGGCGGCCGTGAGAAGGGAGCACGAGCATGACCGTGAACAGCACCCCACTGCGGGTCGGAAATATGTCCGGATTCTACGGTGACCGGATCTCCGCCATGCGCGAGATGCTCGAGGGAGGCGAGTTGGACGTCCTCACCGGGGACTACCTGGCAGAGCTCACCATGCTGATCCTCGGCCGCGACCGGATGAAGAGTCCCGAGCTCGGGTACGCCAAGACGTTCCTCCGTCAGCTCGAGGACTGCCTTGCCCTGGCGCTGGAGAAGAAGGTCAAGATCGTCGCCAACGCCGGTGGTCTCAACCCTGCCGGACTGGCCGACGCGATCCGTGAGCTCGGCGCGCGGCACGGGCTGGAGCCGAAGGTCGCGCACGTCGAGGGAGACGACCTGATCGACAGGGTCGGCGAACTCGATATCCCGGCTAATGCGGGACTGCCTGTGACCGCCAACGCCTATCTCGGGGCGTTCGGCATCGCCCGCTGCCTGGACGCGGGCGCTGACGTCGTCGTCACCGGCCGGGTCACCGATGCCTCGGTGATCGTCGGGCCCGCCATCAGTCACTTCGGCTGGGGGCGTGGCGACCTCGACGCACTGGCCGGCGCCACCGCTGCCGGGCACATCATCGAATGTGGGACACAGGCCACCGGCGGCAACTACGCATTCTTCAACCGTGGAGAGATCCCCGACCCCGTCACCCCGGGCTTTCCGATCGCGGAGATATTTTCCGACGGCACCTCGGTCATCACCAAACACCCCGGGACCGGCGGCGCCGTCACGGTCGGCACCGTCACCTCTCAGTTGCTCTACGAAGTCACCGGCGCCCGCTATGGCGGACCCGATGTCGTCACGCGCCTCGACACCGCCCGCGTCGAGCAGGAGGGGCCGGACCGGGTCCGGGTCCACGGCGTCCGCGGCGAGACCGCACCGCCCACCACCAAGGTGTCCGTCACGTGCCTCGGTGGCTATCGAAACGAGATCACCTTCCTGCTCACGGGCCTGGACATCGAGGACAAGGCCGCGTTGGTCGAGCGCCAGTTCCGCGCCGGCCTGGAACGCGAACCAGCCGAGCTTCAGTTCCGTCTCCAGCGGACCGACCACCCGGACGCTGACACCCAGGCCGCCGCCACCGCGATGCTCACCATCGTCGGCTGGGACACGGACGCCGACGTCGTGGGCCGCGCGTTCTCGGATGCAGCAGTGGCCATGACCCTCTCCAGTTACCCGGGCGCCACCCCCAGCGGCCCGCCCGGACGCGGCGCTCCCTACGGCGTCTACATTCCCGCCTACCTCGCACAGGAGACCGTGCCGCACGTCGCCGTGCTGCCTGACGGCACCCGGGTGGACATCGACCCCCCGGCCACGATGGCGGAGATGGGCGACGGGCACGCCTCCGACGGTCTCGACGCAAACGGCGAAGCGTTGCCGGAGTTCACCCCGGTGGACGGACCCGCCACCCGTCGCCCCCTGGGCGACGTGCTCGGCGCCCGCTCGGGGGATAAAGGCGGGACCGCCAATATCGGCCTGTGGGCCGGAGACGCGGAGGCCTACTCCTGGATGCGCGGCACCCTCACCGTGGACGAACTGCGCCGCCTGCTCCCCGAGACGGCCGCACTCCCTATCGAGCGCTACGAACTCCCGAAACTGGGCGCGGTGAACTTCGTCATCGACGGCCTGCTCGGTAAGGGTGTGGCTCACGGTTACCGCTGGGACCCACAGGCCAAGGGGCTCGCCGAGTGGCTTCGTTCCCGCGTCGTCGATGTACCCGATCACCTCTCAGCCCCCGTCACCGCACCGGCGACGTCCCCCGAGGAGAACCAGTGACGATTCCGCCCCATGTACCGGGTGACCCCTGGTACTCCGACGAGCGTCTCGCGCTGCGTGAGACCGCCGCCCGCTTTGCCGAGCGCGAAATCCTGCCCCACCTGGACGAGTGGGAGGCCGCAGGCGCGATCCCGCGTGAACTGCACCGCAAGGCAGGCGAGCTGGGTCTGCTCGGGGTTCCGTTTCCCGAAGAGGTCGGTGGGGGTGGCGGCAACGCGATCGACTCACTGGTGGTGTGCGAGGCACTGCACGAGGCCGGGGTGTCGGGCGGTGTCTTCGCGTCGCTGTTCACCTGCGGAATCGCGACCCCCCACCTGGCCCAGTCGGGCACCCCGGAGCAGATCGACCGCTGGGTCAGGCCCACCCTCGCCGGCGAGATGATCGGCTCGCTGGCCATCACCGAGCCCGGTGGGGGATCGGATGTCGGGCACCTGACCACCTCGGCCCGACGCGACGGGGACCACTTCGTGGTCAACGGCGCCAAAACGTACATCACCTCCGCGACCCGCGCCGACTTCGTCGTCACCGCGGTGCGCACCGGGGGAGACGACCTGAAGGGCGCCGCAGGGGTCAGCCTCCTGGTGATCCCGACCGACACACCCGGTTTCCACGTCTCGGCCCCGCTCGACAAACTCGGCTGGCGCGCATCGGACACCGCCGAGCTCACGTTCACAGACTGTCGCGTGCCGGTGGAGAACCTCGTCGGCGCGGAGAACGACGGATTCGCCCAGATCGCGATCGGCTTCGTCAGCGAGCGTGCGGCGCTGGCGTGCCAGGGGTACTCCCATGCTCAGCGCTGCCTCGACATCACACTCGACTGGGTGCGTGAGCGTGAGACCTTCGGCCGACCACTGCTGTCGCGGCAGGCGGTGCAGAACACGGTCACCGAGATGGCCCGCCGCATCGAGCTCGCCCGCACCTACACGCATCACTGTGTGAACCTGGCGGTGTCGGGACACGACGCGATCGCCGAAGTCTGTTTTGCCAAAAACACCGCCGTCGAATGCGCTGAATGGGTTGCCAATCAGGCCGTTCAACTCTTCGGCGGACTCGGCTTCATGGCCGAGTCGGAAGTAAGCCGTCAGTACCGAGATGTCCGACTCCTCGGCATCGGCGGAGGCACCACCGAGATCCTGACCACCCTCGCCGGACGACGTTTGGGGTACACCGCATGACCATCCTGCGTTCCACACTGGACACCACCGGCGCCGATTTCGGCGCCGCTAGAGAGGCCATGGAGGGCAAGCTCGACCAGCTCGCCGCGGACCTCGAACCCGCGCTGGCCGGCGGCGGCGAGCGGAAGGTCGCCCGCCACCGCGAGCGCGGTAAGGGCACGGCCCGCGAACGAATCGACATGATCCTCGACCGCGAGTCCCCGTTCCTCGAGCTGTGCGCACTCGCCGCATGGGGGTCGGACTTCCAGACCGGCGCCTCCGTGGTGGCCGGGATAGGCGTGGTCGAGGGGGTCGAATGCCTGCTCATCGCCAACGACCCCACGGTCAAGGGCGGCACCTCCAACCCGTGGACCCTGCGCAAGATCCTCCGCCTCAATGACGTCGCCATGAAGAACCGGCTTCCGGTGATCAGCCTCGTGGAATCGGGCGGCGCGGACCTGCCCACGCAGAAAGAGGTCTTCGTCCCCGGTGGTGCGCTCTTCCGCGACCTGACCCGCCTGTCCAAGGCTGGGATCCCGACCATCGCGGTGGTCTACGGCAACTCGACCGCCGGCGGCGCCTACGTCCCGGGCATGAGCGACCACGTGGTGATGATCGAGGAGCGCTCCAAGGTATTCCTCGCCGGCCCGCCGCTGGTCAAGGCCGCCACCGGCGAGATCGCCGACGAGGAGACCCTCGGCGGCGCCGACATGCACGCACGGGTCTCCGGTCTCGCGGACCATCTCGCCGTCGATGAGGCCGATGCCGCACGCGTCACGCGAGGCATCGTGCGCCGACTCAACTGGTCCAAGAAGGGGCGCGCGCCCCGCGCCGAGGTCCCCGAACCGCTCTACGACGACGAGGACCTGCTCGGCATCGTCCCGGAGGACCTCAAGATCCCCTTCGACCCGCGCGAGATCATCGCCCGGATCGTCGACGGCTCGGATTTCGACGAGTTCAAGCCCCTCTACGGTGGGAGTCTGGTCACCGGCTGGGCCGAGATCCACGGCTATCCCGTGGGGATCATCGCCAACGCCCGCGGCGTGCTCTTCAGCGAGGAGGCACAAAAGGCCACCCAGTTCATCGAACTGGCCAACCGCTACGACACCCCACTGCTGTTCATGCACAACACCACCGGTTACATGGTCGGCTCCGAGTACGAGCGCGGCGGCATCATCAAGCACGGCGCGATGATGATCAACGCCGTCTCCAACTCCGAGGTCCCACACCTGTCACTCATCACCGCAGCCTCCTACGGCGCTGGTCATTACGGGATGTGTGGTCGCGCGTTCGACCCGCGGTTCCTCTACACCTGGCCCAGTGCCAAGTCCGCCGTCATGGGCGCGCAGCAGCTCGCGGACGTGGTGACCTCCGTCGCCTCCGCGGCCTCCGCAGCCCGCGGCCAGGAGATGGACCAGGAGACGATCGACGGCCTCAAGACCGCGATCGCCGACCAGATAGAGAAGGAGTCGCTGCCGGCGTTCCTGTCGGGAATGCTCTACGACGACGGAGTCATCGATCCCCGCGACACCCGGACTGTGCTGGGCCTCAGCCTGTCCGCGATCCACTCCGGAGAAGTCGCCGGAACCGACCGCTTCGGCGTCTTCCGGATGTGAGGAACGAAACCATGAACGCACCACTGACTTCAATCCTGGTGGCCAACCGTGGCGAGATCGCCCGGCGTGTCCACCACACCGCCCGCTCGCTCGGGATGACCACGGTCGCCGTCTTCTCGGACGCCGACGCAAGCGCACCGCACGTCCGCGAGGCCGATGCCGCCGTGCGTCTTCCCGGCAACACGCCGGCGGAGACCTACCTGCGTGGTGACCTCGTGATCGAGGCCGCCCGCGCCGCCGGCGCCGACGCCATTCACCCCGGATACGGGTTCCTGTCCGAGAACGCCGGGTTCGCCCGCGACGTGATCGCCGCGGGCCTGACGTGGATCGGCCCACCGGTGTCCGCGATCGAGGCCATGGGCTCGAAGATCGAGGCCAAGAAGATGATGGCCGCGGCGGGCGTGCCGATGCTCACCGACCTCGAGCCCGCCGACGTCACCGAGGACATCCTCCCGGTACTGGTCAAGGCCTCCGCCGGGGGCGGCGGTCGCGGCATGCGGGTGGTCCGGACGGTGGACTCGCTGCAGGACGAGATCGCAGCGGCGAAGCGGGAGGCCAAGTCGGCCTTCGGCGACGACGCGGTCTTCTGCGAGCGCTACCTCGAGCGGGGCCGGCACATCGAGGTCCAGATCATGGCGGACTCGTACGGCACCGTGTGGGCGGTGGGGGAGCGCGAATGCTCCATCCAGCGTCGTCATCAGAAGGTTATCGAGGAGGCGCCCAGCCCCCTCGTCGAGCGGACCCCGGGGATGCGGGAGGCGCTCTACACAGCGGCCCGCGACGCCGCCGCCGCCATCGGGTACACCGGCGCCGGCACCGTCGAATTCCTGGCGACCGACGACGGCGAGTTCTTTTTCCTCGAGATGAACACCCGCCTCCAGGTGGAGCACCCGGTGACCGAGGCCACGACCGGCCTCGACCTGGTCGCCCTGCAGTTCGATGTGGCCGCGGGTCTTCCGCTCCCGTCGGCGGAGCCGCCCGCCGCCCACGGCTGGTCGGTGGAGGCACGCCTCTACGCCGAGGATCCCGCACACGACTACACGCCGGGCTCGGGCACCCTCTGGGCGCTCGACATCCCCGGCATCTCATCCCGCTTCGAGGGCCCGCACGGCCCGGGGATCCGGTTGGACAGCGGCGTCGAACCGGGGCCGGACGGCGCGCTCATCGGCGTGCACTACGACCCGATGCTCGCCAAGGTCATCTCGTACGGACGCACGCGCCCGGAAGCCTGCGCCTCCCTCGCCGGTGCACTGACGCGCGCACGGGTCCACGGTCTGGTCACCAACCGCGCCCAACTCGTCCGCGTACTGCGCCATCCGGAGTTCATCGCCGGGAACCTGTCCACCGCGTTCCTCGACGATCACGGCGCCGGAACGCTCGCCGCCCCATTGGCAGACGACGAGGCGGTGAGGATCTCGGCGTTCGCCGCCGCCGTGGTCTCCGGGGCCGCCGGGCACGCCGCGGGGCCGGTGGCACTCGCTCCGGCAGGGTTCCGCAACGTCGGGCGCACGCTGCAGCGGCGCATGTTCCGCCACGGCGAGGACGAGGTCGAGATGGCCTACACCCGTGAGCGCTCCGGGCCCAGGGCCGAAGGCGACCTCTCCGAGGCGGTCACCGTCGTGGATGTGGGCACCGACTCGGCCGTCTTCGAGGTCAGGGGGGTTCGCCGCGTCTTCACCGTCGCACGCTACGAGACCCCGGGTGCGGACACCGCAGTGGAGGTCGACTCGCCGCTGGGCCCCGTCTCACTGGTCGAACCACCGCGCTACACCGACCCCTCCGCCGAGGTCGCCGCGGGATCACTGCTCGCGCCCATGCCGGGCTCGGTGATCCGCGTCGCGGTCTCCGTCGGCGACACCGTCACCGCCGGCCAGCCGCTGCTGTGGATGGAGGCAATGAAGATGGAACACACCATCGCGGCCGCCGTCGACGGAGTCGTCACCGAACTCCCGGTGGAGGTCGGTGACCAGGTCGAATCGGGGACGATTCTCGCCGTCGTCTCCGACACCGACACCGACACCGCCACCGACACCCAGACCGAACAGGAGTGATCACGATGACCGACATCTCACAGATCCCCAACCCAGTTATCGACACCGACGAGCAGAAGCAGCTCCGCAAGGTCGCCTACGACCTGGGCGCGCGCTACGGCATGGAGTACATGCGCTCCAAGTCCGACTCCGGTGAAACCACCGACGAGCTGTGGAGCGAGGCAGGAAAACTCGGGCTGCTCGGGGTCAACCTCCCGGAGGAGTACGGCGGCGGCGGCGCTGGCATGACCGAGCTCGCCATCGTGGAGGAGGAGCTCTCGGCTGCGGGCACCGGGCTGCTCATGATGGTGGTCTCGCCCGCCATCAACGGCACGATCATCTCGCGCTTCGGCACCGAGGAGCAGAAGAAGCAGTGGCTGCCCGGCATCGCGTCGGGGGAGACCATCACCTCCTTCGCGATCACCGAGCCGGACGCCGGTTCCAACTCCCACGCCATCACCACCACCGCGCGCCGCGACGGGTCCGACTACCTGCTCAGCGGGCAGAAGACCTACATCTCCGGCGTGGACCAGGCGCATGCGGTTCTCGTGGTGGCCCGCCTCGAGGGAGCCACGCCCGGAAAGCTGCAGCCTGCGCTGTTCATGGTGCCCACCGACGCCCCCGGTTTCGAGAAGACGCACATCCCCACCGAGGTGCGTACCCCCGAGCGGCAGTTCCAGCTCTTCTTTGACGACGTGCGACTACCCGCCGAGGCGCTCATCGGCGACGGGGACACCGCCCTGCTCATGCTCTTCGCCGGCCTCAACCCCGAGCGCATCATGGCGTCTGGAATGGCGACCGGCATGGCTCGCTATGCCATGGACATAGCCACCAAGTATGCCAACGAGCGCACGGTGTGGAAGACCCCGATCGGTGCGCATCAGGGCGTGGCCCACCCGCTCGCGCAGTGCAAGATCGAGCTCGAGTTGGCGCGTCTGATGATGCGCAAGGCCGCGGCCCTGGTCGACGCCGGCCTCGACGATCTGGCCGGAGAGGCAGCGAACATGGCCAAGTATGCGTCCGGCGAGGTGTCAGCACGGACCGTTGACCAGGCGATCCAAACCCTCGGTGGAAACGGGTTGTCGGTGGAGTACGGGCTCGCGGGGATGCTCGCCGCCTCGCGTCTGCCGCGCATCGCCCCGGTGAGCCGGGAGATGATCCTCAACTACGTGGCCCAGCATTCGCTGGGTCTGCCCAGGAGCTACTGAGGTGGCCGCGGTGAGCGATCAGACCCTGGTGCGCTACGAGGTCCGCGGGGGCGCTGCGCGCGTCACGCTGGACTCGCAGCACAACCGCAACGCAATCTCGACCGCTCTCGTCGAGCAACTCCACGCTGCGCTCGGCCGCGCTGCGCTGGACGACTCCGCCCGCGTCGTCGTTCTCGGGCACGCCGGCGGGACGTTCTGCGCAGGTGCGGATCTCTCGGAGGCCTCGGCCGACCACAGCAGTCCGGAGGAGCAGGCCGCCGGACGTACACGGGTCTTCGTGGGGTTGCTGCGCGAGATCCTCGCCCACCCCAAGCCTGTGATCGCGGCGGTCGATGGCCACGTCCGCGCCGGCGGGATGGGGCTCGTGGCCGCGTGCGACTTCGCGCTCGCGGGCCCGAGTTCGTCGTTCGCGCTGACCGAGGTCCGCCTCGGTCTCGCAGCGGCGATGATCTCGGTGCCTCTGGCCGCCCGTGTGAACTCGCGGGACCTGGCGCTGGCCCTGCTGACGGGGGAGAAGTTCGACGCGGCACACGCGCGCCGGATCGGACTGCTGTCCGAGGCGGTCGAGGACCTTGACACAGCTGTGGACGAGCTCGTGGCCGCTTTCCGGCCCTGCTCGCCCCAGGGGCTCAGAGAGAACAAGGCGCTCCTCGCAGCACCGTTGCTGGCCGAGCTGGACGCACGCGGGGAAGAACTCGCCGGAGTAACGGCACGCCTGTTCACCACCGCGGACGTCGCCGAGGGGATGAGCGCATTTCTCGAACGTAGACAGCCCTCCTGGGCGACCGACGCAGAGTAGCGTGGCATGTGATGCTGGTCACTCGACCAGGATCGCCGCACACCCTTCGTTGAGGAGTTCACGCATGCGCACCAAGGCAGCCATCATCAGGGAGCCCAAGCAGGACGGCTGGGAGGTCGTCGATGTGGATCTGGGCGACCCCAGGGTCGGTGAGGTCCAGATCAAGCTGGCCGCGTCCGGTCTCTGCCACTCGGACGAGCACCTGCTGACCGGAGACCTGCAGTTCGAGACGTACCCCATCGTCGGCGGTCACGAGGGTGCCGGCGTGGTCACCAAGGTGGGCGAGGGCGTCACCGGCATCGAAGAGGGCGATCACGTCGTCCTGGCGTTCATCCCCGCCTGTGGGGTCTGCCCGCCCTGCGCCGAGGGACTCCAGAACCTGTGTGACAACGGGGCGGGCCTCCTCACCGGCCGCGCGATCAGCGACGACACCTACCGTATGCACACCGCCGCGGGTGAGCCTGTTGCCGCGATGTGCGTACTCGGCACGTTCTCTCCCTATGTGACCGTTCACCAGTCCTCGGTCATCAAGATCGAAAAGGACATCCCGCTGGACAAGGCGGCGCTGCTGGGTTGCGGAGTCGCCACGGGCTGGGGCTCGGCCACTGAAATCGGTCGTGCCAAGGAGGGCGACGTCGTCGTCGTCGTAGGCGTGGGCGGTATCGGCATCAACTCGGTCCAGGGCGCAGCCGCAGCCGGCGCGCGAGCGGTCATCGCCGTCGACCCGGTCGAGTTCAAGCGCGAGAAGGCCGAGGAGTTCGGCGCGACCCACACCTGCAGCTCCATGGATGAAGCAATGGCACTGGTGGGGGAGATCAGCTGGGGACGGATGGCTGATCTGGTGATCCTCACCATGGGCGTCGTCAACGGCAGCGATCTGCTCCCGGGTCTCCTCCTCACCGGTAAGGGTCGACGGTGTGTGGTGGTGGGACTGGGCGACATGATGGCGGTCGACGCGCAGATCTCCATCCTCGACCTGGCGATGCAGCAGAAGACACTCCAGGGTGCCATCTTCGGTGGCACCGGACCGCGTAAGCAGATCCCGCATCTTCTGCACCAGTACCGCGCCGGCAATCTCAAGCTCGACGAACTGGTCACCAAGACCTACCGACTAGAGGACATCAACCAGGGATACCAGGACATGCGTGATGGCAAAAACATCCGCGGCGTGATCATCTATGACGAGCAGGACTGGTAGCAGGAGGACTTAAATGGCGGCACCCGAGCAACGGACCCCCAAGCAGGACCGGAGCCGCATCACGCGGGAGCGGCTGCTCGGTGCCTCCATCGAACTACTCGCAACGCAGGGCTGGGCGGCGACCACCGTAGGGGCGGTGGCCGCCGCCGCTGGCGTCTCACGGGGCGCCGCCCAGCACCACTTCCCGACTCGCGAGGACCTCATCACGGCAGCGCTGGTCCACATGGTTGACCAGCGACTGGAAAGCGTCCGCAGTGTCGGGCTGAAACTCCCACCACCGGGGACGGAACGGACGGTCGCGGTGGTCAGGCTGATCGTCGCGCACTACACGTCGGACCTGTTCAAGGCGGCCCTCCACGTCTGGACCGCGGCCGCTAGCGACCCGGCCCTCGCCGAGCGGGTGCTTCCGCTGGAGAACAGGATGTCCCGCGAGGTACTGGGGATCGCGGCGGTCGCGCTCGGTCGTGACCCTTCGGATACCAGGGTGCGCCGCGCGCTACAGACCACCCTTGACCTGGCCCGCGGGCTCGGCCTGGCCGACGTGCTCTCCGACGACTCGGCACGGCGAGAGAAGATCATCCGATTCTGGGCGGAGTCCCTCGACACGGTGCTTGCGGACGCCGGAAAGCCACTCCCGGAAATGGCTCCGGAATCCGCCTTTTGACCAATACTCCCACCGCCGGTTAGGCTTGACCATCGTGCTCGCAGTATGCGAGCTGGAGGATCGTGCCCAGTAGGCCAGCGAGAGCGGCTGACGTGGTCGCCCGTGCGCCCGACAGGGGAGCGCGAGAGTCCGGATACGAGCAACGTCCCAGTGACCGGTGGTCGCCTCGCGAGGAGGCCACCAGCTAGAGAAAGTCGGTTCATGCCAACCATCAACCAGCTGGTCCGCAAGGGCCGCCAGGACAAGAAGTCGGCGACGTCGACGGCTGCCCTCAAGGGCTCGCCGCAGCGCCGCGGCGTGTGCACCCGCGTGTACACCACCACCCCCAAGAAGCCGAACTCCGCGCTTCGTAAGGTCGCCCGCGTGCGCCTCACCACCGGCATCGAGGTCTCCGCTTACATCCCCGGCGAGGGCCACAACCTGCAGGAGCACTCGATGGTGCTCGTGCGTGGCGGTCGTGTGAAGGACCTCCCGGGTGTGCGTTACAAGATCATCCGCGGCTCCCTCGACACGCAGGGCGTGAAGGACCGCAAGCAGGCCCGCTCCCGCTACGGCGCCAAGAAGGAGAAGTAATGCCTCGTAAGGGTCCCGCCCCGAAGCGCCAGCTCATCAACGATCCGGTCTACGGTTCGCTGCTGGTCACCCAGCTCGTCAACAAGATCCTCCTCGACGGAAAAAAGACGACCGCCGAGCGCATCGTCTACTCCGCGCTGGAGATCTGCCGTGAGAAGACCGGCACCGATCCGGTCCTCACCCTCAAGAAGGCCCTGGACAACGTCCGCCCGGCCCTCGAGGTCCGCTCCCGTCGTGTCGGCGGCGCCACCTACCAGGTGCCCGTCGAGGTCCGCCCCGGTCGTTCCACGACCCTGGCGATGCGCTGGCTGGTGACATTCTCCCGGCAGCGTCGCGAGAACACGATGGTCGAGCGTCTGGCCAACGAGATTCTGGACGCCTCGAACGGTCTGGGTGCAGCGGTCAAGCGTCGCGAGGACACCCACAAGATGGCCGAGGCCAACCGGGCGTTCGCGCACTACCGCTGGTGACCTGGTGGGCCCCGGACGGGGAGGTGGCGTCACGACCACCCCCTGTCCAGGGTCCCGCTGCTGCCTACTTGGTGGCATTATTGCCGTGGCCCCGTCTCGTCCCATCGAGAGCGCGACGCCGGCACCAACACAATGACCCGGTTCGGACGGTCGACACCGACCGCACGGGCCACCGACGACTCACGATCGGGGAGAATCCGTGGCACAGGACGTGCTGACCGACCTCAACAAGGTCCGCAACATCGGCATCATGGCGCACATCGACGCCGGTAAGACCACCACCACCGAGCGCATCCTGTTCTACACGGGTGTCAACCGCAAGGCCGGCGAGACCCACGACGGTGCCTCCACCACCGACTGGATGGAGCAGGAGAAGGAGCGCGGCATCACGATCACGTCCGCCGCGGTCACCTGTTTCTGGGACAACAACCAGATCAACATCATCGACACCCCGGGCCACGTGGACTTCACGGTCGAGGTCGAGCGCTCGCTTCGCGTGCTCGACGGCGCTGTCGCGGTCTTCGACGGCAAGGAGGGCGTCGAGCCCCAGTCGGAGCAGGTCTGGCGCCAGGCCGAGAAGTACGACGTGCCCCGCATCTGCTTCGTCAACAAGATGGACAAGCTCGGCGCGGACTTCTACTACACGGTCCAGACCATCATCGACCGCCTCGGCGCCAAGCCGTTGGTCCTGCAGCTGCCGATCGGTGCCGAGGACCAGTTCGACGGCATCGTCGACCTCATCGAGATGAAGGCCCACGTTTGGCCCGGCAAGACCGAGATCGGTGCGGACGCGTCGATCGAGGAGATCCCGGCTGACCTCCAGGAGAAGGCCGCGGAGTACCGCGAGAAGCTGCTGGAGACGGTGGCCGAGTCCGACGAAGCGCTCATGGAGAAGTACTTCGGCGGTGAGGAGCTCACGGTCGAGGAGATCAAGGGAGCCGTCCGCAAGATGACGGTCAACTCCGAGCTCTACCCGGTCCTGTGTGGCTCGGCGTACAAGAACAAGGGCGTCCAGCCCATGCTCAACGCCGTTGTCGACTTCCTGCCGACCCCGCTGGACGTCGGCGAGGTCCACGGGCACAAGGTCGGCGACGAGTCGGTCGAGATCGTGCGCAAGCCGGCGAAGGACGAGCCGTTCTCCGCGCTCGCGTTCAAGATCGCCGTCCACCCGTTTTTCGGCAAGCTCACCTTCGTGCGCGTCTACTCGGGCCGCGTC
The DNA here is from genome assembly GCF_000226215.1 of Dietzia alimentaria 72. Lineage (GTDB taxonomy): Bacteria > Actinomycetota > Actinomycetes > Mycobacteriales > Mycobacteriaceae > Dietzia > Dietzia alimentaria. The sequence goes on from NZ_AGFF01000020.1 coordinate 64,992, forward strand.
GAGCCGGGCACCCAGGTCGCCAACTCGACCAAGGGCAAGAAGGAGCGCGTCGGCAAGCTCTTCCAGATGCACGCCAACAAGGAGAACCCGGTCGAAGAGGCCGTGGCCGGCAACATCTACGCCTTCATCGGACTCAAGGACACCACCACCGGTGACACCCTGTCCGACCTGAACAACCAGGTCGTGCTCGAGTCCATGACGTTCCCGGACCCGGTCATCGACGTCTCCATCGAGCCCAAGACCAAGGCCGACCAGGAGAAGCTCGGTACCGCGATCCAGAAGCTCGCCGAAGAGGATCCGACCTTCACCGTCCGGCTGGACGATGAGACGGGGCAGACCGTCATCGGCGGCATGGGTGAGCTTCACCTGGACGTGCTCGTCGACCGCATGAAGCGTGAGTTCAAGGTCGAGGCCAACGTCGGCAAGCCGCAGGTCGCGTACCGCGAGACCATCAAGGGCACCGTCGAGAAGTACGACTACACGCACAAGAAGCAGACCGGTGGTTCCGGTCAGTTCGCGAAGGTGCAGATCCGACTCGAACCGCTGGACCAGGAGTCCATCGAAGAGGGCGAGACCTACACCTTCAACGACAAGGTGACCGGTGGCCGCGTGCCCAAGGAGTACATCCCCTCCGTGGACGCGGGCATCAAGGACGCCATGCAGTACGGCATCCTGGCCGGCTACCCGATGGTGAACGTCAAGGCCACCCTGGTCGATGGTGCCTACCACGAGGTCGACTCGTCCGAGATGGCGTTCAAGGTCGCGGGCTCGATGGCCTTCAAGGAGGCTGCGCGTAAGTGCCAGCCGGTGATCCTCGAGCCGCTCATGGCCGTCGAGGTCACCACGCCCGAGGACTACATGGGCGATGTCATCGGTGACCTCAACTCCCGACGCGGTCAGGTCAACGCGATGGAGGAGCGCTCCGGCGCTCGCGTCGTGAAGGCCAATGTGCCGCTTTCCGAAATGTTCGGCTACGTCGGCGACCTCCGGTCGAAGACGCAGGGCCGGGCCAACTACTCGATGGTCTTCTCCCACTACGCCGAGGTTCCGGCGAGTGTGTCCAAGGAGATCATCGCCAAGGCGACCGGCGAGTAACCGGTATGGTCCCATCTCGTCACCAAGACGGGATGGGACCGATGCCGGCGGCGCACGGTCGAACCTCCGGGTGGCCGCCGGTTCGTGCCCCACGGCACGATGAGTAAGATCAGATCCCACACAAAGCAGTGCCCACGATGACGTGGGGACAGACCAGTCCAGGAGGACATCAAGTGGCGAAGGCGAAGTTCGAGCGGACGAAGCCGCACGTTAACATCGGCACCATCGGTCACGTCGACCATGGCAAGACCACCACCACCGCGGCCATCACCAAGGTTCTGGCGGACACCTACCCCGAGCTCAACGACGCATTCGCGTTCGATGAGATCGACAAGGCGCCGGAGGAGAAGGCTCGTGGTATCACGATCAACATCTCCCACGTCGAGTACCAGACGGAGAAGCGTCACTACGCGCACGTTGACGCCCCCGGTCACGCCGACTACATCAAGAACATGATCACCGGTGCCGCCCAGATGGACGGCGCGATCCTCGTCGTGGCCGCCACCGACGGCCCGATGCCCCAGACGCGTGAGCACGTTCTGCTCGCCCGTCAGGTCGGCGTGCCCTACATCCTTGTCGCCCTGAACAAGTGCGACATGGTCGACGACGAGGAGATCCTCGAGCTCGTCGAGATGGAGGTCCGCGAGCTGCTGGCTTCGCAGGACTTCGACGAGGATGCCCCGGTCGTCCACATCTCGGCGCTCAAGGCGCTCGAGGGTGACGAGAAGTGGGTCCAGGCTGTTCGCGACCTCATGCAGGCGTGCGACGACTCCATTCCGGATCCCGAGCGCGAGACCGACAAGCCGTTCCTCATGCCCGTCGAGGACGTCTTCACGATCACCGGTCGTGGCACCGTCGTCACCGGTCGTATCGAGCGTGGCAAGGTCAACGTGAACGAGGATGTCGAGCTCATCGGCATCAAGGAGAAGGCCACCAAGACCACCATCACGGGCATCGAGATGTTCCGTAAGCTCCTCGACTACGGCGAGGCCGGCGACAACGTTGGTCTGCTCGTCCGTGGCCTCAAGCGTGAGGACGTCGAGCGCGGTCAGGTCGTCGTCAAGCCCGGCGCCTACACCCCGCACACCTCGTTCGAGGGCCAGGCGTACATCCTGTCCAAGGACGAGGGCGGCCGTCACACGCCGTTCTTCAACAACTACCGCCCGCAGTTCTACTTCCGCACCACGGACGTGACCGGCGTCGTGACCCTCCCCGAGGGCACCGAGATGGTCATGCCCGGTGACAACACCGAGATGAGCGTCGAGCTCATTCAGCCGGTCGCCATGGACGAGGGACTGCGCTTCGCTATCCGCGAGGGTGGCCGCACCGTCGGCGCCGGTCAGGTCAGCAAGATCATCAAGTGATCTGATGTGACAATCCGCACCGGATGAACACCCGGTCGCAACAGAAGGGGCGCCCCACCGCGAGGTGGGGCGCCCCTTCTGCCACGTGGTGATGGCTATTGCAGGCTATTTCCGCCGGCCCATGAAACTCATCGCCACCGACAACCCGACGGCCGCCACTCCGGCCAGCGCGGTGACGGCCACCGCCGCAACCTGTTCGGCCGTCGCGTACCGCTCGGAGCGGTCGGGGCCCAGCACACCGTGCCGGCGATCGATCTCCTGGAGCGCGCGGTGCAGCTCGTCCGGATCCCCGCCCGTATCCGGGTGGTGGCGTAGCACCGCCTGCCTCCGCTCGCGCTTATAGGCCGCCGGATCGCGGGGCTCATGTCGACTGTTCACGTTGACGTCTCCTAGGGGAGGGGTGGTGTATGCGGTTGACGCTACCGAAGAACGCGGCCGCTCCCGGGTTGGCCGGTGCGGAGAAGGACATTCGATGTGTACTGATTTTGCTCGGACCGCTTCCGTGCGGCATACTGGTGAAGTTGCCCGGACAAGGCGGCGTCTGACAGTGGGCCCTCGGGTCCATCGAAGAGTCGGGTTGGCCGGGCGAGCACGACCGTGGCGGGTGAGTAATCACCCGCTGGAAAAGTGGGAGGGCGACACGCCCGACCGCGTGGACGCGTCGTGACACGTCAACAGCGGCAGCGGATCGGTCCGCCGTCAACTTCGCCTCGTGCGCAAGTCCGGCAGTACCGTCCTCTGGAGGTCCTGTATTCGTGTCATGCCCGTGGGCGCGCGACCGGGGCCTCCAAGACGGATACCGATGCACGTGACCGGCTTCTAGTCGGTCTGACGGTGTCACATACGACAAGCGAACACAGCAGTGCCCCCGCGACGCGAGGGCGCTCACGACAGCCGCCTTCACGGGCGGGAGGAGAAGAGGACGAAGTGGCGGGACAAAAGATCCGCATCCGGCTCAAGGCCTATGACCACGAGGCGATCGATGCTTCGGCCCGGAAGATCGTCGAGACGGTGACCCGTACGGGTGCTCGTGTTGTCGGCCCCGTGCCGCTGCCTACCGAGAAGAACGTCTACTGCGTCATCCGCTCGCCGCATAAGTACAAGGATTCGCGTGAGCACTTCGAGATGCGTACCCACAAGCGGCTGATCGACATCCTCGACCCGACGCCCAAGACCGTGGACGCGCTCATGCGCATCGACCTGCCTGCCAGCGTCGACGTCAACATCCAGTGACCTCCGACCGCGTAGCGGTCAGCAAGCAACGTGCAGCGGAGACAGTGAACAGATGAGTAACATCGAGATCAAAGGCATCCTGGGCGCCAAGCTCGGCATGACCCAGGTCTTCGACGAGAACAACCGGGTCGTCCCGGTAACCGTCGTCAAGGCCGGGCCGTGCGTCGTCACCGGGATCCGTACCGAAGAGACCGACGGCTACAACGCCGTCCAGATCGCGTTTGGCGCGATCGATCCCCGCCGGGTCAACAAGCCCGTCAGTGGGCAGTTCGAGAAGGCCGGGGTCACCCCGCGCCGTCACCTCGCCGAGATCCGCCTGGACAATTCCGAGCAGGCAGCCGGGTTCGAGGTCGGGCAGGAGCTCGGCGCCGACGTGTTCGAGGACGGCGCATTCGTCGACGTCACCGGCACGTCCAAGGGCAAGGGCTTCGCCGGCACCATGAAGCGTCACGGCTTCTCGGGCCAGGGTGCGTCGCACGGTACGCAGGCGGTGCACCGCAAGCCCGGCTCCATCGGTGGTGCGTCCACCCCGGGTCGCGTGTTCCGCGGCAAGAAGATGGCCGGTCGTATGGGTAACGAGCGTGTGACCACCATGAACCTCAAGGTCCACAAGGTTGACGCCGAGGCCGGCGTCCTCCTCATCAAGGGTGCTATCCCGGGTCGCAACGGCGGCCTCGTGATGGTCCGTTCCGCAGTGAAGGGCGGTGCGCACGCATGACTACCACGGAGAACACCGTGAACCTCAAGCTGGACGTCCGTACACCGGCCGGGAAGACCGACGGCTCCGTCGAGCTCCCTGCCGAGGTCTTCGGCGTCGAGCCCAACCTGCCCCTCATGCACCAGGTCGTGGTGGCGCAGCTCGCCGCGGCGCGTCAGGGTACTCACTCGACCAAGACCCGCGGAGAGGTCCGAGGCGGCGGTCGCAAGCCGTTCCGCCAGAAGGGGACCGGCCGCGCCCGTCAGGGCTCGACCCGCGCCCCCGCCTACACCGGCGGCGGCACGGTCCACGGCCCGAAGCCGCGGGACTACTCGCAGCGGACCCCCAAGAAGATGAAGGCCGCCGCACTGCGCGGAGCCCTCTCCGACCGGCTGGCAGGCGAGCGTATCCACGTCGTCAGCGAGTTCGTCGAGGGCCAGAAGCCTTCTACCGCGGGCGTCCGTGACTTCCTCGTCTCGATCTCGGACCGTAAGAAGTTCCTGGTCGTCGTGGGACGTGAGGACTCCGCAGCGTGGCGTTCCGTCGCCAACCTCGATCACGTTCACCCGATCGCTCCTGATCAGCTGAACACGTACGACGTCCTCAACGCCGACGACGTCGTGTTCACGGTCGAGGCTCTGGACGCATTCGTCACGCAGGCCACTAAGAAGACTGTTGCGAAGGAGGCCGACAAGTGAGCACCGTCGCCGATCCCCGGGACGTGATCCTCGCCCCCGTCGTCTCCGAGAAGGCCTATAGCCTGCTCGAGCAGGGCGTGTACACGTTCCTGGTCACCCCGGACGCCAACAAGACGCAGATCAAGATCGCCATCCAGGAGATCTTCGGCGTCAAGGTGGAGTCCGTGAACACCGCCAACCGTAAGGGCAAGCGCAAGCGCACCCGCACCGGGTTCGGTCAGCGCAAGAGCACCAAGCGCGCCATCGTGACCCTCGCGGCTGACAGCAAGCCCATCGAGATCCCGGGTCTGACCGCCTGAGGGCGGGAAGAGTTAAGGACGAGAGAACCTCATGGCTATCCGCAAGTACAAGCCCACGACCCCCGGTCGTCGCGGCTCGAGCGTCTCGGACTTCGCCGAGATCACGCGCTCGACGCCCGAGAAGTCGCTACTACGCCCGTTGAGCAAGAGCGGCGGACGTAACGGCCACGGCCGAATCACCACGCGCCACAAGGGCGGTGGACACAAGCGCCAGTACCGGGTCATCGACTTCCGTCGTAACGACAAGGACGGCGTCAACGCCACCGTCGCGCATATCGAATACGACCCGAACCGCACCGCTAACATCGCCCTCTTGCACTACGCGGATGGCGAGAAGCGGTACATCCTGGCCCCGCGCAACCTCAAGCAGGGCATGAAGGTCGAGTCCGGTATCGGCGCCGACATCAAGACCGGCAACAACCTGCCGCTCCGCAGTATCCCCGCCGGCACCGTGGTGCACGCCGTGGAGCTGCGCCCGGGCGGCGGCGCCAAGATGGCCCGAGCGGCCGGCGCTGGAATCCAGCTTCTCGGTAAGGAGGGCGCCTACGCCTCGCTGCGTATGCCCTCCGGCGAGATCCGTCGCGTCGATGTGCGCTGCCGCGCAACGATCGGTGAGGTCGGTAATGCCGAGCAGGCCAACATCAACTGGGGTAAGGCCGGCCGTATGCGGTGGAAGGGCGTTCGCCCGACCGTCCGTGGTGTCGTCATGAACCCGATCGACCACCCACACGGCGGTGGCGAGGGTAAGACGTCCGGTGGTCGTCACCCCGTCAGCCCGTGGGGCCAGCCCGAGGGCCGGACCCGCAAGCCCAACAAGGCGAGCGACAATCTCATTGTCCGTCGCCGTCGCACCGGTAAGAAGCGTTAAGGAGGGAAACTAGGATGCCTCGTAGTCTCAAGAAGGGTCCGTTCGTCGACGAGCACCTCCTCGCGAAGGTGGACGTGCAGAACGACAAGGGTACTCATCAGGTCATCAAGACCTGGTCGCGTCGCTCGACGATCTTGCCCGATTTCATCGGCCACACCTTCGCCGTCCATGACGGCCGTAAGCATGTGCCCGTGTTCGTGTCCGACTCCATGGTGGGTCACAAGCTCGGCGAGTTCGCGCCGACGCGCACGTTCAAGGGGCACATCAAGGACGATCGGAAGAGTAAGCGTCGATGAGCACTGATACCCAGAAGAATGAAGCGCCGGCCGAGAACCTCTCCGCCCGCGCCACCGCGAAGTTCGTCCGCGTCACGCCGATGAAGGCGCGTCGCGTGATCGACCTCATCCGGGGCAAGGACGCCTCCGCCGCTCTGGACATCCTGCGGTTCGCGCCGCAGGCCGCCAGTGAGCCGGTCGCCAAGGTTCTGGCCTCCGCGATGGCAAACGCCGAGAACAATCTCGACCTGGATCCCCGGACCCTCGTCGTGACCACGGCGTACGCAGATGAGGGCCCGACCCTGAAGCGGTTCCAGCCGCGCGCACAGGGTCGTGCGTTCCGTATCCGCAAGCGCACGAGCCACATCACCATCGAGGTGACCAGCGTTCCCGAGAAGGCCGGTTCGACCGGTCGGGGACGTCGTAACCAGGGAGGTGCCCGCTAAATGGGACAGAAGATCCATCCGCACGGCTTCCGTCTGGGTATCACCTCGGACTGGACGTCGAAGTGGTTCGCCGATAAGCAGTACGCCGACTACGTGTCCGAGGACATCAAGATCCGCAAGCTCCTGTCTAAGGGTATGGAGCGGGCCGGTATCTCGGGCGTCGACATCTCGCGCACCCGTGACCGGGTTCACGTCGACATTCACACCGCCCGTCCGGGCATTGTGATCGGTCGTCGTGGCGCCGAGGCGGATCGTCTGCGTGGTGAGCTCGAGAAGCTGACCGCGAAGCAGGTCCACCTCAACATCCTCGAGATCAAGAACACCGAGGCCGATGCTCAGCTCGTTGCCCAGGGCATCGCCGAGCAGCTGACAAACCGCGTGGCCTTCCGCCGCGCGATGCGTAAGGGCATTCAGTCCGCCATGCGTCAGCCCCAGGTCAAGGGCATCAAGGTGGTCTGTTCAGGCCGTCTCGGCGGCGCCGAGATGTCCCGCTCGGAGCGCTACCACGAGGGACGCGTCCCTCTGCACACCCTGCGTGCCGAGATCGATTACGGCACCTACGAGGCCAAGACGACCTTCGGTCGCATCGGCGTCAAGGTGTGGATCTATAAGGGTGACGTCGTCGGTGGCCGCCGCGAGTCCGACCAGTTCGCCCAGTCCAGCAACCGCGGCGGTGCCGATCGGGCTCCGCGCCGTGAGCGCGGCGCCGGCCGGCCGCGTCGTTCCGGCGCCCAGGGCACCACGGCCACCAGCACCGAGACCGGCCGCGCCGGTTCCGCTGCCCCGGCCGAGGCGCCCGCAGAGAACAAGGAGGCCTGACCGTGCTGATCCCCAAGCGCGTCAAGCACCGTAAGCAGCACCACCCCGGCCGCAAGGGCGGGGCCAAGGGCGGCACCAAGGTGACGTTCGGTGACTACGGAATCCAGGCGCTCGAGCCTGCCTATGTCACCAACCGGCAGATCGAGTCCGCGCGTATCGCCATCAACCGCCACATCAAGCGTGGCGGCAAGGTCTGGATCAACATCTACCCGGACCGTCCGCTGACCAAGAAGCCCGCCGAGGTTCGGATGGGTTCCGGTAAGGGATCCGTCGAGTGGTGGGTCGCGAACGTCAAGCCGGGTCGCATTCTCTTCGAGATGTCGTACCCGAACGAGGAGACCGCTCGCGAGGCCCTGCGTCGCGCGCAGCACAAACTCCCGTGCAAGACCCGCATCGTGACCCGGGAGGAGCAGTTCTGATGGCTAGTGGAATCACCGCCCCCGAGCTGCGTGAGCTCGACGCCGATGCCCTGACCGCGCGCCTGCGTGAGGCTAAGGAAGAGCTGTTCAACCTGCGCTTCCAGATGGCCACCGGTCAGCTGACCAACAACCGTCGCCTGCGTGTCGTCCGTCACGACATCGCACGGATCTACACCGTCATCCGCGAGCGCGAGCTCGGGCTGTCGGCGGCGCCGGGTGATGCCAAGTGAGTGACAAGGAAACAGTTGTGACTGAGTCCAGCGAGAACGTCGAGCGCAACAGCCGCAAGGTGCGTATCGGGTACGTCGTGTCCGACAAGATGGAGAAGACCATCATTGTCGAACTCGAGGACCGCGTGAAGCACCCGTTGTACGGCAAGATCATGCGTCGGACCGAGCGCGTGAAGGCCCACGATGAGGCCAACACCGCTGGCGTGGGTGACCGCGTGCGGATCATGGAGACCCGCCCGCTGTCCGCCACGAAGCGCTACCGCCTCGTCGAGGTGTTGGAGCGGGCCAAGTAAGCCCCTCCCGAACCCAGAACGGCCCGGCCCCGGAGCATCCAGGGCCGGGCCGTTCTGCATTCTTTGTAACGAATTTAACGAATGTAACGAATCGTGAGTGTTGTGTCATAGGCCGCGACTCGCTCAGTAGAACAGGATACAAACGATGATCATTCGACAAGGCAGTAGCCATCGGGGAGGAACTCGGGTTTCTCGCCGAGTGATCCAGATCGGGTTATCCGGTGTCGCGACCGCGGCGCTGATCGTCACCTCGGCTGCGGTTCCGGCCAGCGCTCAGAGCGCAGACGGCGGATCTGCTGACCCCGCGTCCCTGACTCCGAGCGTGGTACCGGGGAGCCTGTTGGGCGTCCCGTCTCTTAGCGTGGCGGCGTTGGCCAATCTCGGTGCGGCAGTGCCGCTCACTTCGGTGCTGGGTTCGGTAGCGGCGGCGGGATCCGAGGAGTTCCCGCGCCCGGGTAGTTCTGCTGCGCCCACGCGTCCGGTTGCTAAGCGAGACTCGGCCATCACAGATTCGAACGTCCGGAGTATCAAGCCGCTGTTCCCCGGCTCGCCCAACCCCGCGGACGCCCGGGCCGAGGTGTGGACGGTGACATCCAAATCGATGCAACGGGAGATTCGCGTGGAGGTCTACCGCGCCCCGGTCGGGTTCGACACGCCGAACGTGTACTTCCTCGACGGCGTCGGTAGCGAGGTCCCGTCGGGGTGGAGCACCGGTATGGGCTGGGGTGACCAAGTTCTTCGGGACAAGAACGTCAATGTCATCGCCCCGACCGGCGGCCCTGCCTCAATGTGGTCGAACTGGCAGGATGACGACCCGATCCTGGGCCCCAACAAGTGGGAGACCTTCCTGACCGAAGAACTACCTCCGCTCCTCAAGCAGGGAATGACCGGCGCCGGGGGAGGGTTGGCCCACAACGGTGACTGGGGGGTGATGGGCTTGTCGATGGGTGCGTCCGCCGCACTTCACCTCGCCAACACCTACGAGATGTTCAACGCCACCGCGGGTGTCAGCGGTGCGTACTCGACCACCGATGACCTCGGTTACCAGTACGCGCGTCTCACAACCGCCGCCCGTCATGGTGACGTGACCAAGATGTGGGGACCGCGGGACTCACAGGCGTGGCGGGATCATGACACCCTGTTGGATCCGTCCGGACTGGCGGGGAAGGCTGTCTTCCTCAGCGCCGCGACCGGTATCGTCGGTTCCACAGAGCTTGGGCATTTCGGTAGCAACGAGGTGATTCTCCTCGACGGCCACTTGCTGGAGAAGGGGTCATACGAGAGCACCAAGGCATTGGAGGCCGCATTGGCGTCCGTCCCTGACGTCAAGCTGCAAATGGCGTACATGCCCACCGGCATCCACAACTGGCCCGTGTTCGTCAGCCAAATGCGGCCGAGCATGAACCACCTCCTGGCCGGACTCGATGCCGCCACACCGAATGGGAAAACGGCGAAGGGTAGTGCGCCGGCCCAAGCCCTCGGTTCCGCTGGCTCATCGAGTTCAGAGGGTTCCTCGGGCTCGTTGGGGTCGTCGGGATCCGCTGGCTCAACCGGGAGCTGACCGCGATTTGGGTGAGGTCGGGTCCGCACCCTACACTGGAGCAGTTGCCCGACCTTTCGCGTCGTAACGCGTCGCCGGGCGGCATGACCGCGTGTGTCGGGTCGGTATTCGGCACACATAAGAACAGACCTGGTCAGGAGAACCATGATCCAGCAGGAGTCGCGACTCAAGATCGCCGACAACACGGGTGCCAAGGAGATTCTCTGCATCCGCGTTCTCGGTGGATCTAAGCGTCGCTACGCGGGCGTTGGGGACATCATCGTCGCCACCGTCAAGGACGCCATCCCCGGTGGCAACGTCAAGAAGGGTGAGATCGTCAAGGCCGTCATCGTGCGCACCGCAAAGGAGCGCCGTCGGCCGGACGGTTCGTACATCAAGTTTGACGAGAACGCCGCCGTCATCATCAAGAACGACAACGATCCTCGTGGCACGCGCATCTTCGGGCCGGTCGGTCGCGAACTGCGCGACAAGAAGTTCATGCGCATCGTCTCGCTGGCTCCGGAGGTGCTCTGACATGAAGGTTCACAAGGGCGACACGGTGCTCGTCATCTCGGGCAAGGACAAGGGCGCGAAGGGCAAGGTCATCCAGGCTTTCCCCGCGCAGGAGAAGATCCTCGTCGAGGGCGTCAACCGCATCAAGAAGCACACCTCGAACTCGGCCGCTGAGCGCGGCGCCTCCTCGGGCGGCATCGTCACCCAGGAAGCCCCGATCCACGTCTCCAACGTGATGGTCGTGGACGCCGACGGCACCCCGACCCGGGTCGGAATCCGCACTGACGAGAACGGCAAGCGTGTCCGTGTCTCGCGCAAGACCGGGAAGGACCTGTGACAATGACCGATACCGCTCTTCCCGCCGGCTACACCCCGCGGCTCAAGACCAAGTACCGGAACGAGATCAAGCCGGCGCTCAATGAGACTTTTGAGTACGCGAACGTCATGCAGATCCCGGGCGTCGTCAAGGTCGTCGTGAACATGGGTGTCGGTGACGCCGCTCGCGATGCCAAGCTCATCAACGGCGCCCTCAACGACCTCACGCTGATCACCGGTCAGAAGCCGCAGGTTCGCCGGGCTCGCAAGTCCATCGCTCAGTTCAAGCTCCGCGAAGGAATGCCGATCGGCGCCCGCGTCACCCTCCGGGGCGACCGCATGTGGGAGTTCCTGGACCGCCTGACCACTGTTGCGCTCCCGCGCATCCGCGACTTCCGGGGACTCTCGGGCAAGCAGTTCGACGGTCACGGCAACTACACGTTCGGACTCAACGAGCAGACGATGTTCTACGAGATCGACGTCGACAAGGTCGACCGGCCGCGAGGCATGGACATCACGGTCGTCACCACCGCGACCAACGACGAAGAGGGCCGCGCACTGCTCAAGCAGCTCGGCTTCCCCTTCAAGGAGGACTGACCTCCTTCCGGCCGGACCGGCCGCCTTCGTCGGGGATCCCAACAGCGGAACCCCGGCGACGGGCAGACGGCCCAGTCGTCTCTGGTCGCCTCCCTTGTGAAGAGCACGGGAAGCGGCGGGATACCCGGGAACCCCAAGGGGAGTCCGGGTCCCATACAAAAGAACATTCGCACTCTTCGTGATAGGCCCACGACTGACGGCACCGGCCCACAGGCCGGTGTACCCGAGGTGTTGCATGGGAACCGTTACGAGAAAGGAACATGGTTTATCCATGTCGATGACCGATCCCATCGCGGACATGCTGACGCGTGTGCGTAACGCCAACTCGGCGTTCCACGAATCAGTGGCCATGCCGCATTCCAAGCTCAAGGGCAACATCGCGGCGATTCTCAAGCAAGAGGGTTACATCGCTGACTACAACGTCGCCGATGCCGAGGTGGGCAAGAAGCTCACCATCGACCTCAAGTACGGCCCGTCTCGCCAGCGGAGCATCCAGGGCATCAAGCGCATCTCTAAGCCCGGTCTGCGCGTGTACGCCAAGTCCACCGAACTGCCCAAGGTCCTCGGCGGGCTGGGTGTCGCGATCATCTCGACGTCCCAAGGCCTGCTCACCGACCGTCAGGCGAACAACAAGAAGGTGGGCGGGGAAGTCCTCGCCCACGTCTGGTAAGGGGGCGAGAAATGTCACGTATCGGTAAGGCTCCGATCAACGTTCCGTCCGGTGTCGACATCAAGGTCGACGGCCAGGCCATCACCGTCAAGGGCCCCAAGGGTGAACTCACCCAGGATCTGCCCGCTCCGATCACGGTCTCGGTCGAGGACAACACCATCACGGTGAACCGTCCCGACGAGCACCGTGACAGCCGTTCCCTGCACGGTCTCTCTCGCTCCCTGGTCAACAACATGGTCGTGGGCGTCACGGAGGGCTACAAGCAGGATATGGAGATCTTCGGCGTCGGTTATCGCGTCGTGGCCAAGGGCTCGGACCTCGAGTTCGCCCTGGGTTACTCGCATCCCGTGCCGGTTGTCGCCCCGGACGGAATCACGTTCGCGGTGGACGGTGCGACCAAGTTCTCGATCTCCGGGATCGACAAGCAGCAGGTGGGCCAGATCGCCGCCAACATCAAGCGACTGCGGAAGCACGACCCGTATAAGGGCAAGGGCATCCGCTACGCCGGCGAGCAGGTCCGTCGCAAGGTCGGAAAGACGGGTAAGTGATCATGAGCAGCACAAAGAAGCGTTCCCCGCTGGGAACCGATGTCTCGACCGCACGTCGAGAGAGTCGTACCCGGCGCCACTACCGCCTCCGCAAGAAGGTCTCCGGCACTCCGGAGCGTCCGCGGTTGGTCGTCAACCGTTCCTCGCGCCACATCCACGCCCAGATCATCGACGACCTGGCGGGTCACACCCTTGCCGCGGCGTCGACCATCGAGGCCGATGTGCGTGCATCCGAGGGCGACAAGAAGGACCGCAGCGCCAAGGTCGGCCAGCTGCTGGCCGAGCGCGCCAAGGCCGCTGGCATCGAGGCCGTCGTGTTCGACCGTGGTGGCAACAAGTACCACGGCCGGATCGCCTCGCTCGCCGAAGCCGCTCGCGAGGGTGGGCTGGAGTTCTGATGACCAACACCACTGCACTGACCGCTAATGGAAGGACCGTCTGATGCCGGGACGTCAGCGTCGTGACGGCGGAAGCAACGGGCCCGCCGCAGACAACAAAACCACCACCGACAACCCCCAGGGGCGCGGCAACGACCGCGGCCGTGGTCGGGGCCGCGACGATCGTCGAGGCCGCGACGAGGAGAAGTCGCAGTACATCGAGCGCGTCGTCACCATCAACCGCGTCTCCAAGGTCGTGAAGGGTGGTCGTCGCTTCAGCTTCACCGCCCTCGTGATCCTCGGTGACGGCAACGGCATGGTCGGCGTCGGCTACGGCAAGGCCAAGGAGGTGCCGGCCGCGATCCAGAAGGGATCGGAGGAGGCCCGGAAGAACTTCTTCCGCGTCCCCCTCATCGGCTCCACCATCCCGCACCCGATTCAGGGTGAAGAGGCGGCCGGGGTAGTCATGCTCCGTCCGGCTTCGCCCGGTACCGGTGTGATCGCCGGAGGTGCCGCTCGCGCGGTGCTCGAGTGCGCTGGCGTGCATGACATCCTGTGCAAGTCGCTGGGGTCGGACAACGCCATCAACGTGGTCCACGCAACCGTGGCCGCGCTCAAGGGCCTGCACCGGCCCGAGGAGGTCGCGGCTCGCCGCGGCCTGCCGATCGAGGACGTCGCGCCCGCGGGCATGCTCCGCGCGCGTGCCGGACAGGGGGCCTGATCATGGCTAACCTCAAGATCACCCAGGTCCGTGGGACCATCGGATCCAAGCAGAATCAGCGGGACTCCCTGCGTACGCTCGGCCTCAAGGGCATCCGGAAGTCGGTCGTTCGTGAGGACAACTCGCAGACCCGGGGTCTCATCAACGTCGTGAGCCACCTCGTCGTGGTCGAAGAGACGGAGTGAGCATGACCATCAAGTTGCACCACCTGCGCCCCGCGCCCGGCGCCCACACCGACAAGACCCGCGTTGGTCGAGGTGAGGGTTCCAAGGGTAAGACCGCCGGTCGGGGTACCAAGGGCACCAAGGCCCGCAAGAACGTCCCCGCGGCGTTCGAGGGCGGCCAGATGCCGATCCACATGCGACTTCCGAAGCTTAAGGGCTTCAAGAACCGCAACAAGGTCGTCTTCCAGGTCGTCAATGTGGCTGACATCCAGCGGCTGTTCCCAAATGGGGGCCAGGTCGGCGTCGCCGAGCTCGTCGCCGCGGGCGCCGTTCGGAAGAACCAGCCGGTCAAGGTCCTGGCCGACGGAGACATCTCCGTTGCCGTGACCGTGGCCGTCGACAAGATCTCCGCATCGGCCAAGAGCAAGATCGAGGCCGCCGGCGGAAGCGTGTCGGAGGCCGGGGCCTGAATCCCCGACCGACCCCACGGGGTCGGATGACGGGTGGCAGGGGTCGGGTCCGGGAGTCTCGGACCCGACCCCTGCGCTCGTCTTGATAGAGTTTTCCTGTTGTGCGTTTCTGGGCCGACTCCGACTCTGATCGGACCGACCTCCACCCGGCGCATCTGCTTTCGACGACCGGCGGCCGCAGGCCGTCCATGACCAGGAGGATATGTGCTCTCCGCACTCGCGTCCGCGATCAAGGACCGGGACCTGAGGAAGAAGATCCTCTTCACCCTCGGGATCATCATCCTCTACCGAATCGGCGCTCAGATCCCGTCTCCGGGCGTGGACTACCCCAAGCTCCGCGGCTTGCTCGACTCGGCGATGACCGGAGAGAGCGCTCAGCTGTACTCACTGGTCAATTTGTTCTCCGGTGGTGCGCTCCTCCAGCTTTCCGTCTTCGCGATCGGCATCATGCCGTACATCACGGCGAGCATCATCGTGCAGCTGCTGACCGTGGTGATTCCGTACTTCGAGCAGTTGAAGAAGGAGGGACAGTCCGGCCAGGCCAAGATGACGCAGTACACGCGTTATCTCACTATCGCGCTGGCCGTCCTCCAGTCTTCCGGCATCGTCGCGTTGGCCGACCGCGGACAACTGCTCGGCGGTGGTCAGTCCGTACTGATCGACGGTGACATCCTGACTCTGCTCACGATCGTGACGGTCATGACCGCTGGTGCGGCACTCGTCATGTGGTTCGGTGAACTCATCACCGACCGGGGCATCGGAAACGGTATGTCGCTTCTGATCTTCGCCGGTATCGCCTCGCGCATCCCTGCGGAGGGTGTGAACATCTACCAGAACTCGTCGATAATGAAGTTCGCCGCCGTGATGTTCGCCGTGGTTCTCATCGTCGTCGCCGTGGTGTTCGTCGAGCAGGGCCAGCGTCGTATTCCGGTGCAGTACGCCAAGCGCATGGTCGGACGTCGCCAGTACGGCGGCACTTCCACCTACCTTCCGCTGAAGGTCAACCAGGCCGGCGTCATTCCGGTGATCTTCGCGTCGTCGCTGATGTACGTGCCGATCCTCATCACCCAGTTGGTGCAGGGTCCCGAGCCTTCCGGCGACGGTTTCTGGCAGCGCTACGTCATGCAGTACCTGCAGAACCCATCAAGCGCGGGCTACATCATCTTGTACTTCGCCCTGATCATTTTCTTCGCCTACTTCTACGTGGCCATCCAGTTCGATCCGATGGAGCAGGCCGAGAACATGAAGAAGTACGGCGGGTTTATCCCGGGCATCCGTCCGGGTCGCCCGACAGCGGAGTACCTGGGCTACGTCCTCAACCGAATTCTTCTCTTCGGATCGCTGTACCTCGGTTTGATTGCGGTCCTCCCGAATATCTTCCTCGACATGGGCAGTGGGGGTGGAGACATGCAGAACATGCCGTTCGGCGGTACCGCCGTGCTCATCATGGTGTCGGTCGGTCTCGACACCGTGAAGCAGGTCGAGGCACAGCTCATGCAGCGCAACTACGAGGGCTTCCTCAAGTAGACCGCGCGTCACCCGAGCAATAAACCCGTAGAAAGGCTGGTCCACACCATGCGTCTCGTCCTCCTCGGCCCTCCCGGAGCAGGCAAGGGAACCCAGGCCGCGCTGCTATCGGAGAAGTTGGGCGTGCCCCACATCTCCACCGGCGACCTCTTCCGCGCGAATATCTCGCAGGGCACCGACCTCGGCAAAGAGGCGAAAACCTACATCGACGCCGGCGATCTCGTTCCAGCCGACGTCACCAACCGGATGGTCCAGGCACGCATCGGCGAGCCCGACGCCACCGAAGGGTTCCTTCTCGACGGTTACCCACGCAGCGTGGCGCAGGCGGATGCGCTCAAGGTGATGCTCGCCGACGCCGGTAGCTCACTGGACGCGGTACTGGAGTTCCGGATCGACGAGGACACGGTAGTGCAGCGGATGCTGGCACGTGGCCGTGAGGACGACACGGAGGACGTCATCCGGAACCGCATGTCCGTGTACCGGTCCGAAACCGCCCCTCTGCTCGAGTACTACGGTTCCGAGGTCAAGACAATCGATGCCGTGGGTGAGGTTGACGAGATCCACTCCCGCGCCATGTCAGCGCTGGGCCGCTGACCATCGGTATGTTGGGCCGGTCACGAAAAGGTTCTGTCGTCGCCCGTACGCCGGGTGAACTCGACGCCATGGAAGCTGCCGGCCGGATCGTCGGCCGGGCCCTGGTGGCAGCTCGCGAGGCCGCTGTCGTCGGCGCCACCACCGCAGACCTCGACAGAGTGGTCGAGCAACTGATCCGCGACGCTGGAGCCGTCCCGTCGTTCAAGGGCTACGAGGGCTTCCCCGGATCGATCTGTTCATCCGTGAACGAGGTCGTGGTTCACGGCATCCCCGCAACCAGTACCGTGCTGGCCGAGGGCGATCTGGTGTCCGTCGACTGCGGCGCCATTCTCGACGGCTGGCACGGTGACTCGGCGTGGACCTTTGGGGTGGGCTCCCTGGCCGCTGACGTGGACGCGCTGAACGACGCGACCCGGGAGGTCCTCGAGGAGGGCATGCTCGCGATGCGACCGGGTAACCGGCTCACCGATGTTTCCCACGCTCTCGAAGTGGCGACGCGTCGCGCAGAGGAGCGGCACCGCGTCTCGCTGGGCATCGTTGACGGGTTCGGTGGTCACGGGATCGGGCGTGAGATGCACGAGTGGCCGTTCCTCGCCAACGAGGGCAAGCCCGGCAAGGGGCCGCGCCTCCAAGTGGGGTCCGTACTTGCGATCGAGCCGATGCTGGTTCTTGGCGGGGAGGTGG
Source organism: Dietzia alimentaria 72 (assembly GCF_000226215.1). Classification (GTDB taxonomy): domain Bacteria; phylum Actinomycetota; class Actinomycetes; order Mycobacteriales; family Mycobacteriaceae; genus Dietzia; species Dietzia alimentaria. The sequence goes on from NZ_AGFF01000020.1 coordinate 82,448, forward strand.
ACACCCGCACCCTGTCCGATGACTGGACCGTCGTGACGGTCGACGGAGCGCCCGCTGCGCACTGGGAGCACACTGTCGCGGTGACCTCGGACGGCCCCCGCATCCTCACGCCTCGTCCGCTCTGACATCGGTGTGGTCGCCTCGCACCGACCCGCCGGACAGCGGGTTCTGGGGACCGTCGATGGTCAAGTCCGGCGTCGCAGGCACGATTGGCGCTCAAGCGGACGCTGACGTACGCTTATACGTCGGTGTGCCTGCCAGTACACCACAATCCGGTAGACGTCATCCGGGGAATCGTGGAGGACCGTAACCAGCATGGCAAAGAAAGACGGAGCCATCGAGGTCGAGGGCCGTGTCGTAGAGCCGTTGCCGAACGCTATGTTCCGCGTCGAGCTCGAAAACGGGCACAAGGTCCTCGCCCACATCAGTGGAAAGATGCGGCAGCACTACATCCGCATCCTCCCGGAGGACCGCGTGGTCGTGGAGCTCTCGCCCTACGACCTGACGCGTGGTCGAATCGTCTACCGCTACAAGTAGAGACGCACAACTCCCCGAACCAATCGCTTCTGCCGTAAGGCGGGGGCGGGTTCACACCCTCGGACGCGGAGGCCGGGGCCCCGAACGTTTGCTCATCGTGAGATGACCATCCGGGCAGGGGGCGGTCGGGGAGCAGACCTACCGCACGACGAAAGAGAAACGCCACATGGCACGTCTTGCCGGCGTTGATCTCCCACGTGACAAGCGTATGGAGATCGCGCTCACCTACATTTTCGGCATCGGTCGTACCCGTGCGGTCGAGATCCTGGAGCGCACGGGCATCAGCCCCGACCTGCGCACCAAGGACATGACCGACGAACAGCTGACCACCCTTCGTGACGACATCGAAGGCAACTACAAGGTGGAGGGTGACCTCCGCCGCGAGATTCAGGGCGATATCCGCCGGAAGATCGAGATCGGTAGCTACCAGGGACTGCGCCACCGTCGTGGCCTGCCCGTTCGTGGTCAGCGAACGAAGACCAACGCCCGGTCCCGTAAGGGTCCGAAGAAGACCGTCGCCGGAAAGAAGAAGTAATGCCCCCTAAGTCACGCACTGCGGGCCCCAAGAAGACGGGCCGTCGCAGAGAGAAGAAGAACGTCGCCCACGGGCATGCTCACATCAAGAGCACGTTCAACAACACGATCGTCTCGATCACCGACCCCTCCGGCGCCGTCCTCTCCTGGGCGTCCTCCGGTCACGTCGGCTTCAAGGGCTCGCGCAAGTCGACGCCCTTCGCCGCCCAGATGGCTGCCGAGAACGCTGCTCGGAAGGCTCAGGAGCACGGCGTGAAAAAGGTCGACGTCTTCGTCAAGGGCCCCGGCTCGGGTCGTGAGACCGCGATTCGCTCGCTTCAGGCCGCGGGCCTTGAGGTGGGCACGATCTCCGATGTCACCCCCCAGCCCCACAACGGCTGTCGTCCGCCCAAGCGGCGTCGAGTCTGAGCCGGAAGGAACGTAGAGAACCATGGCACGTTACACCGGCCCCGCCACCCGCAAGTCCCGCCGTCTTGGCGTGGACCTCGTGGGTGGGGACACCGCATTCGAGCGTCGGCCCTTCCCGCCCGGTCACCACGGCCGCGCGCGGATCAAGGAGTCCGAGTACCGTCTCCAGCTGCAGGAGAAGCAGAAGGCACGCTTCACCTACGGCGTGATGGAGAAGCAGTTCCGTCGTTACTATGAAGAGGCGAACCGTCGCGCCGGCAAGACCGGTGAGAACCTCCTCCAGATCCTGGAGTCGCGGCTCGACAACGTCGTGTACCGCGCGGGTCTCGCGCAGACGCGTCGTCAGGCACGTCAGCTCGTCAGCCACGGTCACTTCCTGGTCAACGACCAGAAGGTGACGATCCCGAGCTACCGGGTCTCGCAGTACGACATCGTGGACGTCCGTCCCAAGTCCACCAAGATGGACTGGTACGAGATCGCCGCCGAGACTCTCGGCGAGCGCCCCGTACCAGCGTGGCTGCAGGTCGTTCCCACGACGCTGCGGATCCTCGTACACCAGCTCCCCGAGCGCGCTCAGATCGATGTGCCGCTGCAGGAGCAGTTGATCGTCGAGCTCTACTCGAAGTGATCTGTCCTCCCTCGTCGCCGGGTGGGCCGCACATCGCGGCCCACCCGGCGACGACGGGTTACTACGGCGTCAAATAGCGGACGCCGAGAATCGAAAGAGGTAGCACATGCTCATCTCCCAGCGGCCCACCCTCATCGAGGAAGCCGTCTCCGAGAATCGTTCGCGGTTCGTGCTCGAGCCCCTCGAGCCCGGTTTCGGCTACACCATCGGCAACTCCATGCGGCGAACACTGCTGTCCTCCATTCCCGGAGCGGCGGTCACCAGCATTCGTATCGAGGGTGTTTTGCACGAGTTCACCACCGTGCCGGGCGTCAAAGAAGATGTCACCGACATCATCTTGAACCTCAAGGGCCTGGTCGTCTCGTCCATCGAAGACGAGCCGGTCACCATGTACCTCAAGAAGCAGGGGCCGGGTGCCGTCACCGCTGGTGACATCGTCCCGCCCACCGGCGTCGAGGTGCACAACCCGGAGCTTCACATCGCCACTCTCAACGAGAAGGGCCGTCTGGAGATCGAGCTGGTCGTCGAGCGCGGGCGTGGCTACGTGCCCGCCGGACTCAACAAGGATGCGGGCCACGAGATCGGCCGTATCCCGATCGACTCGATCTACTCGCCGGTCCTAAAGGTGACCTACAAGGTGGAGGCGACTCGTGTGCATCAGCGCACGGACTTCGACCGCCTGGTCCTGGATGTCGAGACCAAGAATTCGATGACAGCCCGTGATGCCCTGGCGTCCGCGGGTAAGACCCTCGTCGAGCTGTTCGGCCTCGCCCGTGAGCTCAACGACGAGGCGGAGGGCATCGAGATCGGGCCGAGCCCGGCCGAGGCCGATCACATCGCCGCCTACGGCATGCCGATCGACGATCTGGACCTGTCGGTCCGGTCCTACAACTGCCTCAAGCGCGAGGGAGTCCACACCGTGGGCGAGCTCGTGGCGCGCAGCGAGTCGGACCTGCTCGACATCCGGAACTTCGGTCAGAAGTCGATCGACGAGGTCAAGGTCAAGCTCGTCGAGCTCGGCCTGTCACTCAAGGATGCGCCCCCCGGATTCGATCCCGCCTCGGTCGCCGGCTACGACGCCGAGACCGGCACGTGGATCGACGAGGGCGGCGAGGATTACGCCGAGACCGAGCAGCTCTGACGAGCGCTCCGCACACCATTCCTAGGAGAATCTGATGCCCAAGCCCAAGAAGGGCGCCCGCCTCGGCGGATCCGCTTCACACCAGCGGCTCATCCTCTCGAATCTGGCCACCCAGCTCTTCGAGCACGATGCCATCCGCACCACGGAGACCAAAGCGAAACTGCTGCGTCCCTATGCGGAGAAGCTGATCACCAAAGCTCGCCGTGGAACGCTCGCCGACCGTCGTGAGGCCGCCAAGCTCGTCCGTGACAAGGATGTGCTGCACAAGCTGTTCGCGGAGATCGGCCCCCGGGTCGCTAACCGCAACGGTGGCTACACCCGGATCGTCAAGCTCGAGAACCGCAAGGGCGATAACGCGCCCATGGCGATGATCGCGCTCGTCACCGAGGAGCTCGCCTCCGCAGAGGCCTCACGTGCCACCCGCGCAGCCGCCTCCAAGAAGGCCGCAGACAAGTCCGACGCAACGGCCGAGGCGGAAGCCAACAGCCCGATCGCCGACCAGGTCGACGCCGCTGAGGAGTCCGACGTCGAGGCCGCCACCACGACCGCCGACGCCGTGTCCGAGGACACGAGCCACGCGGAGGCCCCCGCGGGGTCGCACGCGCCGCTCGAGGATGGTTCGGAGCCCGAGGGCTTCCCCATCAAGGGCAACTCGTCCTCGATGCTGTACCACCTTCCCGGCACGTCGCACTACGCGCGCACCACGGCCGAGATCTGGTTCGACACCGAGGACAACGCCAAGGCTGCCGGTTACCAGCTGCCCAAGTCGCAGCGTAAGGACGCCGACGAGGCGTGAGTTCGACCCGGGTCGGGCTCTGTCGGAGTTGACCCGACCAGGTGAGGATCTCACCGCACCCCGAAAGAACCCTCGCTCCGCACCACGCGGAGCGGGGGTTCTTTCGTGCGTCACCGGGGGCAGAGCCGCGACCGGCCGCGTGGAAACAGCTGCCAGCTGGGCTCTCAGAGGACCGCGCTCACGGCTTCGGCCATAGCCTGTTGTCCGGCGGCGGTCGGATGCATCGGATGTGAGCCGGTCTCCGTGCCGGTGAAATCGGTGTACCGCTCGGAGGCGGGGGCGCAGGCATGATGCTGGTCGGCATCATCGGGTTCCGCAACGGTGGCGCCGGCGCGGTCGGCGGCGTCGGCCACGATCAGGTTGATCCTCTCGGTGACATGTCGGACCCACGTCACGTCGCCCGGGCTCATGCCCGAGACGAACTCGCAGCCTCCGTGATCAGGCACAAGTGGCATGTACGCGGTGGCGATCACGCGCGCCGCGGGTGATCGGTCGGCGATGCCCGCGTAGACCGTGTCGAGCGAGGCGGGAAGGGCGTTCAGCGCGTCGGTCACCGACTGCTCGAGGCGGTCCCTGCACGGGGCGCCCGGCGCGGCGCGGGGAGTCTGAGCCACGCATCCGGCGATGGCGCCGAAACCGATGTCATTTCCGCCGATCGACAGCGTGACCAGGTCAGTGTCGGGGGTCAGTGCGTCGAACTGCGGCGGAGTCTCGGGAATCTGTCGGGTGGTCATGTCGAGAGTCCGAGCACCACCGCAAGTCACGTCGACGAGTTCGCCGATCGGGTCGCCAGCGGACACGAGTGCCGGATAGTTGAGGCTGGAACGTAGGCACGCCGCCGGCCCGCTGGTCGGTGCGTCCACCGGGCCCAGCGCGGCAAACGAATCGCCCAGCGCCACGTACCGGCCGTAGGTGGGCCCGGACTGTTCCGCGGAGACCGTAGGCGTGGTGTCGCCGGTGCCGGCGAGGTTGTCGTCGTCGGGATCGGTGGCAGAGCAGGCCACCACAGTGAGGGCGACGGTCGCTCCGGCGGTCACCAGCGCGGCGGTGCGGCCGGTGCGCGGGGCGCGGCGTGCGGAGGCGGGGTGGGTGAAGGATGACGGCGACATGGCCCCATCGTGCCGGATCTGCCGCGGTGGCGGTGTGGCGCGGGGACGCGGCGGTGGTCTAGCGTCTGTAGGCCGTGAGCACACGCCGGATTCGCCTGGACGTCGCCTATGACGGCACCGATTTCTCCGGCTGGGCGCGCCAGCCCGGCCTGCGGACCGTGTGCGGGGTGCTGGAAGCCGAACTGGCCAAGGTGCTTCGCAACCCTGTGACGCTGACCGTGGCGGGCCGCACCGACGCCGGAGTGCACGCACGGGCGCAGGTGTGTCACTTCGATGTGGATCCGGCGTGGCTGGACCAGCGTTCGCTCGACGGTCGACCGGAGGCGTTGATCCGCAGGCTCGCGCGTCTGCTGCCAAGGGATGTGACCGTGATGGGGGCGCGGTGGGTGAGCGATGAGTTTGACGCCCGCTTCTCCGCGCTGCGCAGGCACTACGAGTACCGGCTGACCACCGCGCCGTGGGGAGCTGAGCCGACGCGGGCCCGGGACACCGCCGCGTGGCAGCGGCAGGCTGACCTGGAGGCCGTGCGGGCTGCGTCGCAGCGTCTGCTGGGGCTGCATGACTTCGCCGCGTTCTGTCGTCGCCGTGAGGGCGCCACCACTATTCGGGAACTGCAGCGGTTCGACTGGCGGACCGAGCCGGACGCGCGCGGAGCCGACGCCCCTGGCGCGACGGAGGTCTGGATCGCGAGTGTCAGCGCCGACGCGTTCTGCTGGTCGATGGTGCGCAGTCTGGTCGGCGGTGTGATGGCCGTGGGGGAGGGGCGTAGAAATCTCGACTGGATCAGCGGCCTGTTGGGCGAGAAGGAGCGGTCATCGGCGGTTCCGGTGGCTCCCGCGTGTGGACTTGCGATGGTGAGCGTCGAGTACCCGCCGGATGCAGAGTTGGCGGCGCGGAACCTCATCACCCGCGAGGTCCGACCTGCACCGGGCACGACGTCGGGGGCCAGCGGTTGTTGTGGCGAGTAGTGCGGCCGCGGGTTCAGGCCCGCGCCGCGTCGAGGATGGGGGCCAGCGCGAACAGCATGACCATGGACCACGTCACGTGCGTGATGATCGGCCCCAGCACGCCACCGGTGGCCCGCCGCTGAAGAGCGGTCACCAGGCCCAGTAGAACAGCGGCCAGCACGAGCAGTGGGATACCGGACGCGGCGGTGACAGCCGCGTAGACGACCGTGCTGGTGAGGACCGGACGAAAGTGCGCGACGGTGGAGTACACCGCGCCCCGGTGGAAACACTCTTCCGCGATGCCGTTGACGGCGGTGATCACTGCGACGAGTGCCAGGTTGCCCACGGTGGCGTGTGCGAGAAGTTCGTCGACAGGTGCGCGTAGGGGTTCGATCCGCGCGACGATCAACGCGCCGAGGCAGAACAGCACGGCGAGCGCGGCCGCGGTGAGGACGGACGAGAGAACCGGCCGGCCCGCGCGGAACGGTTCCCGCCCCAACCGGATGGGTCCGGATGCGAACGCTCCAACGAACCACACGGCGGCCATGAGCGCGGTGGCCAGATAGAAGATGGGGTCACCGGCGGGGATCCGCAGCGCCCAGGCATTGACCCCCGCGCCCACCACGAGGGTGAGTACGACGACGACGACGCGCCGGGAAGAGGGCCGCAGTGGCGCGGTGTCCATTTCAGCGGTGCGCAGCGCCCGCCGGTAGCGGGCCCTGGGCGACGTCGGCCGGGTTTCCTGCCCGCTCATCGCCCTGGACGCGCACGCCCGATGACCGGCGGTCGGACTCCGGCCCAGTCGGCGTCCGACGGGAGTAGGGTCGCGGGATCGTTCAGCGGGTCGGCGCCCTCCCACAGTGGCGGGTGGGCCGGGCCGTGGGGGACCCGCAGAGCCTCACGCAGTGCGTCTCGATAACCCGTGCGTCCACCGGGCGGGGGGCCGAGGGCCTCATCGGCGTCGTCGACATGCACGATCGCTTCGCAGCGCAGCGATTCCACCAGGGGCTTGGCCAGGCCGGGTTCGATCGGGGTGACCAGGCCCATCCACAGGGAGGACAGCTTGGGCGTGAGGACGGGGACCGGGACCATGAGGCGGGGACGCAGGTCGGCCTCCTCGGCGTATATCCGCATCATCTGGCCGTACGTCAGCACGTCGGGGCCGCCCACATCGATGATGCGCCCGCCGGACGGACTGATCTCGGCCAGCGGGCGGAGCGAGGCGGAGGCGAGGTAGTGCACAGCGTCGCGGATCGCGATCGGCTGGATTCGGTTGCTGACCCACTTGGGCGTGACCATCCCCGGTAGGCGGGTGGTGAGGTGCCGGATCATCTCGAACGACGCCGAGCCCGAGCCGATCACCACGCCGGCCTGGATGATCAGCGCCGGGACGGTGGACTCGAGCATGAGGCGCCCCACCTCGACGCGGGAGCGTAGGTGGGGGGAAAGATCGGTGGCATCGTCCGGGTGCAGCCCGGAGAGGTGGACGATCCGTTCGATGCCGGCCTCCTCCGCGGCGCGCACGAAGATCCGGGTGGTCTCCCGCTCCTCGCGGACGAAATCTTTGGAATCTCCCATCGAGTGCACGAGGTGGCACGCCACGTCCACACCGTCCAGAGCCCTCGCCAGTGCCTCGGGGTCGCCCAGCCCGCCCTTGTGGATGGTCACACTGTCACGCCAAGGGATGTCGTCCAGGCGGGCAGGGGTGCGTGCGAGGACCGAGACTCGGGCACCGTCCGCGAGAAGTCGGGGGACCAGTCGGGACCCGATGTACCCGGTCGCGCCGATCACGAGGACGTGGGGGTTGCTCATGACACGAGTCTTCCAGCGTGCGGCCGGACGTGCATCCGCACGAGGGCGCGGGCACGATCGCGTGATAATCCGGATACTGGAGAACAGGCACACTCTGCGGTTCAGGTCAGCGGAAGGAGAACACATGGCGATCGGTGCGGCACGACCCCGGCAGCTCTCGCGATCGTTGGACTTCTCCGAGGTGCGCATCGAGACCGCCCGCCTGAGGTCGGACCGGGCCGTGACCGCGTTCTGGCGGTGGTGGGCCGAAGGGGGCCGTCGGCAGGCCACCGCTGCCGTGGAGTCGGGTGACGCCCGCCGGGTGGTCCCGGAGATCACCTCGCTCATCGAAGGCATCGACCCGGGACTGTCCTGGGAGTTCCTCCCGGCCACCGACGAGAAACCACACAGGCTGACGGTCACCGCGGCCGGCGTACCGGAGTTACGAGGTGCCGCCCGCCGCTGGCTGGCAGGCGCCCCTCCCGCCGATGCCACCTGGTCGTTCGCCGACCTCCGCGAGCCCGTCCGTGGCTGTGCAATGTACTTCCGGAATCAGCGGCTGGACTTCGACCATGCGGAGGTCGTCACCGACCTGGGACTGTCTCGGGCGGATGTGACCGTTCACCACCCGGCGTTCGCGGGGCTCGTCGGACCGGACGCCGGGATCGCGGCCTACCTGCTACTGGACGCACTGTGCGGGGAAGAACAGGTGGAGACATGGATCGGCCTCATTCGGGCCAACGCGACCGCTCCGGGGGACGAAGCGGTGCCGCTGAACGCTCTCCCGGGAATTCTCCGGAAACTAGCCTCGGACAACACCGACGAACTCGGTGACCCCGCGTGGCAGATCCTCCACGGCGACACGGACAAAGGTCCACTCGTCGCGGTGGTGCGGGTGCCGCTTGTGGCGCTGTCGGCGCCGAAGTTCGATCGTCATGTCGCCGTCAGCGTTCCCTATGCAGACGTCGAGGATGACGGGCTACCCGGCCCGGAGTCGCTTCCCGGTCTACGTGACCTCGAGGACCATCTGGTCGAGCGGCTGGAGGGCACAGGCGAATGCGTGGGCGCCGAGAGCTGTGAAGGCTACCGGCTCATGCATTTCTATGTCGACTCGGCAACGCCCGCCCAGGAGCAACTCCGTGTAGCGGCGTCCGGGTGGAACGAAGGGGACGTAATCATCACAGTCTCGGATGACCCGGGATGGAGGAAGGTCCAGCACCTCAGGGTCTGACCTGGGGAGGTGCCGCCGTTCAACCCAGGAACGACTCCTCGCCGGGGCCTGCGACCACGGACACCCGACTGGTGTGGCCCGCGCGGGGCTCCACCGAGATCCACCCGTCTATCCGGCCGTCCAGGACGAGGTCGGGCGTCGCGACGGTGTCGGCCAGTGCCGCCCCGCGGAGGTCCCAGTCGGCATCGACGCGGATCACGGTCGGTGGGGTGACGTCGGGCCCGCCGGGACCGGCCAGTGCGTCGATCCGCCCTTCGCTCAGCGGGCCGTCGACATCCCACATCACCGCGTCGACCGGAGCACCCGCGTCGGAGGCGTCGGGGGAGACGATCCGGTATCGGGTCTCGTCGCCGATGGCCTGAAGAGGGCGCCAGCGGTCGGGCACATCCGTCACCACAGCCACGCGGTATCCGGCGGCGACGGCGCGGAACGCCACCTGTCTACACACCGGCGGTCGAGCAGCCAGGAGAACCGAGCGCAGGTGGGGGCCGGCGAGCTGAATCGCCGACGCACTCCCGGTGCGGGTTGCTCCCAGGATCTGGCCGGAACCGTGGGCGGGAGGAGCCAGGTCGTCGAGTTCGTCGATGCTCAGGCGGTCGAGGGATCCGGCGATCGACCCGGGCAGGTCCTCCCCGGGCACGGGGAGAACTCGCGCGGTCGGAAGAGAGTGGCAGGAACCGTCGAGGCCGTGAAGCGACTGCAGGGCCGCGTCGTGCGTGGCCTGACCTGACAGGCCGGTCAGGCCGACCGTGGTCACGGCGTCCACCACGTCGTCGCGCCCCTCTACTCTGCGCAGGCGGGTCACCTCGGTGACGGCTGAGGCGCGGACGGCGGTGAGATTGTCGATGATCCCGCGCGGGTCGGCACCCGGCCTGACGACGAGCCCCACACCGGCCCCGGGGTCGGACTCAGCGTCCAGATAGAGTTCGGCCAGCTCGGCCGCGTCGAGGACCCGACAGGGCACCCCGTGGTGCACGAGCGAGCGGCGCACACGCTCGGTGGCCACAGTCACGATCTGCTCGATCGCGACGGTGGAATCCCCTGCTGACTCGAGTGCGAGCCGGGCCAGGTCGAACCGGATCAACAGGTGGACACGCCGGTGGGAGATGAGGGCGAGCGGGCCCACGAGAGAGGCGTACACCTCGCCATCGTGTCCTTCGGCGGAACGCCGACCATGCACCACCACGTCGATCCCCTCGAGCAGTACCCCACCCTGGTCGAGCTGGCGGGCGACGGCCCTGAGGGGCAGGCGGACCCCGCGGAAGTCGGCGGGGTCATCGCGGCCCACCTCGGTGGCCACGAGTGCTCCGGCGGAGACCTCGACTGCCGTGGTCACCATCAGTTCGCCCTCTACGCAGCCGACGGCGGTGCGGTCCGGCGCGACGAGATCCACCACGTCTACGGGCGTCCGCCTGTCGGTGGTTCGTCGGGCGAGCAGGGGCCGGCCATGTCGGCGGAGGGTGGTTGCCGCGGCGATGAGGGCGACGGCCACGAACTGAACCCACGGCTGCCATCCGGGCGGCGAAACCACGGTCAGCAGCACGGTGACCAGTAGCGCCGCGGAAAAAGCGGGCAGAACGGGAACCGCGGTCATGGCCCCGCCCTCCTCGTATTCGACCGATCGCGGGGTGTGCGATGCCCGCTGGGAAGACCGGCCACGAAGGCCCGATCGTCGCGTACCCTACCCCCGGTGCCCCCGGCCGCGGGGTGTCACATCCGCGAAAGGGGAACGGTCCGTGCCGCTCAAGCCGACGACCAAGGCTCAGGTGGACGGTCACCGATTTCTCACCCGCCGCGCCCGGCACGCCGTCGTTGCCTGGGACGTCCGAATGCTCCACGATCCGCTCAAACGTCAGTCCACAGGTCTGACGGTGGGCGTGGTCGCCGGGGTCATCGGGGTGGCGGGTGCAGCGGTGTTGTCGCTGCTCGACCCCGCGCCGGATGTCGACCGGACCACCGTCATGGTCGGCCGTGACTCCGGCCAGATGTACGTCCGGGTCGACGACTCGGTGCACCCGGTCCACAATCTGGCCTCCGCGCGATTGGTTCTGGGTGAGGCGGCGGAGCCCGACACGGTGCGGGATTCCGACATCGCGGGCACCACCCGTGGTGGTCTGCTGGGCATCCCGGGCGCCCCGTCGGTTCTGCCCGGGCACAAGGACGAGAAGAACGCTGGATCCGTCACGTGGACTGTGTGCGACGTCGTCGAGGACGCCGACAGAGGCCGTCCACGCATCACCGGGACGAGCGTGGTGGCACGGGAGGGCGAGGGGCCCGGTCGGGGAACGGGTCCCGACGAGATCGTGTTGGCGGACCAGGGCGGCACCGGATGGCTGTTGCGGGACGGCACCCGCGCGCGCATCGATCTGGGGGACGGGGATCTGCTGGCGATCCTCGGCCTGGGCGGTGTCGACCCGAGGCCGGTCACTGCGGCGCTGATCGACCCGCTGCGCGAAGTCGAGGCCGTGGTGCGTCCGCACATCGAGATGGTGGGCGAGCCGGTGGATTACGGGCTGGACGGTCTGCGGATCGGCCAGGTCTTCACTGTCGCCACCGCCACGGGGACGCGGACGTATGTGGCATTGACCGATGGGGTGCAGGAGGTCGGGCCCGTATTCGCGGACATCATCCGTTCCACCGCGACGGTCGGTGCGGTCATGGAGGTCGCGCCGGACCGGATGGCGGTGCCGCGGTCGGTAGCTCTCGACGTGGAGGCTTTTCCCGCAGACCGCCCCTCGGTGCTCGCGACGGGCGATTCCCCGGTTCTGTGTGTCCGCGACGCGGGCGGTCGGGACTCGGGCGCGCGGCAGGTGACGCTGGTCGCCGGCGCCCCGGAGCCCGGGCGGGATGAGGCCCGTGCGGTAGCCGGTGCCGACGGTGGCGGGCCGGCGGTGGACGCCGTGGGCGTCCCGGGGGGAGGCCTGCTGGTGGCCGCCGTGGGGCGTGGCACCACCACCCGCAGTTCCGTGACGACGATCGTGTCCGACACCGGCGTACGGTTCGACGTCCCGGACGGGGAGACCGCGGCGATGCTCGGACTGGGCGGTACGCCGGTGCCGGTGGACCCGGCGGTCCTCGACCGGCTGCCGTCGGGCCCGAGGCTGGACCGCGAGTCGGCGCTCGTCTCGCGTGACGGGTCGGATCTCGACACCACCCGGGACGAGACCTCAGCGGGCTGACCCCATTCGATGGGGGTCGTCTCGAGAACGAGTCACCATGACGACGACGAGGACCACCACCCCCAGACCGAGCGCGCCGCCTGCGACTCCGGCGCCTGCGCCCGCACCCGATGGACCCGACTCCGGAGCGGGGGCGGCGATAGTCGTCGTGGCAGGGGCGGGGCGCCCGGACCTGCGGACACCGGTGACGGCGGCGACCGGGTCGACGACCCCGTGGCCCACGGCGAAGTCATGCCCGCCCGCGGCGGGGATAGCGGTGTTCTTTATCCGCTCTACCACCTGGCGGGCCGTGAGCTCGGGGTGCGCCTGGCGGATGAGCGCTGCGGTGCCGGCGACGAACGGGGCGGCGAAGCTCGTACCGCTGATCGGGGTCCGGGAGCCATCACCGCTCACCACGAGATCGGACACCCCGGCACCGTCAGCGCCCACGGACCGCAGATCCACGGCAGGGGCGGCGACGTCGACCCAGGGGCCGTGAAGAGAGAACTCGGCGGGTGCACCATCTGCGTCGACACCGCCGACGGTGAGCACGTGTTCGTCGTACCAGGCGGGTGAGGCGATCGTGCGGAGCTCCTCCCACCCGTCGTCTCCGACAAGGGAGGGGTCAGGGACGGCCGGGTTCTGATCGCCGCAGGTCTGACCGATGTTCCCGGCGGCCGCCACCAGCACGACGTCGTGGTCGACGGCCGCATAGCGGATCGCGCCCCCGAGCGTGTCGTCGGCGAGAAGTGTTCCCGCGGGTACGCACGCGACCTCGGAGATGTTGATGATCCCGGCGCCCGCGTCGACCGCCGCGCGGATGGCCCGGGCCAGCGTGGAGATGGTGCCGATCCCGGCGCCGACAGTGGGTTCGTCCGATCGGTCGCGCTCGGTACGCAGGACACTGCTTGACTGTCGGATGGAGACGATCTCGACCCCCGGGGCGACACCGGAATGTCCGGTCTCGTCTTCGGTCGCAGCCAGCACGCCGGCCACCAGGGTGCCGTGCGCGTCGCAGTCCTCGGTGCCGTCGCGGCCGGGCACCACGTCTCCGGCTCCACGTACCCGGGGCAGGCGAGGACCGGGGTTGACGCCGGTGTCGATCACGGCCACGACCTGCCCTTCGCCGCGACCGTGGATCCAGGCGTCACCGAGTTCGGCGGCGGTGGCCGAAGCGGGTGAGGCGAAGGGGTCGAGCACGGCGGCGGTGGTGCGGCAGGGTCCGTCGAGACGGAGAGGGCCGGAGTGCAGACCCTCCGCCTCCGGGACCGGGCCGGTGATCGTCGGCTTCTCGACAGCTGCGGCCACCTGGGGCCCGAAGAGTTGACTCCCGAGATGCCAGGCGAGGACCACCGCCACGGTTGCCGCGGCGGCGTGTCGGCGACCCCTCATCGCTGGCGGACGAGGGAGTAGACCTCCATGGCTCCCACTGCGAGCGGTACGACCACGCAGATGCAGATCGCCTCGACCACCCCAACGGCCCGCAGAGCGGCGGGGGAGAGCTCGACGTGCGGCAGCACGGATGCCGTGACCACCACGGCCGCGGCGACGGCGAGAGCCGCCGGGATCACCACGCCGACGGGGGAGCTCACTGTGACGCCGGCTCCCATCAGGACTCCGGCGGTCAGCACCAGCGCTGAAGCCAGCAGGACGGAGGTATGGAGCCGATCGGCGTAACCCAACCCGCGGAGTACCAGGACGACGATCAAGACGAGCGCCAACGGCGCTGACCACCGGGTGGCTGCGGCGTCACCGGTCAGGGCGACCAGGGCCCCGGTGGTGCAGATCGAACCCGCGGCGGCCAACTGTCCCGTCAGCCAGGAGCGGGAGGTCAGGAACCGGTGTCGCAGTACGTCCGGTGTGGGAAGCGGCCCGCGTATCCGGTGGTCGACGTCGCTGCGACCTCGGACGTCATGGTCGATGTCCTCGAGGTCCCCGGCCTCCACGTCTTCCCCGGGGGCGGGAACCGGCGGGATGGGAACACGGGCGGCGAGGACGGCGATCCTCGGTGCGGCCGTCAGCAGGGCCAGTCCCAACAGCACCGCACCCGCGCCGACCGACGCGACCGGCGTTTTGGTGACCGCGGCGATCAGCGCACCGATCGCCGCAACGGTCAGCAGCACGGTGAGCGCCAGATATCCGGCCGCGGTTCCGAATCCATGCCGTGGGCCGGGGCGGAACACCGCGGATCGCAGCACTCCGGCCAGGACTGCCCCGGCGGTGAAGCCGCCCACGAGATGTCCGGGACCCATCGGTGGGGCCCCGACGGTGGCGGCCGCCAAGACGGTGAAACCGACCGCGCACGCCCCGGCGACGCCGTGCGCGCACCCGGGGGCGGGGGTCCTGCTCAGCGTGAGGACCGCAGCGATCCCCAGCAGCGCCAGGAGGAGAGCGACGAGGGTGGTCATGACGCCACCCCCCGCGGACCACTGGCGGATCAGGGCTGCCGCGGAGGCAACGGCGACCACTGCGCTGGTGGCGGTAGCGGCGTTCACCGCATCGCGCCTGCCCCACGCGGGGGAGCGAGCCACACCGGGGTCCGTCAGGCCCTGCAGTACGTCGTCGAACAGTGGAGCGGGTGTCGGCACCGGGCGGTGGTCGAGGACGAGGATCTCCCCGTCGTGCACACGCTGCTGGGCGAGGGTCTCAGAGACCGCGAGAGGGCCACCCGCGAGTCGTGATAGCTGCCAGGAACCACCGGCACCGCCGCCCATGAGTGAGTTCACGTCGATTCCGGACGCCGGGCCGGCGGCGGCACGGATGTGATCACGGACCAGGTCCACCACCTCGGGGATCACCGCGACCAGTTCCAGGTGGGCGGGCAGGCTCAGGTCGACCCGGGTGGATCGGCACACTACCGACACCCGCCGCTGGTCCAACGGCTCCACCCCGGCGGCGACACCCCGCACCTCGCTCCGCTGTGACACGCCTCGTCCTCTCTGCTGGTCCCGGGCGGGCCCGATCGCGGCGATGGCGGCGACCGTGGCTGGTTGGCGTACCCGTCAGAGCGTGTACTGCCCTAACATCGCCATCCGATACGTCGGTCATTGTCGACGGCGGAGGACGTCCGTGGGGGCGTCACCTCCGAGATGTGCTCGGGTCACGGCAGCAAAGCTAGAGGAGGACTGGCATGGGAGACGTGGTCTTCACCCGCGCGGAAAAGCTCGACGCCCCACCGATGCCGGGCGGCGAACTCGCCCTGCAGGCGCCTCCGGAACTGCCCCGGCCGACCCCGAGGCCACTCATCCAGGTCATCCTGCCGCTCGTGATGGTGGTCGCGGTCGTTGGCATGGTCGTGATGATGATGCGCACGGGGATGATGCGCAACCCGATGTTCATGATGTTCCCAGTGATGATGGCGGTCTCCGCCCTCGGCATGCTCGCCGGCAATCTGTCCGGCGGAAACAAGACCGCCGAGACCGACGAGCTCCGCAAGGACTATCTGCGCTACCTCGGTCAGACCCGTGACCTGGTCCGTCATACCGCCGAGCAGCAACGCGCCGCTGCCCTGTGGCGTCACCCCGACCCCGTGGAACTGCCGGCTCTGGTGGGAACCGCGCGGATGTGGGAGCGCGACGACGCCGACCCTGACGACCTGACCGTCCGGGTCGGTCCGGGACGCCAGTCGCTTGCCTCCCGGCTCGACGCACCCGACACCGGACCGGTCGACGACCTCGAACCGGTCTCGGTGGTGAGCATGCGCCGCTTCGTGCGCGTGCACTCGGTGGTCGAGGACCTGCCCGTGGCCCTGGAGCTCCGGGCGTTCGCCGCGCTGTCCCTGGACGGGGACGTGGACGTGGTGCGCTCCGCCGTCCGCGCGATGATCGCCGGGCTCGTCGTATCGCACGGGCCGGACCGGATACGGGTGGCCGTGGCGGCCAGTGAGGGCGACGCGCGTGCGGCGTGGGAGTGGCTGAAATGGCTCCCACATCACGAACACCCCGTCTACACCGACGGCGGCGGGCGGGTCCGACTCACCGAGTTCTCGCTGGCCGGGGTGGAGTCGATGCTGGGATCCGAGGTCTCGGACCGGTTCGCGTTCTCCCCGAGTGCGGTCGCGGTCCAGGGACGGGCGCACCTCGTCGTCGTGGTGGATGGTGTGGGCGTGACCGGGGCCGAACGGCTTCTCGCCGAGGACGGGCTGGACGGCGTGACGGTCCTCGAGGTCTCCGGCAGCCGCGCGGGGCAATTGCGTGACCTCGCGCTGCGACGCGGGTTGTGCATCAGGGTCGACAACGACGGCATGGCCCGCGTGCGGACCGAGAACGGCGACGAGGACATCGCCCGCGTCGACTCCATGAGCCCGCCGGAGGCCGAACGCCTCGCGATGGCGCTGTCGCGCTACCGGCCCGCCGACACCGTGACCAACGCCGACGGATCCACCACGACCAGGCGTGCCCCAGGGCTGCCCGACCTCTTGGGAATCGGTGTGGCCGCCCAGGTCGATCCGGCGGTGGCCTGGCGCCGCCGAGGTGAGCGTGACCGTCTCCGAGTCCCCGTGGGGGTGAGCCCGGACGGCGCTCCCGTCTCGCTGGATCTCAAGGAAGCCGCCCACGGAGGAATGGGTCCGCACGGGCTCTGCATCGGTGCGACGGGTTCAGGAAAATCCGAGTTTTTGCGCACGCTCGTCCTCGGGCTGGTCGCCACCCACGACCCGGATGCGTTGAACCTGGTGCTGGTGGACTTCAAGGGCGGCGCGACGTTCCTCGGGCTCGACTCGCTGGCCCACGTCTCCGCGGTGATCACCAACCTGCAGGCCGAGATCACGATGGTCGACCGCATGCGTGACGCGCTCGAAGGCGAGCTCACCCGCCGCCAGGAGGTCCTCCGTGCGGCCGGGAATTACGCCAATGTGGGGGAGTACGAGGCCGCGCGAGCCAAGGGGGCGGCGCTTGACCCGCTGCCCGCGCTGGTGATCGTGGTGGACGAGTTCTCCGAACTGCTCTCCTCCAAGCCGGAGTTCGCCGAACTGTTCCTCACCATCGGCCGCTTGGGCCGAAGCCTGCACATCCATCTGCTCCTGGCCTCGCAGCGGCTCGAGGAGGGACGGCTGCGAGGACTCGACAGTCACCTGTCGTACCGGATCGCGCTCAAGACCTTCTCCGCCAGCGAGTCGCGCACCGTTCTCGGCGTCACCGACGCCTACCACCTGCCCGCTACCCCGGGCGCCGGCTACCTCAAGGTGGACGCGGGCGACCCGGTCCGCTTCGACGCCGCGTACGTCTCCGGCCCCTACAGGGAAGACCGTCGGCTCGACGGCTCATCCGTGGCCACACCCGCCGCCCGCGCGTCGGTGAGGCCGTTCACCTCGTGGTATATGCCAGTGCCCACTCCGGCCCTGCCCGACCACGACGACGAGGTCATCCCTGCCGTCACACCCACGGGAGACGAGTCGACGAGCCTGCTCGAGGTACTGGTAGGACGGCTGTCGGGGCATGGCAGACCTGCGCACGAGGTCTGGTTGCCGCCGCTGGGCGAGGGTGCCCCGCTTGATGCGGCCGTGGGCACCGAACCGACCGGAGCGGGAGACGACAGGCCACCCAGCTGGCGATTCCCGCTGGCCGAGGTTGACCTGCCCTTCGAACAGCGTCGCGACAGATGGTTCGTGGACCTGTCCGGCGCCGACGGGAACGTGGCGGTGGTGGGCGGTACGCGCTCGGGGAAGTCCACGACGCTATGCACACTCCTCCTCTCGGTGGCTGCCACCACCACGCCGGACCGGCTCTCGGCGTACGTCGTGGACCTGGGCGGCGGCCTGCTGCACTCGGTTGTCGACCTACCGCACGTAGGCGGGGTGGCGCGCCGCGGCGAGGACGAGAAGATCCGACGCACCGTCGCGGAGGTGGACTCGGAACGCCGACGCCGCGAGTCCGACTTCCGCGCGGACGAGATCACCTCGATCGACCAGGCACGCCGACGCAGCACCGATAAGGACGGTCGGCCGGTCGCCGAATATCCCGACATCCTGCTGGTGATCGACGGGTGGCAGACATTCCGCACCGAATTCGAGGACCTCGAGCAGGTTGTCCTCGGATTGGCGGCGGACGGCCTCGCCTACGGGGTCCATGTGGTGTTGTCGGCTGCCCGCTGGGCCGACCTGCGACCGGCGATGCGTGACGCCCTCGGGACCCGCGTCGAACTGCGTCTGGGGGACCCCACGGACTCGATGATCGACCGACGGACCGCGATGACAGTGCCCGCGGCCCCCGGCCGGGGACTCACCCGGGAGCGGGACCACATGCTCATCTACCAACCCCGGCTCGACGGCGATGTCGACCCGGAGGGGATCGCCGACGCGACGGCCGAGGCCTCCCGGCACCTGGCTCGTCGCTGGCGTGCCCTGGTCGGGGACATCTCCGCCACGCGGGTCCGCATGCTGCCCGAGGCACTGCCCTTCGCCCAATTGGCGAGCCTGGCCAGGCCTGGCCCCGACGGACGCCGGACCCGTCTTCCACTCGGCGTGTCCGAGTCCGACCTCACAGTGGTCTACGCCGACCTGGAGACCGACCCGCTCATGGTGGTTCTCGGCGACTCCGAATGTGGCAAGACCTCATTGCTTCGTACCCTCGCCCGCGGACTCGTGGCCGGAAACACCAGCGAGCACGCGAAACTCATCGTGGTTGATTATCGCCGGACCATGCTCGGGGAGGTGGAGAGCGACCACCTCGCGGGCTACGCGGCCACCGAAGCCGCCCTCGGCCCGATGGTCGCGCACCTGGTCGAGATCCTCGAGAGCCGGATGCCCGGCGCCGATGTCACGCCTGAGCAACTCCGCGCGCGGTCGTGGTGGAGCGGCCCCCGCATCCATCTGCTCGTAGATGATCTGGACCTCGTGATGACCAGTGGGGGCAATCCACTGGCGCCTCTGACCGCCTACCTACCGCATGCCCGCGACATCGGATTGTCCGTCGTGTTGGCGCGGCGTAGCGCGGGAGCGTCGCGAGCGCTCTACGACCCGTTCGTCTCCAGGATGCGGGATCTCGGCGGTGCCGGCCTGATCATGTCCGGCAGTCGCGACGAAGGACCGCTGTTCGGGGGTGTGCGTCCCGGGCCCCTGCCGGCCGGACGGGGCCGGTTGGTCACCCGCGAGGGCGGGGTCCGATTGGTGCAGACCGCGCTGACGGAGCCATGAGAGCCCCCGCCGTGGAGACCGGTCTCGCCGTGGACCTGTCCTGCTCCGGGCTCGCCGTGGCCTCCGTCTCGGCCTCGGCCGTACTGACCCCGGTGGTCGCCCCGGTGTCGGTGCTCGCAGCAGTGGACGGCTCATCGCTTCCGCCGGGAGGTGACCGGATCGAATGCTCCGAGCGTGTCGAGGCGGTCCTGTCCCGCTATCCGGAGCGATGCCTGGCGGACCCGGTCGCCCACGCCCACCGCGACCGCCTCGACGTGGCGGGCCTGTCGGTCCCCGTGTCGGAACTACTGGCGGCGCCGGTATCCCGAGCGCTGCGCTGGGCCGGATCGCGCGACGGCGACGAGTTGGTCCTGGTGGTGCCGACCGACTGGGGATCCACACGGGCCGCCCGACTGACAGCGGCGGTCCACGGCCTGGGGGTCACCGCTCGAGTCGTCAGATCAGCGCTCGTCACGGCGGAGGCCCTTCCCTCGTCGTCGTCCAGGTGGGCCGTGTGCGTCGAGTCCGGATGGCTCCGCACGACTGTTGGGTTGGTCGAGCGCACGCGGGGCGGACTCACGCTGGTCGGCCGCGCGGTCGTCCACCGCAGCGATCCGCGCAGGGACCCTCTCGGCGACGACGAGGTGCCGCGGATTCTCGAGGCAGTGGCGACCCTGCGGCGCTCACGACGCGAGGCGGCCAGTGGCTCGACCGAGATCCTGGCACGGGGGCGGGTGGCGGATGACATCGTCGACGCCTGTGACCGGGCTCGACTGTTGTCGTTCGTGGTCCCGCCGGTCGCTCCTGTCGAGGCCGCGTCGCGCCTGTCCGCGGGAGTCTGACACGGCCCGGGAAATTAATTCGGTTCCGGCGGAACCAAACGACTCCCCGCACCCGTCGAACACTGTGACGGGCCCAGAAGGGGACCCCGCAGGACCAAGAGGAGGATGCCGTGGCTTACCTGAATGCCGATATCGAGGTTATGGGAAGTGCGGCCGGATGGGTCGATGAGGTCAACGACGACATCAGGGCACTGCTCGGCCGCGTGCAGGGATTGGTGGGCGAACTGGCCGGCCCCACCTGGGGAGGCCAGGGATCGGCGGCATTCCAGAGCGTGATGACCGAGTGGAAGCAGCAGAGCGACAAACTCAACACGGCTCTCGCCGGCATCGCGGACACTCTGCGGAGCAACCGGACTGCCCTGGACACCGCAGATCATGACGCGGCGCAGGCGATTTCTCGGGTCGGTGCCGACGGCCCGCTCAACATCTGACAATTACTAGACAAGCCGGGAGTACAAACATGACCGAACCGATCAGGTACCAGCATGGCTCGATCGAGGCCGTCGTCTCTCAGATCACGGGTGAGTCGAACAAGCTGCAGGGCACCCTCGAAGATCTGCGCCGGAAGTTGGATCCGCTGGTCGCCGGCTGGGAGGGCACCTCCGCGGCCGCGTACAAGGAGCACCAGCGGGCGTGGGACGAGGCCGCGGCTGGTTTGCAGTCAGTCCTGACTCGCGTGTCGGCGGCCGCGCGGCAGGGAAACGAGGGGATGCAGGCTGCTGACAGGGCTGCTTCCCGGGCGTGGTGACCGTATAGACCAGCGGTCACCAAGGATCATCGACCCCACCACCGTCCGGGACGGTGGCGGGGTCGCTCTGTATCCGCAGTTCAGGCAGTCCAGCAGAGGCGGGGGGTTGTCATCGACCAGCGAAGGCCTGTGCCAGGCGCGCGATCTTCTGAGCGCGTGCCAGGCGCGGCAGGTCTGAGCCGTCGCCGCATCGTTCGCCGCCGGCGCCCAACTCGTCGATCACGGACTCGGCCCACGACACGTCGGCTGCCGACGGCGCCAGGACCTCGTTGATGTACGGAGCCTGATCCACGCGCAGGCAGAGCTTGCCGGTCATACCCATCTCGACCGCGTGCTCGGCGGCGTCCATGAGGACCTGGGTGTCGTTGGAGATGGTGGGGCCGTCGATCGGCGGAGCGACGCGCGCGATGCGGCTGGCCACCACGAACTGCGACCGGGTGTAAGCGAGCGCGATCTGCGAGGAACCGATACCCGTGTCGCGGCGGAAGTCGCCTACGCCAAAAGCCAGGCGCACGACCTGCTCGGACTTGGCGATCTCGGCGGCCTGCTCCAGCCCGTCCGCCGACTCCACCAGTGCCACGATCGGAGTGTCCGGCGCCAAGCGGGCCGTGGTGAGCGCCACGTGCTCGGCGTTCTCGGTCTTGGCCAGCATCACGCCATCGAGGCCGGGGCAGTGCCCCAGTGCCATGAGGTCCTTCTCCCACTCGGGGGAGCGGACGTCATTGACCCGGACCCACGCGTGGTTACCCGCCTCGAGCCACTGGCGCACCTCGCGGCGGGACCGCTCCTTCTCCGACTGGCGGACGCCGTCCTCCACGTCCAGAACCACGACGTCCATCTCCGAGGCGACCGCCGCATCAAAGCGCTCCGACCTGTCGGCGGGCAGCAGCAGCCAGGAACGGGCAATGGTCGGCGGGATGGTCGACATGGGGCTCATCGGGTCCTGTCATCCTTTGTTCACGAGGCGGCACTTCTCACTCGGTAATCTCCACACGATACGTGCTGGCGGTCCGGCCTCCCCAATAGCAACGCGTTCCTATTGGGGAGGCGACGGGCTCTCATAGTTGTGAGTGTGGATTTGTTGACTCCTCACGATGGTGAAGGCACGATTTCCTGGTGAATACACGCCCAGATTCCGCTCACGCGATAGAGGCACAGAACCTCGTCAAGAAGTTCGGCGACTTCACCGCCGTTGACGACATCTCTTTCGCCGTCCCGCCGGGGACCGTACTCGGCCTGCTCGGTCCCAACGGCTCGGGCAAGACCACCACTATCCGCATGATGACCACCCTCAGCCCGCCCACCTCCGGGACCGCGGCCGTGGCCGGCCACGACGTGATGCGCGAACCCGCCTTTGTCCGCCGGGCGATGGGTTTGACGGCCCAGTCCGCGACCGTGGACGAGCTGCTCACCGGCCGGGAGAATCTGCGGCTGATCGGCGATCTCTACGGGTTGCCCAAGAAAGCAGTCAAGGCCCGCGCGGACGAGTTGCTCGAGAAGTTCTCGCTCACCGATGCTGCTCTGCGGATCGCCAAGAGCTATTCGGGCGGTATGCGCCGACGTCTGGATCTCGCCGCGAGTCTGGTGGCGGCACCGCCGGTGCTCTTTCTGGACGAGCCCACCACGGGGTTGGACCCGCGTTCGCGAAACGAGTTGTGGGATGTTTTGCGCGATCTGGTTCGCGAGGGCACGACACTATTGCTTACCACGCAATACCTCGATGAGGCAGACCAATTGGCCGACCGCGTAATAGTGATCGACCACGGCCGGGTGATCGCCGAGGGGACGCCCCTGCAGCTCAAGGACCGCTCCGGTGCGGCGAGCCTGGTGATCTCGGTGTCGCGTCCAGAGGACGTGGACGAGGCCGCGCGGGTGCTGTCGGGACGGATTCCCGAGCTGCACGTCGACCGTGACGCACGGCGGCTGACCGCGCCGTCCGAGGGTGTTTCCGCACTGGCCGGGATCGCTGCGGCGTTCACCGAGGCCGGCATCGAGCTCGACGACATCGGCCTCCAGCGCCCGAGCCTCGACGACGTCTTTCTCTCCCTGACCGGACGCAGGGCCGAGCCGGACTCGGAACATCACGACACCGAGATGAACGAGGCTGAGATCGATAACACCGCAGATCTGCACGCCGACACGATCGCAGAGGAGCCCCGGACATGAGCACCGCAGCCAATCCGCCCACGTCGCAGCCCCCACGGGTCCCGCAACCCCGGTCCGTCGAGGACCCGTCCGCGCCGCGCGAGCAGTTCGCTATTCCAGCCCGCCCCGCCGGCCCCTCGTTTGGCCGGCAGGTCTCCGCGCTGGTCCGGCGCAACCTGCTCCACATCCGGCGTCAGCCGGAAAATCTGGCGGACGTCACGGTTCAGCCCGTGATGTTCGTGCTGCTGTTCGCGTTCGTCTTCGGGGGTGCGATCGCGGTCGCGGGCGGTAACTACCGGGAGTGGCTGCTGCCGGGGATCATGGCGCAAACGATGGCGTTCTCCTCGTTCGTCGTGGCCTCGGGTCTGTGCAACGATCTGAACAAGGGCATCATCGACCGATTCCGCACCCTGCCGATCCAACGCGCCTCGATCCTCATCGCGCGTAGTGCCTCCAGCCTTATCCATTCCTCTATCGGCGTAGTGGTGATGTCCCTGACCGGACTGATCGTGGGCTGGCGGATCCACTCGGGGCTGGTCGACGCCGTGCTCGGTTACCTGATCCTGCTCGGCTTCGGATTCGTGATGATCTGGATCGGCATTGTGGTGGGTTCACGTCTCAAGACGATCGAGGCGGTCAACGGGGTCATGTTCACCACTACGTTCCCCATCACGTTCCTGGCAAATACGTTCGCGCCGCCGGAGTCCATGGAGCCGTGGTTGCGGCCGATCGCCGAATGGAACCCACTGTCCGCCGTGGTGCAGGCCATGCGGCAGCTCTGGGGTAACGCCCCGGCGGTGGGGCCAGATGCTGCGTTGCCGCTGCAGCACCCGGTGCTCGCGTCACTGCTGTGGATCGTGGGGCTGACCGTGGTCATCGCCCCGATCGCGATCAAGGCCTTCGATGCCCGGACCCGGGATTGACGCGATCATGACGGTGGAGGGGCCGACGTCGGAGTACGAGCGGTTCTTCAACACTCTCGATTCGCCGATGGTCGTGGTGACCGCCTCTGACGGCGAGGAGTGGGCGGGGTGCGCGGTGGGTTTCCACTCGCGGAGTTCGGTGGATCCGCCGCAGTATGCGCTGTGGCTCTCACGCGCCAACCGCACCTATCGTGTGGCGTTGCGGTCCGATTTCCTGGGCGTGCACCTCTTGCGCCACGGGGATCGGGACCTGGGCGAGTGGTTCGCCGGGAGAACCGGTGACGACGACGACAAGTTCGCCGGCGTGGCGACAGGCCCGGGCCCTGGACGACGTCGAGCCGGGGTACTCCGCCTGAGAAGACAGAGCCCTCAGCGCTTCTTCTTGGGTGACACCCGGATCATGATGCTTCCGACCACGGGCTCTACGCCGGCGTCGTCGACGAAAGTCAGTGGCACCTCGACGTCTCGGCCGGAGGTCATCGAGGCGAAATCGGGCAGCTGCTCCCACTCGGCTGTGACGGTCATGCCGCCGGTCGATTTGGCGGGGTAGCGAACGTTCATCCCCACAGGGATCCAGCGGTGAGTCGCGGGCACGGACGCCTCGGCGAGCATCCCCATGGCCACCTCGGCGAGGTTGCACGCGGCGATCACGTGGAAGGTGCCGATGTGGTTACGGTTGCCCCACCAGTTCGGGCCCCGCACCACGCAGCGGCCGGGTCGCAGTTCCACCACGTGTGGGAGCGCGGTGCGGAAGTAAGGGGCCTTCATGCTGATCAGCGCACTGAACAGCCGGGAGCCGAAGGGCAGCCGGGTGGTGTTCTTCCACAGCCGGTAGGTGGACGTGTTCGCGATGGGGGCAGATGAGGCCGAGGTCATGACGACGAGGTTACCCACCGGTAATATTGCTCCGCTCACCGATGTGCCGCCGAGGTGTTGATCAGGCGAGGATCGCGGTCCCCTCCCGCAGGAGCTCGTGGAGTCGGGACTGGTCGGCGTGAGGCTCGTTCACCCACAGTCGGTAGGCCGAGAGCGCGATCCCCAGTGCGGCGTGCGCGGTGGCGGCGGGCACCAGGTCATCCACTGACTCGCCTCGATAATCGGCCACGAACCCGGCCACTGCGCGCCGCCAGTCTGCGTACACCAGCGTCGAGTGCGCCTGCAGTTCCTCGACGTTCAGCAGGAGCCGCATCCGCAGGCGATGAAAGTCGGTCTGCGAGTCCGGGAACGTGTTGAACGCCACCAGCGCGTCCGCGAGGGCGTCCCGCAGCGGTGTCCCGGGCGGGATCCCGGCGAGGTAGTCCAGCATCAGGTCGATCTGTACGTCGAATTCTCCCCAGGCGATCGCCGCTTTCCCGGGAAAGTACCGGAACAGGGTCCGGCGTGAGATGTAGGCGCCCTCGGCGATCTGATCGACGCTGGTCGACTCGTATCCCTGCTTCGCGAAGAGGGCCAGCGCGACGTCCACGATCGAGGAGCGCGTGGTCGACGGGCGACGACCGGGTGGCCGCCCTTCCGCTCTCTCCGGAGTGTCCATGACTTCAGAGCCTAGAACAGTGGTCCTTGCTACTGGCACCAAGTGCCAATATGATGCAGGTCTCACCCTGTCGCGGTGAGGCATCCGATGCGCAGACGAGAGGACACGCAATGGAGAACACGCAGAACACCGAGGTCGTGCTGGAGGAGGCCCTCATCGAAGAGGTCTCGATCGACGGCATGTGCGGGGTCTACTGAAATGACCTCCGCAGCAGCGCCGGCCGGCGCCGAGCAGGAAGCCGCGCCCGCGGCGTTCGACCTCGATGCCGGCTGGCGCCTGCACCCCGGGGTGGCACTACGGCCCGAGCCGTTCGGGGCCCTGCTCTACCACTTCCACACCCGCAAGCTCAGCTTCCTTAAGTCGCCGACCATCGTCGAGGTGGTCCGCACGCTCGCCGACCATCCCACGGCCCGGGCCGCCTGCGCGGCCGCCGGGGTGCGGATCGACGATCCGGGCACCGCACGGCTGTACCTGCACGCGCTCGGCCAGCTCGCAGCCTCGCGCATGATCGAGGAGACCTCATGACCAGCATGCTCGACCGTCCCGCCGCGTCGTCAACTTCTGCTCCCGCTCCGGTCGGCCGCCTGGTCGACCAGTTCGAGCGCGGCCTCGATGCGCCGATCTGCCTCACGTGGGAACTCACCTACGCCTGTAACCTCGCCTGCGTCCACTGTCTGAGCTCCTCCGGTCGCCGTGACCCGCGCGAGCTGAGCACCGAGCAATGCAAGGCGATCATCGACGAGCTGCAGAAGATGCAGGTCTTCTACGTGAACATCGGCGGTGGCGAGCCCACCGTCCGTTCGGACTTCTGGGAGCTCGTCGACTACGCGACCAGCCATCAGGTGGGCGTGAAGTTCTCCACCAACGGTGTCCGCATCGACGAGGAGGTCGCTAAGCGACTGGCGGCCAGCGACTACGTGGACGTCCAGATCTCCATCGACGGCGCCACCGCCGAGGTCAACGACGCGGTCCGCGGTCCGGGTTCGTTCGACATGGCGTGCCGTGCTCTGCAAAATCTCAAGGACGCTGGCTTCACCGACGCCAAGATCTCGGTGGTGGTGACGCGCGAGAACGTCACCCAGCTGGATGAGTTCAAGGCGTTGGCCGACAAGTACGACGCGACCCTGCGCATCACCCGTCTGCGCCCGTCGGGCCGCGGCGCCGACGTGTGGGATGACCTGCACCCGCTGCCCGAACAGCAGCGCGATCTGTACGACTGGCTGGTCGCCAACGGTTCCAACGTCCTCACCGGTGACAGCTTCTTCCACCTCACGCCCTTCGGCGAGGGCCAGGGGCAGGGCGCGCTTCCCGGTCTCAACCTCTGCGGCGCCGGCCGCGTCGTCTGCCTGATCGACCCGATCGGCGACGTCTACGCCTGCCCGTTCGCGATCCACGAGGAGTTCCTCGCGGGCAATGTCATCTCCGACGGCAGCTTCGAGTCCGTCTGGCAGACCTCCGAGCTGTTCCGCGAACTGCGTGAGCCCCAGTCCGCCGGCGCCTGCGCCTCCTGCGATTTCTACGATAGCTGCCGTGGTGGCTGCATGGCCGCCAAGTTCTTCACCGGCCTGCCCATGGACGGCCCCGACCCGGAGTGTGTCCAGGGCTACGGCGAAGGACTGCTCGCGGCCGAGCGCAGTATCCCCGACCCGTCCCAGGATCACACCCGGCCCATGGGGCTCGCGGCGCGCAAGCAGCCCACCGGCCCGGTGCCGCTCACGCTCGTCACCACTCCACCGCGCAGGCCCACGAGCCTGTGCGATGAGTCGCCGGTCTAGACCCCGCACCATCATCCGAGGCCGACTTGCGTCGGTCGCTCCCGAGACTTCCAGAAGGAGACACGCCTGTGTCACGCCTGTCCAAAATTGTCGAGGCCAACCCCTGGCGCCAGAACCCGTGGTTCGAGTCGGTGGCCGAGGCCCAGCGGCGCGCCCAGAAGAAGCTGCCCAAGAGCGTCTACATGGCACTGGTCGGCGGCAGTGAAGCCGGTGTGACGATCCAGGACAACAAGGATGCGTTCTCCGAACTCGAGCCCAAGCCGCACGTCATCGGCGCCAAGCAGGACCGCGACATGGCGACCACCGTCATGGGACAGCCGATCAGCCTTCCGGTGATGATCTCGCCGACCGGCGTCCAGGCCGTCACCCCCGACGGCGAGGTCGACGTGGCCCGTGCCGCCGCAGCACGCGGCACCGCGATGGGACTCAGTTCGTTCGCGTCCAAGCCGATCGAAGAGGTCATCGCGGCCAACCCGCAGACCTTCTTCCAGGTGTACTGGCTCGGCGGCAAGGAGAAGGTGCTGGAGCGTCTCGAGCGGGCCAAGGCCGCCGGCGCCGCGGGCGTCATCCTCACCACCGACTGGTCGTTCTCGATGGGCCGTGACTGGGGCAGCCCCGCCATCCCGGAGAAGCTCAACGCCAAGGCCATGATCACCATGGCGCCCGAGATCGCGGTGCGACCGCGGTGGGCCATGGAGTGGGCACGTGACGTTGTCACCAACAAGCGGTTCCCGGATCTGACCACCCCGAACCTCGTCCAGCAGGGCGAGATGGGCCCGACGTTCTTCGGCGCCTACGGCGAGTGGATGGGAACCCCACCGGCTACCTGGGACGACATCGCGTGGGTAGTACAGAACTACGACGGTCCGGTCATGCTCAAGGGCATCACGAGGGTCGACGACGCCAAGCGAGCCGTCGACGCCGGTGTCACCGCGATCTCCGTGTCCAACCACGGTGGCAACAACCTCGACGCCACCCCCGCGACAATCCGCTGCCTTGCCCCGATCGCTGATGCCGTGGGCGACCACGTGGAGGTCCTGCTCGACGGCGGAGTCCGTCGAGGCTCGGATGTCGCGAAGGCGCTCGCACTCGGAGCCCGCGCCGTGATGATCGGCCGCGCCTACCTCTGGGGCCTGGGCGCCAATGGCCAGGCCGGCGTGGAGAACGTCCTGGACATCATGCGGTCGGGCCTGGACTCCAGCCTCATCGGGCTGAGCAAGTCGTCGATCTCCGAGCTGAACCGCGATGACTACGTGATCCCCGACGACTTCATGCGCCACCTCGGTGCCTGATACCCACTACAAACGTAAAGAAAAGGAATCACCCAGCATGGGAGAATTCGACGGCAAGGTCGTCTACATCACGGGCGTCGCCCGCGGCCAGGGCCGCAAGCACGCGATCCGCTTCGCCCGTGAGGGCGCCAAGATCATTGGCATGGACCTCTGTGCCGCACCTTCGGAGTACGTCAAGTACCCCACCACGACCCCGGACGACCTCACGGAGACGATCGCCAGAGTCGAGGCCGAGGGCGGGGAGATCCTCGCCGAGGTCGGCGACGTCCGTGACCTGGCGTTCCAGCAGGACCTAGTGAAGCGGGGGGTCGAGCGCTTCGGCGGCCGCCTCGACGTGGTGATTGCCAACGCCGGAATCTGCAACTGGGGCAAGGTGTGGGAGATCGACGAGGCCCAGTGGCAGGACACCCTGGACATCAACCTCACCGGCTATTGGAAAACCCTCAAGGCGACCATCCCGCACATGCTGGAGGCCGGCAACGGTGGGTCCATCATCCTGGTGAGCTCGGTCGCGGGGCTCAAGGCGATGCCCGTCCAGGCCCCGTACTCCGCGTCCAAGCACGGCGTTGTTGGCCTGGCCCAGACCGCCGCCAAGGAGTTGGGCGAGCACAGCATCAGGGTCAACACCATCCATCCGTACGGCGTCCTCACCCCGATGGGTGCTGACGATCCGGACGCACACGCCGTGTTCTCCACCATGCCGCAGTTCCTGCCGCATTTCACCCCGATTCTCGGTATGGGGATGGCCAAGACCGACGACATCTCGGACTCGGTGATGTTCCTCGCCGGCGACGCCTCGCGCACCATCACCGCCTCGACCTTCACCGTCGACATGGGCGCGATCAAGGTCTGACCAGCAGTGACAGACGTGGCCGGCGCGACCGGCGGGTACGTCCTGGCCGTGCTGCCCCTGGGTTCCACCGAGCAACACGGCCCGCATCTGCCGTTCGAGACTGACACTCTGCTGGCCACCGCGGCCGCGGGCGTCGTCGCCGACGTGCCGATGGGTCCCGATCACGTCCGGGTGCTCCCCGCTCTCGCCTACGGTGCGAGTGGGGAGCACCAGTCATTTGCGGGCACGGTCTCCATGGGCACGGACGCGCTCGCCGAGACGATCCTCGAACTCGGCCGATCCATCACCACCTGGGCGGGCCGCTTGGTGGTGATCAACGGGCACGGGGGCAACGTCGAGGCCCTGCGCCGGGCGGTGTCCCGGCTCAGGTATGAGGGGCGAGATTGCGCGTGGCTGTCCTGCCGTACGGCCGAGTTCTCCACCGACACGCACGCCGGCCACGCCGAGACCTCGCTGATGCTGCACCTGTACCCCGAACTGGTGCGACCCGACCTCGCCCGGGCCGGGTGCACCGAGCCGCTGGTCGAGATCCTGCCCGCCATGCGTGAGGGCGGGGTAGCGGCCGTGAGTGCGACGGGAGTTCTCGGCGACCCCACCACCGCGACAGAAGCGGACGGCACCCGCCTGTGGGAGGCGTTGGCCGCGGACGTGCGCGATCGCGTCGGCCGCTGGAACCCGGGTGGCACCGACGGGATGCTCGCATGACCACGCCTCCGGCCCCGCACTCGGTGGTGGCGTCAGGGCGCGTCACCCTCGACCGGCGCACCCGGATTCTGCGTAAGGAAGGCGTGGTGCGGGTCCTCGGCGGCGACCCGGTCACCCTGATCACCCCCGCGCCCGCCGTGACCCCGCTGCTGGATGACAGCAGGGTGATCAGTACCGAGACGCCGTCCGGAGCCGCCCTTGCCCGCGCGCTGACCGACCGGGGGATGGCGCACCCGGAACCCTTTGACGTCTCACCCACGCAGCCCCGCAGGCTGGGGAATGTCACCGTGGTGGTTCCCGTCCGTGACGATGCGGCCGGGGTCGCCGCACTCGTGATGGCGCTCGCACCAGAACTCGACCGGGGCCTGGACCTCGTCGTCGTCGACGACGGATCCGCCGTCCCACTCGCCACCACACCGTCCATGCGCGTCCTTCGTCATGAGCGCTCGCGGGGCCCGGCGGCGGCGCGTAATGCCGGAACCGCCGTCGCGGTCACGGGTGGCGCGGAGGTGGTGGTTTATCTTGACGCTGACGTGATCCCGACTCCGGGATGGCTCGACCCGCTACTGGCGCACTTCGACGACCCCGGCGTCGCGGCGGTCGCACCTCGCATCGTGGCCGCCGAGCCCGGCCGGTTCTGGGTACACGGATATGAGACAGCTCGATCCGCACTGGACATGGGCAATGAACCCGCCCTGGTCAGGCCCCGCACGCGGGTCGCCTACGTGCCGAGCGCGGCGCTCGCTGTCCGCCCCGACCGTCTGCCCGCCGTGCCCGACTGTGGTGGCGCGGGCCCGTTTGACGAGCGGATGCACGTGGCCGAGGACGTTGACCTGTGTTGGCGCACCGACGCCGCCGGGGGAAGAATCCGCTACGAGCCCACCGCCCGCGTCGCGCACCGACATCGCATTTCCATTGTGCCCCTTCTGGCGCGACGCGCGTTCTATGGCCGTGGCGCGGCGCCGCTCGCCGACCGTCACGGCTCGGCCGTGGCTCCGGCGGTTCTCGCGACCTGGTCGCTCGCGGTGGCAGGGGGCGTGTGGAGCGGCACCCGCATCGGCCTGGTGGTCGCGACAGGTGCGGCGGGCCGGGCCTGGTGGCGCACTCGCGCACTGACCGGTGATGGCCGGGCTGCGGCGGCGCTCGTGGGGCGGGGGGCCGGAGCGTCGATCCGTCAGTTGCCGGAGGCGTTACTACGCCCGTATTGGCCGATTACCGCAGCCGGGCTCGTCGTCACCGCGTCGTCCGGATCCCGCACCGTGCGGGGTGTCCGTCGCCGGCTCGCGGTCGCGGCGCTCGCCGAGGGGCTGTGGCACTGGTGGTCCGCGCGCGAACCGGGGCGACTGCCCGTCGATGAACCCTTGGGGCATGTTGTTCTGCACCGCCTCGACGACCTCGCGTACGGCGTCGGAGTGTGGCGGTCGGCGTGGACCGCGCGCTCCTTCGACGCGCTGCGCCCGGAGTTCACGCGGTGAGAGCCGACGTCGTGGTGGTGGGAGCTGGCCCGGCCGGTTGCGTCATGGCTCGTAGGCTTGCCGACGCCGGCGCGGACGTCGTACTGGTGGAGGCCGGAGACCACCTCGCGTCAGGGCGGGCGGGCCTTCTGGACGTGGGGCCGGGCTCGCGGGTGGTAACGAGGTACAGGGCCACGCTCGGCGACACTTCAATTGAGCTGCCCCGCGGTCGGACGCTCGGCGGGTCCGGTGCGGTCAACGGTGGCTACTGCCTCCCCGCGTCGCCCGCTGACGTCGCTGCTTGGGGGCCCGACTGGCCGCGTCGGTACGCCGAGGGGCTGGCTCGCGCCGCCGAGCGACTGCGACCCCGGCTCGCGCCTATGGGCCCCGTCGCCGCGCACCTCGCCGCCGCGTTCCCTGCACGTGTGGTGGCCGTTGCCCAGGCCCGTCGAGCGGGCCGGCGGGTGACCGCGTACGACGCGTGGGATCCGGTGAGCGCCGGGGTGCGGGTCATCACGGGCGCGACGGTGCGGGAGCTGCGATGGGCCGGCGGACGGCCCGGCGGCCGATGCGACGGGGTGGTGCTCGCGCGTCGCGGTGATGGTCGCGGCGGTGGTAGTCGGGGCGGCGATGGTCGCGGCGGTGAGAACGCCGACGGCGACGAGATCACCGCCGACGAAGTGATTCTGTGCGCCGGGGCGATCGGGTCGGCAGCGCTCTTGTTGGGCTCGGGAATCGGTCCGGACACGGGACGCCCCGTCGGCCGGTCGGTGCAAGAGCATCCGGAGGTGCTGCTCGATCTTCCCGCAGAGCTGCTGGCGAAGCTTCCCGATGTGGAGCGTGAGCCCGCGGACCCGCTCGTGGAGCTTCCCGCACTGCTGTCGCACGTCATCGGGCTCGAACTCCCTGGAGCCCGGGTCGGGGGCTCCAAGGCTGCGGCGATCGAGGTTCGCCCCTATGCGGTGCCGCTGCACAGGGTGATTCCTGGACTCGATCCGGTCTCGCACCGCATCGGCGTGGCGTTGATGAACCCCGTGGGTCGGGGAACGGTCAGTCTCAGGGGCGCTGACGGTTCCGCGCCCGAAGTCGGAATCGTCCTCGCCAACGACCCGCGAGATGCGGATGCGCTCGCCGCAGCAGCCGAGCTCGTCGCCGATCGACTGGGGCTGGAGACCGCGGCCCGACAGGTGACTGTGTCGACCTCGCAGCATCTGTCCGGGACTGCCCAGATCGGCGAGGTGGTCGATGAGGCTGGCCGCGTGCTCGGGGTCGAGGGACTTCGGTTAGCCGATGCATCGGTGTTGCCGTCGTTGCCCCGCTGCGGTCCGTACTACACGGTGCTGGCGGTGGCGGAAGCCCTCGCCTCTCGGATGGTCGCTGAACGGGCGTGGTAGAACCAGATGAGAACACGTTCCACCGCCGCGGTGGGCGACGGCCCCGGGAGACGCACATGCCGAGCACTGAGATCCACCTCGAGCCCCGGCAGTTCACGGTGACCCGTGACTCCGGTGTCACATTGGTCGGCGAGGTATGGGAACCGGTCAACCCGACCGGCGTGCCGATCCCTCCGGTGGACGAGCTCCTCATGCTGCACGGCGGCGCGCAGACCCGGCACTCGTGGAGTCGGGCGGCTCGCAGGCTGGCGGGGGAGGGCTACCGTGTCACAGCGATGGACGCCCGGGGCCACGGCGACAGTGACTGGGACCCGGAGGGTGACTACGACATCCACCGAATGGCCGCGGACCTCGAGGCGATCGTGGCGGCCCGTTATCCGGGGCGGCCCCCGGTGGTCATCGGCGCGTCCCTCGGAGGGCTCACGGCGATGCTCTCGCTGGGCACCGGTAAAGACATCGCGCGTGCGCTCGTCCTGGTCGATGTCACCCCGAAGCTCGAGGCGGCGGGCGTGGCCCGGATCGGTGAGTTCATGCGTTCCGGGCTCGACGGATTCGCCAGCCTGGAGGAGGCCGCCGACGCCATCGCCGCCTACCAGCCGCAGCGGAAGCGACCGGCGAACCCGGATGGGCTGCGCAAGAACCTACGGCTGCGCGAGGACGGGCGCTGGCACTGGCACTGGGACCCCCGATTCGCGGGTGGGGCATCGGCCGACAACACCGAGGTCGGCAACCTCTTCTTTGAGAAGTTCGTGCCGAAGATCCAGCAGCCGACCCTGCTCATCCGCGGCTCCGCATCGGACATCGTCAGCGATGATTCCGTGCGCCATCTTCTCGAGCTGCTCCCGCACGCGTACACGATGGAGGTGCCCGACGCGGGGCACATGGTGGCGGGAGACGATAACGCGGTCTTCCTCGACCAGCTCGGCTGGTTCCTATCGGAGGTGCTCGGGTCTGAGTCCCGGACTGGGGCCTCCGGGGAATAAGAATGCCCCGTCAACGTTGTCCCTGAATAGAGGACGTCGATACCCGCCTGGGTATTGGTTGTCGCTTTTGGTCGTCGTCGGTGCGGGCTGTCCGTAGGCTGGCGACGAAACACGACGGGACGAGAGCCGCCCCGTCCGCGCAAGGAGGGCATTCGTATGAGCACCGTCGACATCACGACCGCCGATTTCGAGAAGACCGTCACGGAGAACGACATCGTCCTGGTGGACTTCTGGGCTGAGTGGTGTGGCCCCTGCAAGGCGTTCGGACCCGTATTCGACAAGGTCTCCGGTAAGAACCCGGAGATCACCTTCGCCAAGGTCGACACCGACGCCGAGCAGCAGCTCGGAGCGATGCTGCAGATCCAGTCGATCCCCACCCTGATGGCGTTCCGTGAGGGAATTGCTGTCTTCCGCCACTCGGGGGCGATCCCGGAGCAGGCGCTAGATGACCTGGTCGAGCAGATCAAGGGCCTCGACATGGACGAGGTTCGCAAGGCAGTGGAAGAGGCGCAGGCCGAGCAGGGGGAAGCCCAGCCCTGATCGGCCCTGGTCCGGGCCCTCATCGGGCCCGGCCACAGCCACGTTCGTCCCGGCCCCCCGGCCGAAAATGAAACACGTTCTATGAAATACGACACTCGGTGCCACAAGCGGCTATCGTGATGAGAACACGTTTCAGTGCCGGGGGGTTTTCCGGCACGTCCGGAGGGAGTCGTATGAAGACCAAGGCCGCCATCGCCCGCGAACTGGGCAAGCCGTTCGAGATCGTGGAGGCTGAACTCGACGGCCCCAATTACGGCGAGGTCCTCGTCAAGTGGAAGGTCGCGGGGATGTGTCACTCCGACCTGCACATCACCAGTGGTGACCTGCCGGGTCGACTGCCGCTCGTGGGTGGGCACGAGGGTGCGGGCGTGGTTGAGGCAATCGGTGACGGTGTGACCCACGTGCAGCCCGGCGATCACGTCGTGGGTTCGTTCATCCCCGCCTGTGGCAAATGTTCGTCCTGTGCCCGCGGCATGTCCAACCTTTGCGACCAGGGCCTCAACGGCACGATCGGCGAGATGGCCGACGGCCGTTACCCGTTCACGCTCGCCGATGGTGAGACGGCTGGCGCCATGTGCACCCTCGGCACCTTCTCGCAGTACACCGTCGCCAACATGAACTCGGTGGTCAAGATCCAGGACTGGATCCCCTTCGAGGTGGCCGCGCTGGTGGGCTGTGGCGTCACCACCGGCTGGGGCTCAGCGGTCTACTCCGCCGAGGTCAAGGCCGGAGACACCGTCGTGGTGTTCGGCGTCGGTGGCATCGGCATCAACGCCGTCCAGGGCGCCAAGCACGCCGGTGCGCGCTTCATCATCGCGATCGACATCGACGAGTCGAAGCGGGACAAGGCCATGGAGTTCGGCGCCACCCACTTCTACACGGACGTCGACCAGGCCAAGGCCGAGCTGCCGGGTCTGACCTGGGGCGGCATGGCCGAGAAGGCCATCATCACCATCGGCGTGGCCGACGCCAAGGTCACCGCCGACGCTGTCGACATGGTCGGCAAGCGTGGTGTCGTGGTCCTCACCTCCATGGGTGGGCTCGACAACCAGTCGATCAGCCTCACCGGTCTGTTCGTCTCGCAGTACGAGAAGGTCATCAAGGGCTCGCTGTTCGGTTCGGCCAACGCGTTCTACGACATCCCCAACCTCCTTCGCCTGTGGGATGAGAAGCATGTCAAGCTGGACGAGCTCATCACCCACCGCTTCACCCTCGACCAGGTCAACGAGGGCTACGAGATGATGGAAAAGGGCGGCAACGGCATGGTTCGCGGCATCATCGTCCACGACGACTGACCCGGCCCGCCCGGTCCGGCTTGGGCCGCACCCTGACGGACTCGCAGGAAAATACCCCCGTGGGTACACTTGAGGATCAGGTGGACCCACGGGGGTCTCGCGTATGTCACGGAGGGTGAACCATGGCGGATTTGGAACCACGGCAGCAGGTGCTCAACAGGCTGCGTCGTGCGCGGGGGCAGCTCAACGCGGTGATCGACATGGTGGAGCAGGAGCGGTCATGCAAGGAGATCGTCACCCAGCTCGCGGCCGTGTCCAAGGCGCTCGATCGCGCCGGGTTCAAGATCATCAGCGAGAACATCCAGGAGTGCGTCGCTCGCGACGGTGAGCCCGATTCCGACGGGGTCACACTGCCCGAACTCGAGAAGCTGTTCCTCTCGCTGGCCTGACCACTGTTATTGGAGGCCCGTGTGCCGGTGGTGTCACTCGGCCCGGCACGGCGTCGCTACCCTGGGGTGATGACCCCGGAGCCCAACAGCGCCCACGATTTCCCGGATCCTCGCGAGCTCGCCCAGCGCAGGTTGGAAGCGATGGTCGGCCGCGGTGAGCTCTCTTTATCCGAGTTCTCGGCTCGGGCCGCCAAGATTTGGGCCGCGACCTGCCCCGCCGAACTAGACGTGGCGCTGAGCGGTCTACCGGCGCAGCCGCCCGCCACCCGGCCGGGCAGCGCGATCACCGTCGACGAGGGGCAGAAGCGGGTCTCCGTCTTCGACACGCTCAAGCGCGAGGGTCGGTGGATGCTGCCCGACGACTACCGGCTCACCTCGTGGGTGGGCGAGATCTACCTCGATGCCCGCGAGGCGGTGGTCGACCGCCCACGGACGCATCTCCAGCTCGACCTGTGGGCTGCGACCGGCAAGATCCTTCTCCCGCCGGGCGTCTCCGTGGCGATCACGGGCAACCGGGCCATGAGCGAACTCAAGATCGACGAGGGCAAGTACCAGATCAGCGGAGGGCCTCACCTGGACATCGAGATCAACGGCTTCATGGCCACGGCGAAGATCAAGATCCTGGCCGCGGGGGAGAAGATCCCCAAGACGTGGAAGTGGTTCTGAACCGTCAGCTCAGCCGGCGACGCCACACGGTGTGCCGGTGCCGCACCTCGTCGTCGTACCCCTCCACCCGGCTGCGCGGATCGGTGATCCACTCGCCGACCTCGGCCAGCACCCACGCGCCCCTGGTGCGGTTCCCCCGCAGGTCCGGCGCGAGCACGCCTCCCGGCGCGTCGGCGTCGATCTCGGTCACCAGGCACTCGTCCGCATAGTCTAAGGCCGCGGCGTAGATCTGACCGCCGCCCATCACCACCGCGTCGGCGCCCGCCAACGCCAACGCCTCGCTCACCGAACCGGCGAGTTCAGCACCCTCCGCCGACCACGCGGCATTACGCGTGCACACGATGTTCCGGCGCCCGGGCAGGGGTCGGAAACGCTCGGGCAGGGAATCCCACGTCGCGCGGCCCATCAGGACCGGACTGCCCAGGGTGGCCTTCTTGAAGAAAGCCAGGTCCTCAGGGATGTACCACGGCATGTCGCTGCCGTCGCCGATCACCCCACCGCGGGCCTGTGCCCACACCATGCGCACGGACATGCTCAGACCGCGACCGGGGCCTTGATGCCCGGATGGTGCTCGTAGCCCACGACCTCGAAGTCCTCGAAGCGGTAGTCGAACACCGAGTCGGCCTTGTGCAGGCGGAGCTGCGGGTAGGGGAACGGGTCACGCGCGAGTTGCTTACGAACCTGTTCCACGTGGTTGTCGTAGATGTGACAGTCGCCGCCGGTCCAGATGAACTCGCCCACCTCGAGCCCCACCTGCTGCGCCACCATGTGGGTGAGCAGGGAGTAGGACGCGATATTGAACGGCACGCCCAAAAAGAGGTCCGCGCTGCGCTGGTAGAGCTGGCAGCTCAGCTTGCCGTCGGCGACATAGAACTGGAACAGCAGGTGACACGGCGGCAGAGCCATGTCCTTCAGCTCGCTGACGTTCCACGCGCTGACGATATTGCGGCGCGAATCGGGATCCGTGCGCAGGAGTTCCACGGCGTCGGCGATCTGGTCGATGTGCTGACCGTCGGGCGTGGGCCACGAGCGCCACTGCACTCCGTAGACCGGACCGAGCTCACCCTGGGCGTCGGCCCATTCGTCCCAGATGCTCACGCCGTTGTCCCGGAGGAACTGCACGTTGGAGTCGCCGCGCAGGAACCACAGCAGCTCGTAGGCGACCGACTTGAAGTGCACGCGCTTGGTGGTGATCAGCGGGAAACCTTGCGACAGGTCGTAGCGCAGCTGGTGGCCGAACAGGCTCCGCGTGCCCGTGCCCGTGCGGTCTGATTTGGGGGTGCCCTGCTCCAGGACGAGCCGGAGCAGATCCTCGTACGGGGTGGGAACGGTCATGCAGGGGAGTCTACGTGGGCGGTTTTCGCGAGGACCCTCTCGGCGAGTTCGGGGCGGCAGACCAGAATGTCGGGCGAGTAGGTGTTCTCCTTGTTGAACCGGATCGCCGTCCCGTCGAGCCGCGAGACGTGCAGTCCGGCGGAAAGTGCCACCGCTACCGGCGCGGCCTGGTCCCACTCGTTCTGGCCGCCTGCATGCAGGTAGACGTCGGCGTCACCGAGCAGGACCGACAGCATCTTGGCGCCGGCGGAGCCCATGGGCCGTACTTCCAGCCCCAATGCGTCAGCAACCACCTGCGCCTCTGGGGGTGGATTGTTGCGGCTGATCACCATGCAGCCTGACATCGGCCCGTCGACGTACGCGCACTGGTCCGAGCGAAAAACTCGGCCGGCGTCTGGCAGCCCCACGGATGCCAGAGCGGGCTCGCCGTCCACGACCAGCGCCACGTGGACGGACCAGTCGGGACGGCCGGTGGAGAACTCCTTGGTCCCGTCGATCACGTCGATGATCCACACGCGCGATTTGTCGAGGCGGCCCGGGTCGTCGGCGACGTTCTCGGAGAGTACGCCGTCGTCCGGGCGGTGGACGGCCAGCACGTCGTCGGTCCAGGTCTGGGCGACTTCATTGGACACCTGTGCGAGGGATCGTCCCTGCAGCAAGCCACCCGCGCGGGTACCTCGGACGATGTCCCCGATGCCGGTCGCGAGGTGGTAGGCCAGGTCGTGGTCGTCGAGTTCGCGCATGCCCACACTCTACGGAGAGGGACTCGCGTTCCGGCGGGTGTCGTACAGGTACGTCATCATAAGACCATGTCCGCCGCACTAGACCGGTTCCACCCGGCCACCGCCTCCTGGTTCCGTGGCGCGTTCAGCACGCCCACACCCGCGCAGGAAGGTGCCTGGTCGGCCCTCGCCGGCGGATCCCACACGCTGGTCGTGGCACCCACCGGGTCGGGGAAGACCCTGTCGGCGTTCCTCGCGGCGCTCGACGGGCTGCTGCTGGGTCCAGCCGAATCAGACCCGGGGGCTGGCGCAGGGAGAACTCGCGCTTCCGGCCCGGGCACACGGGTGCTGTACATCTCTCCGCTCAAGGCGCTCGCGGTGGACGTCGAGCGGAACCTCCGGGCCCCACTCGCTGGGATCGCCAGGGAGGCCGCGGCGCTGGACGCGGAGACCGCGGAGGTGACGGTCGGGATCCGCACCGGCGACACCCCGCCGGACGAGCGCCGTCGCCAGCGGGCGAAACCGCCGCATGTCTTGGTCACCACTCCTGAGTCGCTGTTCCTCCTCCTCACCTCAGCCGCTCGGGAGACCCTGACGGGTGTGGACACGGTCATCATCGACGAGATCCACGCGGTCGCGGGCAGTAAGCGCGGCGCCCACCTCGCGCTGAGTCTCGAGCGACTGGACGATCTGCTCCCCAACCCCGCACAGCGGGTGGGCTTGTCGGCCACGGTCAGGCCGCACTCGGAGGTGGCCCGCTTCTTGGCGGGAGAGCGCCCGGTCACCGTGGTTGCGCCGCGCTCCGACAAGACCTTCGAGCTGTCCGTCCGCGTGCCGGTGGAGGACATGACAGACCTGACCTCGGCGGCACCGGACGTGACCACACCACCTGGAGCGCCGGGCCAGGGTTCGATCTGGCCGCACGTCGAGCGGCAGGTGGTCGACCTGGTCACAGCGCACCGCTCGACGATCGTGTTCGTCAACTCCCGCAGACTCGCCGAGCGGCTCACGGCCCGTCTCAACGAGATCTACGCGGAAGACACCGACCCCGGGTCACTGCCGGCGCCACCGGCCCGGCCGCCGGCACAGTTGATGGTCCCGTCCGAGGTTTCGCGGGGCGCGCCACCGGAGCTGGCGATGGCGCACCACGGGTCGGTTTCCAAGGAACGCCGCGCGATGATCGAGGACGCCCTCAAGTCCGGTCGACTTCGGGCGGTCGTGGCCACGTCGTCGCTGGAGCTGGGGATCGACATGGGGGCGGTGGACCTGGTGGTGCAGGTCGAATCGCCCCCCTCGGTGGCGTCGGGGCTGCAGCGCGTCGGACGTGCCGGTCACCAGGTCGGTGAGGTCTCCCGTGCGGTGGTATTCCCCAAGCATCGCGCGGATCTGGTACACAGCGCGGTGACCGTCGAGCGGATGCTCGCCGGCTCGATCGAGGAACTCTCGGTGGTCGCCAATCCACTCGACGTTCTCGCGCAACAGACAGTCGCGGCGTGCGCGCTGGACCCCCTCGGCGTGGAGGAGTGGTTCTCGGCCGTCCGGCGTACCGCTCCCTACGCGGGTCTGCCGCGATCGGCTTTCGAGGCCACTCTCGACATGCTCGCCGGCAAGTATCCGTCCGCGGACTTCGCCGAGCTGCGGCCGCGGTTGGTATGGGACCGCGACGCGGGCACTCTCACCGGCCGCCCGGGTTCCCAACGGCTGGCCGTCACCTCAGGTGGCACCATCCCCGACCGCGGCCTGTTCGGCGTGTTCATGGTGGGGGAGAAGGCCACCCGCGTCGGTGAGTTGGACGAGGAGATGGTCTACGAGTCGCGTGTGGGTGACGTGTTCGCGCTCGGCGCCTCAAGTTGGCGTGTCGAGGAGATCACCCATGATCGCGTCCTGGTCAGCCCCGCTCCCGGGGGTACGGGGCGCCTGCCGTTCTGGCTCGGTGACGACCAGGGCCGGCCGGCCGAGCTCGGTCGCGCGTTGGGCGGCTTTCTTCGCGAGGTGGCCGGTGGTGCTGACGCGGAGGTTGCGGCCCGGTTGGACAGTGCTGGGCTCGACGCCAACGCCGCGACGAATCTACGACGCTTCCTCGCGGAGCAGCGCGAAGCGACCGGCCACGTCCCCAGTGACACCACCCTCGTGGTGGAGCGTTTCCGGGACGAGGTCGGGGACTGGCGGGTTGTGCTCCACTCGCCGTTCGGCGCGCGGGTGCACTGGCCGTGGGCGGAGGCGGTGCGTGCTCGTCTGGCCGCCGCGCACGGGTTCGATGCGGTGCCGGTGGTATCGGACGACGGCATCATCCTCCGGGTCCCGGACATGGGCGACGACGGCGAGTCCGGCTCGCGACCAGGAGCGGAGACGTTCGCCATCGGTGCCGAGGAGGCGGTGGATCTGGTCACCCGGCATGTGGGCGGTTCCGCACTGTTCGCCTCCCGCTTCCGTGAATGTTCGGCGCGCGCCCTGCTGTTTCCGCGGCTCGATCCGGGACGGCGGGCGCCGTTGTGGCAGCAGCGCCAGAAGTCGGCACAGTTGCTCGACGTCGCGCGGAAGTACCCGGATTTCCCCATGATCCTCGAGGCCGT
The DNA here is from genome assembly GCF_000226215.1 of Dietzia alimentaria 72. Classification (GTDB taxonomy): domain Bacteria; phylum Actinomycetota; class Actinomycetes; order Mycobacteriales; family Mycobacteriaceae; genus Dietzia; species Dietzia alimentaria. Next base: position 124,007 of record NZ_AGFF01000020.1, read on the forward strand.
GCGCGAGTGCCTGCAGGACGTCTACGACGTCCCCGCCCTCGAACGGTTGCTGAACGAGATCGAATCGCGGACGGTGCGGATCGTCGAGGTGGATACGCCCAGCGCGTCACCATTCGCGCAGTCGCTGTTGTTCGACTACGTCGGCGCGTTCCTCTACGAGGGTGACTCACCGCTCGCGGAGAAGCGCGCCGCCGCCCTCGCGATTGACCCGGCGCTGCTCGGTCAGCTTCTCGGCCGCGTCGAGTTGCGCGAGTTGCTCGACGTCGAGGTACTGGACTCGATCGAGCGGCGGCTACAGCTCCTCGAACCCGACCGCGCGGCCCGAGACGCCGAGGCGCTCGTGGACCTCTTGCGACTCCTCGGTCCACTCACCGTGGCCGAGGTCGCTGAGCGTTCCGTCGATCCCGACGCGGTGCCCGAGTGGCTCGCCTCGTTGGCCGCGGCGTGGCGAGTCGTCACCGTTGAACACGCCGGCCGGACGTGGTGGGCAGGCGTCGAGGACGTGGCCCGGCTGCGGGACGGTCTCGGAGTGCCACCACCTCCCGGAGTGCCGTCCGCCTTCCTCGGCGACGTCGACGACCCGCTCGGAGAACTCATCCGACGCTACGGACGGACGCACGGACCGTTCACCGTCGACGCGGTCGCTGAACGGTTCGGACTCGGGGTGGCCGTCGCTCGCGGCGTGCTCGACCGGCTCACCTCCTCCGGAGTGCTGCTCGCCGGCGAATTCCGCCCGGGCGCAACCGGACCGGAGTGGTGCGATGCCGAGGTGCTGCGTCACATCCGCCGCCGTTCGCTCGCCGCGTTGCGCTCCCAGATCGAGCCGGTCTCGCACTCGGCGCTGGGGCGCTTTCTCCCGGGTTGGCAGAGCCTCGGCTCCAGCTCCAGCTCCGGCGCCGAGTCCGGCGTTGACGGAGTGCTCGCCGTGATCGAGCAGCTCGATGGAGTCGCCCTGCCCGCGTCCGCGCTCGAGCCACTGATCCTGGCGCCGCGTGTGGGGGACTACTCCCCGGCGATGCTCGACGAACTCCTGTCCGGAGGAGAAGTCATCTGGAGCGGTCGCGGTCGCGCCGGATCACGTGACGGCTGGGTCTCCCTGCATCCGGCGGATTCGGCTGGCGCGACTCTGCCTCTGGATAGACCGGCTCCGGAAGGGCCCGTGCACGTCGCCGTCGTCGATTCCCTGCGCGGCGGTGCGCTGTTCTTCCGCGACATCGTGGCCAGGGTAAAGGAGGCTGCAGCTCCTGCCGGATCTGTTTCCACAGACACCGTGCCCGCGACGCCCGCGCCCACCGTTACCGAGGCCGTGGTCCGCGATGCGCTGTGGGACCTGGTGTGGGACGGAGTGGTCACCAATGACACCCTCGCCCCGCTGCGCGCTGTACTTGCCGGCGGGGGCTCCTCGGGGGCGGGAACCGCACACCGCTCACCCCGGTCCTCGGCTCGGCCCCGTCGCGCTCGTCTGGGCAGGACGACCATGGCCCAGCTGAACGGTGCGGTGGCGGCTGGGATGAGAACGCCCCCTGTGCTCGCCGGCCGGTGGTCGCTCGTTCCCGAGCCTGTCACCGACGCGACCCTTCGCGCCCACGCCTGGGCGGAAACTCTGTTGATGCGCCATGGGGTCGTCACCCGGGGGACGGTGGAGTCGGAGGAGATTCCCGGCGGGTTTGCCGCTGTGTACAAAGTTCTCGCGCAGATGGAGGATTCAGGACGCTGTCGGCGCGGGTATTTCGTTGACGGTCTCGGCGCCGCCCAGTTCGCCGCCGGCAACACCATCGACCGGATGCGCACGTTTGACGACACTGCGGACGACGCTCACTGGCCGTCCGGGGCGGACGAGCCTGTAGTCCGCGTTCTCGCCGCAACCGACCCCGCAAACCCCTACGGCGCGGCCCTTCCCTGGCCTGCCTCCAGCACGCGTGACGACGGCGACGACGCAGGAGCCGGAAACGGGCCCGGGCATCGGCCCGGGCGGAAGGCGGGAGCTCTGGTGGTGCTGGTAGACGGTCTGTGCGTTCTGTTCGTCGAACGCGGCGGGCGGACCATCCTCATCTTTGACGACCGGGACGAGGCCGTCCCACTCGCTGCCGCCGCACTCGCCGAGAAGGTGACATCGGGCGCAGTAGGCACGCTCACTATCACCACCATCGGTGGCGAACCCGTGCACACGACCCGCCACGCTGCGTCGTTCGAGTCCGCGGGGTTCGGTATCACCCCCAAAGGTTTACGCCTCCGCAGATGATTTGCCAGGTGGGGTCGAAATCCCCGCCTTGGTGCCACGCTGGCAGTTAGCTAAGATATGCACAAAGATGCATGTGTGGAAGGGGGGTTCTGTATGGGTGTTGGACACAGTCACGCTGGGCCGTCCGCGCACGCCGGCGGGCGTCACCGGGCGCGGCTCGCCATCGCGTTTGCGTTAACAGCGGGGTTCTTCGTCGTCGAGTTGGTCGCCGGTCTGCTCTCCGGATCGCTGGCTCTGCTTTCCGATGCCGGCCACATGGGTGCGGACGTTGTCGCGCTCGGTGCCGCCCTGCTGGCCACGATCATCGCCACCCGCCCGGATGCGAGCGGTCGCCGGACATTCGGGCACTACCGCGTGGAGATCTTCGCGTCCGGTCTGGCGGTACTCATCATGCTGGGCATGGGGTTGTACGTCCTGGGGGAGGCGGTAACTCGTTTCGGTTCGGATACTCCCGTCGCCACCGGGACGATGCTGCTCATCGGCGCTCTGGGGCTCGTCGTCAACTTGATTTCCCTGCTGTTACTGCGAAGCGGCTCCGCCGAGAGTCTGGCAGTTCGCGGCGCGTACCTCGAAGTACTGGCCGACGCAGCCGGTTCGGTCGGCGTGATAGTGGCCGCGCTGCTCATACGAGCGACCGGTTCAACGGTGTGGGACCTGGTGGTCGCGGTGGCTATCGCCGTATTCATCGTGGTGCGGGCTGCAGCGCTCGGCCGCCGGGTGCTGGCCGTTCTCGCCCAACACGCTCCTGACGGGGTCGATCCAACAGAGGTAGAGGCCGAGCTTAAAACCCTCCATCACGTCGAGGAGGTGCACGACCTACACCTATGGACGCTGACCTCGGGGATGGACGTGGGTACCGTGCACCTCGTTGTGGCCCCGTCTGCTGATCACGCAGAAGTGCTCGAGGACGCTCGGCGCGTCCTGTTCGAGCGGCACGGCGTCGAGCACGTGACCGTGCAGATCGAGACTGTCGGAGTATCCGGCTGCCGCGAACTGGGGTGGTGAACGGTGCCCGAAGGCGACTCCGTGTTCAGGGCCGCGACGCGGGTGCACGGCGCTCTGGCCGGGACAACTCTGGACCAGGCCGAGCTTCGGATGCCGAGATTCGCCGCGGTTGACCTGAGCAGCAGGACTGTAACGGAAGCCCGGTCCAGGGGGAAGCACCTCTTCGTCGTCGTGGGGCCCGACGAACGTGGCCGCGACCCCGTTACCCTCCACATCCACCTCAAGATGGAAGGCCGCATTCATGTGTTGCGTGCGGGCGACCGGTGGCGGTTTCCCGCCCACACCGTCCGCTTGATCCTGCGCGCCGGCGACGTCGAGGTCGTGGGCACCGAGCTCGGACTGTTGCGCGCGCTGACCCCTACCGAAGCTGCTCGCGCCGTGGACCATCTCGGGCCCGACCTGCTCGGCTCTGATTGGGACCCTGCGGCGAGCCCGGCTGAGGTAGTGCGACGGATCGAGGAGAGGCCCAGTCGAACTATCGGTGAAGCGGTGCTCGATCAGCGCAATTTGGCCGGGATCGGCACCGTCTACCGCGCTGAGCTGTGTTTCCTGCGGGGGATTGACCCGCGGGACCCAGTTGAGGTTGTCCCGGATCTGCGTGGCGCGGTCACGCTTGCACGCAGGATGCTGGTGGCGAACGCCGACCTCACTGTGCGTGTGACCACCGGGGACACCCGGCGCGGGCGTGAGTTGTGGGTGTACGGCCGCGACGGCAAACCGTGCCGCAGATGTGGCACCGAGGTGGAGACCTTTCGCCTCGGGGGTCTCGCGGATCCCGATGAACCGAGCGATTCACTGGATCGCATCGCGTACAGATGCCCGTCCTGCCAGCCGCGCCGTGCCACACTGGGCACATCGCCAACGGAGGAGAATTCGTGACCGACCGCAAGACGATCCTGATCACCGGCGCCAGCTCTGGTCTTGGCGAGGGAATGGCCCGCCGCTGGGCTGCTAAGGGCAAGAATCTCGCGTTGTGCGCGCGGCGTCTGGACCGTCTTTCGGAGCTGCGCGCCGAGCTGCTGGCTGCGAATCCCTCGATCACGGTGAGCGTCCGCGAGCTGGATGTGACGGATGGCGAGGCGGTGGAGCGGGTGTTCAGCGAGCTCTATGCCGAGCTCGGAGGTATCGACAGGTTTGTGCTCAATGCTGGTTTGGGCAAGGGAGCCTCGATCGGTACGGGTAAGGCACACGCGAACCGGGAGACCGCGATGGTCAACGCTATCGGGACGCTCAACCAGGCCGAAGCCGCAATGAAGTTGTTGTTCACGCGCGGCGAGGGGCATTTGGTGTTTATCTCGTCGGTGAGTGCCCTTCGGGGTATGCCGAAGGCGCAGAACACCTACGGTGCATCCAAGGCGTTCGTGTCGGCTCTCGCGCAGGGACTGTACGCGGAGCTCGACAGCGCGGGAAGCCGAATCAAGGTGACAGACATTCTGCCGGGCTATATCCGCACGGACATCAACCGCTCGGTCAAAACCCCACTGATGACTGAGTTCGACCAGGGTGTCGACGCGCTGGTGAAGACAATCGATGCTGAGCCCACGCACGCGCTCGTCCCATCGAAACCGTGGAAGGCGATTGGCCCTCTGCTGACGCTCCTCCCGGAGAAGATAAGCCGCCGCTTCGTCTGATTCGGACAGCGTCTCCCGAGTGACGTGCAGCCCATGGTCCGATCTCCGCGCCCGGCGCACCAGTGCCCTCGTTCAGGTGTGGAACCGCCTGTTCTGACGTGGGCATGCTCACGTTGTCCGCGCGGACCGAGGGGACCAGCACCCAGGTGTAGTAGAAGTATCCTTAAGCGCTTGTGTGGACATGACGCTCTGAGTCGACAGGGGAACCATGGACGCTCTGGACTTTGCCCGGTGGCAGTTCGGGATCACGACCGTCTATCACTTCATCTTTGTTCCGCTCACCCTCGGCCTGGCGCCACTCGTAGCGATCATGCAGACGATGTGGGTGGCGACAGGTAAAGACCACTGGCTTCGGCTAACCAGGTTCTTCGGCAAGCTGTTCCTCATCAACTTCGCGATCGGTGTGGCCACCGGCATCGTGCAGGAGTTCCAGTTCGGGATGAACTGGAGTGAGTACTCCCGCTTCGTCGGCGACGTATTCGGCGCCCCGCTCGCGCTGGAAGGGCTGGTCGCCTTCTTCCTCGAATCCACGTTCCTCGGCCTGTGGATCTTCGGGTGGACCAAGCTGCCGAGGCTCGTGCATCTCGCCTGCATCTGGTTGGTCGCGATCGCCGTGAACGCCTCCGGCTTCTTCATCGTCGCGGCGAACTCGTTCATGCAGCATCCGGTCGGTGCCTTCTACGACGCCGAGTCGGGACGTGCACGGCTGGACGACATCGGTGCCCTTTTCACCAACAGCACGCTGATGTGGGGCTTTCCGCACGTGATCGCGGGTGGACTCCTCACCGCCGCGACGTTCGTGACCGGGATCGGCGGTTGGTGGATGGTCCGCAACATGCGGCGGGCCGCCGACCTCAGGGCGTCCCTTCCGGCGATCGGCTCGGAGCTGGACGAGGGCTCGACGTCCCCGGACGGCTCGGTGCTAGAGGACGCGTCAGCGCTCGAGGACGAGGCCCGCTCCGTGTTCCGGCCGGCCACCCGACTGGGCCTGCTCGCCATGGTCATCGCGGGGTTGGCCCTGGTCTACACCGGTGACGGCCAGGCCAAGCTCATGTTCGACCAACAGCCGATGAAGATGGCCTCGGCGGAGTCGCTCTGTCACACCGAGACCGACCCGAACTTCTCCATCCTCACCATCGGCACACACAACAACTGCGATGGCATCCAACGCCTCATCGAGGTGCCGTACGTGCTGCCGTTCCTTGCCGAAGGGCGTATAGACGGCGTGACGTTGCAGGGAGTCGAGGAACTCCAGGAGCAGTACCAAGAGCAATTCGGGCCAGGGAACTACGCCCCCAACCTGTTCGTCACCTACTGGTCTTTCCGCGCGATGATCGGCTTCGCGGCCGGGTCCGCGGCACTCGCGCTGGCCGGTCTGTGGCTCACCCGGAAGGGGCGGGTGCCCGACCAGAAGTGGTTCGGCTGGTTGGCGCTCATCGCGATCCCGACCCCGTTCCTCGCCAACAGTGCCGGCTGGATCTTCACCGAGATGGGGCGCCAGCCCTGGGTGGTACACCCCAATCCCACCGGGGTGGACCTGATTCGGCTCACGGTGGACCAGGGCGTGTCCAACCACCCGATCGCGACGGTGGTGACGTCCCTGGTCAGCTTCACCCTGCTCTATGCGGCGCTGGCCGTGGTGTGGTTCTGGTTGATGCGCACACACGCGATGGCCGGCCCGCTGCCCGGCGACTCGCAGGTCGCGGGTCTGGATGGGGCCGACGACGAACAGCCCGACTCGCTCAACTTCGCTTACTAGGAGATCAGGCATGGGACTTCAGGAAGTCTGGTTCATCCTTGTCGCGGTGCTGTTCACCGGCTACTTCGTCCTCGAGGGGTTCGACTTCGGCGTGGGCATGCACCTGCCGATCCTCGGTCGGGGCGAGCATGCGTCGGAACGCCGGACCGCGGTGATGAAGACGATCGGGCCGGTCTGGGACGGGAACGAGGTGTGGCTCATCACCGCTGGCGGTGCCCTCTTCGCCGCCTTCCCGGACTGGTACGCCACGCTGTTCTCCGGTTTCTACTTTCCGCTGCTGCTGATCCTGCTGGGCCTGATCGTGAGGGTCTGCGCGATCGAGTGGCGCGGCAAGGTCGACGATCCGGTATGGCGTCGGTGGTGCGACAGGGGGATCATCCTCGGTTCGTGGCTCCCGGCCGTGCTGTGGGGAGTCGCGTTCGCCAACATCGTGCGCGGCGTGCCGATCGACGCAGACAAGCAGTACGTCGGCGGATTCTTCTCTCTGCTCAATCCCTATGCGCTGCTCGGCGGCGCAACCACGGCGATCGTCTTCGCCCTGCACGGCGCAGTGTTCCTCGCGCTCAAGACCGACGGACCGCTGCGCACCGACGCGGTGGCCCTGGCCCGGCGACTGTCGATCCCCGCGCTCGTCGTGGCGGGAGCGTTCGGACTGTGGACCCAGCTCGCGTACGGAACCGGCTGGACGTGGATCGTCCTGGCCGTCGCAGCCGTGGCGCTGCTGGTCGTGGTGGCTACGACATTCGTCGGCAGCGAGGGCTGGGCGTTCCTGTTCAGCACCGTGGCGATCGCCGCGACCGTGGTGATGCTCTTCGGTTCCCTGTTCCCGGACGTCATGCCGTCGACGCTCGACCCCGCGTGGTCGCTCACCATCGAGAACGCCTCGTCCGGGCCATACACGCTGAAGATCATGACCTGGGCAGCGGCCTTCCTGACTCCGGTCGTGATGCTCTACCAGGGATGGACGTACTGGGTGTTCCGCAAACGTATCTCCGTCGAGGGTGAGCGCGAGCCAGTGGCGGTATGACAGCGCAGGACTCCACGGACGCCATCGAGGTGGCTGACCGCACGGACGCCATCCGGAGTCGGCGCGCTCCGCTCGATCCACGGCTGTGGCGGTACTCCCGGGCCGCGCCAGGCTACCTGGTCTGGACCGTGGCCACCCAGGTGCTCGACGTCGTCATGGTGGTCGTCATCGCCACAAGTATCGGACGAATCCTGGCCGGCGCGATCACCACAGACGTCCACTCGGTGCGTGACTGGAGCGTCGAGTTGGCGGTACTGGCCGCGGCGATCATCGTTCGCGTGGCAGTGAGCTGGATACACTCCCGCTACGCGCACCGGACCGCGACCCGGGTCGTCGCCGACCTCGAGCAGGAGGTCCTCGACGCCGCGACCAACTTCTCGCCCCGTGAGCTGTATCCGCGGCTCCCCGAGATCGTCACGGTCCTCACCCGCGGACTAGACGGGCTCCGTGACTACCTGACCGGCTACGTGCCGGCCCTGTTCTCGGCGGGGGTGCTGACACCGGTGGTGGTCGTCGTCATCGCCGTGCACGATATGGCCTCGGCGCTCATCGTGGTCGTGACGCTGCCGTTGATCCCGGTCTTCATGATCCTCATCGGATTCCTGACCCAGGGGAAGGCCGAACGCACACTCGCGGCCACGAGCACCCTTTCCGCTCAGATGCTCGACCTGCTGGCCGGACTCCCCACACTGCGGGCTCTGGGCCGGGAGAAGGGTCCGTCCGGGCGGATCCGCGAACTGGGGGACGCGCACCGACGCTCGTCCATGTCCGCGCTGCGTGTGGCGTTCCTGTCCGGCACAGTGCTGGAATTTCTGGCCACGCTTTCCGTGGCGTTGGTGGCGGTGGGCATCGGCATGCGCCTGGTTTACGGTGCGATGCCGCTGGAGGCCGGTGTCATCGCGCTGATCCTCGCGCCGGAGGCCTACCGTCCGCTGCGCGAAGTCGGCACGAGGTTTCACGCCGCCGAGGACGGGCTTACCGCGGCCAACCGAGCGTTCGCGGTGCTTGAGACGACCGGACGGGCTCCGGCCAGAGAGGTGCGATCCGGCGACGGGGTCTGCTCCCGGGGGCCGTACACGACCGACACTGTCGGGTCGGGGTTGGGCACGTCGGATTCGGGGACTCCGGCGCCGGAGATCGTCTTTTGCGGCGTCGGTGTGTCTGGTCGGGACGGGTGGGCCCCGCACCGACTCGATGCGCGGTGTCGGCCGGGGCGTATCACCGCGCTCACCGGTGAGAACGGCGCGGGAAAGACGACGGCGATGTCGGCGTTGCTCGGTCTCGTTCCGTTGGACGCGGGCACCATCACGGTGGCAGGTGCTCCGGTGACCAGCGACGACGCATGGTGGCGGAGCGTGGCCTGGCTGCCGCAGCGCCCGGTCTTGCTGCCCGGCACCCTGGGCGAGAATCTGGGCTTGGTTGGCGTCGACACGCGGACCCCGGGCCTGGACGCGGTGTGTGAGGCGACCGGATTCGACGAGGTGCTCGCGGACTGCCCAGACGGCTGGGACACAGTGGTAGGAGTGGACGGCACCGGCCTGTCACTTGGGCAGCGACAGCGGTTGGCGCTCACCCGCACCCTCGCGTCGGCCCGACCGGTACTGCTGCTCGACGAGCCGACCGCGCACCTCGACCCGCGATCCGAAGCGCGGGTGCTCGAGACCGTGGTCGGACTCGCCAGAGCCGGGCGCACGGTGATACTCATCGCTCACCGGCCCAGCGTGCTCGCCGTGGCCGACGAGATCGTCACCGTCCGATCAGTCGACGCCGGGGGAGCGGGGTGCGCGCGGGTATGAGAGATCTCCGTCGGGCGATGGCCCTTCTCGAACTCGATCCACGTCGAGTGATGGTGGCGGTGATGGCCGGCACCGCAACTCTGGGCAGTGCGCTGTTGTTGGCCGGACTTTCCGCGTGGCTCATCATCCGGGCCTGGCAGATGCCTCCGGTTCTGGACCTGACCGTCGCGGTGGTGGCGGTCCGGGCGCTCGGCATTTCCCGAGGACTGTTCCGGTACCTGGAACGCCTGACCACACACGACACCGCGTTGCGCGGTATGACCGCGGCCCGGACGCAGCTGTATCGACGACTCGCGGCGGGTGACCCCGCAGCCACGGCCGGGCTGAAGCGGGGAGACCTCCTCACGCGCACCGGCGCTGACATCGACGCTCTGGGCGATGTGGTCGTGCGCGCTGTGGTGCCGATGGCGGTGGCACTGGTGCTCTCGCTGGCCGCGGTGGTCACGGTGGGGATCATCGCGCCTGTCGCCGGGGTAGTGCTCGCACTCTCATTATTGGTGGCCGGGGTCGTGGCGCCCTGGCTCGCGGCCCGTGCCGCGACCGACGCGGAAATAGAGGGTGACGGCGCCCGGGCCCGATTCAACGAGCAGGCGATAACCGCCCTCGATCACGCAGCCGAGCTGCGGGTGGCAGGCGAGCTCTCGGCGTTGACTTCTCGCGCCCGGTCGGCGAACCTCGTGGCGGTGCGGGCGACCGACCGCGCCGCCGTCCCGTCAGCGTGGGCCGACGCAGCAGCACCTCTGGCTGTCGGTGTGAGTGTAATCGGGGCACTGGTGGTCGGGCTGACCCTCTACGCATCCGGGACGGACGGCATCGCCCCTACCATGCTCGGTGTCCTCGTGCTTCTCCCGCTGTCGGCGTTCGAGGCGACCGCACCGCTGCCCACCGCAGCACTCGCTCTCCTGCGGGCGCGGTTCGCAGCGGGTCGGATCACCGATCTGCTCGACCGTGCCGACGAACCGGTCACGTTCGGAACGGCGCCGGCTGACGGCCCGGGACGCCTGCGGGTGGTAGGCCTGCAGGCCGGCTGGCCGGGGCGCCCCGCCTCCCCGCCGATCGACATGGACTTGCAGCCCGGCGCCAGGGTGGCCGTGGTCGGCGGGAGCGGCAGCGGGAAGACCACCCTGTTGATGACCCTGGCGGGTCTGCTCCCGGCCCGCGGGGGCTCGGTTTCTCTTGACGGGGTCCCACTGGATCACCTCGATCCCGACGCACTTCGCCGCAGCGTGGGGTTCTTCGCCGAGGACGCACACCTCTTCGACACCTCGATTCTGGAGAACCTCCGGGTGGCACGTGGTGACGTCGACGAGCGCGAGGCGCGGTCCGTCCTCGAGATGGTCGGACTAGGTGAATGGGTGGCCGGGCTTCCCGACGACCTCGATACGGTCATGTCTGCTGCGGCGCACACGGTCTCCGGCGGACAGCGGCGCCGCTTGCTATTGGCCAGAGCGCTGCTGTCGCCGGCGAGGGTCCTGCTTCTGGATGAGCCGACCGAGCACCTCGACGACGCCGACGCCGGGACTCTGCAGCGCGGACTGCTCAGCCGGGACTCGGGACTGGTAGACGCCGACCGCACGGTCGTGGTGGTGACCCATCATCTGCCGAACGGGGTCGCTGCGGACGCAGTGGTAACGGTGGCTGCACGCGGGATCGATGAGGACGCTGTGTTGGAGCACGTGGAATGCCGATCTGACGATCCGACCTGAGCTGGTCCGGAAGTGCGTCCGGGGCGGGTGCGTTGGCGGCACCGCTGACGTGGGGCCCGCTCAGCGTCGGCCGCGGGCCTCGCGGTAGATCTCGACCAGGGAATCGGTGGAGGAATCGAAGGTCGGATCGGGGTGGGCTTCGGCGGTGAGTGCGGTCAGCAACTCGCCGGCCTGGGCCTTGCCCAGTTCGACGCCCCACTGGTCGAACGCGTTGATGCCCAGGATCGCGGCCTGCGTGAACACGATGTGCTCGTATAGAGCGATGAGCTGGCCGAGTGCGCCGGGGGAGAGGGACGGCGCCAGGATCGTGGTGGACGGCCTGTTACCGGGCATGACCTTGTGTGCCGCGAGAGTCGGATCGACGCCGTCGGCGATGACCTCCTCCTCGGTTTTCCCGAACGCCAGAACTTTCGACTGTGCGAACAGGTTGGCGATGAGCAGGTCATGCATGGACACCGCGTCCGTCTCGACGGACAGGGTCGCGACCAGGTCTGCGCCCGGCCGGGCGACGCCGATGAAGTCGACGGGCACCAGTTGCGTGCCCTGGTGGAGCAACTGGAAGAACGCGTGCTGCCCATTGGTGCCGGGCTCGCCCCAGTAGACCTCGCCGGTGGGGTAGGTGACATCGGAGCCGTCGTGCCGTACCGATTTGCCGAGCGACTCCATGGTCAACTGCTGCAGGTAAGCGGGGAACCGGCGGAGATCCTGGGAGTACGGGATGACAGCCTTGGATTGCGAGCCGAGGAAACTCGTGTACCAGAGCCCCAGCAGTGCCATGAGGACCGGCGCGTTGTGTTGCGGCGCCTCGGTGGCGAAGTGCTGATCCATCGTGTGGAAGCCCTCGAGCATCTCGATGAACGCCGGTGGTCCGGCTGTGATCATCACCGACAGTCCGATCGCCGAGGACACTGAGTAGCGACCGCCGACCCAATCCCAGAACTCGAACATGTTGTCCGTGGCGATGCCGAAGTCGGCGACCTCCTCGGCGGCGGTGGAGACCGCGACGAAGTGCGAAGCGATCGCATCCTCTGATCCCAGTGCATCAACGAAGTGCCGGCGCGCAGCATGGGCGTTGGCCATCGTCTCCTGGGTGGTGAACGTCTTGGAGGCCACCACGACCAATGTTGTGGCCGGGTTGACGTCAGCGAGGGTGGCGGAGAGGTCGGCGGGGTCGACATTGGAGACGTACCGGGCGTGGATGCCGGCCGTTCGGAACTGGCGCAGAGCGCTGTCGACCATCACCGGACCGAGGTCCGATCCGCCGATGCCGATGTTGATCACCGTGTCGATCCGCTCGCCGGTGTGACCTGTCCACTCGCCGGAGCGGATGCGGTCGGAAAAGTCCGCCATGCGTGCCAGTACCGCGTGTACGTCGGCGACCACGTCCTGATCGTCGACGACGAGCTCGGCGTCGGCGGGGAGGCGAAGCGCGGTATGGAGCACCGGCCTGTTCTCGGTCGTATTGATGTGGTCGCCCCGGAACATGGCAGCCCGCTGTGCAGGCAGGTGGGCAGCGTCTGCGAGTTCTATGAGCGCGGAGAGAATCTCGTCGTTGACCAGATGTTTCGACAGATCCACGTGGAGGTCGCCGGCGGTGACCGACATCCGGCGGCCGCGCTCGGGGTCCGCGGCGAAGAGTTCTCGCAGGGTCGTCTCACCGATCGAGGGGACCAGGTCCTCCACAGCTGCCCACTGCTTCGTCGTACTGATGTCCGTCATGACTGCGAGGTTATCCGGGAATTACGGGTGGCCGCCGCCTGTTCCAGCGATGTGACCCCCACGGTTCATCCCCGTTCCCCTATCGCCGAACAGGTCGAGCGGCTCATCGACGCTGGCGTGCCCGAGCTCGCCGGAATCACCGTCGAAGAGCTGCGGGCCCACGCCCGCGCGCTCCCCGATAGTCCGGGCGAGGACCGCGCGATCGTGGCAGTCCACCCGTCACTCCTGTCGGCCGAGCGACTAGCCACCCTGATGCGCCGCGGGGGCAAGGCGGGCTTCGTCGTCGTCGACATGACAGACCTGGCCGGGTTCACCCCCACCGACGACGTCCGCGTCCCGGACGCCCCGCTGTATCTGGTGGAGGACGTGACAAGAGACGACGACATGCTGGGCTGGACCCCATCCGCCGCACACGCCGAGTTGTCCGGCCGGGGCCGCACCCCGCTGACCGTCTCCGAGGGGATCAGCTGGCTTCTGCAGGAGCCGGGGATGCTCGAACCCGGGAAGTGCTTTATGTGTATCGGCTCGCGCAAACCCAAGAAGGGCGGCGGACTGGACTCGCGCACGCCGGCGCTGTGGATCAGCGGCGGGACCGGCCGCGACGGCACAGAGAACAGAGGCGCACCCAAGGTGGGCTGGTGTTGGGCGAACAATCACCACACCTGGCTGGGCTTCGCTTCGGCCGCCGGCAGGGCCGGGCCGGGCAGCTGATCCCCGGGCGCGCCTAGTGCCCCAGTCGACCCCGACCGAGACGCAGGAGCATTCCCGCGAGGGTCTGCCCCTCCTCGCCGAGTGAAGAGAAGCGCTCGTAGACCTTGAGCTCGCGGGTGTGCACCAGTTTCGTGCCGCCGGACTTCATACGCGTGCGGCCGATGCGCCGTGAAATCTCGCTGCGGCGGACGATGGCGTCGAGGATCTCGGCGTCCAGGCGGTCGATCTCCAGGCGTAGTTCCTGGATCTCGGCCTCGGACAGCGGATCATCGGTGCCAGCAGGGTCGGTGCTCATGGACGAATTGTCCCACTGTGGTCCGACGACGGCGAAAAACCGTCTAGTGTTTCCGCCCGTGGAAGACTTCAACACGTTTCTGGCCGACATCGGATCGGTGATCTGGGGACCGTTCGTCCTCGTCCCTCTGCTGCTGGGCACCGGCCTGTTCCTTACGATCCGGTTGCGGATGCTGCAGTTCCGCAAACTGGTTCCTGCCCTCCGGTTGGGTCTTGTCAAACGTAAGGACGCCGGCGGTGAGGGCGACATCTCGCAGTATCAGGCGCTCACCACCGCCCTCGCCGCGACGGTTGGTGTGGGCAACATCGTCGGCGTAGCGACCGCAATCGCGCTGGGCGGACCGGGCGCCCTGTTCTGGATGTGGATCACCGCTCTACTCGGCATGGCATCCAAGTACTCCGAGGCGTTTCTCGGGGTCCGGTACCGCGTCACCGACGCTCGGGGGGAGCAGTCGGGCGGCCCGCAGTACTACCTGCACCGAGGGTTCGCGGAGATCTTCGGCCGCACGGGCGGCAGTATCGGGTTGGTGCTGTCGATCGTGTTCGCTGTCTTCGCCGTCTTGGCGAGCTTCGGCATCGGCAACATGACGCAGGCCAATGCGGTCGCGACCCAGCTGGAGAACTCGTTCGGCGTTTCCCATGTGGCCACCGGCATCGTGATGTTCGTTCTCGCCGGAGCAGTGCTGCTCGGCGGCATCAAATCCATCGGCAGGGTCACCGCCGGTTTCGTGCCGCTGATGATCGTCCTGTACATCCTCGGCGGCCTGACAGTGCTGGTCGTAAACGCCGAGCAGATCCCGGCAGCTTTCGGCCAGATCTTCTCCGACGCCTTCACGGGAACGTCCGCTGTCGGCGGCTTTGCGGGGTCGGCGATCCTCTACGCGATCCAGATGGGTGTCGCGCGGGGCATCTTCTCGAACGAGTCCGGGATGGGGTCCGCTGCGATCGCGGCGGCCGCAGCCAAGACCACCCACCCCACCCGGCAGGGCCTTGTCTCGATGACCCAGACCTTCATCGACACCATCATCGTCGTCACCTTCACCGGTCTCGTATTGGTGACCTCGGGGGTGTGGCAGGAGGGTAGCGAGAGCGCCGGAACCATGACCGCTGACGCGTTCGCGCAGGCGATCCCGGAAGGCGACAAGCTCGTGGCGGTGTCGATCGCCTTCTTCGCGTTCTCCACCATCCTCGGGTGGTCGTACTACGGCGAGCGGTGCATGGAGCGTCTGGTGGGCGCGCGTGGTGTGATCCCGTACCGCATGGTCTTTACCTGCGTGGTGTTCGTGGGCGCCGTCACCGAGCTCGAGGTGGTGTGGAACTTCGCCGACGTGATGAACGGCCTGATGGCGATTCCGAACCTCATCGGCCTCCTGGTCCTCTCCGGCCTCATCGTGCGGGAGACCCGTCACTACCTGGACAACGACCCCAAGCTCACCGCCGATGCGGCGCAGGTGGAGGAGTTCATGGGGGCCGGCCGCCGCTGAGGCAGGGTGTCCGACCCGATGGGTAGATTGGTCCCACGATGACCCACACCGCTCCCGCTCCCGTCAGCCGCACCTCGCCCAATTCACCACTCCTGGACGGGCTTAACCCACAACAGGCCGCCGCGGTCACCCACCGCGGCGGCCCGTTGTTGATCGTGGCCGGCGCCGGATCGGGCAAGACGAGCGTCCTCACCCGACGGATCGCCTACCTGCTGGCAGAGGGAGGTGCGCATCCGGGCCAAATTCTCGCCATCACCTTCACCAACAAGGCCGCCGCGGAGATGCGTGAGCGCGTTGCCTCGCTGGTGGGACCGCACGCGGAGCGCATGTGGGTGGCCACATTCCACTCGATCTGTGTGCGGATCCTGCGGGCTCAGTCAGCGCTGCTGGGCACCCGCAACTCCAACTTCACGATCTACGACTCGGACGATTCCCGTCGTCTGCTGGGCATGATCGCCAAAGAGCAGCAGCTCGAGGTCAAGAAGTTCACGCCGCGGATGCTGGCCACCGCCATCTCCAATCACAAGAACGAGCTGCGCGAACCGTCCGAGGCGATGGACCGCGCCCTTGAGGACTCCGACCGTACCGGGCAGACCGTCGCCTCCGTATTCACCGAGTACCAGGCTCGGTTGCAGGCTGCCAATGCCTTCGACTTCGACGATCTGATCGGTGAGACGGTGGGACTGTTGCGCGCCCACCCCCAGGTCGCGGCGTACTACCGGCGTCGGTTCCGGCACGTGATGGTGGACGAGTACCAGGACACCAACCACGCCCAGTACGTGCTGGTGCGCACCCTCGTCGGAGGCGTGGCGGGAGAAGGGGACGACGACGAGGTGGGCGTCCCCCCGGCCGAATTGTGTGTGGTGGGTGATGCGGACCAGTCCATCTACGCGTTCCGCGGGGCCACCATCAGGAACATCGAGGACTTCGAGCACGACTACCCGGATGCGCGGTCGATCCTGCTAGAGCAGAACTACCGCTCCACCCAGACCATCCTGTCCGCGGCCAACGCGGTGATCTCCCGTAACTCCGGGCGACGTGAGAAGAACCTGTGGACAGCCGAGGGCACCGGCGACCTCCTGGTGGGCTACGTGGCCGACAACGAGCATGACGAAGCGAGATTCATCGCCGGTGAGATCGATCGGCTGGTGGATTCCGGCGATGCCTCCTACTCCGACGTGGCCGTGTTCTATCGGACCAACAACTCGTCACGTGTGGTGGAGGATGTGTTCGTTCGGCTGGGCCTGCCGTACAAGGTCGTGGGCGGCACGCGGTTCTATGAACGCAAGGAGGTTCGCGACATCGTGGCCTACCTCAAAGTGCTCTCCAACCCCGACGACGCCGTGGCCATTCGTCGCATCCTCAACACGCCCCGTCGCGGAATTGGCGACCGAGCCGAGGCCTGCGTTGTGGTCCACGCCGAGCAACGGGGGATCGGGTTCGCAGAGGCGCTTCGCGACGCTGCCGAGGGGAAGGTGTCGCTGCTGCCCACGAGGTCGGTCAAGGCGATCGCCGGTTTCGTGGCACTGCTCGACGAATTGCGCGCGCGGCTCAACGGCAGCGAGCACGCAGGCGGTGAGGATTCTGCACCGGACGTCGGGTCGCTGGTGGAGGCGGTTCTGGACCGCACCGGCTATCGTGCCGAGCTCGAGGCGTCCAACGACCCTCAGGATGCCGCGCGTCTGGACAATCTCAACGAGCTGGTGGGCGTGGGACGGGAGTTCTCGTCCGAGGCCGCGTTGCAACTCTCCGCGCGGGAGCAGGGCTTCGGCCCAGAGGCAGACGTCGACAGCGACGTGAACGCAGAGCTCGACGAGGGGCTGGCCGAGCCCGGGTCACTGGCGGCTTTCCTTGAGCGAGTCTCGCTGGTGGCCGATGCGGACCAGATCCCCGATGAGGAACAGGGGCAGGTCACGCTCATGACCCTGCACACGGCTAAAGGGCTTGAGTTCCCCGTGGTATTCCTCATCGGCATGGAGGACGGGCTGTTCCCGCACATGCGCGCGTTGGGCGACCCTGCGGAACTGTCCGAGGAGCGCCGTCTGGCATACGTGGGCATCACGCGCGCACGCCGGCGTCTCTACCTGTCACGAGCGATGATGCGCTCATCGTGGGGTCAGCCCATGACCAATCCGGGCTCGCGGTTCCTCGAGGAGATCCCGTCGGAAGCTATCGAGTGGCAGCGGGAAGAGCCTGCGGGTGGAGGATTCGACGACGACTTCGCCCCACGTCGACGATTCGGTGGCGGGTCCGGTGGCGGCTCGGCGGTCGGCTACGGCTCCGGCCGCCATGGTTCTGGTGGATACAGCTCCGGCGCTAGTGGACGCTCGTCCGGTATCCCCCGGGCCAGAAGTTCCGCCCCGACTCTTGAATTGGCCCCGGGAGACCGTGTCACGCACGACAAGTACGGTCTCGGCAAGGTGCTCTCGTGTGACGGCACTGGTCCGCGCGCCACAGCAACGATCGACTTCGGCGCGTCCGGCAAGGTCCGGTTGATGCTCATCGGCGGCGTGCCGATGCAGAAGCTGTAGCCAGACGGACGAGTGCGGAATTGACGTGGGGCCCCGGAAAATTATCCGGGGCCCCACTTTCTGGTGCGTGTTTACAGCGCGTGCGCTCAGCCGCCGAGGGAGCCCAGCGGCATGTCGGAGCTGCCGGAGCTGCCGGCGCCCGCAAGCTGGATACCCTTCTGGGCGAACCACAGCAGGGGGTCGATCTTCTGGCCGTTGACCTCGACCTCGAAGTGGAGATGCGTGCCGGTAGAGAAGCCGAGAGAACCCATGCCGGCGATCTTCTGACCAGCCACGACGCGCTCGCCTTCGCTGACGTCGAGGGTCTCCATGTGGCCGTAGGTGGTGATAGTTCCTTCGTCGTCCTTGATGCGGATCCAGTTGCCGAATCCCTGCGCCGGACCGGAGGCCACGACGACGCCATCGGTGGCGGCGACGATCGGTGTTCCGGCGGAGTTGGCGATGTCGATGCCGCTGTGGAAAGAACCCCAGCGCTCGGCGAAGGGTGACGTGAAGGTTCCTATCGCGGGGATGACGACCTTCGGGCGGCGAGCCTGCTCTTCGGTGATCTCCCGCTGCGTGTTGATCTGGGTGCCGGCGTAGAGCATCGCGGACTGGATGTTCTCGCTGCCCATCTCGGCGGCGGCCGGGACCACAACTGGCTCCGGAGCCGAGGGCGTGCCGGCGGTGCGCGCAGAGGTGGTGGCGGGGACCGCGTCGGCGCGTGCTGGCTTGCCGTTCGCGAGGAGCGCGATGTCGCCGGCCGCGGCCGACTGTGTGCTGGTTGTGTCCATCATGGACCCGGCGGAGGCTGCAGAGACTGCGGCGCCCGTGGCGACGGCCAGGACAGCGGCGCGGCCACGAAGGGCATTCGGGGGAGCGGGCAGCCGGTGGCGACCGCCCCGAAGTGAGCCCGAAGCGGGAATCACTACGGGAGTCGCTGGTGGTACGTGATGCGACTCAGTCACCGTTGTCGTATCCCCTCTGTCGTCGTGCCGTGATCATTTCGTGATGAAGACTGGTCCAAGGTAACGGATTGGCAACGGGGTAGCAAGACTTTCGGAGGGGCAACGGGGTGGGGTGCATCACAACGGTGTGACTCGTGAGGCGAGGTGAGGTTCTCGACACCTCATGGTGGCCATGTGGTGTCACGGAAGACTCATTTGGCGCATCAGGTTGTGATCCATCGCACATCGGCACCCCCGAGGTGCGACGCGGGACACAGGCCCCGCCTAGGATGAGGTTTGACTCGGCTTTCAACAGGGCCGGGCGAATCTACCCACGTCAAGATGGTGAGCTGATGGATCTCTTTGAATACCAGGCAAAGGCTCTTTTCGCGAAGCATGACGTGCCCACCACCCCGGGGCGCGTCGCGGACACCGCGGAGGAAGCCGAGAAGGTTGCGGCCGAGATCGGCAAGCCTGTCGTCGTCAAGGCGCAGGTCAAGGTCGGAGGCCGTGGCAAGGCCGGCGGCGTGAAGCTGGCAGAGGATGCCAAGGAGGCCCGTGCCCGGGCCGAGGACATTCTGGGCCTGGACATCAAGGGCCACATCGTGAAGAAGCTCCTGGTGGCCGAGGCCAGCGATATCGCGGAGGAGTACTACATCTCCTTCCTCGTCGATCGGGCGAACCGCAACTACCTGGCCATGTGCTCGGTTGAGGGCGGCGTCGAGATCGAGCAGGTCGCCGAGGAGTCCCCGGACCGCCTCGCCCGGATCAACATCGACCCCACGGTCGGCGTCGACGTGGCCAAGGCGCGCGAGATCGCGGCTGCTGGTCATCTCCCGGAGGAGGTGCTGGACGCCGCCGCGGTGACCATCGCGAAGCTGTACGAGGTCTTCATCAAGGAGGACGCCTCGCTGGTCGAGGTGAACCCGCTCGTTCGTACGCCGAACGACGAGATCCTCGCACTCGACGGCAAGGTCACGCTGGACGAGAACGCTGAGTTCCGTCACAAGGAGAGCTTCGCCGACTTCGCCGATGCGGGCACCACGGACCCGCTCGAGCAGAAGGCCGCCGAGAACGACCTCAACTACGTCAAGCTCGACGGCGAGGTCGGAATCATCGGTAACGGTGCAGGTTTGGTCATGTCGACCCTCGACGTCGTCGCGTACGCCGGCGAGAACCACGGCGGCGTCAAGCCCGCCAACTTCCTCGACATCGGCGGCGGTGCCTCGGCGGAGGTCATGGCTGCAGGCCTTGATGTGATCCTCGGCGACGAGCAGGTCAAGAGCGTGTTCGTCAACGTCTTCGGCGGCATCACCGCCTGTGACGCGGTCGCGAACGGCATCGTCAAGGCCCTGGAGATCCTGGGCGACGAGGCCAACAAGCCCCTCGTGGTCCGTCTCGACGGCAACAATGTCGAGGAGGGTCGAAAGATCCTCGCAGACGCGAACCACCCGCTCGTGACCCAGGCCGACAACATGGACTCAGGCGCCGAGAAGGCCGCCGAGCTCGCCGCCAAGTAGGAAGAGAAGGAACAAAACAGATATGTCGATCTTCCTCAACAAGGACAGCAAGGTCATCGTCCAGGGCATTACCGGCGGCGAGGGCACCAAGCACACCGCCCGCATGCTCGCGGCCGGCACCCAGGTCGTCGGCGGTGTCAACGCCCGCAAGGCCGGCACCACCGTCGCCCACAAGGACGCCGACGGTAAAGACATCGAGCTCCCCGTGTTCGGTTCGGTCAAGGAGGCCATGGAGGCCACCGGCGCCGACGTGACGATCCTCTTCGTCCCGCCGCCGTTCACCAAGGACGCGATGATCGAGGCTGTGGACGCCGAGATCCCGCTCGCAGTAGTCATCACCGAGGGTGCTCCGGTCCTAGACACCGCGACCGCGTGGAACTACAACCTCGCCAAGGGCAACAAGACCCGGATCATCGGCCCCAACTGCCCGGGCATCATCACGCCGGGCGAGTCGCTGGTCGGCATCACGCCGGCAAACATCGCGGGCAAGGGCCCGGTCGGCCTCGTGTCGAAGTCGGGCACCCTGACGTACCAGATGATGTACGAGCTGGCCGACTACGGTTTCTCGACCGCCATCGGTATCGGCGGCGACCCGATCATCGGCACCACGCACATCGATTGCATCGAGGCCTTCGAAAACGACCCGGAGACCAAGGTAATCGTGATGATCGGTGAGATCGGTGGCGACGCCGAGGAGCGTGCCGCCGACTACATCAAGGCCAACGTGACCAAGCCGGTCGTCGGCTACGTCGCGGGCTTCACGGCTCCCGAGGGCAAGACGATGGGCCACGCCGGTGCCATCGTCTCCGGCTCGTCGGGCACCGCGGCAGCCAAGAAGGAGGCCCTCGAGGCCGCAGGCGTCAAGGTCGGCAAGACGCCGTCCGAGGCCGCCAATCTCGCCAAGGAGATCCTCGACGCCATGTGAGCCCCTGTTGGCTCTAGAGTGTCGCGCCCCCTGCCGCATCTGCGGCAGGGGGCGTCTCTGCGTTGTGGGCGGAAGCCCGGCGCCTCCTGTGCGGCCGCCATCCGGTCGCATCGGCGTGCCGAGGCAGCCTCCGGGCAGGCGGGTATCTACGGTGGTCAGAGTGAGTCCTCAACGCGTTATCCGGCCCGCTGCGAGACGGTCGCCCGCGGGTGCCCGCTCGCTGCTGTGGACAGCGGCGGCCGCCGCGCTGCCGGTCATCGTCACCGTCCTGGTCCTCGCCGCCCTGACACTCGGGCTGTTGGTGTTCAGCGCCCGCGGGTTCGACTCGCTGTTCGCGGTGGTCGCAGTGGAGTGGCTGGTGGTGAACCGCGTTCCACTGTCGGTGGATTCGATCGAACTCGGATTCCTGCCGATGCTGCCGCCGCTGATCTATGCGGCGGTCTTGGCCCGGCAGACGCGAGCGGTGCTCGCGGACGTCGAGCAGCCGGGGGCGCGCGAGGCCGGGGCCGCGGTCGTGGGCGTAACGCTGGCGGGCGTGCTGCTCACCGTGCTGGCGTCCCTGCTCGTGGGCTCGGCGGCCTCGGACTTCGCGGTGCGCGAGGTGTCACTGCCCCGGGCCGTGCTCTGGACCGGCGTGGTGGGAATGGTTGGCGCCGGGTTGGGCGTGTGGCTGTACTTCCGTCGCGGGTTACGTGAGGTTCTGCCGCTGTGGGTACGCGGCGGTATCCACCTCGGCACGGCGTTCGTCGCCGCGACCTGGGCCGCGGCGACGCTGCTGGTCCTGGTCGGGCTGCTGCTGGCCTGGGAGTCGGTGGGTTCGAGCCTGGAGATCGGCAAGGGGTTCGTCGGGACTGCGGCGCTGGCGGCGATCTCGGTGGCTTATCTGCCCAACGTGGTGATGGCGGCGGTTGCGATTCTGGTGGGTGGTGAAGCGCACCTGGGCGAGGCGTCGTACAGCGTGTTCGCGGTGTCCCGGGGGCCGATGCCGGAGGTGCCGCTGGCGGCGGTGCTGCCCACGACCAGCCCGCACTGGATGGTGCAGGGGCTGCTGCTCCTGACGGCTCTGGTGGCTGCGTTCCTAGCCCGGTTCGTGGCGCATTGGTTCCGCACCACCGGCGATGCGGTCAAGGCGACCTGGCTGGCAGCAGCGGTGGTGGCAGTGGTGGTAGCTGTGACCCCGGTGGTGGCCGGCGGGCAGCTGGGCGTCCTGGGCACAGTGGGGACGGGCTCGCTCATTGCGGCGGGGATGGCGCTGTTGATCTTCGGAGTCATCGGGTCGGCGACCATCGTGCTGTCGTTGGCAGGTCTGACACGACGCCGCGAACGGGCGGAGATCGAGCTGGATCGACGGCGCCGTCGTGTGGGGGTCCTGCCGGCCGACGATGGCGCGGTCGAGCACGACGACCCGGCCGATGAGGCCCCGGAGGGCGATGGGGTCCGGGAGGGCGGTGGAGACGACGACGGCGAGAAAGACCAAGACGAAGCCGAAGAAGTCGCCGTCGAAGAAGACGACGAGGGCGACGAGGACGACGACGAGATCGCCCAGCCGGCCGAACCAGACACCGAGGCAGCCACCGAGGCGGACGACGACGCGGAGCCAGACGAAACGCCCGCCGATGACCGAGCCGAGGCCGACCGGGGGCCCGAGGCAGGTCTGCCTGAAGAGGGCATGAAGTCGGACGACTAGACTGCTCCGGGTAGCCCGGGCGTCTCCCGGGCGGGTCGATCGAAGGGGCAGGAGTGCGAGGAAGTGGCCATTACCGACTCCATCCCCGCCGACACCAATTCGGCCGTCACCGATGGATCCTGCTCGGGGCCGGCCCGTGTCGTCCTGCTCGCCTCCGGCGCTGGGACGCTCGCGCAGAGTGTGCTGGATTCGACCGGGAAGGCGGACTGCCCCTACCGCGTGACAGCTCTGGTGACCGACCGCGACTGCGAAGCCGTCACACGCGCGGCAGACGCCGGGCTGGCCACCGCGGCCGTCCGGCCCCGCGATCACGCGGACCGGGAGGCCTGGGATCGAGCCTTGACCGACGTCGTGCGGGGATTCGAACCGGATTGGGTGGTCTCCGCGGGATTCATGCGGATCCTGGGCCAGGCCTTCCTCGATGAATTCGCCGGCCGTGTGATCAACACCCACCCCGCGCTCCTGCCCGCGTTCCCCGGCGCCAATGCCGTACGCGACGCGCTGGATTACGGGGTCACCGTCACCGGCTGCACCGTTCATCTGGTGGACGCCGGCGTTGACACCGGCCCGGTGATCGGCCAGCGCGTGGTTGACGTCCGCGCAGACGACACCGAAGCCACCCTCCACGAACGCATCAAAGTCGTCGAGCGAGAAATGCTCGTCGACGTACTCGCGGCCGCCGCCCGTGGCCGCCTCCACATCGAAGGTCGAAAGGTGCACCGATCGTGACCGACACCTCCCGCAGGCCCGTACGCCGCGCCCTCATCAGCGTCTACGACAAGACCGGACTCGAGGACCTCGCAAAGGGTCTGGCCGACGCCGGGGTCGAGATCGTCTCCACCGGCTCGACCGCCCAGCGCATCGCCGACGCAGGGATCGCTGTGACGCCCGTCGACACGCTGACCGGCTTCCCGGAATGCCTCGAGGGCAGGGTCAAGACCCTGCACCCGCGGGTCCACGCCGGCATCCTGGCAGATACGCGTAAGCCCGAGCATCTCGAGCAGATCGCCGACCTGGGTGTGCAGCCGTTCGAGCTCGTCGTCGTCAATCTCTATCCCTTCACGGACACGGTGGCCTCCGGCGCGGACTTCGACGCCTGCGTGGAGCAGATAGACATCGGCGGGCCGTCGATGGTCCGCGCGGCGGCCAAGAATCACCCGTCCGTCGGCGTGCTGGTCGACCCCGCGGGCTACGGCGAAGCGTTAAAAGCAGTGGCGTCGGGCGGATTCACTCTCGAACAGCGCCGACGTCTGGCTGCGGCCGCGTTCCGCCACACCGGTGCCTACGACGTCGCCGTGGCCACCTGGATGACCGAGCAGACCGCGGACCCCGCCGACGACGGCGCCACGGGGTTCCCGGTGTGGCAGGGGCAGAGCCTCGACCTGGCCGCGACCCTGCGGTACGGGGAGAATCCGCACCAGGGCGCCGCCCTGTACACGGACGCCGCCGCGGCGCCCGGCCTCGCGCAGGCCAGCCAGCTGCACGGCAAGGAAATGAGCTACAACAACTACGTCGACGGCGACGCCGCGTGGCGCTCCGCGTTCGACCACGCGGAGCCATGTGTGGCGATCATCAAGCACGCCAACCCGTGCGGCATCGCGATCGACGCCGACATCGCCGCCGCTCACCGCGCCGCACACGAGTGCGATCCGGTCAGTGCTTTCGGCGGAGTGATTGCGGCCAACCGTGAGGTCACCGTCGACATGGCCGAGCAGGTCGCCGAGATCTTCACCGAGGTGATCATCGCGCCGTCGTACGCGGACGGTGCCGTGGAGATCCTGCAGCGCAAGAAGAACATCCGAATCCTCCAGGCCCAGCCGCCCGCGGCGGACGAGGTCGAGCGCAAGCAGATCTCCGGCGGAGTCCTGGTGCAGCAGCGTGACTCCCTTGACGCCGACGGCGACCTGGTGGCCGGTTGGACCAAGGCGTGCGGCGACGACGCCGATGAGCAGACCCTGCGCGACCTCCTGTTCGCCTGGCGCGCGTGCCGCGCGGTCAAGTCCAACGCGATCCTCCTCGTACACGCCGGCGCCACCGTCGGCGTGGGCATGGGTCAGGTCAACCGCGTCGACTCCGCCCGTCTCGCGGTGCAGCGCGCCGGGGAGCGGGTCACCGGCTCCGTGGCAGCGTCGGACGCGTTCTTCCCGTTCGCTGACGGACTCGAGGTGCTCGCTGAGGCAGGCGTACGCGCCGTGGTCCAGCCCGGCGGGTCGGTCCGCGACGCCGAGGTGGTCGAGGCTGCGGAGAAGGCCGGGATCACCGTGTACTTCACTGGTGCCCGTCACTTCTTCCACTGAGTCGGGCTCCCCAGGTGGACGTAGGTAGTGGCACCGGTGCGCTGACGCCCCGTGCCCAGGCCAAGGCTCAGCGACGCATCGAGATCCTCGTTGCCGCGGCCCGGCTCATGGCCCGGAGAGGGTTTCACGCCGTGCGGCTCGATGACATCGGCGCCGAGGTCGGCATCTCCGGGCCCGGGATGTACCGGTACTTCGCGTCCAAGGAGGACGTGCTGGCCGAGATGCTCCTGGATATCTCCCGACGACTCGTCGACGGCGGACGCGCGGCGGTCAACCGCGGTGGGGGGCCGGCGGAGGTGCTGGACGCGCTGCTGGGGGTTCATGTGGACTTCGTGGCCACCGAGCCCGATCTGATCAGCGTGCAGTTCCGCGACCTCGGCTCACTGCCCGCCGGGCCGCGGCACGAGGTGCGCACGTTGCAGCGGGAATATGCCGAGATGTGGGTGGACGCCTTGGTCCGGCTCCGCCCGGAATTGACCTCCACCGGTGCTCGGGCCCACATCCACGCGGTATTCGGTCTGCTCAACTCGAGCCCGCGGTTGCCCGCGATGGCGGAGGTCGAGCTGCGGCGCGTGCTCACGGCCATGGCGTCGGCAGCCCTGCGATCCTGACGAGGCCCGATCGGCGAGGCGTGAGTACAGTGGGCTCTCGTGGGCAACAGCCTCGACCCCGGTAGCGAGTCCGGATCGCCGTCCCCCGAACGGTTCGAGACGACGCGACGATTACACGCGGTGCGCACTACCCGACGACTTCACGTCGCCCTGTTCCTCATCGGGATCGCCACGTTCGCCCAGCTCTATTCCCCCCAGGGGTTACTCCCGCTGATCTCCGCCGAGCAGGGTGTGACCGCGGACCGGGCTGCGTTGATGATCTCGGCCGCCACGCTGGGCCTGGCGTGCGGGGTGATTCCGTGGTCATACATCGGCGACGCTCTCGGCCGCAGACCCGCGATGCTCGTCGCTGTCGGACTAGCGTGCGTATTCGCCCTGCTCTCGGTGAGCGTGCCGACGTTCCCCGCCATCCTCGCCATGCGATTCGGGGAGGGTCTCATGCTCGGCGGAGTGCCGGCCCTGGCCATCGCCTACCTCAACGAGGAGATCCGCTCCGACCGCGCTGCGGTGGCGGCGGGCATCTACGTCTCCGGGACGACCATCGGCGGTCTCACCGGCCGAATCGTTGCCGCACCCATCGGTGAAGAACTCGGCTGGCGAACCGGGATGCTCGCGGTCACGGCGGTCGCGGTCATCTGCGTTCTCGCGTTCGCGGTCATCGCCCCTCCGGCGCGCAATTTCACTCCTCGGCGCAGCAGATTCAAGGAAGCCATGACGCAGCTGTCGGGAAATCTTCGCTCGCCCGCACTCGTGGTGATCTACCTCCAGGCGTTCCTCACCATGGGCGGGTTCGTTGCCATGTACAACTTCCTGGGATTCCGCCTGGCCGAACCACCGTTTCAGCTCCCACTGTGGTTGACCAGTCTGATATTCCTCGCCTACCTCGCCGGTACTCTGTCGTCTCCCCGGGCCGGGGTTCTGGCCTCGCGCCTGGGTCGAAAGCCTGTGTTGATCGGCGGCAACCTGGTGATGGTCACCGGGGTCGCACTGACGCTTGTGCCGAGCATCTGGGTGATCATCCTCGGGATGGTGGTACTCACCGCGGGTTTCTTCGCCGCCCACGCCGTGGCCGCCGGATGGGCGGGCGCGTCGGCGGTGGCGGGTCGGTCCCAGTCCACCTCGCTGTACAACCTCGGCTACTACGCAGGGTCGTCGGTGTTCGGGTTCCTCGGTGGCACCTTCCTCGCCTTCGCGGGGTGGGCGGGAACGGTGGGGATGGTGCTCGTCCTCACCGCGGTGGCGACGGCGCTGGTGATGGCGGTACTCCCGCGTAACTGATCCGCGGGTCTGCTCGGCCGCCCGGTTGCGTAGGGAAATGAAGGTCAGTCCCAGATCCGGGCGAACGGGTACGCGGCCTCGTACTCCGAGGCGAGTTCGAGCAGGAGGCGGTCCTGTCCTCGTCGGGCGGAGAAGTGCACCCCGATGGGCATCCCGTCGGGGGCATGGCCGGTGGGCAACGACACCGCGGGCGATCCCGCAACGTTCTGGAGCGGGGTGAAGGTGACCCATCTCGAGACCCGTTCGAGGTGCGTGTCGAACGGTAGATCCGCGTCGAGGTAACCCACCTCCGGGGTCTCGTGCGCGACCACCGGGTTGAGAAAGACATCGATGTCGCCGAACTTCGAGTCGAACCGCCGACGGGTCCATTCCAGTCGCAAGAGGCGTCCCGGCAACGAGTGGAGGTTCCTACGGGTCATCCGCGCCAAGCCGACGGTGAAGGGGTCGAGCTTCTCTGCATCGAAGGCGGGATCGAACAGGCTGCGACCGGACGCCGACGTGCTCAGTGCGAGAAGGCCCCAGTAGGCGATGAAGTCATCGCGGAATCGCGCCGGGACCGGGGGCTCGGTGTGCACGACCTCATGGCCCAGGTCTGCCAGCCGCTCTGCCGTCTGCCGCAGGACCGCGAGGGTGGCTGCATCGGTCGCGCCGCCCGCCGGGCTCTGCTCCACCAGGCCGATCCGGAGACGGCTGGACGGGGCGGGTGCGATTGGTCCCAACGGAGGTACGCCGACCGGGCGGTGGCTCGCCTCGAGCGCCGTGAGGTATGCCGCGGTGTCGCGTACGGAACGGGACACCACCGACTGCGACACGATGGGGATGGGCATCCGTCGCGTGAACGCCTCGTCAGGATGCCTGCCGCGGCTCGGTTTGAATCCGACCAGTCCGGTCACGGCCGCGGGGATACGGACCGACCCGCCGCCGTCATTGGCGTTGGCGATCGGCAACGCGCCGGCCGCGACGAGCGCCGCCGAGCCGCCCGATGACCCGCCACTGGTCCGGCCGGTGTTCCACGGATTCCGGGTGACCAGACCTCCCTGCCGTTCGGTCGCGGCGGTCCAGCCGAACGGGGGCATCGCGGTGATGCCCAGTGGAACGAGGCCGGTGGCGCGGAACGCCCGCGCGTACTCGCCGTCGCGCAATGAGGGAGTGTCAGGGAGGGCGGGAGAGCCGAGTCTCATCGGTGCACCCTCGACCTGGATGTTGTCTTTGAAGGCGGACGGCACCCCCGCCAGCGGGGTGGACAAGTGCGAGTCGGCGTAGCGGCGGGCGTCGCAGCGAGCCCTGTCGAAATTCGTGAAGACCAGCGCTCCGAGTGCCGGGTCCAGCCGTTCGCACCGCTCGATGGCGGCGTCGACGAGTTCTGTGGGCGACACGTCTCGACTGCGAACTCTGGCAGCGAGAGCAGTGGCGTCGTCG
The DNA here is from genome assembly GCF_000226215.1 of Dietzia alimentaria 72. GTDB lineage: Bacteria > Actinomycetota > Actinomycetes > Mycobacteriales > Mycobacteriaceae > Dietzia > Dietzia alimentaria. The sequence goes on from NZ_AGFF01000020.1 coordinate 152,575, forward strand.
TGTCCGAGTGCGTCGTCACGGAAGGCATGGACCTTCTCGTTCGCGGTGTACCGGTCGCGTGCGGCGGTGGTGTCAGTCACTCCCACACTGTAGGGCGAAGGTCGGAAAGTTATGGGCGCCTCTTGACAGACTTCTGTCTATCGTGCATTTTAGGTGTACCTAACTAAGGCGAGGGTCACCTAACGTACGAACGGACGGGGCCGATCTGTGGAGGCAAATGATGGCAGCTGGCGCGGTCGTGTCGGATCCGATCACCAGTGGCGCTCGGCGTCTCCTCGACGGCGCCGGCGTCGCGACCGTCGCAGTTCGCGGAACCAAGGACCGGTCGGATGTCCTGGTCTCCGCGGGCCATCGCTGGATCGGTGACGGTTCGATTGTGGTCACCGGGACCCCGGCACCCTGGTCGGGATTGATAGTCGGCCCAGGGGACTCTGTCGAAGTTGTGGTGATGATCGACGAGTTCGCCCCGATCGTCGAGGCCAAGGTTCACGTGGCGAGTCTCTACGGTTTCGGTGTTGCTCGCGCGGCCCGGCAGGGCGATGGCTGGGTAGTGGAGATCGAGATCCGGCTCGGCGAGTTGAACATCCGCCGCTTGGGACACGAGGGCACCGTTCACGCCGACTGCTTAGACGCGGTCCCGTCTGACCCCCTGGCATGCGAAGCGCCCGGCCTCGCGGACGAGATCCGGGCGCGCTTCGGTCACGATCTGGCCTTGCTGGCCGGGTCCGGGGATCCGGCTCGGCCGCCATATGTATTGGGCATCGACCCCGACGGCCTGCATCTGCTGACCGCACTCGGAATCGATGCCGACGTGATCCATCTGCCGTTCGTGAACCGGGCGGAATGCGCGAGCGACGTTGTCCGTGAGATGGACCGGTACGTCGCCGGAGCCAGCTAGCCGGAGCCTGCCGCCTAGCCGCTGACTAGCGGCACCGGACCGATCAGGCCGGGGCGTAAGTGAGACAGTCGGCCGTGTCGGAGCCCGCGCCGATCTTGACCGAGTCGGCCGAGCAGAGCAGGTCCTTGTTGTAGGTGCACTCCACCCGCTGGCAGGCCCCCACGTGTGCGCTCGCGGTGGGCAGGCCCCCGCGGACATCCAGGGAGATGAAGGTGCCGCACTCGGCGTGATCCGGCGTGCCGGCGACCGTGATGGCACCCGCGTTGCAGCTCTGCTCGCTGTTGAAAGAGCATGCGGTGACGGTGCAGGTGCTGATTCCGGTGAGAGTGGCCATGATGAATGCTCCTCGTGTGGCGTGACTGTGGCGTGACTGTGGCGTCGTGGTTACCCAGAGTCAACACAGTTTCGACCTAACTTGCAACCAAGTTAAGGCTGTGCTAAAGCAACCAAGCCTATGCTTCCTGGCCAGTTGGGGCGGAGTCGGGCGAGCAGCCATCACAACCGGGCGGACTTGTGTGATGTCTAAGGACATC
>NZ_AGFF01000019.1 GCF_000226215.1 Dietzia alimentaria 72
GCCGCCCGCCCCCTGCCCCCCTGCCCCCCTGCCCTCGCATGCCGAACATCTGCCACCGTCGATGAACTCCCGCCACCGCCAACGCTCGATCTCCATGCATCCGCCACCGTCGATGAACTCCCGCCACCGCCGCGGTTCGTGCGCGAGTTCATCGCCGGCAGCGGATGTCATGGAAGCGGGACGACGTGGAGGCCGGGGGGTCGAAGGCGCGTGGCGGGCTGGTCGAGTTGCCGGGTCGTCGCTGGTCGTCGCACTCGGGATGCCCGCGACTCGACAAGGTTATCCACAGCCTCGTACGCCTCCACAGGCCGCACCGGATTGAGTCGTCGCAGCCTCGATCGTCGCCGGACCCAGCCGCATACTCCGGAATGTGGACTACGAACAGAGCCCTCCGACCATCCTCACCGCCGCTGACCTTCTCGCCCGTGGCTACAGCCGCCGGGCGCGCGAATACGCCGAACGCCACGGGCGGCTGACACGGATCCGACACGGCGTTTACGCCCTCGGGGCAGAGCTGCCGACCGGCCTCGGAGCGCAGGAGGCCATGCTCGAGATCCGCTCGCGGGCCGCCGCGCCAACGCTGACGGGGGGCACGGTCCTCTCGCACGCATCCGCGCTGGTGATGCATGGCCTGCCCGTGCACGCGATGAATACCGGGCAAGTGGTGACCACGCGCCACCGGCCTGGCAGCGGCAGTAAGCGCGGGGATCGGATGATCTGTCACAGCACGGATCTGAAGGGGGCCGTTGTGGAAATCGACGGCATTCCTGTCACCAGTCCAGCGCGAACGGTCGTGGACGTGGCCCGCAGCGAAGGATTCGCCGGTGCGGTGTGTGCTGCTGACGAGGCGCTGCGTCGAAAGTTGTGCACCGGCGAGCAATTGCACGCCGAGCTCGACGCCGCGGTCGGCCGGAAGGGCATCGCCCGTGCGCGAGCGGTGGTGGGGTTTGCGGATGCGCGTGCGGAATCCGTGCTCGAGTCGCTGAGTCGGGTCTCGATCAGCCGCGCGGGCCTGCCGATGCCGGAGTTGCAGGTCCCCTTTGTCCTGCCCGACGGCAAGCTCGCGATTGTGGACATGTTCTGGGACGAATGGCAGCTCGTGGGCGAGTGCGACGGGACCGGGAAGTACGGGATCGACGACGGCGAGACGGCAGTTCGCCGTCGACTACGCGCGGAGAAGAGCCGCCAGAACGGGCTGGAAGCGCTGGGGCATTTCTATCGCGGGTGGCAGTGGCACGACTGGCGGGATGGCCGAGTCCCGGAGATCGTGCGCGCGGCGATGCGGATCAGCGAGCGCAGGGGGTACGGGGCGCGTCAGGTGAGCTGATGATCCCGGCGATCCCGGCGATCCCGGCGCCCTGCGCGCCCGCCCGCAGCTGCACAGGCCCGCCCGTGCCCGCCCGTGGCTGTGCTCGACCTCGGCCGCCCGGTGCCTCCACGAATCTGCCACCCGCCGTGAACTCGCGCGGGTCCCCCGGCGGTAGCGCGAGTTCATCGACGGTCGCGGGTGTGCGTCGAGCGTGCAGGCGCGGGTGCGGATGCTGGGGAGCGGGGCGGGAGGGCGTGCAGGCGCGGGTGCGGATGCCAGGGAGTCGGGCGCGGCTGAGACACGGATAAGTCCCCAGCGGCCACAATCGGAGACATGACGTCGTGGCACAAGATCCGGCAGGCCGTCCGCAGGAGGTCGCGGCTGGCCCGAATGGTCCTGTGGCGTTCGGTGACCGAATTCCTCCGCGACCGTGGTGTCGACCTCGCGGGCTCGCTCACCTTCTACGGCGTGCTCTCGATTTTCCCGGCGCTGCTGGTCGTGCTGTCGTTGCTGGGCATGTTCGGTCAGGCGCAGTCAACGGTCGACGCGGTGACCGCGATGCTCTCGGACATCGCCCCTCAGGAAGTGCTCAATCAGATGCGCGGGCCCATCGAGATGCTGTTCACCACGGCGGCGGCGGGTACGGCGCTGGCGGTGGGTACGACGGTCTCGATGTGGTCGGCTTCGCGCTACGTACGAGCGCTGGGACGGGCGATGAACCTCGTTTTCGGAGTCGATGAGGGACGACCCGTGTGGCGCCTGTGGCCGTCGGGGCTGTTCCTCACAGCATCGCTCACCGTCCTGGTTGCCGTGGGCGGGCTCGCGCTGGTGTTCACCGGTTCGGTGGCGGAGAGAGTCGGCGGCTGGATTGGCCTCGGTGAGACCTCCCTGATGGTGTGGGAGATCGCAAAGTGGCCGACGGGCGTGGCGTCGGCAGTGGTGGCGCTGGGCCTGCTCTACCGCTTTGCCCCCAACATCGCGGTTGTGAGGTTCTCCTGGGTGACGCTCGGGGCGGTCGCGGCGTTGGTGGTGATCGCCGGGGCCACCATCGGTTTCAGCTACTTCGTTTCCCGGTTCGGCGACTTCAACCAGGTCTACGGCTCGCTCGCGGGCGCGATCGTGTTTCTCGTGTGGCTCTGGTTGGTCAACATCGGAGTGGTGTACGGGATGCGCCTGGACGCGGAGGTCCTCCGGATGCGGCAGGTCCTCGCGGGGATGCCGTCGGAAGAGGTGGTGCATGTGACACCGCGCTCGACGACCGCATCCACGGCGAGCGCGCGTCGGCGGGCCAGGATGATCGCCGAGTATCGCGCACTGCGACTGGAGGCCGATCCGGACGCCGTCACCGATGGGGTCGACGAAGCCGACGAAGCCGACGAAGCCGACGCCACAGGCACCTCAGAAGGCACTGCTACCGACACCACTGCGGCCCGCCGGTAATCCGGGGTGCGGCGGCGGCGACGGTAAGGTTATGCCCATGCGCCTCGTCGTCACCGGGGGAGCCGGGTTCATCGGCGCCAACTTCGTCCGCACGGTGGTCCGTGAGTACCCGGACGCTCATGTCACCGTGCTCGATTCCATGACCTATGCCGCCAATCGCGCGAGCCTCACCGATCTGCTCGGCAGCCGGGTCGTGCTGGTGGAGGCGGATTGTGCGGACGCCGTGGTCACGGAGCAGTTGGTTGCTGGACTCACCGGGCCGAGTGATGCGGTGGTGCACTTCGCGGCGGAAAGCCACAACGACAATTCGCTGTCCACGCCGTGGCCTTTCGTGCACTCCAACATCATCGGCACCTACGCGGTGCTCGAGGCCTGCCGTCGCCATGGCGTGCGGCTGCATCACGTGTCGACCGACGAGGTGTACGGCGACCTGCCGCTGGACGACCCGGCCAAGTTCACCCCGGACACCGCGTACAACCCGTCGAGTCCGTACTCGGCCACCAAGGCCGGCGCCGACATGCTGGTCCGCGCGTGGGTGCGCAGCTTCGGGGTGCGTGCCACCCTCAGTAACTGCTCGAACAACTACGGACCGCGTCAGCATGTGGAGAAGTTCATTCCGCGGCAGATCACCAATATCCTCGACGGGCGTCGGCCGCGCCTTTACGGCAGTGGAGCCAATGTGCGGGATTGGATCCACGTGGACGACCACAACTCGGCCGTCCTACGCATCCTCGCTGACGGTGCACCGGGCCGCACGTACCTCATTGGCGCCGACGGTGAACACTCGAACCTTGAGGTCATGCGCACGATCTGTGAGCTGATGGGCGTCGCGGGCACGGATGGTGACCCGGGTTTCGACCATGTGACTGACCGCCCCGGCCACGACCTGCGCTACGCGATTGACGCCTCCGTTACCCGCGCGGAGCTGGGCTGGGCGCCCGAGCACACTGATCTGCACGCGGGATTGCAGCAGACCATCGACTGGTACGCCGCCAACCGGGATTGGTGGGAGCCGGTCAAGGCGCGCGTTGAGGCGAAGTACGCGCAGACGGAGCGGGTGCTGTGAAGGGGATCGTCCTGGCCGGCGGCAGCGGCACGCGGCTGCGTCCACTGACGCTCGGCACGAGCAAGCAGCTGATGCCGGTGTACGACAAGCCGATGATCTACTACCCGCTCACCACCCTGATGCTGGCGGGGGTCACGGACATCCTGGTTATCACCACGCCCGAGGACGCGCCGCAGTTCCGACGCCTGCTGGGCGACGGTTCGCAGTTCGGGATCTCTCTGAGCTACGTCGAGCAGGCGGAGCCGAACGGTCTGGCGCAGGCGTTCATCCTGGGTGCGGACCACATCGGCGACGAGCCGGTGGCGCTGATCCTGGGCGACAACATCTTCTACGGTCCCGGGATGGGCTCGCAGTTGCGGCGCTTCTCGGACCTGGACGGCGGCGCGGTCTTCGCTTATCAGGTGGCGAACCCCCAGGAATACGGCGTGATCGACTTCGATTCGCAGGGCCGCGCGATCAGTCTGGAGGAGAAGCCCGAGAACCCTACGTCGGAGTTCGCCGTCCCGGGCCTCTACTTCTATAGCGCCGACGTGGTGGAGGTGGCCCGGGAGCTGGAGCCTTCGGCCCGCGGTGAGTACGAGATCACCGACGTCAACCGCCACTACCTGCACGACGGCAGACTCCGGGTGGACATGCTGCCACGCGGCACCGCCTGGTTGGACACCGGCAGTCACGATTCGCTCCTCGACGCGGGCAACTACGTCCGCACCATCGAGGACCGGCAGGGCCTCAAGATCGGATGCCCGGAGGAGGTCGCGTGGCGGATGGGATACATCGACGACGACGACCTCGCTGACCGCGCACAGGACCTGCTCAAGTCCGGCTACGGCGGATATCTGCTGGAGATCCTGCGCCGGGAACAGGGGCGCAGGCCGTGACGGCGGCGGGGCAGGCGGGTCAGGGGCCTGGCCGGCGGGGGAAGTACCAGTCTCCGCACCTTCCACGACTTCTGGTGACGGGCGGCCGCGGACAGCTCGGTTTGGGGCTGTCGGGCGTCGCCGATGCGCCGGGTCGTGACGACCTTGACCTGACGGATTCGGCTTCGATCGCCACCGCGCTGGACCGGTACGCGCCCGAGGTCGTGGTGAACGCGGCCGCGTACACGGACGTCGACCGCGCGGAGTCCGACGAGGCGGCCGCGCGGGCGATCAACACCGACGGGGTGGAGTCACTCGCCGTGGCGTGCCGTGACCGCGGGATCCGGCTCATCCACATCAGCACCGACTACGTCTTCTCCGGCGCGGTCCCCGGTGGCGGTGATCCGGCCACGGCCCCCGCGCTCGAGCCCCACGACCCGACCGCACCGACCACGGCGTACGGGCGGACCAAGCTCGCCGGGGAGCGTGCGGCACTGGCGGTGTACCCCGAAACGACAATCGTGCGGACGGCCTGGCTCTATACCGGCGGGATGCGGGTGATGCTCGGACAGCCGGGCAGCGATTTTGTGGCCACCATGATCCGGCTGGAGTCCCAGCGGGAGACGCTGAACGTCGTGAACGACCAGTGGGGCTCGCCCACCTACGTCGGCACGCTGGCCGATCGCCTGCTGGGACTGTTGTCCTGGGAGAAGGCGGGCCGGGTCGATGCTCGAGGCAGGACCCTGCATTTGGCCGGCGCTGGCCGGGCTACCTGGTACGACCTGGCACGCGAGGTGTTCACGCTGCTGGGTGCCGACCCCGACCGGGTGCGGCCCTGCACCAGCGAGGAGTTCCCGCGTCCCGCGCCGCGGCCGACCTTCTCCGTGCTGGCGGACACCGCGTGGCGTGAGCTCGGACTCGAGCCGCCGGGGGACTGGCGCGGCGATCTCGCCCCCGGAATCCTGGAGCTGGCGCACAACCGTAGGACACAGGGCGAATAGACCGTGGGCATGCGCGTCCGGGGCGTTCGCGTCCTGCGGGGAATGACGATGGCCGTCGCCGCGGCGGTGGTGGTGTCTGCGCTCGCACTCACCGCGTGGGGCGTGTTCCTCCTGCAGCCCCGCGGCGACGACCCGGTGCGCGCGGACGCCGTGGTGATGCTCGCCGGCGCGGACGACGGCCGGCACCTCTACGCACGCGACCTCGTCGAGGCGGGCTACGCCGACACTCTCCTCGTGAGCAACCCGGGCGGCAACTCCGAGGTCGTGGCCCGCCGGCTGTGCACAGGCCTCTCGCGCCCCGCCGACGCCGAGGTGGTGTGTTTCTCCCCGGATCCGCGGACCACGTGGGGTGAGGCTCGAGCGGTCGCGGCGATCGCGGACGCGCGTGGGTGGGAGCGGGTCCTCGTCGTCACAAATAAGCCCCACACCCTGCGGGCCGGCACGTGGATGCGGAGCGCCACCGGGCTGGACGTGCGGATGACACCCATCGAGACCGTGGACTGGGCGATGCTGCCGGTGCACCTGGTGTGGGAGGCCGCAGGGTGGGTCAAGGGCGGGGTCAACAGTCACTGGTGATCGCTCCGCGGCGGCCGCGGCGACACGGCGGCCGCGCCGACACAGCGGCGTGCAGGGTCCTAGGCTCGGGTCCGCATGGCGGAGGGAGCCGCGATCGGGGCTCGCGTGGTGAGTTGGGAAGCGCTCAGGCGCTCGTGTGCCCGCGTGATGCGACCGAACACCGCGGCGCGGTCGATGGGCCTGTTCGGCAGATCCAGGGCGCGCCGCACGTCCGACGGCACGAGGCTCGCCGCGGCGTCCACGACTGTGGTGCAGGAGCGGTGGGCGATCACGGAATTCTCCCTCACGCCCGGGCACTCCAGCGCGGTCTCCCGAAGGCGGCGCGCGACGCGGCGTCCGGTCGCCGTGGCGCGCACGCGGTCCCGGGCCCCTCGCAGTAACTGCTCGAGTTCACGGACCGAGGTGGGGAACGACCGGGCGCCCTGCAGTATCGCCACGCGCTGCCACTGACGCACGTACAGATCCGACTCCATGACAGTGAGCGGATGCTCGGCGAAACGCTGGAACGCGGCGAGCAATGCCCACGTGGTGGCGGCCTGCGCCCACTCGACCGCCTCCGGATCGGACCCGTAGAAGTAGTCGCCGTGCTCCGTGTGCCCGGAGAAGGCACTGCGGTCGCGGAACGCGTGCTCGATGGTCACGACGGCGTCATCGACGGTCCCGAAGGTGGAGATCTCCACCAGGTCATGGAGGTAGTCGTCGGCGGACCACGGGGTCTCGGCGCCACCGCAACTGGCCATCACCGCTGCGTACGAGGGGTTGGCCGCCAACATGAGCAGTGCCGTGGTGATTCCGATCGGGGTTGCGGGATCGCCATGCACCCGCCAGATGGGCTCACCCGGGCGGAACCAGCGCGGGCCGGGGATATCCAGAATCGAACACTCTGGTGCGCCCGCGACACCGCGTGGGGCTAGTGGTGACATGCGCACGACCTGGGGTTGCAACGTCCCACGTGGGGACCTCCGGATTGGACTCAGCTGACTCTATCGCGGACCTTGCCGACAGTGAAGAATACGGGAGGGGTTCACTGAGAAATTCTGTGAGCGCGTGACGGTGCTGGGCACCTAGGCTGATGACCAGCACCCAGAATGTTCCCAGAACCCGCAAGGAGCCGACAGTGTCAACTACCCCCCTTCCCGCCCCCCGGACAGGGCCGATCGTCCCCGATCGTTTCGCCGGCCGCACCGCGCTCGTCACCGGCGCCAGCCGCGGAATCGGGCTGGGCATCGCCCGCCGCCTGCTCGCCGAGGGGGCGTCGGTGGTCATCACCGCGCGCGGCCAGGAGGGGCTCGACGGCGCGGTGGCCGATCTCGGATCCCCGGACCGAGTGCTGGCGGTGGCGGGAAAGAGCGACGACGAAGACCACCAGCGCGACGTGGTGGCCCGGGCCGAGGAGTCGTTCGGCCCCATCGATCTGTTGGTCAACAACACCGGCATCAACCCGGTCTTCGGCCGGACCGTGGACGTGGACCTCGCGGCGGCCCGCAAGATCACGGAGGTCAACGCGATCGGCACCCTGTCGTGGACGCAGAAGGTCTACCACTCCGGACTGGGCGAGCGCGGCGGAGCCGTGGTGAACGTGGCGTCCATTGCCGCGCTCGCGCCCTCGCCCGGTATCGGCTGGTACGGCGCCACAAAGGCGCTCGTCATGCGACTGACCCAGGAGCTGGCGGTGGAGGTCGGGCCGGCCGTGCGCGTCAACGCCGTGGCTCCGGGAGTGGTCAAGACACGCTTTGCCGAGGCGCTGTATGAGGGCCGCGAGGAGGCCATGTCCTCCGCACTGCCCGCAGGGCGCCTCGGAGTGCCCGACGACATCGCCGGGCCCGTGGCGTTCCTGCTCTCGGACGACGCGCACTGGATCACCGGGCAGACACTGGTCGTGGACGGCGGCGCCCACATCGTCGGTGCGGGACTGCAGGGCTGACAGATGACATCCATCCAGGAGTACTGTGCCTCGACTGGTCGCGAGCTCGCGGCGAGCCCGCCGATGGCGGTGGCCGCCCAGCCATTGACCTGGGTGGACAGTGCGCCGTGGCAGCGCATCGAGTCGCCCGACCCGTCGGCGGTCATCTACGTGGACCCGGGTGCGCACCGTGACGGGTTCACGCCCAACGCCGTGGCCACCTGTGCGCGCGTGGCACCGGCCATGTCGACGGAGACTGCGGTCGACATGATCGCCGCCACCGCGGAAGCGCTCGGTGGCTGGACGCCACTCGAGCAGGTGGCCGGCGAGGGCGACGAGTCCGCGGGCGCCGCTCACAGCGTCTACCGCTACCTGAGCGGCACGTATACCGCCGAGCCGGGCGACCTGGCCACGTCGAGCCTCATCGTGGGCTGGAGCGACGCCGAGGCGACCTACGTGTTCCAGTTCGTCGTGACCGGCTGGCAGGACGATATGTCCCTCCACCGCGACGCCATGAAATGCGTCCTGATCGGGGAGTGGTCAGCCGCGCAGATCGTCGAGGCGATGCGGGGCTGACACCCGGCGGTCGGCGTTGTGGGCTGGCGATAAGGTGGGCAGCATCGGACTAGGGGAAGGCGGGACCGGCGTGCAGCTGCGCGAACTCAGCGTGACGGGGGCGTGGGAGATCACCCCCCGCCAGATCTCCGACGATCGCGGGGTGTTTCACGAAGCCTTCACCGACACGGCGTTTCGCCGAATGTCCGGTCACCGCTTTGATCTGGCGCAGGTCAACGTGTCGGTCTCCGGCGAGGGCGTGCTGCGCGGACTGCACTTCGCCGAGGTCCCGCCGGGCCAGGCCAAGTACGTATTGTGCCCTGCCGGGACGGTGTTCGACGTGGTGGTGGACGTGCGCGTCGGCTCGCCCACCTTCGGCGAGTGGGCCGGGGTCATCCTCGACTCGGTCGAGCAGCGCGCCCTCTATATCCCCGAGGGGGTGGCGCACGGCTTCCTGGCGCTCGAACCGCAGTCCACGGTCATGTATTTCTGCTCCGAGGGTTGGCGTCCCGGAGCGGAGCACGTGATAGACGCCTTCGATCCCAAGATCGGGATCGACTGGCCTTCTATGGCGCTGGACGGCACCCCCATCGAGCATGTGATGAGCAGCCGCGACAGCGACGCACCCAGCCTCCTCGACGTGGCGGCAGCGGGGCGCCTGCCCAGCTGGGAGGCCTGCCAGGCGCATGTGGAGCGCCTGCGCGAGGCCACCGCTCGTGTCGATTCGGAGTGGCGCTCCGAGCCCCTGTGACATACCCTATGGGGTATCCAGTTCCGTCGTGAGGAGATCACCATGTGTTACCCGGTTCCCTGCAGTGTGTGCGGCAAGACCACCTGGGACGGATGTGGCGAGCACGTTGACGCGGTCAAGTCCCAGGTGGCCGCTGGCCAGTGGTGCGACGGCGAGCACCGCGCCGACGCCAGCTGAGCAACGCCCGAACCGGAACGCACGCGAACTGGCCCGATCAGGCGCACCGCGACGGGGGAGTCGATGCCGACTTCGCCACCTGTGATACGGACCACAGGGTAGAACCGGTGGAGACGAACCCCTCGTGTCCTCCGGAGGCCCAACGTGAGCACCCCCTTTGTCCTTATCGAACGCAGCGGACCGATCGCGCGCGTGATCCTCGACAGGCCCGAGCGGCGCAATCCGCTCTCGGTGCAGATGATGAGCGAAGTCACGGCGGCGATCCGCGAACTGGGAAGTGACCCGACCTGCGGCGTGGTGGTGCTCACCGGCTCCGGCCCGGCGCTGTCCGCGGGGCACGAGATCAGCGAGATGGTCGACCGTAGTCTCGAGGACGAGCGCGAGGTGTTCACCACCTGCGTGGAGCTCATGGAGACGATCCAGGCCATCCGCCAGCCGGTGATCGCCGAGGTACAGGGCCACGCTATCGCGGCCGGCTGTCAGCTAGTGGCCACCTGCGACCTGGCCGTAGCCGTGGATACCGCCCGATTCGGTACCCCCGGTGTGAAGATCGGCCTGTTCTGCTCGACCCCGATGGTGGCGGTGTCCCGAAACATCGGTCGCAAGCGCGCCATGCATATGCTGCTCACCGGCGAGACTATCGACGCGGCAACCGCCGTGGACTGGGGATTGGTCAACGAGGCGGTCCCGGCCGAGCAGCTACGGACACGCGTGGACGAGTTGGCCACCCGGATCGCGGATGCCAGCCCCCTGACGCTCGAGATCGGCAAGCAGGCCTTCTATCGGCAGATCGACCTACCTCAAGACCAGGCGTACATCCAGATGGCCGAGACCATGGCCACCAATGCCGTCACCTGCGATGCGCAGGAGGGGATGACGGCCTTCCTGGAGAAGCGCACTCCGCAGTGGCGCGGCGAGTAGCCCGACTCTGCCGACTACGATCAGCGGCATGGTGATCTCGGTGATGACGGTCTGTACCGGCAACATGTGCCGATCCCCGTTGGCCGAAAGGCTGCTGGCCGCGCGGTCGGCAGCCGCTGGGCTCGACGTGGTGGTGGACTCGGCCGGGACCAAGGCGGCCAATGGTGTGGAGATCCACCCCGAAACCCTGCGCGTGCTCGAGGGGTACGGGGGCGACGGGTCCGGATTCGCCTCGCGGCTACTCACCCCGCGGTTGATCACGGGCCACGACCTGGTGGTCACCGCCACCCGCAAGCATCGGGACGCGGTGCAGGAACTCGCGCCGCTGATGTGGAAGAAGACGTACACGATCCTGGAGGCCGCGAAGCTGGCGGACGCGGACGAGTTGCTGACCATCGCCGGGCTGGCGAGGGCGCGGCTCGGGATCGACACGGACGACCCGGCGCTGGACGTGGAGGACCCCATCGGTCGTGAGCCCGAGCTGTTCGACCGGACGGGCGCGCAGATCAGCGACGCCGTGGACTCCATCGTCCGACTCCTGGCCCGCAGCTGACCGCGGTGAAGCCAGGCCCAGGGCGGGTGGCCGCAATCGAGCAGGTCTTTCAGGGATCCAATGGTTTACGACGGTCCAGATCCCTCAGGAAGTCGGGGTCGTCGTCGGGCGCGATCACGCGCGGAGGTTCCGGCCGTGAGCCGGGCCCGAAGGCACGCCACAGCAGGATCGCCACGGTCACCACACCGATTATTGCGAACAGCCAGATCACTCGAACCTCCTTTCCACCAGGGTACGTATCCTGGAGACCATGAGCGAGCGAGACGAGTCAACCAAACCCGAGAACGGGTCGGCCCTCACGGAGACCGACCCGCAGGGCACCAGGCCTGGTGCGCGACTGGCACGCAACATGATCTTCTATACCGTCGTCCGACTGCTGCTCGTCGTCGCATTGACACTGGCCATCCTCGGGATCGGCAGCCTGGTCCTGGACGGAGGCTTCCCGCTTGTGGTGGCGGCGATCTTCGCTGTGATCATCGCCCTGCCCCTGTCGATGGTTTTGTTCACCCGCCTGCGAGGGGAGATCAACTCGGACATCGCCGCCGTGGATGCCGGGCGCCGGGAAAAGCGTGAGGATCTGCGGCGACGGATGGACGAGGCCTGACACTCACTGCTGCGTCCGGGGCGGTCTCTGCTGAGGTCCGGGACCGATCCGCGAGCGGTGAGCTCGGTGGGAGGACCTAGGACGGCCACCGGAATCGCGGAAGGCCCGAGGGCTGCTGGGGTCCGAAACGCCCGTCGGAGGCCGCGGAACCCTCCGACCCGGTGGATCCGAACGGGCCGGGCGGCCTGGTGGCGGTGACGGAGGTCGGGGGGGTCCCCGGCTGCGGCCGCGGCGCCTCGGTCACGGTCGGGACCGTGGTCGGAGCGGTGGGCTCAGTGGATCCCCGTGTCGGTGTGTCCGATTGGTCGGTCCCGGGGTTCGTGGTCGGTCGCGGTTCACGGGTCCCGGTAGGCTCCGCTGGATCAGTCTGCCCAGGGGTGGTGGCGGGGGGAGAAGTCGCACCTGTGTTCTCCGGCGAGGTCGCCGGTGTCCCGGTCCCGCCGGGAGTCGTTTCGCCCGGCTGACCTTCAACCGGCTGACCGCTGGTGGGCCCACCCTCGACGGTGGTCTGGTCCTCGTCCGCGATCTCACGATCGGGGTCGGTCTCAGTATCAGTCGGTGAGTTGGGACCCGCGTCCGTACGTGGCTGGGCGGGAGTCCACTCGTAACCGGGCGACTGCGTCTGCGTTTCCCGCTGGGGAGCGAACGTCCCCGCCTCGGTGTCAGGCACGTAGAGCGCGCCCGGGGCCGGCTGGACACCGATGTAATAGCGGCTGAGGCAGTGGTCGGTGACGTTCTGCGTGCCGTCGGTGAAGATGGTCATGCCCGGGGTGCCACCATCGGCCTCGGTGGCGCATCGTGCGATGAACCGGCCCGGCTGAGACTCGCGATCTGTTGGCTCGGACGGCGACGTCAGCTCAGCGGACGAGGCGGACCGTGGTGCTTCGGAGAGCACCTGTGGTTCCGGCTGCGCGCATGACGCTGCCACCAGCGCAATCGCGCCGGCGGACAAGAGCACCCAGTTTCGCATAACGATAGTGTCTCAGTTCTGTCAAAGGATGGCTACCGGAACGTGACTTGCGGGTTATCTACCCGTGGTTCTAGACCCCGACAACCCGAGCCCGGACGGCACCGAGAGAGGCGACCGCCGCAGCCGTGACCGCGGCGAGCACGCCGCCGATCCCCACGCGAACCAGGTCGGTCGTCGGTAGCTCTATGTTACCGGTGATCTCCGCGCCCACGAGAGCTATTGCGCCTGAGATACCGAACAGTATTCCGAGCAGTACTCCCAGTACGGAGGCGCACGCCGCCACCAACGCGGTCTCCAGGACTAGCATCAGCCACACTCCGGCGCGCGTGACGCCCACCCCGCGCAGTAGGGCGATCTCGCGGGTCCGTTCCCGCACTGCCAGGGTGAGCGTGTTGACCACGCCGACCAGTGCGAGCGCCACCGCCACGGCCAGTAGCAGTGAGCTGGAGGTCAGCACGATATCGACCGAGTCCGCGATCTGTTCACGGGAGGCGAAGCTCTCGGTGACGGCCAGATCGGGCGCGGCGTCCACTGCAGTGGACCGCACTTCCCGCAGGGCGGACTCGAGTTGGGCTCCCTCGAGCGAGGAGTCCATCCGCAGCCACAGTTCGGTCCGGGGGATGAACTCCTCCGGCACCTCAATGTCCGTGGGCCACGGGGATCCATCGGGCAGTTGCGCGACCGGCCGCGCGGGAACGCTGCCGGGGGCGGCCAGCGCCCACTGGTCGCTCGTCCGGCGCACCACGAGGTCCCGGCCGTCCTCGTCGGAGAAGAAGGTGAAGTGCACGGTGTCGCCGTCGCGCGCTTCGGCGGCCACGGGGGAGGACTCGGGGAGAACGATCTCGCCCGCGCCCGGAAGCACCAGGTCCCGCCGCATGACCTCGCGGATCTGCTGCGGATCGGCGACACGCAGTGCGGTTCGCTTTCCCTCGGGGTCCTCGGCGTACATACCGGTCACGACCAGGGAGTCGGCCACGCCCGGGGTGTCGGCGAGAGCCTCCGGCAGTCCGGCGGGTAGCACGCTGTCAGGTGAGGTCACAGCCACGTCCAGGGGCACGCGGTCGACCAGCCGGGCCTGGATGGCGGGGCCGAGCAGCGAGATCCCGGTCACCATCGTGGCGGTGAGGGTGACGCCCACCAGTACCGCGGCAGAGGTCGCGGCGGTGCGCCGGGGGCTGCGGGCGGTGTTGCGGGCGCCCATCAGCCCGAGTGGTCCCAGGAGCAGGCCCACCACCGTCCCCACGGCCCCGAGCACCGTCGGAAGCGCGCCGGCCAGCAGAGCCAGCACGCCGAGGAACGTCAGTACACCCCAGGCTCCGGCCCCCACGACGTCGCGGGCGTCGACCGCCTGGGACAGGCTCCTCCAGCCCACCGCGGCGACGGCGGCGCCCAGCACGATCATCGTCAGACGGCGCCACCAGGGGTCGGGGCGGACGTCCGCTGGGCGCAACGCCTCGACCGGGCTGCCGGAGGTCGCGCGCCACAGTGGTAGCAGTGCCGTTACGAGGGTGACGCCGATGCCCACCGCGGCGGCGAGCAGATAGGCACGGCCCGGCACCTCGACCACCTCCAGCGGGATCCGCACCCCGAGCCTGGGCGCCTCCCGGGCGGCCACCGAGACGCCGAACCTGCCCAGTGCCAGTCCCAGGCCGGTGGCCAGGGTGCCCACCAGCAGGGCCTCCGCCATCCCGGACAGGCGCAGCTGCAGCCGGGAGGCGCCCAGGCAGCGCAGCAGCGCCGTCTCGCGTACCCGCGCCGCGAACACCACCGCGAACGTCGTCCCGATGACGAGTGAGGCCACCGCCACCGCCAGCACCGTGAACGCGACCAGTGCGCGGGCGTAGACATCCCGGTTTCCCATGAATGCCTCGGCGAGCGCGTCCGCCTCTGCGGCCCCGGTGGACACCTCCACGGCAGTCGTTCCGGGGATCTGCGCCAGCTGGGTCTCGATCTGCGCGGCCAGGGTCGCGTCGGGGACGGAGCCGTCACCCGCCACCCGGACGTCGCCGCCCGCGCCATTCGGTGCCCACTGCTGCACCTGCTCATCGACCGTGTAGAGCGGGAACGCGGACTTCATGTCCGGCTGGCCGGCCAGGTCGAACAGGCCTACCACCGTGACGGTGGCGGGTTCGGATTCCCCGTTCGGCTGGACCTCGAACGTGGTGCCCAACGGCATGTCGGCGTCCGCGCGGATCGCCACCTCCCCAGGCACGGCGGGCAGTCGCCCGTCTGACAACGTTTACCAGCGCAGGCCGTCGTCGAGCGAGAGAGCCGTCGTCGTCGTCACCTGCTGGGCTCGTCCCTCGGCCCGGACCCGGACGTACGTCTGCGAGTCCACGGTCGTGGCCCTCACCCCGGGCATCCCGGCGATCGCCTCCAGGCCGAGCCGCTGCGCCTCGGCGACCTCCTCGCGTGCGGCTTCCGAGCTCGCCGACGTGCGGTCGCCCAGGTTCTGGACCAGGACAGCCGTGTCGGAATAGCGCATGCCGAACGTGGCGTCTGCGCTCGCGGCCATCGTGCGCAGGACGCCCACGGAGGCCAGGACGAACGCGACCGCGACCGCGATCGCCAGGATCGTGCCCAGATAGCGACCCGCGTGCGCGCGCAGCTGACCCAGGATCAGGCGCGGGCTCACGCGGTGGCCGACCGACGGCCGGACAGGGAACGCATGGCGGCGTCGACGGCCTCGGCGGTGGGGGAGGAGACCTCGTCGGCGATCCGGCCATCGGCCAACACCAGGGCGGTGTCGGTGTGCGCGGCCGCGTTGGCGTCGTGGGTCACCATGACCACCGTCTGGCCGGTCTCGCGCGCGCACGCTCCGAGCAGTTTGAGGACGGCCTCGCCCGATTCGGAGTCGAGGTTTCCGGTGGGCTCGTCGGCGAACACCACGTCCGGCCGCGGCAGGAGCGCCCGCGCGATCGCCACGCGCTGCTGCTGTCCGCCGGACAATTCGTGCGGGCGCCGGCGGAGGAGGTCGCCTATGCCCAGCTCGCCCACGAGGTCGTCGAACCGGGTTCGGTCGGGGCGTCGGAACGCCATCCGGACCGGCAGCACGATGTTCTCCCGAACCGACAGGACCGGCACGAGATTGAAGGACTGAAAGACGAAGCCCACCCGGGTGCGGCGCAGGCGGGTCCGGCCGGCGTCGCTGAGACGGGTGACCTCGGTGGAGCCGATGGTCACCGAGCCGCGGTCCGGGGTGTCGAGGCCCGCCAGACAGTGCATGAGAGTGGACTTGCCGCTCCCGGACGGACCCATGACGGCGGTCCACCGCCCCTTGTCGATGGCCACGGTCACCCCGTCCAGCGCCCGGACCTCCACCCGCCCGTGGGAATAGGTCTTGCGCAAGCCGTGGGCCCGGATCGCGATCTCGGGGGGTGGGGTCACAGGAGTCCTTTCGTAGGCGTGGCGTCCGCAGGTGAGTGTAAGGACAGGGCCCGACACACGGTCACTTCTGTGGCTCATGTGATTTTTGTGACGTATGGTGCTTGTGTGACTGGGCAGGGCCCGGTTTTTCCCGCCTCCCGGACGACAAGGTGACCTCATGATCCAGCGAAGCATCCACCGCACCGCCCCTCGAACCCGCTCCCTCGCCCTCGGTGGCGCCCTGGCCGCGCTCGCCGTGGTCGGCGGCGGAACCCTGGTCTCCGTCGGTGTCCCGACCGACATTGACGCGGGCGACATCCGCCTGGCGCAGAACGCGACCGCACAGGACGGAGCCGGCCAGAGCGCTCCCGGGCAGGAGATGCCCGTGGGCGTCGCCGTGAACCTCGATCTCGAGCCCGTTGTGGCCCGCGCGGCCGGGGGCACCATCCCGGCCGGAACCACAGTGCAGGTCACTGGCCTGCCCGATGGGCTCACGCAGGACGGCTGGGTCATCTCCGGCACGCCGACCCGCGCCGGCGAGTACGAGGTCCTGGTGACGGTCTCGAATTCAGGGGTCTCGAAGTCGCAGAAGGTCGCCCTCACAGTGACCGACGGCGAGACCACCACTGACGACGACGCCACCACGACCGATGGGGCGACCACGACCGGAACCGAGAGCGCCGAAGCCACGACCACCGCCACGGGCACTCCCGGTGCCAAGCCGGCGAGCGCGCCCGGGGCCAACGGTGCCAGCGGCGCAGACGAGGATGCCGACGAGTCCGACGCCATCGCACCGGAGGGTGAGACCACCGCGTCCCCGTCCCCGTCCCCGTCCGCCACCGCGGGCGAAGAAACCAACGAAACCGACCCCACCCTCTCCGCGGCACCCGGCGACCCGACGCAGGCCGGGTCCTCCGAGGAGGGCACCGGCGACGGGGCCACGGCAGGAGAGGGCGACGCCGAGAGCACCTCACCCGACCTGTGTGCGACTCTCGGAGACGGCCAGCTCGACGGCGCCTCGCTGGCTCAGCTACTGCCTTTGGTAACCGGAGACGACGAGTCGGCGTCCTCGGGGATCCTCATGGTCATCCTGAACGCCGTCGTCAGCCTGCTTCCGTCCGTGCTCGGTGACAGCGGATCAATGGGCGAGCTCGGCTCGGCCGGACAATTCCTCTGCACGATCTCGCCGTCGCTGCTCGGCGGAGGCTCGGGCGAAGGCCAGGCGGGCGGCACCGGGGCGGGCGGCACCGAAACCGATGTCGAAACCGAGGCCGGCGCTGCCGAGGCCGGCGCTGCCGGCCTGGGAGGCGCCCCGTCGGCGCTGCTCGGAATGCTCACGAACGGTGCCGGCAGCACGGGTCAGTAGCGCTCGGCGCATCTGGCGAGAACCCGTCCCGGGCGCGGACCGCCGGGCTAGGGTTCTCTCGTCGACGTCAAGTGCCCCGCGCGGGGCAGAGGCGCGATAGTCGTTCGCCGCCATCGAAGGGGTCCTGACCGAATGCTCACCCGTAAGGCCGTCACCGTATCCGCCGCCGCGTTGCTCGCGCTGGCCGCGTTCGCTGTCCCCGCAGTCAATGCCCAGGACGCCGATGGCCCCGCAGGGGGCGCCGAATCCGGCAGCATCTCGATGGGCAGTCTTGAAGGCGGTAGCAACGACTCCGGCAGCCTGGGCGCCGGTAGCGGTGAGGGCTTAGGCGGCAGCCTCGGCTCGGCCGGGTCCGAGGACAGCAGCGTGGGAGACCTGGCGCCGCCGTCCGACAAGGTCTGCGAACTGCCCGACCTCGGGGGATCGGTCGCCAAGTTCTATCCGCTGTTCGGGGTCTCGGGAGTGCCGTCCGGCGTGCTCGACCTGATCACGACCGCGCTGGGTGGCTTTCCCAACCTGCTCGACATGGTGGGGGGTGCGGGGAGCGGAGAATCCCTCCTCGGTGAAGCGGGATCGCTCGAGGGCCCCCTGTGCTCCTCGATCCTCGGAGGTCAGATGGTTACCCCACCTGTGACCGTGATCGTCGACGGCGACGGAAATCCGATCACCACAGTCACCGGAACCGTCGCCCCCAATTCGAGCACCAGCACCTCGACCCCGCTCGCCTCGAGCTCCGGGTCGACCGTGGCCGGCGGCTCTGCCGGGAATGGTGACCCCGACCCCGACGTGCTTTCGACCTCGGTTCCTACTTCAGGGTCCGTCGGCTGACGCGCAGTCTCCCGCCCACAACACAGCGGCCCGGTCCCCCTCGTGGGGGCCGGGCCGCTGTCATTGCTGGGCCCGGAGTCGGGTCGAGACGCGAATCGATCTGTGGATAAGTGGGCGCCCATGAACGGCCGAATACCCCAGGGGTGTGTTACCAGTGAGGCTCGTGGGTCGTTTGTGATTTTTGAGACAGGAGTAGACAGTTGATGTGCAAGTGGTTAGAGTGGCTCAAGTAATGGACTGCGCTCCCGTCAACGGGGAGTGAGCGATCCGAACCCCTCCGGAAGGAACCAGCCGATGCGTGCTCGCCTCGCCCGTCCTCGTCGTATCGTCCGGGGTCGCCTCGTCGCCCCCGTCGCCACCGCTGCGGCGGTCGCACTCGTGGCCGGCGTCGTCGTCGCCACTCCCGATGCGCCCACCCTCCGCAGTGACGTCCAGACCGTCGCCGTGACCGCCCCCGTTGGCCAGGTGGGAACTGAGGTCTCGTTCAATCTCGCCGAGATCGTCTCCGTCGGCCAGTGGGCTGACATCCAGATCACCGATGTCACCGGCCTGCCCGACGGCCTCTCATACGACGGCGGCGTCATCTCCGGAACGGCCGCGGCCTCCGGCTCCTGGAATGTTGAGGTTCACGGCACCGTCAACGGCGCACCCGAAGTGGTCCCGGTGACCCTGGTCATCAGCGAAGCCAACGGCTCCGCGCAGTCAGGCTCGCAAGGTGGATCGGCCGCCGCGATCGAGGGCGCCCTCGGTGGCGAAGCCCAGGCCGGCGGTCAGATCACCACCGGTTCCGACGGAGCGGACGCCATCCTCGGCGCGGTCGCCGGGATCGTCGGCGCCTTCGGTGGCGACACCGCCTCCGTGACGGAACTCGCGGCCGGCTCGACAGGTCAGGGTGGCGTCGACACCGACACCCCCGGCGACTCCGACACCCCCACCGGTCCGCTCGCGAGCGCCGCCGACGGAGAGTTCGGACTGGGAAGTCTGTCCTCGGGCGGCCCCGGCGACACGGACACTCCGGAAGGCGATACGCCCGGGACTCCTGGCAGCGATTCGCTCGGCCTTCCCGGCTCCACGGGCGATGCCACAGGTGGGGCCACCGGCGACCTCAACACGGAGAGCCTCGGGCCGCTGGCCCCCCTGGGTTCGCTGATCACCGGCGAGACCACCGGAGGGACCACCACGGGGTCCACCACCGGCACCGAGACCGGCCCGCTCGGCTCGCTGTCCAACGGCGACACCACGACGGGCGGCGAGGGGACCACCGGCGGTCAGATCACCATTCCCGGTTCCACCACCACCGGCGACACCGGCTCGCTCGGCAACCTGGCTCCCGGGTTCGCCATCACCGGCATGACCCTCCTCGGACTGGCCGGGCTCACCCTCCTGTTGAGCGGCGGCTCATCGACCCCGGGATCCACCGCTATCCTGCCCGCGCTGCCCGGTTCCACCGGCACAGGCGGGGCCAACGGGGGATCCTCGGGATCCACCGGTCCGAACGGGACATCCACGGGCGGAAACAACGGCGGGTCCTCGGGCTCGACCGCCCCGACCGTTGCCGCCGGCGCCCCGAAGGCCGCACAGGCCCCCGGCCCGACGGTCGCGAACGGTCGCGGTTGACCTGAAGTCTCCCGGCGGCCGCGTAGGTCGTCGGTGACAACGTCCACCCCGGTGGTCATCTCATTATGTGAGATGGTCATCGGGGTGTGGTGTATGCGTGGGTTACCGTGGGGTAGTCGCGATCTCGCGGCCCCGTCATTGTGAAAGGTCCGCATGCGTATCTCCCGCCCTGTCATCGCTTCTACCGTTGCACTCGCCGCCATGGCCGCGGTCGGTGTCGCATCAGGACGGGTGGAGGCTCCAGATTCCGCGCCCATCGTCGTGGAGGCCGCCGACGTGGCGCCCGCGGCGCTGCCTTCGCTGACATTCCCGGCGGGCGTGTACATGGAGAAGCGGATTAGCGACCAGGTCAACATCCCGGCGGGTGCGACCATCAGCTTCCGCGGCCTGCCCCCGGGCCTGACCTACGATCCGGTCACCACCGCGATCAAGGGTGTCCCCACCACCCCTGGCGTATACAAGCCGGTTGCGACCGCGAGTATCGCCGGCATCCCAATGCGCACGGAGAGCACCACCGTGACCATTACCGGTGGTGGCGGCGGAGCCTCTAACCCGGCGCCGGCTCCCGGGCGTCCTCCGGCTCCTGCCCCGGCCCCCGCTCCCGCTCCCGGCACGATTAACATCGCCGATATCCAGGGGCTGCCCGTGCCGCAGCCAGTCAAGGACGCGCTACTCGGCGCCGCGCTCGCGATCAATGACGGCATCCAGAACGCCTGGAACGCGGTCCCCGCGGGCTCGCTCGGCAAGTGACCCACTAGCCGTATACGACGGCGGCCGCCTCCCGGTGATCAGGGGGCGGCCGCCGTCGTTGTCAATCGTCAGAGCGTGGCGATGACCAGGCCACACGCCACCAGCACGCTCCACGCGAGCATCGCGAACCCGGCCAGGCCGAGCGCGGGGATGAGATCCGCGCCGGTGGCGCGGGCGCGGACCGGGCCGTTGGCCTTCCACGCCACGGGCATGGCCACCAGGCCCAGCAGCGCCCACGGGGTGGCCGGGATCAGCGCCAGCGTCGCCACTAGCGGGACGAGCAGTTCGAGGAGGGCGTGCAGTCCGCGGGTGTTGGAGTCGCCCAGGCGTACCGCCAGCGTGATCTTGCCGGTCTCCGAGTCCGAGGCGATGTCCCGCAGATTGTTAGTCAGGTTCACGGCACATGAGAAACTGCCGACCGCGATCGCCGCGACCACCGCGTACCAGGTCACCGAGCCGAGCTGGGTGAACTGCGTACCAAGCACGGCGACCAGTCCAAAGAACACGAACACCGCCACCTCGCCGAGTCCGCGGTACCCGTATGGCTTCTTGCCGCCCGTGTAGAACCACGCCGCGAGAATGCACACCAGACCCACCAGCATGAGCCACGGGGCCGAGGTGGCACTGAGCACGATTCCCGCCAACCCGCCCAGCCCGAGGAAGCCAAAAGCCACTTTCTTCACCGTGGCCGGTCGCGCCAGTCCCGAGCCCACGAGGCGTAGGGGGCCCACCCGGTCGTCGTCGGTGCCGCGGATGCCGTCCGAGTAGTCGTTGGCGTAATTGACGCCCACGATGAACGACCACGCCACCACCAGCGCGAGCAGCGCCTTCCACCACACGAACCCGCCCGCGAATGCGGCGACGGCCGAACCCACCACGACCGGAGCGAAAGCATTGGGCCACGTCCGCGGGCGGGCCCCTTCAAGCCATTCGGAGAGTGTGGCGCCGCCCGGCTCGGCGGGGATGTCGGGGGAATGTGAGGTCTCGCGCGTCATTCTCTTATTGTTCCATCGACAAAGCCCCGGGCGATGCCGCGCCGGTCCACCTTGCCTCCCGGGAGTGTCGGCAGGGCCGGGAGTACCGCCACGGCGGCTGGCGCCGAGTGCGTGCCGAGGAGTTCGGTCACATGCGTCCGCAGTTCATCAGCATCCGCCGGGGAACGCAGCGTCACCGCGGCGAGGGGCCTGGTGCCCAGCCGTGTGTCGGGAATGCCGACCACCGCAACGTCCACCACCGCGGCGTGCTTCCGGAGCGCGTCCTCGACGGTCTGCGGGAGCAGCGTCAGCCCGCCAACGGTCAATGCCTCGTCGAGCCTGCCCAGGATCCGGAGGCTGCCGTCCGGCTCCACGCGTCCGGCGTCGTCGGTGCGGAACCACCCGTCCCGGGCGAATGCCGGATGATCGGGCGCGTTCCGGTATCCCCGTGCGAGCTGCGGGCCGGACAGCCAGACGCGGCCCTCGTCGTCGTCGACCTCAATCCCCACCCCGGGCAACGGCACACCGTCGTAGACGCACCCTCCAGCGGTCTCGCTCATCCCGTACGTGCGGACGACACGAATCCCCGCGTCGGCGGCGCGGGCGAGCAATTCTGGCGCGGCTGCCGCGCCGCCCAGAAGGACCGCGTCCAGGTCAGCGAGCGCGGCCACGGCATCCGGCGAGCCCTCGTCGAGCACCTTGGCCAATTGGCCGGGCACCAGCGAGGTGTAGCGGCAGCCCGGAACGGCCTCCGTCAGCAACTCCGGGTCGAACCCGCCGGTCACGTCCACGACCACCGGCTCGTACCCGGCCCTCAGCGAACGCAGGATCACCTGCAGGCCGGCGATGTGATGTGCAGGCAGGGCCAGCAGCCACCGGCCGGGCTCGCCCAACACATGGTCGGTGGCCGAGGCCGAGGCGCCCAGGGCCGCGGTCGAGAGCATCGCTCCCTTGGGTGTGCCGGTGGAGCCGGAGGTGCTCACCACCATCGCGGTGCGGCTGTCGATCGGCTCGCCGGGGCGCTGGCTCTGCTCCAGGACCCGCGTGCGGGCCGGGTCGTCGGCGGGGACGGGCAGGAGCGCCGGGCCGCGGCCGGCCAGCATGTTCTCCAGCGTGGGGAACACCTCGGCGACCGCCCGCCCGCTGGGGACGGGCAGGGTGCGCAGTTCGCGGGTCTCTGTCATATCCGGCCTGGCGTCGGTTCCGAGACGTGCGAACTCAGTAGTAGTACGGGTAGTCGTCCCAGTTGGGCTCGCGCTTTTCCAGGAACGCGTCGCGGCCCTCCACTGCCTCGTCGGTCATATAGGCCAGGCGTGTGGCCTCGCCGGCGAACACCTGCTGGCCCATCAGCCCGTCGTCGGTGAGGTTGAATGCGAACTTGAGCATGCGTTGCGCCGTGGGCGACTTGCCGTTGATCTTGCGTGCCCACTCGATGGCGGTGTTCTCGAGCTCGGCGTGGTCGATCACCCGGTTGACCGCGCCCATCTGGAACATCTCCTCGGCCGTGTACGCCTCGCCCAGGAAGAAGATCTCGCGCGCGAACTTCTGACCGGTCTGCTTGGCCAGGTAGGCGCTGCCATATCCGGCGTCGAACGAGCCTACATCGGCGTCGGTCTGCTTGAACCGCGCGTGCTCGCGGCTGGCCAGGGTCAGGTCCGACACCACGTGCAGCGAGTGCCCACCGCCAGCCGCCCAGCCGTTGACCAGGCAGATCACCACCTTGGGCATCGTGCGGATGAGCCGCTGGACCTCCAGGATGTGCAGACGCCCACCCTCAGCCTTCACGCGGGCCTGGTCGACCTTGTCGGCGGTCGCCCCGGCCACGTCCGAATCGTGTTCGGTCGAGTACTGATAGCCCGAACGGCCGCGGATGCGCTGGTCGCCGCCGGAGCAGAACGCCCAGCCCCCGTCCTTCGCGCTGGGGCCGTTGCCGGTGAACAGGATCGTGCCGACGTCAGGCGAGCGGCGCGCGTGGTCGAACACGCGGTACAGCTCGTCCACCGTGTGGGGGCGGAACGCGTTGCGCACCTCGGGTCGATCGAATGCGATCCGCACGATGCCGTTGACCCGCCCCTCGCCCACGTGACGGTGGTAGGTCAGATCAGTCAGGTCCACGCCGTTGCGGAAACCCTCGATCTCCCGCCACTGCGACGGATCAAACGGGTTGTCGTCCTGGTCTGCTCGGTCTGCGGCGGCGGAACTCTGCTCAGTCATGTCTCTGACGTTAGCGTGGACCTATGACATGCGTGCCGGCCCCCGAGTCGATCGACGATCTGCTCGCCCGCGTGCACGTTGTGGCGCTGCCGATGCGGGTGCGGTTCCGTGGCATCACCGAGCGGGAGGTCGCGCTGGTCGAAGGGCCGGCCGGTTGGGGAGAGTTCGGCGCGTTCCGCGAGTACGGCGACGCCGAGGCCGCCCACTGGCTGGCGTCGGCTGTGGAGATGGCCTGGCAGGGGCCCCCGCCGGCGCTCCGGTCCCGGGTGGCGGTCAACGCGACCGTCCCCGCGGTCGCGGCCGGCGAGGTGGCGGGCATACTCGAACGCTTTCCCGGCTGCATGACGGTCAAGGTAAAGGTCGCCGAATCCGGGCAGCACCTCGTCGACGACGTGGCCCGCGTCGCCGCAGTCCTACAGGCCCGGCCCGGTGCACGGATCCGGGTGGATGCCAACGGAGCGTGGTCGGTGGCCGAGGCCGCTCATGCCGTGCGCGTGCTGGACCAGGCCGTCCGCGCCGCCGACGCCTCGCGCACTCCCGGCACCGGGCCGGTGTCGCTGGACGGGCCCGGACTGGAGTACGTGGAGCAGCCGTGTGCGACCGTCGACGAGCTGGTCGAGTTGCGCCGACGCCTGGCCGACGACGGAGTGCTGGTGGACGTGGCCGCCGATGAGTCGATCCGCCGCGCGGAAGACCCCCTGCGCGTGGTGCGGGCGGGTGGCGCCGACCGCGCAGTGGTCAAAGTTGCACCCCTGGGCGGGCCCCGCCGGCTGTTGGCAGTGGCCGCAGAGTTGGGCATCCCGGTCACCGTGTCGTCCGCGTTGGATTCGGCGGTCGGGGTGGCGGCGGGTGTCGCGGCTGCCGCAGCGTTGCCGGGGACGGGAGTCGGTGACGACGAGATCCCCGCCGCCGGGCTGGGCACGGGCGGATTCTTCGTTGAAGACGTGATCGAACCGGGTGCGTTCGTGTTGGAAGGCGGCTATTTCTCCGTCCGCTCCGTGGCTCCGGACCCGGCCCGGCTGGACAGTTTGCGCGGGGGCGGCCAGCGGCGCGACTGGTGGCTGGAACGGATCCGCCGCTGCCACGCTCTCCTCTGACCTCGGCCCGCCGCGATCCCGGCCCGCCGTCAGAGCCACGATCCCGGTCATCTGCGGGTGCGCCTGTACGACGGACCCAAGGATGCGCCCGTCGATGAACTCGCGCGTGCGCATCGGCGGCGGCGCGAGTGCATCGACAGTGGCGGATGTGGGGGGCTGGGGCGGATGTGGGGGACTGCGGTGGGTGTGGGGGATGGCGGCGGGTGCGGATAATTGCGGCGGATGTGGGGGATGGCGCGGGGCGCTACTCGGTGGGCCGGGGCAATCTCCGGGTCCGCGGGGCGTATCCCCACTCGTGCCGGCCGAGGCGCGAGGGCGGGAGCAGCGAACCGAAGTCGGGGAGGCCGTCCCCGGCCAGCACCCCGTCGTCGATCGACACGCTCACCACGCGGCCGAGCACCATCACGCTGGATCCCAGGTCGATCAGGTCGTGGCGCACGCACTCGAACGCGATCGGCGCCTCGGCCACGCGAGGGGCCGCCACCACGTCGGACGGGGCTGCGGTCAGGCCGATTTCCGCGAACTCGTTGATCTCCGGACTGAACGGCGCAGAGGTGGCGTTCATGACCTCCATCAACGATTCGGTCCCGATGTTCACCACGAACTCTCCGGTGTCCACAACGTTGCGATACGTGTCCTTCCGGCCGATCGATGTCACCGACAAGATCGCGGGATCGGCGCACGCAACCGTGAAGAAGGAGTACGGCGCGAGGTTCGGCACCCCGGCGGCGGAAAGCGTGGAGACCCAGGCGATCGGACGAGGCGCTATCGACGCGGTGAGCAGCGGGTACATTCCCTTGCTCGGCGGGTCGCTGGGTGAGTGGACGGTACGCATCTCGCCAGTCTGCCGTGGATCCGTGTGGCCGGAAGTGACGTGCACCACCATTGCTCTAGCCTAGGAGTAGCGGCGAAGTGGGGATGACATGTGAGGGGGCCCGAGACGATGCCAGAGACGACGAGCGTGAAGATCCCGTTGAGGGACCAGATGTGGCTACTCATGGACCGCCCGGGCAACCTCATGTACATCAACTGCGTGCTGTGGTTCTCCCGGGTCCCTGATTGGGACGACGTCACAGAAGCGATCGAGTCCCGGATGATCGAGCCGTTCCCGGTGTTCCGGCGGGTCCCGGTGCGCCGTCGTCGACGCTGGTACTGGGTCGACGACCCGGATTTCGATCTGACGAACCACGTCGTGCGGCGTCGCCTGCCCGCTCCCGGTGGGCGGGCCGACGCCGAGGCACACGTGGCCGAGCAGATGGGGGTGCCGCTGCAGGGTGATCAACCGCTGTGGTCGGCCGAGTTCATCGAGGGGTACTACCGCGACGGCGCGGACGAGGAGGGGGCGCTCATCCTGTTCCGGGTCCAGCACGGAGTGGTCGACGGCATCCGGCTCACCCAACTCGTGCTCAACCTCTGTGAGCGCGAGGACGACTCGTCGCCGCCCCGGGTCGGTCGCGAGCTGGCGCTCGGGGCGGGCGGGGTCCTGGGCACGATGGGTGCTATCGGAGGGGCCGGGGCCGGCATGGCCAAGGACTCGTTCGGGATCGCGCGCGGGTTAACGGGCGCGGCGTTGAGATTTCCGCAGACGATCGGCCGGCTGACCCGCGACGTGTTGGCACCGGGG
Organism: Dietzia alimentaria 72; assembly: GCF_000226215.1. Classification (GTDB taxonomy): domain Bacteria; phylum Actinomycetota; class Actinomycetes; order Mycobacteriales; family Mycobacteriaceae; genus Dietzia; species Dietzia alimentaria. The sequence goes on from NZ_AGFF01000019.1 coordinate 26,520, forward strand.
CGCGAGCTCTCCCGGGTGCCGACGCGCGCCGTCGAGTCCCTGACGGAGGTCGTCAGCACCAATAACTTCACCGTGAACACGTATCGCTCGGTGTTCCGGCTGCTGTTCGAGCCGCGCTCGCCGACGCTGCCGTGGACAGGCAGGGCACATCCGGAGAAGAAGGTCTCGTGGGTCTCCGGCCTGGACCTGGCAGCGGTGAAGCGGGTCGCCCGGGCGCACGACAGCACCGTGACACCGGTGATGATCGCCGCGGTGTCCAAGGCACTCACCGCATATATCCGCGAGCACGGTGATCGCGAGGTCTCGGACATCAACCTCATGGTCCCGGTTTCGCTGGGGTCGGGTGGGCAGCACGACTCTGGGGAGCTTGGCAACCACATCACGCTGGTACTCATGCGACTGCCGCTGGGCATCGACGACCCCAACGAGTTGCTCGAGGCCATCACCACCTCGATGACGCGGGTGCGGTATTCGCTCGAGCCGCACGTCACGCTCGCGACCATGCTCACCGTGGCCGTAGCGCCGAGCCCGGTGGCGCACGCGATGATTGACTGGTTCGCCAACAAGACGGTGGGCCAGCTCACCTCGGTGCCGGGTCCGGTCGGGCCGATCTCATTGGGTGGAGCCATTGTCGAGGGCATGCTCGGATGGGTGCCGATGAGTGGCGACCAGGCGCTGGGTATCTGCATCTTCAGCTACGACGGCGCCGTCAGCGTGGGGATCGCGACCGACGCCGAGCTCATCCCCGATCCCGGCGAGGTGGCGCGCGGGATCGAGGCCCAGTTCGCCAGCTTCGACGGCTGGGACGACGAGGGCTGAGCCGCTCCGCCACGCGCCCGGCCCCCGCCACCCGGTCCCCCCGCCGCCCGGCCCCCGCCACCCGGTCACCACTGCGGCGCGGGTACCTCGGGGTGCGCCGCAAACCATGCGCCGATGTAGGACATGTCGATCGATTGGTCTTCGGCGATCAACTCGTACATCGTCCGCCCGTCGATCGCCTCCCGGAGGATGTCGGCGTGCCCGGAATGGCGAGTGATCTCGCTGAGTGCGTGCAGCGCGGCCCAGCGCCCGTTGAACGGCGGCAATCCCGGGGGAAACCACGGCATCTCGGTGGGGACGGGAACGACGGCGTCCAGGTCGGCGCTGCGTAGGTGCGCGAGCCCGGCGGCGCACCGTCGGTCGTATTCGGTCAGGATCTCCTCGGCGGTGGCGTCGGGATCGACCCGGTTGACGGCCTCGGCCCGGGCGAACGCCTCCGGCAGGGTCCGGCCGGTGTCCGGAGCATCGGGGGCCGCGGCAGCGCGACCGCACCAATTCACCGCCACCTCGCCAATGTGCAGCAAAAGCCACCCCAGTGTCAGCTCGCTGGTGGGCACGGGGCGGACGCGTAGCTGGTCGCCGGTGAGGCCGTGGACGATCGACCGGGCGTTGACGAGCGCAGCGTCGATCCACTCGAGCAGGGTTTCGCGTTCGGTGTCGCGGGTGGCGGGGAACAGGGGCATGACGACTCCTCGATGAATACGGTTGGGTCAGTGGGTGTGGGCGTACAGGTCACGGAGCAGGCACATCTCGGCGCCGTGGTGGATGACCTCACGATTGATGTGCAGAACCAGGGCGGCCATGGAGTACTCCGCCCACGGGCCCTCGGCCTGGCCCACGGGGGCGGACAGCGCCTCGGCGTCGAGCGCCCGCACGCCCTCAATCCAGCCCGCGTAGGTGCGATCGAGTTGGGCGAGTCCGTCCGCGGCGTCACCGGCGTACGTGTGGGTCATGTAGTCGTGGGACGGTCCGCCGAAGTGGGAGTGCCACCGGGTGCCGAGGACCCCGACAACGATGTGGCCGATCCGCCACGCGATGGTCGTCAGCGGGGCGGGCACCGGTTCCGGGAACTCGAAGTCGATGGTGTGCTCGCCCTCGCCGCCCTGCATAGGCGCGGTACCGGTCCCGCGGGGTCGGACGTCCCAGGTGCGCTCGTCGTCGGCGGGCGAGTAGTGGTATTCGTCGTCGGTCATGCCCTCCAGGCGGGGCCGCAGTTGGCCGTTCCAGTGGAAGTCGAGCTGCTCGACCAGTTGGGCGGTCCAGTCGATGGGGCGGGTCGTGGTGGTCACGTTGGTCTCCTGACGGTGGCGGTGTCCGCCCAGCGTGTCAGCCCATCCGGACAGGATCGGTCCGCTGAGGATGGGACACTCCTGCCATGACCGACAGCGGCAGGTCCGAGAGCAGGATGCCTACAACGCAGCGCGTGTTGGCCCTGCTCGATCTGCTTCAGCAGCGGTCGGTGTGGACGGGAGCGGAGCTCGCTGAGGCGTTGGGCGTGACCGCCCGGTCGATCCGCAGAGACGTGGATCGACTGCGTGACCTGGGGTATCCGGTGGAGTCGGAGCGCGGCGCGGGTGGCGGATACAGGTTAGGTTCGGGCCGCCGACTGCCTCCGCTGCTGCTCGACGACCGCGAGGCCGTGGCCGTGGCTATAGCCCTCCGGATGGCCGCCGGTGGGGCGGTGGCGGGAGTCGGCGAACACGCGCTGCGGGCACTCACCAAGCTGGATCAGGTGATGCCCGGCCGGCTGCGCGAGCGGGTCGCCGACGTCGCGGAGTCGATGGTCGCCGTCGCCGGCGAGGACGACCCGGTGGACGCGCAGATGCTCGTCGACCTGGGACACGCGGTCCGCGGCACCGAGCAGGTGCGGCTGGACTACCGCGACAAATCTGGCCGCGACACCGAGCGGAGGGTGGAGCCGTACCGGATCGTGGTGCTGGGTCGGCGCTGGTATCTACTGTCCTACGACCTCGACCGCGTTGACTGGCGCACCTTCCGGCTGGACCGGATCCGGACCGTGCATCGCAGCCACTGGCGCTTCACCCCGCGCCCCGACGTGCCCGATCCCGCGACGCACGTGCAGCACGCCGTGACCGCGGCTCCCTATGAGTATCTGGCCCGGGTGGTGGTGTTCGCGCCCGCAGACGACGTGGCCGCGCGCTTCCCACCCGCCTACGGGACGGTCACCGAGCTGCGTGGGCGCGACCATCCCGACGGCCCGGCCTGCAGATTGGAGACCGGGGCCGCCGAGCTCGACGTGTTGGCCTGGTATCTCGCGCAGCTGCCGGGGCCGTTCGCCGTGGAGTCGCCGGACGGTTTGCGCGAACCGTTGTCCCAGATGGCCGAGCGGCTCGCGCGGGCGGCCGATGGGTTCCAGCGCCCCGACTAGGCTGGAGACGATGAACCCCACCGCGAGCAACCCCAGTACCGCGCAGGCGCGCGTCCTGGTCGACGAGATGATCCGCCACGGCATCACCGACGCGGTCCTATGTCCGGGCTCGCGCAGTGCACCGCTGGCGCTCGCGTTGGCGGCGGCCGAGCGGTTGGGGCGGCTGAACCTGCACGTGCGCATCGACGAGCGTGGCGCCGGGTTCACGGCCCTCGGGCTCGCGCTGGGTTCCCGGCGGCCGGTTCCCGTCGTCGTCACCTCCGGCACCGCGGTGGCCAACCTCCACCCGGCGATGGTGGAGGCCGCGCACTCCGGGGTCCCCATGCTGGCGGTCACGGCCAATCGCCCGCCCGAGCTGCGCGGGACGGGCGCCAACCAGACCATCGACCAGGTGGGGCTGTTTGGTCCGCACGCGCGGACGGTGGTGGAATTGGGCGCCGCCGGCGATCCCGAGATCGAGCACCGGCACTGGCGTTCGGCGATCGGGCGGGCGATCCTCACCGCCACCGCGGCCGCCGACCCCGGCCCGGTGCAGGTGGATATCGCCTTCCGTGAGCCGTTGGTGCCGGCCGAGGGGGACGAGGAGTTCCAACTCCTCAGCCCCTATCTCGACGGCCCCGATCCAGACAGTCCCGACGACGACGAGGCCCCCGCCGGCATCATTGCCCGCGCACTGCCCGAGGGGCGCGAGGGCGGTCGGCCGTGGGTGCAGCGAGCCGGAGCAGGGGTCGATTCCGCTCCCGCCGCGAGTGCGGTGGCGGTGGATCTCACCCGGCCCACGTTGGTCATCTCGGGTGTCGGGGCCGCGCCGGTCGCGGCGCTGGTGGCCGTGCCGACGGTCGCAGAGCCTGGAGCGCCGGTCCCGCTGCGTCCGGTGCATCCGCTGGCGATCCCCGCGCTGACGCCCGAGCAGGTGGTGGTGACCGGCCGGCCCACGCTGCACCGCGCGGTCACCCGGCTGATGGCGGACCCCGGGGTAGATCTGGTGATCCTCGACGCCGGGCCACACTCACCCAACCCCACCGGCAGCGCCGCCGAACTCGCCGACTCCATCCTCACGGGCTGGGGCGTCACAAAGGAATGGTCCGACGCCGCCGCCCGTGCTGATGCGCGCGCCCGCGAGGCGGTGGACCGCCTGCTGGACCAGCACCTGACCTCCGCCGCTCCGACCGGGCTGCACGTGGCGCGCGCCGTGGCCCGCGGGATGCGATCCGGCGGCAACCTCGTGGTGGGGGCGTCCAATGCGGTCCGCGACCTGTCATTGGTGGGCCCGCTGAACCCCGACGTCCGGGTGTTCGCCAACCGCGGTGCGTCCGGCATCGACGGGACTGTCTCCACGGCGATCGGTGTGGCACTCTCTGCACCCGGGCGGACGGTGGCCCTGCTCGGCGACCTGACGTTCCTGCACGACATCTCGGGGCTGCTCCTCGGGCCGCGCGAGAATCACCCGCCGGATCTGACCATCGTGGTGGCAGACGACGACGGCGGCGGAATCTTCTCCCTGCTCGAGCAGGGCGACCCGCGCCTGGCAAACGATTTCGAGCGAGTCTTCGGTACGCCGCACGGTGCCGACCTCGGCGCACTCTGTGCCGGCGCAGGAGTGCCCTTCACCAACACCGACCCGGCCGGACTGGAGACGATTCTCACCGCCGCAGCGGCGCCGGTGGACCACCGCCACATCGTCCCCGAGGGGCTGCGCGTCGTCCGCGTGGGAACCGACCGTCAGGGCCTTCGCGAACTGCACGCCGCGTTGCGGGCGGAAGCCGTCGGGTGAACCCCACCGTGCCCGCCGGAGGGGCCACCCGCGAGCGAAACCGACTGACAGACCGGCAGGCGCGTCGCGCATTCCGCATACGCAAGACGGTGCGGGTGGCGGCCCTGATCCTGGCGGCCTTCTCCCTGCTGACCGCCGGGCTCATCCTGCTGGCCTGTTTCGTCGATGACCAGCGCATCGACGCCGACATGGGCAGCGCCACCGCCGTCGTCACCGAGGTCACCGACCGGCGGGCCGCCGTGGAGTTCGACGCCGGCGGTGGTCACCACGTCCGGCCCGTGACCGGAGTGTTCTATCCCACGGGCCTGATCGAGGGGCAGCGCGTGCAGGTCGAATTCCGCCGGGCCAACCCCGACCTCGTTCGCGTGTCCGGCCGTAGTTGGACTGTCGCCGTGGTGCCAGCCCTGAGTGTCCCGGCAGTGGTGGTGCCGTTGGCCGCGATCGCCTACGCCGTAGCCTCGCGCCGGGGTGCGGAGCCTGGGCCAGCTCGTCATCCGGCGGCCGGGTAGCGTCAACGCCGTGTCCCGCGCAAATCTAGACAAGCAGCCCCGCGACGTCGCGTCGATGTTCGACGGTGTCGCCAAGCGCTACGACCTGACCAACACGATCCTCTCCGGGGGCATGGACCACGTGTGGCGACGTCGCGCCCGGTCACTGCTGGCACCCCGACCCGGCGAGCGGATCCTCGACCTGGCCGCCGGCACCGCCGTTTCCACTGTCGAACTGGGCAAGTCCGGCGCATGGTGCGTGGCCGCCGACTTCTCGCTCGGCATGCTGCGGGCCGGCTCGGAGCGCGACGTCCCCAAAGTCGCCGGGGACGCCATGAAGCTGCCGTTCGCCGACGAGTCGTTTGACGCCGCCACCATCAGCTTCGGACTGCGCAACGTGCAGGACACCGGTGCGGGTCCCCGGGAGATGGCCCGCGTGGTCAAGCCCGGTGGGCGACTGGCGGTGGTGGAGTTCTCGACCCCCGTCTTCCCGCCGTTCCGTGCGGTGTACATGAATTACCTGATGCGGGCGCTCCCGAAGATCGCCACCAGCGTCTCCTCGAACCCTGATGCCTACGTCTACCTCGCCGAATCGATCCGCGACTGGCCGGACCAGAACGCGCTGCGCACGCTGATCGAGACCAATGGCTGGGAGCGCTGCAGCGTCACCAATCTGACCGGCGGGATCGCTGCTATCCACCTGGCCCGCCGCCCAGCCTGACCGCACCTCCGGCTTGCGCTGCGTGTTTGGTCCGTTTTCGCAGCGTAACCCGGGTTTTTGCGTACGCGGCGCCAGCGTAAGCCGGGGAGGGCGGTTCAGTCGGCGAAGAGCGGACGGCGGTCGAAACGGCGGGCGATCGCCCCGGCCGCACGCCAACCGCGGGCCACGATGTCGCGGTCTGACTCCGACACCGTGTTGGACATGCATCGCACCGCGGCCGTCATGAGCGTGTGCGACCGCATTCCGATCGGCCCGGCCATCGGGAGGAACCTGGGGTAGGTCAGGAGGCGAGCGGCGTCGCGGGCAATCGCAAAGGATTCGCCGTAGGTCGTGCGGAGCACCTCGGGCCAGGCGCTCGTGAGATCGACCGAGCCGGAGCCATCGCCCGAGAGGATCAACTCCGCGAGGAGGCGTCCGCCCTCGAGCGCGTAGTCGATGCCCTCGCCGTTGAGCGGATTCACGCACGCGGCGGAGTCGCCGACGGCAGCCCAGTTTCGGCCCGCGATCCCCGAGACGGCCCCGCCCATCGGCAGCAACGCCGAGGTGACGGCCCGTGGCTCACCATCCAGTTTCCACTCGTCGCCGACACTGCGCGCGTAGTGCTGCAGGAGTTCCTTGACCGCCACGTTCGCGGGCCGGGCAGAGGTGGCGAGGGCGCCGACCCCCAGATTGATGTCGCCGTCGCCGAGCGGAAACACCCATCCGTACCCGGGCTGGATTATGCCGTCCTGATCGCGGAGTTCGAGATCGGAACCGATCCACTCGTGATCGTGCCTGCCGGACCTGACATACGACCGTGCCGCCACCGCGTAGACCGTGTCGCGATGCCAGGTCCGACCCAGCAGGCGACCCACCGGGGACCGGACGCCATCGGCCACCACGAGGGTCCTGCACGCGATGCGACTGTCACCGGCCCGGACGGCGTTCACCTCGCCGTCGTCGCCCCGTTCCACGTCCGTCACGCGCACACCGTCCAGAACGACAGCACCCGCCTCGACAGCCGTCTGACGCAGCCGATCGTCGAATACGGTCCGGCGCACGGCCGAGCCGGTCCCGCCGTGGTGGCCCGCAGGCCAGGGGACGCGCTGTTCGTGACCGAACCCGCGCAGTTCGAGCCCGCGGATAGTGATCCGATCCCGCGCCCAGCCGCCGAGGCCCAGGCGGTCCACCTCGAGCATCGCGCGTGGGGTGAGCCCGTCGCCGCAGGTCTTGTCGCGCGGGAACGTGGCGGCGTCCAGAACCGTGACCTCGCGACCTGCTCGCGCCAACCAGGCGGCGGTGGCGGATCCGGCGGGGCCGCAGCCCACCACGAGCACGTCGGTCGAAGCGGGGAGGCCCTGGGAGGAGTCCATGCGATACATGGTGGCAGGTCGGGTGTCGAACAGTCGCCGGGACCTCGTCCGGGGTGTGATTCCGCGGGCTGCGAGCGCGGACCGTAGTCTATCGGGAGGGTCGGTCGACGCCGACCCGCATACGGCGACGAGGACGAGTGAGGATGTCGAGCGATTCTGTGACGACAGGCACCGCTGAGACGACGCCCGACCACGTGGTGGCGGGTGTGGACGTCGGTGATGCCGACCTCGCTTCGGAGTTGCGACAGCAGCTCGATGAGGTCGAGAAGCTGCTGGTCAACCGCCTCGAGACCGGGGAGGATTTCCTCTCCGAGGTTGCGCTACACCTGGTCAGCGCGGGCGGTAAACGGTTCCGGCCCGTCATGACGCTGCTCGCCGGCGCCCTCGGCCCTCAGCCCGACCATGCACGTCTGGTCAAGGCCGCCGTCGTGTGCGAGATGATCCACCTGGCCACGCTCTATCACGACGACGTGATGGACGAGGCCAGCATGCGCCGCGGCGTCGAGTCCGCCAACAGCCGGTGGGACAACTCCACCGCGATCCTCGCCGGCGACTTCCTGTTCGCCCACTCCTCGATGCTTCTCGCGGACCTCGGCCCGGCTGCGGTCCGGCTGATCGCGCAGACCTTCGCCGAACTGGTGACGGGCCAGATGCGCGAGACGGTGGGCAGTAAGTCCGACGACGACGAGGCCGAGCATTATCTGCGCGTGATCTGGGAGAAGACCGGTTCACTGATCGCAGCGGCCGCGCAATTCGGGGGCGAGTATTCGGGCGCGGATGCGGAGAACATCGCCCGCCTCCGCCGGCTGGGTGACGCGGTGGGGATCGCGTTCCAGATCGCCGACGACATCATCGACATCGCCTCGCCGTCCGCCGAGTCGGGCAAGGTACCCGGTACGGATCTGCGCGAAGGTGTGCACACGCTGCCCATGATCTACGCGATGCAGGACAAATCCCTCGAAGGGGCGCGGCTGCGCCAGTTGCTGGCCGAGCCGTTGACCGAGGACGCGGAGGTCGACGAGGCCCTCAAGTTGCTTCGGGCTTCTGACGGCATGCGGCGTGCGCGGGCGACACTGGAGAAGTATGTCGGCGACGCCATGACCGAGCTGGACTCCCTGCCGGACCGTCCCGCGAACGAGGCTTTGCGCCGACTGGTGCGCTTCACCGTCGACCGCGTCAGCTGACCCGACCCGCACCTCCCCTGGCATCCGCACCCGCGCCTGCACATCCTCCGCACCCGGCCTTGGCCTGCACCCTGGCATCCGCACCTCCCCTGGCATCCGCACCCGCGCCTGCACATCCCCCGCACAGGCGCGACTCACGATGAACTCGCGCCGTCACTTCGGCGGCGGCGGGAGTTCATCGCGGGTGGCAGATTTCGGGTGTCGGAATTCTTGTAGAGGGCCGGGCGGGCCGGGCGGGCCGGGCGGGGGCGCGAGCGAATGTGGGCGAGATCAGGCTCGCGGGTAGAGCGAGATCTGGGTGGCCTTGACCACGAGCGTCACGCCGGCCCCCGGGGCGAGAGCCAGTGCAGCCGCGGAGCGACTGGTGATCTCGGCATCAACCCGCTGACCGTCCCGCAGTTCGGTCGTCACCCTCGTCAGTGCGCCTGAGGGCGTCAGCCCCACCACGCGCGCCTGCCACGAGTTCCGTGGACTGGCGGTGGGCGTGCGATCGGCGGGCAGGGTTCCGGGCGTAGCGGGATCGGAGGAGTCGGGTCGCGCGTACACCGCCACCGCCCGCGGATCGATGGTCGCCACCCCCCGCGCTCCGGGCCGCCAGCCGGCGTCCGTGCCTTCCGATCGCAGTCCGATGACGGCGTCGCCCGCGGGTGTGCGCAACTGATCGGGATCAACCACCTCGCCCTCCACCAGGGAGACGCCCGCCAGACGCGCCACGAATTCGGAGCCGGGCCGCGCGAGTACATCCTCGACCGTGCCCGCCTGTATGACGCCGCCGCCGGAGATCACGGCGACGTCGTTGGCCAGTGCCCACAGGTCCAGGGGGTCGTGCGTGACCATGACCACCGTGCGGGAGGCGAGTCGCTCGGCGAGCAGCCGGCGCATGGCGGGAGCGACCTCCACGTCCAGGGCGGCGAGCGGCTCGTCCAGAAGGACCAGTTCGGGATCCACGGCTAACGCGCGGGCCAGGGCGACGCGTTGCGCCTGCCCTCCGGACAGTTGATGAGGGCGGCGGTCGGCGAGGTCGCCGCACCCCACCGCGTCGAGTTCCGTGCGGGCGCGGGCCAGGGAGTCGCTTTTGCCGACACCCCGCGCGCGAGGGCCGTAGGCGACGTTCGCCAGAGCCGTGAGGTGCGGGAACAGCCCGGGACTCTGCTCGAGGGCGACCACGCGGCGACGGTGGGCCGGGAGATGGGTGCGTGCGGAGCTGACCACACCCCCCTCGAGACGGACCTCACCGGAGTCCGGCCGCAGGTGCCCGGCGAGTAGGGAGAGGGCGGTGGATTTGCCGGCACCGTTGGGACCCACGAGCGCCAGACGGCGACCGGTGGGAACGGGCAGGTCGAGGTCGACGCGGCGGTCGACGATGGTGCAGGCCAGTTCAGCTGCGAGGACGGGTTCTTCGGCGGCAGCGGTAGGAAGAACCCTCGTCGGGCGATCAGGCACGGGACACCATCGCTCTCCGCGCCACCAGCGCCGAGACCACCATCAGGACTGTGGCCGCGGCGATCAGCAGCAGGGCCAGGGCGAGGGCGGTGTCAGTGTCAGTTTCGCGGCTCAGATAGATCTCCAACGGCAGGGTGCGGGTGGTGCCCTGGAGCGACCCGGCGAAGGTGAGGGTGGCGCCGAACTCGCCGAGCGCACGAGCGAATGACATGCCCGCCCCGGCCACCAGCGCAGGCAGTACGAGGGGCAGCGTGACCGTGGTCAGCACGCGTGTCGGTGAGGCGCCCAGCGACGCGGCGGTGCGTTCGAGTCGGGCATCCACCGAACGCAGCGCCCCCTCGAGGGCGATCACCAGAAACGGCATGGCCACAAAGGTCTGTGCGATCACCACAGCCGCGGTGGTGAATCCGATCTCGATGCCGAGGACTGACAGGTGCCGGCCCACCACGCCGGTCCGGCCGAGCGTGATGAGCAACGCCAGGCCTGCGACCACCGGTGGCAGGACCATCGGCAGCGCCGTGACGATGCGTGCCAGCGCGGCCATCGGCCCGCGGCTTCGCGAGAGCACCACGGCGAGCGGGGTTCCCAGGACCACACACAGCAGCGTGGAGACCAGGCACGTGCGCAGGCTGAGAAGCGCCGCATCGCGACCGGTTTCGGACGACACAAGCTCGGGCACCTCGGCCCACGGCAGTCGCACCGCCAGGCCCGCCAGCGGCAGGGCCGCCAGCAGTACCGCGAGCGCGGCCACGGCGAAGAGCCAGCGGGGCAGCGGTGATCTCACGCCGGACCCCGTCAAGCCGGACCGAAGCCCGCCCCGGCCAGAACGCGGCGGCCGTCGGGGCCGGTGACTGCGTCGACGAACTGCCGGGCCAATGCGGAGTCGCCGGCGCGGTCGAGAACCGCGATGGGATAGCGGTTGGGCGTCTCCTCGGCTCCGGCGATGGGGATCTGCTCGACCTCGTCCGCGACGGCGCGGGCGTCGGTCGTGTACACGATCCCGGCGTCGGCCTCACCGGAAGTGACCTTGCCGCGGACGTCCGTAACCTTGGACTCCTCGCTCACGGGTCGGAGCTCCACCCCGGCCGACGCCGCCAACGACCGGGTGGCGCTTCCGCAGGGGACGCCGTCCGCACACACGACCAGGCGGCTGCCGTCCAGTGAACTGTCGAGACCCGTGATGCCCGCGGGGTTGCCGGGAGGGGTGATGAGCGTGAGCACATTGGTGGCGAACACCGACGGCTCGCCCGCGACCAGGCCCTCCGAGACCGCGCGGTCCATGTTCCGGATATCGGCGGAGGCGAACACGTCCGCGGGCGCGCCACCTGAGATCTGGTCGACCAGGCCGGAGGACCCGTCGAACGAAAACCTCACGTCGACGCCAGGATGGTCCTGTTCGAAGCCTTCGGCGATCTCGGAGAAGGCGTCGGCGAGCGAGGCCGCGGCGAACACCGTGAGCTGCCGCGTCCCGTTGTCGTCGTCACCCTCCGACGCGCAGCCCGAGAGCGATGCCAGCGCCACGGCGGCTCCCACCAGTGCGATCGAGGCCCGCCGGATCATTCCGGGGTCCCTTCGATCACGACGCTGGTGGCTTTGACCCGCGCGGTGGCGAGCGATCCCGGTTCGAGTCCCAGCTCGCGGACCGCTTCTGTCGAGATCAGCGACACGACCCGGTAGGGGCCGCACTGGAGCTCCACCTGTGACATCACCGCGTCGGAATGGACGGCCGTGACCAGGCCGCGAAAGTTGTTGCGCGCACTGACGGCGTCAGCAGCGGCTGGCTCACGGGAGGAAGCGCGTTCCTGGGACAGACGGGCGAGCTCGGCGCCGTCCACAACTCGGCGCCCGGAGGCGTCCAGCTGTGCGGTGAGCTCACCCCGCTCGATTGACCTGCGGACGGTGTCGTCACTAACCCCGAGAAGCGTTGCCGCCTCACTGATTCGCATCTGCCTCATAAACGAGACTATAAACCCTCAAATGCGGGAATGGGCCTCTGATGGTGAGGACGACAGCGGCGAACCCCCGCGGAACCACCAGGGGCTAGCGGTAATTAGAGAACTGTAGAGCGACCTCGAAGTCGGCGCCCTTGAGCAGCGAGATGCAGGTCTGGAGGTCGTCGCGCTTCTTGGACGACACCCGGATCTCTTCGCCCTGGATCTGCGCCTTGACGCCCTTGGGGCCCTCGTCGCGCAGGAGCTTGGTGATCTTTTTGGCGTTCTCCTTGTCGATGCCCTGCTTGAGGGTGCCGACCAGGCGGAAGCCCTTACCGGATGGCATGGGGTCGCCCACCTCGAGCGCCTTCATGCTCAGCCCGCGACGGACCAGCTTCTCGATGAACACGTCCTTGGCGGCCAGCACGCGGTCCTCGGTGGCGGCCGTGATCTCGACCGCGTCTTCGCCCTTCCACTCGATGCCGGCGTCGGTACCGCGGAAATCGAATCGGGTGCCCAGCTCCTTGGCGGCCTGGTTGAGTGCGTTGTCCACCTCCTGGCGGTCGAACTCCGAAACGATGTCAAACGAGGACTCCGAGGCCATGGATGCTCTCCTGACGTGGCGGGGTGGATGGTCCCGGCCAGGCTACCCGCCCCCGATTTGGCACCGGGGGGCACGCGCGTTGTAGTGTGTCTCTGCACCCTGCGGGGTGCACGCCAGATTGCCCGAGCGGCCAAAGGGAGCGGATTGTAAATCCGTCGGCTTAGCCTTCGTTGGTTCGAATCCATCATCTGGCACGCGAGACCCCCGCCACAAGCGGGGGTCTTCGTGCATTTAGGGGCCGCGCTACTGTGACGGCGTGACTAATCGAGACGTGACGGTGGCCGGAGTCACGCCCCGTCGCGTCCATGTGCGGAATAATGATGCCGTGGGACACATCCGCAGCGAGGTCGGCTACGAACCACCGTCCATGACACTGGATTCGGTTACCGCCGCACACCGGTTGGCGGCCCTCGAGCTGCCCGCGGGGCTGGGACCCGCGGCTGCCGCTCTCATGGATGATCTCGGCCGCTCCACCCGCGCCGGTAAAGGGATGCGGTCAGCGCTCTTCGAGGCCGTATTCGACGCGACCGTCCGGGACGACGTGTCCCACGGCGCCGACGCGGACAGCACGGACGTGGGCGCGACAGACGTGCGCGCGGCGGCGGGCGAAGCCCTCGAGTTGCTGCACGAGGCATTTCTCGTCCACGACGACCTCGCCGACGGTGACGACCACCGCCGTGGCCGTCTCAACCTCCAAGGCCTCACGACCGCACGAGCGGTGGATGCCGGCGCGACGGCGGAGACCGCGTCTCAGCTCGGGATGGTGGGTGCGTTGATGGGTGGCGACCTGTTGCTGGTCACCGCGATGGCCGGATTCGCCCGCCTGCCGGTTCCCGCGCAGGTGTTGCACCGGGTTTTGGACGAGGTGAACGCCGCCGTGGTTGCCTCGATCGCCGGCGAGTACGCGGACGTGCACGGCGCGGCCGCCGACGCGCCCGCCGATCACGATCGCGCCCTGGCTATCGGCGCCGCCAAGACCGCGGCATATTCGGTGACGCTGCCGCTGGTGCTGGGCGCGATCCTCGGCGGCGCGCCGGAGGACGCGATCGCCCAACTGCGGCAGGTCGGCCGTCACCTGGGGACGGCATACCAGGTCATCGACGACGTGCTGGGTGTGTTCGGAGACCCGGCGGTGACCGGAAAGTCCAACACCGGCGACCTCGTCCGGCGCGCGCCGACTGTCCTGATGGCGTACGCCGCCACCACGCAGGCCTGGCCCCGGATCGACGAGGCCCTCAGCGGCTCGGGCCATCCCGGCGCGCGAACCGACCCGGGCGCGGCCCGCGAATTGTTGCGCGCATGTGGTGCCCGCGAGTATGCCCTCGAGGTGGCCGGGGACCTGGTTGCCGCCGCGCGAGCGGTCCTTGATTCCCCGGCCGTGCCGCGCGAACTGCGGGCCGCACTCGAGCCCCACCTGGCCACCGCCCTGGAAAGGACCCGATGACCGTCAAGAGCCCCCACCAAGAGTTCACCGAGGCCGCGCGGAAGTGCAGCGAGGTGATCCTGCGCCGGTACTCGACGTCGTTCGCTCTGGCGTGCCGTCTACTCGCGCCCGATACCCGGCCGCACGTCGCCGCGATCTACGCGTGGGCGCGGGTGGGTGACGAGGTGGTCGACGGGGCGATGAACGACCCCGCCGCGGCCCGGGAACTGATCGCCGAGGCCCGACGCCGAACCCATCGCGCGATCGAGCAGGGGCTGGACCCGGACCCCGTGACGCACGCGTTCGCCGATACCGCCCGCCGCTTCGGGATTGACGCCAGACTGGTGGACCCGTTCTACGATTCGATGGAGGCGGACCTCGACATCACGGAGCACACCGAGGAGTCGCTTCGCCGCTACATTCACGGGTCGGCCGAGGTGATCGGCGAGATGTGTCTGAGGACGTTCGCCGGTGGGGGACTGGGCGACGACGACGAGACGGCCGCGGGAGCGCGCGCACTCGGTTCGGCGTTCCAGAAGGTGAACTTCCTCCGAGATGTCCGGGAAGACTTCATGGACCTCGGTCGCAACTACCTGCCGGGACGTGACCCGCGCGCGCTGACGGAGCGGGATGTGCGTGAGTTGGCCGACGATGTGGATACCGATCTGCGGTTGGCTCGCGTCGCGATCGCGTCGATCCCCGGCCGCGACCGCCTGGCTGTGGCGGCAGCCCATGATCTGTTCGCCGAACTCAACGACCGGCTGCGGGCCGCCGGCGCGGTGCGCGTGAGCGCCGGTCGGGTGCGAGTTCCAGATCCGGTGAAGATAGCGGTGATCGGTCGAGCGGCCGCGGGCAGGGGCCGGACCTCTCAGCACAATGGAAAGGTGGCGACCCGATGAGCGCACGGACAGCTCCGGCAGGGCCGGTCGTGGTGGTGGGCGGAGGCATCGCGGGCCTGGCCACGGCTGCGTTGCTCGCCCGTGAGGGCCGTGACGTGACGCTCGTGGAGGCCTGCGACGAAGTCGGTGGACGTGCGGGTAGTTGGTCGCGTGGCGGGTTCCGCTTCGACACCGGCCCGTCCTGGTATCTCATGCCCGAGGTCTTTGACCACTTCTTCCGCCTCTGTGGCACCTCCGCCGAGGAGCAGCTGGACCTGGCGCGCCTCGATCCCGGCTACCGCGTCTACTTCGAGAACCGCACAGAGCCGGTGGACATCTACTCGGACCGGGCGGCGTCCACCGCGTTGTTCGAGTCTCTCGAGCCGGGTGCCGGAGCCGCCCTCGGCAAGTACCTCGACTCCGCCCGCACCACGTACGACCTCGCGCTGAAGCGATTCCTTTACACCAACTTCACCTCGTACCCGGCCCTGGTCCGCCGTGACGTCCTGGCCCGTGCGGGAGCGCTGGTCGCCCGGCTGGTGCAGCCGCTGCATTCGTTCGTGGCCCGCCGGTTCACCGATCGCCGAATCCAGCAAATCTTGGGCTATCCGGCGGTCTTCCTGGGGTCCTCGCCGTACCTGGCGCCCTCGATCTACCACCTGATGAGCCACCTCGACCTCACCGACGGGGTGCTCTATCCGCGAGGTGGGTTCACCGAGCTCATCGCGGCGGTCCGGCGGGTGGCCGAGCAGCAAGGGGTGCGCATTCACACGGGCACCGAGGCGATCGCGCTGGAGACCGCCGACCCCGCCACCGCCGCCGCACGGGGCGGACAGCGGCGTGGACGGGTCCGGCCCGCGGTGACGGGCGTCCGGGTGCGCGATCGGCACGGTGCCGAGCGGACGATCCCGGCCGGCCTCGTCGTCGGTGCGGCGGACCTGCACCACCTGGAGACCCGCTGGTTGCCGGAGGAACTGCGCACCTACCCGCAGTCCTACTGGGACAAGCGCATGCCGGGGCCGGGCGCCCTGCTGTTATTGCTCGGTGTCCGCGGCGAGCTGCCGCAGCTGGCGCATCACACGCTGCTGTTCACCGACAGGTGGGAGGAGGGCTTCGACGCCATCTTCGGGGACCAGCCGCACATCCCCGACCCCGCCTCGCTCTACGTCTGTCGTCCGAGCGCGACCGACGCCGACCCCGCAGCAGGTGTCGCGCCGGAGGGACACGAGAACCTCTTCGTGCTGGTTCCCATCCCCGCGGATCCCGGCCTGGGCCACGGCGGCGTGGACGGCGACGGCGATCAGGCCATCGAGGCGGCCGCCGATCAGGCCATCGCCCAGATCGCTGGCTGGACGGGCATCGACGACCTCGCAGAGCGGATCGTCGTGCGCCGGACCATCGCGCCCGCCGATCTGGAGGACGAGCTCGGAGCCTGGCGCGGCACCGCCCTCGGCCCGGCCCACACGCTGGCGCAGAGCGCGTTCTTCCGGACCCGCAACGTGAGCAAGCACGTCGACGGACTCTATTACGCGGGTGCGTCCACGATCCCCGGGATCGGCCTGCCCATGTGCCTCATCAGCGCCGAGTTGGTGCTCAAGCACGTCCGCGGCGACACCAGTACCGCGCCGGTGGCCGAGCCGGGCGGGGGCACGGTCTTCGACCGCCACACGGTGGCGGGCGGATGATCGGGCTGGCTTATCTGGCGGTCCAGCTGGTGTCGTTCGTCGGGATCGCGGTAATCGACCACCGCTGGAAGCTCGCCGCCTTCCGTTCGCCGGCCGCCACAGCTCTCACCGTGACTGCCGCTGTGTCGCTCCTGCTCACGTGGGATGTGCTCGGGGTACGCAGCGGTGTGTTCTTCCGCGGGCAGACCGACTTCATGACGGGGCTGCAGATCGCACCGGAGATCCCGGTCGAGGAGCTCGTCTTTCTGACATTCCTGTCGTACCTCGCGCTGGTCTGCGCCACCGGTGTACTCACAATCGTCGAGCACATCGGTGCACGGCAGACACGGGAGCGCCCGTGACCAGCATCTACACGACCATCAATCTCACCATGGCCATCCCCGTGGTGGCGGCGGCGCTGCTCGCGGCGTGGCGCCTGCGCGGGGCCGAGCGGCGTCGCTGGCTGGTCGGTGTCGGCGGGTCCGCGGTGGTGCTCCTGGTCCTCACAGCGATTTTTGACAACCTCATGATCGCCGCCGGACTCGTGGCCTACGACGACTCCCTCACCAGCGGCATTTTTGTGGGACTGGCCCCGCTCGAGGACTTCTCGTACGCCATCGCCACGGCGGTGTTCGTGCCCTCTGTGTGGTCGGTGCTCACCGCGGGGCCGCGCTCGGGCGACCGGGGTGCGGGGGCCGAGGACTCAGCAGTGGAGGTCGACGACGACGAGGCCAGCACCCCCGGGCGGCCCGCGTCGCCGGGACTTCTGACGGTCCTGTTCTGGTCGTCCCGCCCCGTGTCGTGGGTCAATACCGCGGCCCCGTTCGGTTTGGCCTACTTCCTGGCCACCGGCGGGTTCGACCTGGTGGGCGTCGTCGGGACGATCTTTTTCCTGGTGCCGTACAACCTCGCGATGTACGGGATCAACGACGTCTTTGACTACGAGTCGGACCTGCGCAATCCCCGCAAGGGCGGGGTCGAGGGCTCGGTTCTCGACCGTTCGCGGCACCGGGCGACCCTCATCGCGTCAGCGGTGTCGACGGTGCCGTTCCTCGTGTTCCTGGTGGCTGTCGGCACGATCGAGTCGTCGCTGTGGCTGGCGGTCAGCGCCTTCGCGGTGATCGCCTACAGCGCCAAGGGTCTGCGGTTCAAGGAGATCCCCTTCCTGGATTCGGTGACCTCGGCGTTCCACTTCGCCTCCCCGGCGATCGTGGGCTGGACGATCGCCGGCGCCGACCTCACCGGCGGGGTATGGGTGTGCCTGATCGCGTTCCTGCTGTGGGGTGCGGCGTCGCAGTCGTTCGGGGCCGTGCAGGATGTGCGCTTCGATCGCGAGGCGGGACTGAAGTCGGTCGCCACCGTGCTGGGCGCGCGGGCCACGGTGTGGTTCGCCCTGGCCTGCTACGCCGCGGCGGTGCTGGTGCTGCTCATCGCCGGTCCGTGGCCCGCGTCGGGTGCGGCGTTCGCGATCCTGCCCTACCTGGCCACGGTGGCCGCCTACGGACGGGTCGACGACGCGACCGCGGAGAAGACCCACGAGGGCTGGGAGCGATTCTTGGTGCTCAACATGCTGGCCGGGTTCTGCGTGACCCAGCTCATCCTCTGGTCGGTGCTGGTGTGGGCCTGACCTCAGCGCCCGACCCGCCCGCGCCACCTCTGTGACGGCGGGCTGGTGCGCCAGTTGCGGAAGATCGTCCGGAACGCGCGGGAGAAGCGTCGGCGCATGGCCGCGGGATCGTCGAACGGGCGGGCCGAGATGCCCACGGTGAGCGACTTATCCACGACCAGCCGGTCCGCGGCTCCGAACTGGAACGACAAATCGATGTCGTCGTGCAGTTCGGGGTCGGTTCGGTCGACACCTTCCCGAACCCGCTCCCACGC
This sequence comes from Dietzia alimentaria 72, assembly GCF_000226215.1. GTDB lineage: Bacteria > Actinomycetota > Actinomycetes > Mycobacteriales > Mycobacteriaceae > Dietzia > Dietzia alimentaria. The sequence goes on from NZ_AGFF01000019.1 coordinate 45,071, forward strand.
GCTGCGGCGCAGGGCCAGGTTCGAACCAAAAAGCGGGGGGTGGGCCATCGCGGCGCCGACGGAGAGGAAGTACGCGTCCATGTACAGCGCCCGGGCCACCACTGCCCGCCATCCGGACAGGCCGATGAATTGGCCCGGCCCGGTGAGCGCGACGAGTTCCGGGTCGCGGGCGAACGCCGCCTCGATTCGCTCCAGCCAGTCGGCACTCGGCCGGGAGTCGGCGTCGAGTCGGGCGATCACATCGCCTGTGGCCGCGTCGTATCCCGTAGCCGCGGCGGAGGGGATACCGCGGACGGGTTCGGTCACCACCCGGGCACCTGCCTCGAGTGCCACAGCGGGACTGGTGTCGGTGCAGCCGTTGTCCACCACCACGACCTCGTCGGGCGGGCGCGTCTGCAACCGGAGCGCGTCGAGGCAGCCCGCGAGCTCGAGGGCATCGTCGAGGACGGGTACCACCACGGAGATGCGCATGCGATCATCCTGCCAGCGGTGGACCCCGCGACCCGACCGAGACCTGCGCTGAGCGCGCGATTTGTGCCCGGATCGAGCCTGTGTGTAATCTGCTAGAGGCTTACGCGCCGAGCGACCGGAGTACCGGACGCGGAGCGCCGCCGGCCCCCTTAGCTCAGTCGGCAGAGCGTTTCCATGGTAAGGAAAAGGTCGTCGGTTCGATTCCGACAGGGGGCTCGCACTGTGCGGGGCGGTTCGATCGTCCGACTGGCAGCGCATGCCGGTGTAGCTCAGCTGGTTAGAGCGCACGACTCATAATCGTGAGGTCGGGGGATCGAGTCCCCCCACCGGTACGACGAATCCACGAAAGCCGCCCGTTCCGCACGGGCGGCTTTCGTCATTTTCTGCGCCAGCTCGTGGCGCACACAGCTGCAGAAAAAAGCCCGCAGCTAAAGAAAAAGTTGTCCCGGCTCCACCCATCCGAACCCTGATCCGTCGCGAAGTCCGAGAACCCGACGGACAAGGATTCGCCCGTGAACCACTCCATCATCGATCGTCTTTACCACGACGACCGCGTCCAGCTTTTCGAGGCCGTCGCGGCTGCCGGCCAGAGCCCCTACTTCGCCGCATCGCAGTCCGGCAGCGGCGCCATGACCACCTACGACGGCTCCGAGCGGATCATGCTCGGATCCAACAACTACCTCGGCCTGGCCCAGCACCCGGAGGTCATCGAGGCGTCCGTCCGGGCCCTGCGCGACTACGGGACCGCGAGCACGGGCAGCCGCCTGCTCAATGGCACCATGGACCTGCACGAGGAGTTCGAGGACGAGATCTCCCGCTGGTTCGGCACGGAGCAGAGCCTGAGCTTCTCGACCGGCTACCAGACCAATCTCGGGACCCTGGGCACTCTGCTGGGCCCCGACGACGCCGTGGTGGTGGACCAGTTCGCGCACGCGTCGATCCGGGACGGGATCCGCATGTCCCGCGCGAGCGCCCACGTGTTCTCCCACAACGACCTCGGTTCGCTCGAGAAAGCGTTGACGGCTGCGCGCGGATCGGGCGCGGGCCAGGTCCTCGTCGTGGTGGATTCGCTGTACTCGATGGAGGGCAGCCTCGCCCCGATCCCGCAGGTCGCCGCGCTGGCCCGCGAGTGTGGAGCGGCCCTGATGGTCGACGAGGCCCACGCCCTCGGCCTGTACGGGCAGGGGCGACGGGGCTGGGTCGAGGAGTGCGGCAGCTCCGGGGATGTGGACGTGACCATGGCGTCGTTGTCCAAGGCCACCGCCTCGATCGGGGGCTTCATCACCGGAAGTCGCGAGCTGATCACGGGACTGCGGGTCAGCGCGCGACCGATGCTGTTCTCCACGGCGGCGGTGCCCTCTTCCGTGGCCGGTGCGCTGGCCGCGGTCCGCATCATCCGCGGAGAAGAGGGGGCGCGGCGAGTCGACGCGCTCCGACACAATGCCATCACCCTCCGCACGGAGCTGACACGACTCGGCCACGACTGCGGCTCGGGTCACAGCGACGGCGCCTGGTCCCCGATCGTGCCGGTGCACGTCGGCAACGACATACTGGCGGTCGAGGCCTGGAACCGACTGATGGAACGTGGCGTCTACACCGGAACCGCTGTCAGTCCCGCCGTCCCCGCAGCGGGCGCGATCCTTCGGGTCTGCGTGACCTCCGACCACACCGATGAGCATCTCGCGCACGCAGCCCACGCGATCGACGCGGTGCTCGGGGAACTCGTCGGGGCCCCAGCCTGATGCGGGTCGTACTCACCGGGGCGTCCGGGGACTTTGGTACCGCGCTCCTGCGCCGGCTTATCACCGAGAGCTGGGTAGACTCGATCGTCGCGGTGTCCCGCTCCCCGCTTCGGGTGTCCGACCCGCGGATAGAGTCCGTGGCGCTCGACCTGGCCTCGGATCCCGTGGAGCCGGTCATGGCCGGTGCCGACGTGGTGATCCACTGCGCGTTCGTGGTGGAGGAGCCCCGGGACAAGGCCGCCGCCCGCCGGGTCAACGTGGACGGCTCGGCGCGGGTCCTGCGCGCGGCCGACGCCGCCGGGGTCGGGGTCTGCGTGATGACCTCCAGCGTCAACGCCTACGGCCCCCGCGGCGGACCGCAGATCCTGGACGAATCCGCCCCGATCGGCGCCGGCCCGGAGCACTACTACCTGCACCACAAGGCGCTGGTGGAGGAGGACATCCGTCGCTGGCGTGCGCAGTCCGACGGTCGGATGGCCGTGACCGTCCTACGTCCGACCTACATCGTGGGCCCCGACATGAATAACTCCGGCCTGGAGTCCATGCGCGCCCGGATTGTCGCCTACCCGACGCCGACGCGCTCGTACTACCAGTTCCTCCATCAGGACGATCTGGCCGACGCGTACGTCCGCGTGATCCGCGAACGGGCGGACGGCGAGTTCAATCTCGGCGCCGAGGACGCGGTCACGGTGGCCGAACTGTGTCGGTGGAATCGCGCGCTGTGCCTGCCGCTGCCGCTAGGGCTGGCCGGACGCCTGGCAGATCTCGGGTTCCGGCTCCGCCTGCTGCGCTACTCCTCCCACTGGGTGACGCCCGGTGAGCCCGTCACCACGTCGCGGCGACTGCGTGACGCCACCGGCTGGCGCCCGAGCCGTACCAGCGCGCAGGCAGCTCGCCTCATGCTCAACGGCCGCTGACCCCCACTGACGATCACCGTCGCCGCTGGTGTGACCGCCTTAACGCAGTCGCGGTTCGCGCCACAGCTGAAAGGAAACCCATGATCCTGAACACCGAGAACGACGTCCTGGACCGCTACGCCCCAGGCTTGCGTGAGCGACTGTCCGCCACGGGTCTGCTCGCGAACGAGGGCCCGGACTCCACGGCGATCGCTGAGTGGGCCGCCACGGATGCCACCGGGCTGATCGTTCCCGAAGCACTAGGTGGTCGCGGCGCGACAGCTGTAGAGGCGGTTCGATTCCAGACCGCCGTCGGCGCGCTGGCTCCGTCCCTCGCGGCGGCCACCACCATGCATCACCTGTCGTGCGCCACACTGTTCGAAGCCGCGGAGGACGCCTCGCAGGACGAGCGGGATCTCATCCGGTCGCTGGTCGAGCAGCGCACGGTCATGGCGTCCGGATTCTCGGAGGGCAAGCCCGGCGGCTCGGTCTTCCGCCCCACCATGACAGCGTGCCGCGACGGCGACGACTACCTGCTCTCCGGTCGCAAGATGCCCTGCAGTCTGGCCCGGTCGATGTCGCTGCTCGTCGCCAGTGCTCTGGTCGACGATTCCGAGCGGGCCGTGGTCCTGGTGTTCAACGGCAGCGACGGACTGTCCCGTGAGGACTTTTGGAAGGCGCCGGTCCTGGCGGCCGCAGAAAGTGACGCACTCGTGCTGGACGACGTGCGGGTGGAAGCCGACATGGTTTTCCTGACCTCGGAGAACGATCCCGACGACGTCCACGAGATGACCGGTTACATCTGGTTCGGGCTGCTCATCAGCTCCGGGTACCTCGGCGTGGCCGCTCGACTGGTCGAGGCGCTGGCCGCCAGGGACACCGTGGATCCCAAACTCTTCGCGAGCGTGCTCGCCGAGGTGGAGACCATGCGGACCTCCCTGCTCGCGGTGGCCGCCGCGTTCGACTCGGGGGAGCGCGGCGGCGACCTGTCCGCTCGCCTGGCGCTGGTCCGGTGGTCGATGCGTGAGGCGCTGGTCCGCGTGCAATCCGGGGTCCGCGAGGGCGTCGGCGGGTTCGCGTACATGCAGGACCCTGAGCTGGCGTACGCCTTCGAGGCCATCCAGGTGTTCGGCTACCACCCGCCTTCGCGGCGCGACACCGCCGAGAAGCTCCTCGGCTGGGCGCGGGACGAGGATTTCCGCTACGTCTGATCCGCCCACGCCCGTCCCGCCCCCGGCATCTGCACCCGCGCCTGTCCTCGCGCGGACATCTGCGGCCGCGCCTGTCCGCCGGCGACACATCCGCGGCTGGGGATGCACTCGCGCCGCCGCCGCGGTGCGCGCGCGAGTGCATCCCGGGTCGCGGATGTGGTGAGGTCGCAATCGCTGGACCGGGCCCCGCGCTCGGGTAGCGTCTGCGGGCGTGAGCACAGATAACGCTGATGACCTCGTCGTCGTCGTCGGGGATCCCGTCACGGTCACCGACGCGGTGGTGGCACGGTTCGCCGAGGCCGTGGGCGCGCCCGCCGATCAGATCCCGGTGACCCTGGCTGCGGCCCTGACGGCACCGGTCCAACGTTCGGTCATGGAGCACCCAGAGCTGCGCATCGACCTCGCGCGCACCCTCCACACCGCCCAGGCCAGCGAGCACCACCGGCCCCTGCGCGTGGGCGACGTCCTCACCGCCACCGCCACCGTCACCCGCGTCCGGTCCACGCGCGGCGGCCGCACCATCGCCTTCGAGACAGTACTGCGCGATGCGTCCGGCGACACTGTGCAGTCCCTGACCAGTGCGCTGCTCACCGCGGAGGTGGAGGAATGACGACAACAACAGGGCCGACGCCCGCCCCCGGAGACACGCTGCCGTCCCGCCGGTTGCTCATCACGCGCGAGGACCTTGGCCGCTATGCCGAGGCGTCCGGCGATCACAACCCCATTCACCTCAGCGACGACGCCGCGCAGGCGCTCGGTCTGCCCGGTGTGGTGGCGCACGGAATGCTCACCTCGGCGCTGGCGATCGGCGTCGTGGCCGAGTGGGCCGGGGGAGCGGACACGGTGGTGGGCACCGACATCCGGTTCGCGGGACCCGTGGTGGTCCCCGCCGACGCACCCGCGCGACTCGAGGTGAGCGGCACGGTCAAGAAGGTGTCCGGGGACGGCTCGCGCGCGGATGTAGCGCTGACGGTGTTCTGCGACGGGGCCAAGGTGTTCGGCAAGGCGATCATCACCGTGGTGCTGGCGTCTGATCGGCCGGGCGACCATGCGTGATTTCGACCGACCGGTGGCGCTGTCGTACACTGGGACGCCCGACCGGACGAGGTCGCGGCCCGCGCTGCCACCGGCAGTCGTCGACACTGTAGAGTCGAGGCGTTCGTGCGGTCCGCGGTTGTGAGACGGTACGGGTGGCCGGGTGACCGGCCGAAGGGGCGTAGCTCAATTGGCAGAGCAGCGGTCTCCAAAACCGCAGGTTGCAGGTTCAAGTCCTGTCGCCCCTGCACTTTCCGCAATCCAGACGACCCGGAGGTAACCGCGTGAGCCAGGATCGCGACGACGACGTCGACACCAGCGGCGCCCGCGATTCCGACGCCGCCGCAGTACCCACCGGTAAGGCGGGTCGAAGCGACACCGCCATCGCAGGACGCGTGCGGACGGACGCGGACAAGCCGGAGGACACGCGGACAGCCCGCGCCAATCCGTTCGAGTACCTCAAGCAGGTCGTTGAGGAGTTGCGCAAGGTCATCTGGCCCACGCGCAACCAGATGATCACGTACACCATCGTGGTGTTCCTGTTCCTCATCTTCATGACAGCGCTGGTCTCCGGCGTCGACTTCGGAGCGGGCAAGCTCGTCGAGGTCGTCTTCGACCGTTGACCCGCCGTTGTAGGTCCGGGGCGATATCCGGACCGACGAACATTCGAGAGGACCGCATTTCGTGAGCGACATCGACCAGAGCCCCGAGGCCGAGGGCGTCGAGCAGGCCCCCGCGGCTGCCGAGCAGGCCGAGACCGAGGCCGACGCGGTGCTCGGTGACACGGCGGCGGATCCCACCGACGCGCCGGTCCCCCCCACCGAGGCAGAAGTTGCCGACGCCGTCGCCTCCGTCCAGGACACCTCCGAAGAGGTCACCGACGAGGCCGATGCCTCCGTCGAGGCGGACACCGAGGACGCCGCACCGGCAATCAATCCGATCATCGCGTTCAAGCGCCAGCTGCGCAAACTGCCCGGCGACTGGTTTGTCATCCACTCGTACGCCGGTTACGAGAACAAGGTGAAAGCCAACCTCGAGACCCGCGCCGTGACCCTCGGTGCCGAGGACAAGATCTTTCAGGTCGAGGTCCCGATCGAGGAGTACACCGAGGTCAAGAACGGCCAGAAGAAGGTCGCCAACCGCAAGGTCCTGCCCGGTTACGTGCTGGTCCGCATGGAGCTCGACGACGAGTCGTGGGGCGTTGTGCGCAACACCCCCGGCGTCACCGGGTTCGTCAGCGCGACCGGCGGCGCCGCAGGTGCCCCCACCCCGCTCTCGCTGAGTGACGTGGCCAAGTTCCTCGCCCCCAAGCCCGAGAAGAAGGCCCCCGGGTCCAGCGACGGCGAGGGTGGTCTGGTCCCGCCTGCAGTCGAGGTCGAGTTCAAGGTCGGCGAGTCCGTCACCGTGATGGACGGACCGTTCGCCACCCTGCCTGCCAGCATCTCCGAGGTTGATCCGGCCGCGCAGAAGCTCAAGGTGCTCGTTTCCATCTTCGGCCGCGAGACCCCTGTCGAACTGGGTTTCACGCAGGTCGAGAAGATCGACTGACGCCCACTCGTCTCTCGCGAACCCGCCCTGCGCTTCCCGCGCGGGGCGGGTTCGTCGTTTCCCGGGGAAGCCCGACCAGTCGTCAGAGACCCCATCGGATTGGGTCTGGGCCGACATTGGACGTAGACTCTCTCAGGTTGCGCCTGTATCTCCACTTGCCTGCCTGATGGCCGCGCGGTGGGGGACGACGCACACGACAGTCGGTCCCCTGCGTGTACAGCGCGGCGCCGAGATCCAGTCGAAGAATCAGGAAGACGATGCCTCCGAAGAAGAAGAAGGTCTCAGGGCTCATCAAGCTCCAGATCAATGCCGGTGCCGCCAATCCGGCTCCGCCGGTCGGTCCGGCTCTGGGTGCCCATGGTGTCAACATCATGGAGTTCTGCAAGGCCTACAACGCAGCCACCGAGAACCAGCGCGGAAACGTCGTGCCGGTCGAGATCACGGTCTACGAGGACCGGTCTTTCGACTTCAAGCTCAAGACGCCGCCGGCCGCCAAGCTCCTCCTCAAGGCCGCCGGCCTGCAGAAGGGCTCCGGCACCCCGCACTCCGCCAAGGTCGGCAAGGTCTCCATGGACCAAGTCCGTGAGATCGCGCAGACCAAGATGGAGGACCTCAACGCCACCGACGTTGAGTCCGCCGCCAAGATCGTGGCCGGCACCGCCCGCTCCATGGGCATCACCGTCGACGGCTGACGTTCGCCACCTCGACAAGCAACTGTGGGAGGGCAGCTCATGCCCGAACCACACCCGAACCGCCGCCCACTATGACGCGGCAGGAATGGAATTGACATGAGCAAGAACAGCAAGGCCTTCAAGGCCGCAGCTGACAAGGTCGATCGCACCAAGCTGTACTCGCCTCTGGACGCCCTGGCCCTAGCCAAGGAGACGTCCTCGACGAAGATGGATGCCACCGTCGAGGTCGCCATGCGACTTGGCGTCGACTCCCGCAAGGCGGACCAGATGGTCCGTGGCACCGTGAACCTTCCGAACGGTACCGGTAAGACCGCGCGCGTCGTCGTCTTCGCCGCGGGCGAGAAGGCCACCGAGGCCGAGGCCGCCGGCGCCGACGCCGTGGGCTCAGAGGAGCTCATCGAGAAGATCCAGGGCGGCTGGCTCGACTTCGACGCCGCGATCGCCACCCCGGACCAGATGGCCAAGGTCGGCCGCGTCGCTCGTGTCCTCGGACCGCGTGGCCTGATGCCCAACCCCAAGACGGGCACCGTCACCATGGACGTGACCAAGGCCGTGGCCGACATCAAGGGCGGCAAGGTTACCTTCCGTACGGACAAGGCCAACAACCTCCACTTCATCGTGGGCAAGGCGTCGTTCACCACTGAGCAGCTCACGGAGAACTACCAGGCCGCGATGGACGAGATCATGCGTCTGAAGCCGTCCTCATCCAAGGGCCGCTACCTGCAGAAGATCACGATCTCCACCACGACCGGCCCCGGTATCCCGGTCGACAACTCGGCGATCTCCAAGCTCCTCGAGGGTGGCGCCGACTCCGAGTGAGTCGAACCCGCTGCGGCGGTGGCCCCGCGTCCGGAATTCCGGATGCGGGGCCTTCCCGTATTTCAGGCCCCGTGCCCCGCCCGGCCCGGCACGCCCGGCACGCCCGCCCGGCACGCCCGCCCCTCTCTTCGCAGCCGCGCCGCCGAGAGTCAACCGGCCCCGATATATCGCGTCACGATAAATCGGGGCGGCGCGGCTGTCTCTCGGGTCACCGCATGCCCGCTCGGGTGAGCCCGTCCCGCAGGAGCGCGCGCAGGCGGGCGGGTGCGTGCAGGTCCGCCCAGACCCAGCGCACCACAACGATGCCGAGGGCCCTGAGGTCATCTTCGCGCCTCTTCTCACGCCATGCGACCTGGCCGGGATCCTCGCCTTTGAGCAGGCGACCGGTGTACTTTGAGTAGCCGTCGAACTCGCCGACCAATCGGCCTTGCCAGTCAAAATCTGTGCGGGCCACGAATTTGCCGCTAGTGTCACGAAACTCGTGCTGCAGTCGGGGTGCCGGAATCTCCGCCCAGTTCGAGATCAGGCAACGAGAGATCGATTCGCCGGGACTGCCACTCAGGCCGTCGGCGAAGCCAGCCACGGCGCGGGCCATTCCGACGCCCGCCCTCCCGCGGTGGCGCTCGACCTCGTCGGCCAGCTCGGTCAGGGTCGTGAGGCCGGTGCGCAGTGCGGCGTCTGCAGCGCACACGCCCGCGGTAAAGCCACAGGTGCGGGAGATGTCCACGACGGTGCGCGGGACGGTCGTCGCACGTATCCCGTGCACTACGACTGACGCAGGTGGATGTGGTGAGGTGTGTTGGATCAGGCCCGGAGTGCTCTTTCCACCGTCAGGCCTGGATCGGGTGAGATGCACCTGGCTAGACTTCGCGTCGCCGACTAGCGGGAGTCCGTGTAGAAGAGCCGCTGAGGCGTGGCTGGCGATGGTGGTCTCGGGCCGCTGCTCCAACGAGACGCCAATCCGTCTAATCATCGTGGCCGTTTGCGGCTCTTCTGCCGCGGGGGTTCGGCAGTACCACCCGTGTCGGAGTTTGATCAGCTGCCCCGACTCGACCCCTTTCGCGAGGATGCGCGATGAGATCCCGATTCGAAGTGCCGCAAAGGAGGAGAAGGGTTCGCCGATGCCGTAGGGGAGCGGATGCATGCCACGAACCATGGCAGTGGAACTGCCGCCGAAGTTCCCGAATCTGTGGTTGCAGCCCACACTCTGTGGAAGGCGACGAGCTTGTGGATATTCAGTTCGCCGAGGTAGCCGCCCCGAGATGGACAGCCGCACCTTCCGGAATCAGCCGACCCCGATATATCGCGTCCCGACGACTCTGAGCGGCGCGGCTGCCGGGGGCGAGCGGCGCGGCTGCCGGGGGCGAGCGGCGCGGCTGCC
>NZ_AGFF01000018.1 GCF_000226215.1 Dietzia alimentaria 72
CGGCGGGCGCGGCGGGCGCGGCGGGCGCGGCGGGCGCGGCGGGCGCGGCGGGGCGACGGGCCGGCGGGGGGACGGGTCGGCGGGGGACGGGTCGGCGGGGCGGCAGAGGACGGCGGGCGCGTTTAGGCCGGGCCGGTGGGATCAGAGTTCGAGCGAGCGCTCGCGCCGGTGACTACGCGGCCCAGGAGGTCGGCGAGCTGCTCGTCGATGTCGTCGCGACTGCCGGCGGGGATGTCGAGGGCATCGAGCAGTGTCTCGCGCAGCACCGGCCACGCGTAGACGGCCGTGAACGCCAGCAGGAGTTCCACATCGCCCGCGGGAGGCGGTGATTCCATGCGCCGGAGTGCAGCGGCGGGGCGCTGGGACGGATCGACCATGGGTGGGAACGCGGACTCTGGATCAACCGCCAACCACGCGAGAAGTCGGCTGATCTCGGGGTGGGAAGAGGCGCCGAGGAGCATACCGCGCACCGCGGCGCCCGCATCGTCAGCGTGCTCGAGTCGGGCGGCGCCGAAGCGGACCGCGTCCTGCATAACGGCGGTGAGCAGGGCGTCCTTGCGACCGATGTGTCGGTGGATGAGGCCGGGGTTCACGCCGGCGGCGTCGGCGATCTCGCGGAGGGGAACCCGCGGGCCGCGTTCGGAAAACAGTCGCCGGGCCTCGCGTAGGACGGCCGAGCGGACCTCGTCGCGGCCGGTGGGACGGGCTGCGGTCGCCTGCTCGGAAGTCCGACTCTCGCGTTCCATTCCCAAACTGTACACACGTGACTACAGTCTCATCAGGAGATGTAGAACACGTCTCAGTTCCTCGTGCGAAAGGCCTTTCAGATGACCTCCCGTGACCGCCGCGACGACATCGACGCGATCAAATCACTCAAGTACCGCTACCTGCGCTGCGTGGACCTGCGCCTGTGGGACGAGCTCGCCCAGACCCTCGGCCCCGAGGTCACCGCCACGTACGGCAAGCGCCTGTCGTACACCGGCCGCGACCAGGTGGTCGAAGGGCTCAAGAGCCAGATGACCAACGACGTGATCACCGAACATATGGCCCACCACCCCGAGATCGAGGTGGATGGCGACACGGCGACCGGCCGTTGGTACCTGCAGGACCGCGTGATCGTGCCCGCGTTCGACACCTTCATTTTTGGCAGCGCCTTCTACGAGGACACCTACGCCTACATCGATGGCCACTGGGTGATCACGCGCACCGGATACAAGCGCACCTACGAGGCCATGATCAACCTCAAGGACGTACCCAGCTTCCAGCTCAACGACAACCATCTCGCCCCCGCCGCCGACAAGTAGCGGCTCGGACTAACACGCGGGCGGAGCAGGTGGCACGGCATGGAACTGATCGTGGTGGCGGCCCTGTGCGTGGCCGTGGCCTCGGTCATCGGTGGCGCGACGGGGTTCGGCACGTCGCTGATGGCCACCCCGTTCATGCTGATGGCGGGAATCGGGCTGACAGAGACCGTGGTGGTGAACCTCGTGGTGGCGCTGGTGACGAGGGTGGGTGTGACCTACCAACTGCGCCAGCACATCGAATGGCGCCGCGTCGCGATCCTGGGCGGGGCAAGTCTGCCCGGCGCCTGGTTGGGCGTTGCGACCGTGAGCATGTTGCCCGAGCAACACCTCAAACCCGCGGCGGGCGTCATCACCGTGCTGTGCGGTCTCGCGATGGCACTGCCCGCCGCGCGGGCCCCGAGGCCGCCGTCTACGTGGCTGACCGCGGTCACCGGCGCGATCGGCGGCTACTTCTCCACCACCACCTCGCTCAACGGGCCGCCGGTCGTGCTGCTACTCGGCCGGGCCAAACTGCCGCCGCTGAGCTTTATCGCCGATCTCGCCGGCTACTTTATCATCACCAGCATCGTGTCGCTGTCCCTGCTGTGGACCGGCACGGACGTCGACGTGCGGGGGCTGTTGCCGATGCTCGCCGCCTGCGTGGTGGCCGGGGTGGCGTTCAACCAGCTCGGCATCGCCATAGCCACGCGCCTGCCCACGCACGTGTTCCGCTCGGCGGTGATCGCCCTCGTGGTGGTCGCCGGCATCGTCACCATCATCACGGCCTGACCAGCCCCACAACCTGACCACTCACGACCCACCACGGAGGAATCATGACCGACAGCACGCCACTGAACCCCATCCCGGCCGAGGCCCACGCGGCGCCCGGGGCGGACCGAAACAATCGCCTGGCCGGAAAGGTCGCCGTCGTCACCGGGGGAGGCCAGGGTGTCGGCCGCGGCATCTCGCTCGGTCTCGCCGAATCGGGCGCCGCTCTCCTGCTGGTGGGGCGTCGGATGAAGAAACTCGAGAGCGTCGCCGAGGAGATCCGCGCCGCCGGTGGCACCGCGGAGTGTCTGGCTGTTGACATCATCGAGGACGGCGCACCCGAACTCATCGTCTCCACGGCCGTAGAGCGGCTCGGCGGGGTGGACATCCTCGTCAACAACGCCAACATGGCCATGCCGCTGCCGTTGTCCGACTACCCCGACGACGACTTCCGCAGGGCCTTCGAGGGCGGCCCCCGGGTGAGCCTGTCCCTGATGAAGCTCGCCCGCCCCGAGATGGCCAAGCGCGGGGGAGGAACCGTCATCAACCTGGCCACCTCGGCCGCCGTGCGCTGGGACGCCGCCGGCTACGGCGTCTACGCCGCGGTGAAGGAGGCCATGCGAGCGCTCACCCGCGCTGCGGCCTACGAGTGGGCGGGCGACGGCATCCGCGCCCTCAATATCGCCCCGCACGCGCACAGCCCGGGCCTGGACTGGTGGATGGACAACAACCCGGAGGAGGCCGCCGAGTTCATCGCCGCCATCCCCGCCGGCCGGGTGGGCGACCCCCTCGCCGACATCGGCCGACCCGTCGCCTGGCTCTGCTCGGCGGAGGCCTCCTATCTCTCCGGCGCCACGATCCCGCTCGATGGCGGCCAGTCCCGCTGGGGCTGACGTCGTCGTCGTTCCTATAAGTCCCCTCGCTCCGCTCGCCCGCAGGAAGGCCCCTCACCATGACCCCCACTGACGCGCGCCCCGCGCACCCCCACCCTCGCGACGCGGTGGCCCTGGCGGCGGACGTCTGCGCGGGCACCACCGACCCGGGCGAGGTGCTCGAACAGGCGATCGAGCGTATCGAGGCGCACGATCCGCAGCTCAACGCGATGGTCGCGACCCGGTTCGAGCAGGCGCGTGCCGAGGTGGCGGCCGGGCTGCCCGAGGGGCCGCTGCGGGGCGTGCCGATCGTCATCAAGGCGCTGGGCACCGACGTGGCCGGCCTGCCCACTGCCGACGGCTCGCGGCTGTTCGCCGACACCGTAGCGACCGTGGACAGCACCCTCGTCCAGCGCTACAAGGCCGCCGGGATGATCGTGCTGGGCACCACCAACGTGCCCGAGATGGGCAAGACCACCACCACCGAGTCGCTGCTACACGGCGCCTGCCACAACCCCTGGAACACCGGGTACTCGACCGGCGGATCCAGCGGGGGCTCGGCGGCGGCGGTCGCCTCGGGGATGGTGCCTGTCGCCCACGCCACCGACGGGGGCGGGTCCATCCGCATCCCGGCGGCGATGTGCGGGCTGGTGGGGCTCAAGCCCAGCCGCGGGCGGGTGCCGACGTGGCCGCATCCGGTGGGGCTCTCCTCGCCGCTGGGCTACCACCACGCGGTGACCACCACCGTCCGCGACAGTGCTGCGCTGCTCGACGTCGTGGCAGGTCACGTGCCCGGTGACGCCTACGGGGCCCCCACGCCGGTGCGCCCCTTTGTCGACGAGGTGGGCCGGGATCCCGGCCGACTGAGCGTGGGCGTGCTGCGTATCGCGCCAGGGCCGTTCCCCACCGATCCGGACTGCACCGCCGCCGTCGACCGCACCGTCGACACGCTGAGCGGACTGGGCCACGAGGTGCGCGAGGTCGAGCTGGGTGTGGACATCATCGAGGTGCTCACCACCGTGGGAACGATCATGGGGGCCCAGCTGCGACTGACGATCGACGAGCGACTCGCGGAGTTGGGGAGGGAACTGGCTGACGACGACATCGAGCCCTGGACCCGGACGATCCTCGACAACGCCATGACGCAGAACGCGCCGGGGCTGTCCCGGGCACTGCAGACCGCACAACGGACCGGCTGGAAAGTGGCCGAGCTGTTCGGGCCCGGCGGTGTGGACGTGTTGCTGCTCCCGACCCTGCCCACGACCACTCCCGAGCTGGGCTTCCTCGACGTGACCGACCCCGAGTCGATGTGGGCGCGGAGCTCAGCGTTCTCCGTATGCGCCAGCACGTTCAACATCTCCGGCCAGCCGGCGATCTCCCTGCCCGCCGGGTCGGACTCCCGCGGGATGCCGGTGGGCGTGCAGTTGGTCGCCGACTACGCGCGCGAGGACCTGCTGCTGAGATTATCCGGGCAGCTGGAGTCAGTAGCTCCGTGGGCGAGGGTCGCGCCGGGCTACCAGGGATGGTGACCTGACGACACCGGCCCCGGATTCCTGTGAGGAATCCGGGGCCGCATCGTCTGCTCAGGCGGCACTCCCGGCGAAGCCGGTCGCGCCTGACCTGGTCACTCCTGGACGAACGCTCCGTCGAAGAGCATGGTCGAGAACAGCGTGGGGGAGACACCCTTGACCGAGTCATCCACCACCACGTACTCCTCGGAATCGGCGATCACCGTGAAGGGCATGACCTTGTTGTGGACCTCCTGCAGTTTGCTGTAACCCGCCTTCTGCGCATCGAGGTCCTTGGCGGCCTTAAGTTCGGTGAGCGCTGCCGTCAGCTCCGGGTTGTCGATTCCCGAGATGTTGGTCGCCCCGCCCCGGGTCATCCCGGAGGCGAAGGCGGCGGCCGGGTCGGCGTCCGACGGGGACAGTCCGCCCACTACAGCCTCGAAGTCGCCGGTGAACTGGCGCGCCACCACCTGGGAGACGGGCGCGTTCTCCAGCTTCACGTCGAATCCGGCCGCGTCGAGCAGCGACTTGATCGCGACGCCGGTCTCCATGTTCTCCGGGCTGTCCGCGATGAGCAGGGTCAGCTGGCCGTTCCAGTCTGGGCGGTCGGCCTTGACCTCCTCCACCAGCGCCGTGGCCTTGTCCACGTCGTACGTCGGGCCCTGCTCACCGTCGTAGAAGCGGGAGGTCTCGGAAAGGATCGCCGAGGTGGGCATACCGAAGCCGCCGGTGAGGCGGTCGTTGATGAGGTCGCGGTCCAGGGCGAAGCCGACCGCTTGACGGGCGCGCTCGTCGGTGAGGACGCCGTCGTACCCGGCATTGCCGGCGTTCAGGTTGACCACGGAGCCTGAGCTGGTGATCACCTCGAAGCCCTTCTCGCCCGCGTCCTGTGCATCGGTGACGGTCTTCGCGCCGCGCAGGAAGCCGACCTGCAGCTCGCCTGTCTGGAACGCCTCGTACGTGCCCTGGGATCCGGGGATGCGGATGAACTTGAGCGTCGGGCAGACCGGACCGCCGTAGTAATCCGGGTTCGGCTCCAGGACGACTTCCTGATCCGGGGTGTACGAGGCCAGCGTGAACGCGCCGGCACCGACCGGATTGCGGGCCCAATCCTCGGGCGACGCCGCCTCGTAGGCCTTCTGCGGGAGCACCTCACCGGCGGGCCCGGCCAGCACGATCGGGAAGCCCGCCCACGCCTCCTCGAGAGTGAACTCCACGGTCTGCGGATCCACGACCTTCGCCTCCTTCACCTGGAGGGCGTCGGTCAGCGCGTTGGAGCGGGTGGCCGGATCCTTGTGCTTGTCGATCGTGAACGCCACGTCGTCAGCGGTCAGTTCGTCTCCGTTGGAGAACGTCACGCCGTCGCGGAGCTTGAGGGTCCACACGGTGTTGTCGTCGTTGGACTCGAGTGACTCGGCGAGCTTGGGCTCGAACTCCTCGGACTCCGGGTTCCAGCGCATAAGCCGGTCGTACACCGCAGCGGACTCGGCGGCGCCGCGCACACCGAACTGTCCCTGACCGGGAGCGAAGGTGGGCAGCATCGCGTACTCGCCCATGGTGATGGTGCCGCCGGCCTTGTCCTCGGTGCAGCGCTCCGACTGATCCGGGGCGCTCGCGCTCGACGCGGACCGGTCGGCGCCTCCTCCTCCGCCGCAGGCGGTCAGGGCGAGGGTGGCCGAGGCCAGAACTGTGAGCACGCGGGTCGAGCGCCGCGCGGTGGTCGAGCGGAGTGCTCCGGTCATCTGTTTACTCCTGGTGTCGAAAGGGGATCTAAGGGGATGGGGCACAGGCATGGGCCCCGGATCTCGCCTGAGGCGAAAGGACCCGGGGCCCGAGCCGTGCGGTTGTGCGGTTGTGACTACTGCCCTGCGGACCGTGCGGTCACCGGCGGACCGGCGGGGTCACTTCTCGAGGTAGGCGCCGTCGAAGAGCATGGTCGACGAGAGCGACGGGACGACGCCCTTGAGCGACTCGTCGATCACGACGAACTCCTCGGCGTTCGCGATCACCGTGAACGGCAGGATGTCGTTGTGGATCTCCTGGAACTCCTTGTAGGCGGCCTTCTGGTCGTCGATGGACTGCGCGGCCTTGATCTTGGCGATCGCCTCGACGAACCGCGGATCCTTGATACCGGTGATGTTGCTCATGCCCTCGGGCAGCAGGTTGCTGGCGAACGCGGAGGACGGATCGGCCTCCGAGGTGGCCAGACCACCGGTGACGATCTCATAATCGCCGGTGAACTGACGCGCGGTGACCTGGGAGACCGGCGCGTTCTCGATCGTGACGTCGAAGCCGACCGCATCCAGCAGAGCCTTCATCACCACGCCGGTCTCGACGCTCTCGGGAGCGTCGGCCGCCAGCAGGTTCAGCTTGCCGTCCCACTCGGGCTTGCCGGCCTTGACCTCCTCGATCAGCGCCTTGGCCTGCTCAACGTCGAGCTGCGGGCCCTCCTCGCCGTCGAAGAAGCGTGAGGACTCGGCGAGCAGCGCCGACGTGGGCTGCCCGGTGCCGCCGGTGAGGCGCTCGTCGATCAGCTCGCGGTCCAGGGCGAAGCCCACTGCCTTCCGGGCCCGCTCGTCGGTGAGCACGCCGTCGTATCCGGCGGCGCCCGAGTTCATGTTGACCACGGAGCCGGAGCTGGTGATCTCGTAGTAGCCCTGCTCGTCGGCGTCACGAGCGGCGGTGACGAACTTCGCGCCACGCAGGAACCCGGCCTGGATCTCGCCGTTCTGGAAGGCGTCAAGCGTGCCCTGACCGCCCGGGATGCGGATGAAGCGCAGCGTCGGGCAGACCGGGCCACCGTAGTAGTCCGGGTTGGGCTTGAGCACGACCTCCTGGTTGGGGGTGTTGGAGTCCAAGAGGAACGCCCCGGCACCGATCGGGTTCTGCGCCCACTTCTCGGGGCCCGCCTCGGTGAACGCCTTCTCCGGGAGGACCTCTCCCGCGGCGCCGGCGAGCAGGATCGGGAAGCCCGTCCACGGCTCGGTCAGTGTGAACTCGACCGTCAGGGGATCGACCACCTTGGTCTCCTCGACCTGGATGGCGTCGGTCAGCGTGACCGCCCGCGTGGCCGGGTCCTTGTGCTGGTCGATCGTGAATGCCACGTCGTCAGCGGTCAGGGCGTCGCCGTTGGAGAACTTCACACCGTCGCGGAGCTTGAGGGTCCACACCGAGTTGTCGTCGTTGGACTCGAGCGACTCGGCGAGCTTGGGCTCGAACTCCTCGGTCTCGTTGTTCCAGCGCATGAGCCGGTCGTAGATCGCCGCCGACTCGGCCGCCCCGCGGACGCCGTACTGGCCCTGGCCCGGGGCGAAGGTGGGCAGCATCGAGTACTCGCCCATCGTGATGGTGCCGCCGGCCTTGTCCTCGGTGCAGCGGCCCGACTCCTCCGGGGTGCGCCCGGGATCGCCGGTGGCTTCGTTCGTCGAACCACCGCCCCCACCGCAGGCGGTGAGAGTGATGGCGGCGGCCGCGAGAACGGCGGCGGCGGTGGTGGTGCGTTTCATCAGGACTCCATCAGGGGGTGGTGACACGCGACCTTGTGGCCGGGTGCGATGTCGAGCAACTGCGGTCGTTCGGTGGAACATATTTCGGTTGCCCGGGGGCACCGGGTGCGAAACCGGCAGCCCGAAGGCGGATCTAGTGGGGAGGGGAGTTCGGAACTGGTGGCCTCGATGGGCGTCTCACCGAAGGTATCGGCGAGCGTGCCGCCGAGCGTGGGAGCAGAGGAGATGAGGAGCATCGTGTACGGGTGCGCGGGCGCCCGGTAGAGCGCGGAGGTGTCGGCCACCTCGCACACCTGGCCCAGGTACATCACCGCGACCTGGTCTGCGATGTTGTGCACCACGGACAAGTCGTGGGAGATGAACACCATCGTCAGCCGGTAGCGCTCCTTCATATCCTCGAGCAGGTTGAGGATCTGCGCCTGCACCGAGACATCCAGCGCCGACACGGGCTCGTCGCAGACCAGCACCTCCGGCTCCAGTACGAGGGCGCGAGCCAGGGCGATGCGCTGGCACTGCCCGCCGGAGAATTCCGACGGGCGCCGGTCGCCGGCATGGGCCGGGTCGAGCCCCACGGCCTCGAGCGCGGCGTCGACCCGGCGACGAATCTCGTCCTTGCCGCCCTCGATGCCCTGGATCTCCAGTCCCTCCGCCACGATCTCGCGGACCTTGCGACGCGGGTTGAGCGAGGAGACCGGGTCCTGGAAGACCATCTGGATCATCTTCCGGGCCTGCTTGAGCGAGGTGCCGGAGAGGGTGGTCAGGTCGGTGGAATCCACGCGGACACTGCCGGAGGTCGGGCGCGGCAGCTGCAGCATCGCCCGGCCGAGGCTGGACTTGCCGCACCCCGACTCGCCCACCAGGGCGAGGGTCGAGCCGCGGGGAACATCCAGGGACACGTCGGATACGGCGTGGACCGTGCCCCTACGGGTGTGGTACTCGACGGTCACGGAGTCGACGACGAGCTTGGCGTCACCGGACTGTCCTGCTCCGGGCCCGGGGGCCTCGTCGATGGTCGTGGTGGAGCCGGTCATGACGCCTCACTGCTCGTGGTCGCTGGGGAGGGGATCGTCGGATGGAAGCAGGCCACCCGGTGCGGGGTCGGGGTGTTGAGCTCCTCGAGAGCGGGATCTGCGACCAGGCAGTCGTCCTGGACCCGCGTGCAGCGCGGCGCGAAACGGCAGCCCGGCGGCATGTCCCGCAGGTTCGGGGGTCGCCCGTCGATCACGGTCAGGCGGGTGTGGGGCGGCAGGTCGGGGCGCGGGATCGAGGAGAGCAGCGCGCCCGTGTACGGGTGGGCGGGCTCGTCCAGGAGTGTGCGGGTGTTGCCCACCTCGACGAAGTGCCCGCCGTACATCACGCCGATGCGGTCGGTGTGCTGGGAGACCACCGCCAGGTCGTGGCTGACCAGGATCATCGCCATGTCACTGTCGGCCTGTAGACCGTGGAGTAGGTCCAGGATCTCGTGCTGCACCGTCACGTCGAGGGCGGTGGTGGGCTCGTCGGCGATGAGTAGCTTGGGCTCGCACGAGAGCGCGATGGCGATCCCGACGCGCTGGCGCATACCGCCCGACAGTTGGTGCGGGTACTCGTTCATGCGCGCCCGGGGGGAGGGGATGCGCACGCGTTCGAGCATCTCCACCGCGCGATCGGTGGCCTCACGCCGGCTCAGGCCCAGGTGGTGGCGCAGTGGATCGGTGATCTGCCGACCGATGGTGCGGATGGGGTTGAGCGAGGTGAGCGGGTCCTGAAAGACCATCGCGATCTCGCGGCCCCAGAACTTCTGCGCCTGACGCGGGCTCATGGCCAGGACGTCGTTGCCGTCGAAGTGCACGGTCGAGGCCGGATCGACCGTCGCCGCGACCGGCGCGATGCCCATGATCGAGCGGACGAGCATCGATTTTCCGGACCCGGACTCACCCACGATGCCGACGGTCTCGCCGCGACGCAGGACGATGTCCACGCCGTCGACCGGGGTGATCCGGCCGCTCGGGGTGTCGATATGCGTACGCAGGCCACGAACCTCGAGCAGTGGGGTTTCGGGGTCGGAAGAGATCCCCGGCCCGCGGGGTGATGCGGCGACGATGACTGCCTCCTAGTGAGTGGAACCCGAATTAAGTCATTCACTTAATCCGTGTTGCTGTGATGAGTATCACGGCATAGTGTGACTCCCGTCAAGGCAAATTAAGAAACCGCCTCAGGCGGTGCCTCAATCGAAGGGTCCCCTCACGTGCTCAGGTTCATCGGCGAACGCGCTCTGCACGCGGCCGTTGTCGTCATACTCGCCGCCATCGGCGCGTTCTTCCTGATGGAAGCGGTTGATGGAGATGCTGCGGCCTCGGCCGTAGGGTCGGGCGCCACCGCGGAGCAATATCAGCTCGCCCGAGAAGAACTGGGGCTCGACGACCCGTTGACCACCCGCTTCTCGAGCTGGGCCGGTGACATCGTCTCCGGCGATCTCGGCAACTCGCTCATCCCGCCCAACCAGGCCGTCACCGAGATGATCGGAAACGCGCTGCCCGTCACCATGCAGCTGGCGTTCCTGTCGATCATTATGTCGCTGGCGATCGCGGTGCCGGTCGCCGTGTGGTCCGCGTACCGCCGGGGCGGGGTGTTTGACCAGGTCTCCTCGGTGGTGGCCTTCGCATTCATTTCCGTGCCCAGCTTCGTGGCCGGCCTCCTGCTCATCTACCTGCTGGTGTTCAACCGCTCGTTCGCGCAGCAGCTCATCCTGGGCGCAGCTGTGCTGATCGGCCTCGCGGTGGCGCTGTCGCCACTCGGGCAACGCGGCGCGCGCAACGAACCCGGCCGCATGTGGAGTCGCGCACTGATCGGCGGACTCGTGGTGGGTGGCGTGCTCGCGCTGATCGCACTGTTCCTGCCCGAGTTCCCGAGACAGGGGTACGTCCCGATCGACGAAGGGCTGCTGGAGAACCTGCGGAGCATCGCACTGCCCGCCCTCACCCTGGCCCTGATGGAGGTCGCGATCTTCACCCGCGTGCTGCGCACCGACATGATCGCCACACTCCAACAGGACTTCGTGCTGTCGGCCCGAGCCAAGGGAATGCCCACAGGGCACGTCCTGGTATCCGAGGCCCTGCGCCCGTCCACCGTCTCCATCATCACTCTCGCCGGCATCAGCCTCGGCCGACTCATCGGCGGCACCGTCGTGGTGGAGCGACTGTTCAACCTTCCCGGGATGGGCAGCATGATCGTCGACGCTGTCCAGAACGACAACATCCCGGTGGTCCTGGGCGGCGTGATCGTGATCGCCGTCTTCTACGTCTTGGTCAACATGGCCGTCGACGTCACCTACGCCATCATCGACCCGAGGATCCGCCGTGCCTGAGTCTTCCTCCCCCCGCATCACCGACACCGTGGCCCCGGTCGAGCCGGCAGCCCCCACCCGTACCCGCCGGCGTCTGCCCAAGCTCACCGGACTCGGTACCTGGCTTGCCCTGGCCTGGGCCCTCGTGATCGTCGTAGGCGCCGCGGTCGTGGACTTCCTCCCGATCGCCGAGGCCCGCGACGGCAAGAACGCGCTCGGGGTGCCGTCCAAGCTGTACCCGGACCTTATCTCCGCGCACCCGCTCGGCACCGACAGTCAAGGTCTCGACATTCTCGGCGGACTGCTTTACGGCGCCCGCGTCTCACTGGTCGTGGGCATCGGCGGCGTGCTGTTCGGCGCCCTCATCGGTGGAATAGTCGGCCTGGTGGCCGGCTACCGCGGAGGCTGGACCGACCGGGTTCTCTCGATCTTCACGGACACGCTCCTGGCGTTCCCGTCGCTCATCCTGCTCATCGCGATCGTCTCCGTCCTGGGACCCACGCTGACCAACGTGACACTCGCGCTGGGGATCATGGTGGTGCCGGCCTTTGCCCGCCTCGTCCGCGCCAACGCGCTGACATACTCCAAACGCGACTTCGTCACCGCGGCCAAGTCGCTGGGTGCGGGCGAGGTCCGAATCATGGTGCGCGAGGTCGCGCCGAACATCCTCCCGGCACTGTTCTCCTACAGCTTCATGCTGGTCGCCGTGCTGATCGTGGCGGAGGCTTCCCTGAGCTACCTGGGCCTGAGTATCCCGAGGCCGGAGCCGACCTGGGGCAACATGATCAGCGCCGGGGAGTCCGACTTCCAGCGGTACCCGTTCCTGGTCACCATTCCGGCCGTGGTCCTGTTCCTCACCGTGCTGAGCTTCAACCAGCTGGGTGAGGCGGCCGGTCGGAAGTGGAGCCCCGGTGCGGCAAAAATCTGACGCCAGTGAATCCGAGCAGCGCGACGCCAAGACACTGATGATCGACGTCGCCGAGAAGCTCATCGCCGAGCGTGGACTCGACAACGTCTCAATGCGCGATGTGGCCACCGTGGCCGGGCAGCGTAACAACTCGGCGGTCCAGTACCACTTCGGCAGTCGCGACGGCCTGATCATGCAGATCCTCCGCCGTCGACTCATTGCGCTGGACGCGGAACGACAGCGCCGGCTGGCCGTGATCGACGAGATGGACCTGGGTACGGACGTGAGTGCCCTGATCGGGGTGGTCTTCGGACCGATCGTGGACCTGCTGCGGGATAACCCCGACGCCAAGCACTACGCCCGGTTTCTCCAGAGGGTCGGCCCGGTCATGGCGCCCGGCGTCCCCGAGGTGAATCTACGCACCGCCTCCGACGACGTGGTGGTGCGGCTGATCGACTCGATGTCCCACCTGCCCCGCCGGGTGGCGTTCGAACGGATCGACCTTGCCACGCAGATGTTCACCGGCGCGCTGGCCGTGTACGAGGACCGGCGAGACGCCAGCAACACCGTGGTCAACGCCCGCTTCGAGGACGTTGTGGCCCACCTGTACGACATGATCGAGGCCTCGCTTCTGGCTGAGGTCTCGGCTGGCGAGCAGAATTCGTTCGCAGCAAACGTGGCGGACGTGGCGGACTCACACCGCCTGAACGCAGCGAAAACCAATGTTGCCGGTCGCTGAGTCGGCCGTATTGGCCGAACGCGCGGCCACCCGGTACCGATAGCAGTAGGAATCGTGGCCTAGGTACGACCCGCCACGCATGACGCGCCAGGCCCCGCCCTCAGGTCCCTCGCCGGGGGCGGGGCCGCTCGGGTCATCGACTCCCGAGACCGCGTACCAGCCGGGGTCAAAGGTGTCGGAGCACCACTCCCACACGTTGCCCACCATCTGGTGGAGCCCGTACCCGTTGGGGCGGAAGGCCCGGGCCGGGGCGGTGGTCAGGTGGCCGTCCTCGAGCGTGTTGTGGGTCGGGAAGTCGCCCTGCCAGACGTTGAGGTTCCAGCGGCCGCGTGGCGTGAGTTCGTCGCCCCACGGAAAGCGGGCGCCGGCGAGGCCGCCACGGGCCGCGTACTCCCATTCCGCCTCCGTGGGCAGACGAGTTCCCGCCCACGCGCAGTAGGCCACGGCATCGTTCCAGGACACATGCACCACCGGGTGGTTCTGTAGATCCGTGATCGACGACGCCGGACCGCCGGGATGGCGCCAGTCCGCGCCCCTCACCGCTACCCACCACGGGGTGGTGTCAAGCTGATGGAGCACGTCCGCGCGGGAGGCCTGCACCGCGAGGTGGAATACAGCGGACACGCCCAGCTGCTCGGCCTCGGTCACGTAGCCCGTGTCCTTGCAGAACGTGGCGAACTGCGCGTTGGTCACCGCGGTCTCATCCATCCGAAAAGGGCTGAGCCGCACCTCGTGCAGTGGACGTTCGCCGTCGTCCGGGTAGCCCTCGTCAAAGTGGTCGCCCATCACGAAGCTGCCGCCGGCGATCAGCGACTGCCGTCGCCGGCGGTGGGCTCCCGCGCCGGGGACGACGCCCGCAGCGGGGCCGGATCCCGTGCTCGACGCACCACCGGGCACAGGCGGGCCGGACGGTGCGCAGCAGCTCCTCGTCGTCGTCATATCTTTTTCCCTTCTGCGGCAACGGTCCCGCGATCGACGGTGGCCCCGGATCCTGTCACGATGTCCGCGAGGAGGTCAGCCATGCGCGCGTCCGCGTCCGCGCGGGCGGCCGGCGTGAACTCCATGACATCCATGATCCGCTCGCGCAGGACCGGCCACGCGTAGATGGTGGTCAGGGCGAGCGCGAGGTGCAGATCGCTGGCCGGCGGGGGGTCGGTCATGCCGGCGACAGCGCTGACGGGGCGGTCGGTGGCGTCCAGGAGCGGGCGGCCGACCGATCCCGGGTCGAGCGAGAGCCACACCAGTAGCCGACTGAGCTCGGGGTTGGCGGTGGCGCCGAGGAGCATGGACTTCACGGCCGCGCCGGCGTCGTGGTGGGCGTCGATCCGGGTGGTGCCGAGGCGCAGGCCCGACTCGAGGACCGCGGCGAGCAGGTCGTCCTTGTTGCCCACGTGGCGGTGGATCAGTCCCAGATTGACCCCGGCGGCCTCGGCCACCTCGCGCAGCGGCGCGCGGGGGCCACGGGCGGCGAAGATCCGGCGGGCGGTGCCCAGGACAGCGCGACGCACGGCCTCCCGGCCGGTCGGCTTCTCCGACTTATCCATAACCATGGACGCAACTGTAGACGGATGTCTACAGTTGGAGGTCACACCCCTTCGCGAATCCGACTCCGCGCCCCGCCACCCCTTAAAAGAGGACTCCACTATGCAGGTCACGAACGGCGACCACCAGAACGAACCCGGGTCCGCTCACCACAATTCCGGAGCCCACTTCGATCGTCATGTCCTGCCCGCGCGACGACTGGCCGGGCGGACCCCCGCCGAGATGGATCGCCGTCACCAACAGGACGCGTTCCCCGGCGCAGAGCAGGTCCGCGCGCCCGAGGGCGCGCCCAACATCCTGCTGGTGATGCTCGACGACGTGGGCTTTGGAACCTCCTCGGCCTTCGGTGGCCCGTGTCGCACGCCCACCATCGAGCGACTGGCCCGCGACGGAGCCGGCTACACGCGGTTCCACACCACCGCGCTCTGCTCGCCGACCCGCGCGGCCACCCTCACCGGCCGAAACCACCACAGCGTCGGCATGGGCGTGATCTCCGAGATGGCCACCCGCGCCCCCGGCTATACCGGCGTGCGCCCCGACTCGGCAGCGACCGTCGCGCGCGTGCTCCGCGGCAACGGCTACGCCACCGGCGCGTTCGGCAAAATGCACCAGACGCCGCCGTGGGAGACCACCGCCGCCGGTCCGTTCGACCGCTGGCCCACCGAGGAAGGGTTCGACACCTTCTATGGATTCCTGGGCGCCGAGGCAGACCACTTCGTCCCCGTCCTCTACGACGGCCGCCGTCAGGTCGACCCACCGCGCACGCCCGAGCAGGGCTATCACCTCACCGAGGATCTTGTGGACCGCGCCATCCAGTGGACCGACGAGCTCGGCTCCGTGGCGCCCGACCAGCCGTGGTTCTGCTACCTTCCCTTCGGGGCCGTCCACGCGCCGCTGCACGTCCCGGAGGCCTACCGCGACCGGTACTCCGGCGAGTTCGACGACGGCTGGGATGAGCTGCGCACGCGCACGTTGACGCGCCAGAAGGAACTCGGCGTGGTACCCGAGGACACGGAGCTGGGACCGTGGGCTCCGGGCCTGCCGCACTGGGACGAGCTCGACGACGACGACGAGCGCCGCGCTGCTGCTCGCCTCATGGAGCTGTACGCCGGGTTCCTCGAGCACACCGACGACCAGGTGGGCCGCATGATCGACCACCTGCAGGCGACAGGCGCGCTGCAGAACACGCTGGTCCTCTACATGGTCGGCGACAACGGTGCGTCCACCGAGGGCGGCCGACTGGGCGCGTTCAACTACCTGGCAGGACTGAACGGCATTCCGGCCACCACGGCCGAGATCCTGGAGAACTGGGATTCACTCGGCGGGCCGGGCTCGTACCCGCACTTCCCGTCTTCCTGGGCGCTGGCGCTCAACACCCCGTACCAGTGGGCCAAGCAGGTCGCGTCACACTACGGCGGCACCCGCAATGGTCTGGTCGCGCACTGGCCCGGTCGGATCGCCGAGCCCGGGCGGCTCCGCCAGCAATGGCACCACTGCGTGGACATCACGCCCACCATCCTCGAGGCGGCCGGAATACCCATGCCGCACACGGTGGACGGAGTGGCACAGAAACCACTCGAGGGCGTGGGGATGACGTACACCTTCACCGAGCCCGACGCCCCCGACCGGCACACCACGCAGTACTTCGAGATCTTCGGCAACCGCGGGATCTACGACCACGGCTGGACCGCCGTCACCGTTCAGCGCGCCCCCTGGCTCATGGCCACCGGGGGAGTGGACCTGACGCCCCTGTCCGAGAGCACGTGGGAGCTGTACGACACGTCGTCCGACTGGTCCCAATCGCGTGACCTGGCGGCAGAGCATCCCGAGATCCTCGAACGACTCAAGCTCAAATTCGTCGCCGAGGCCGCCCGGTACGACGTACTCCCGCTCGACGACTCCACGGTCGGGCGACAGTCAGGGCGCGAGAACCGCCCGCCACACCCGATGTCGGGCAGGTCCTCGATCACGCTGTACCCGCACATGGACGGTCTCAACGAGAAGGCCGGCCCGAAGCTGTTCAACCGCGGGTTCCTGCTGTCCGCATCGCTCGATGTGACCGGCCCCGGTCCGTGCGAGGGTGTGCTGATGAGCCTGGGTGGCCGCTTCGGAGGACTGGCGCTCTATCTGCTCGACGGTGTGCCGGTGTTCGAGTACAACTTCTTCGGACGCGCTCACGGCCGGGCGGTGGGCGTCGACCAGCTGCAGGTCGGCACTCACACGGTGGAGTTGGAATTCGGGTACGACGGTGGGATCGCCGCCGGCGCCGACCTGAGACTGTTTGTCGACGGCACGCAGGTGGGTTCCGGGCGTATCGCCGTGACCGCGCCCGCGATGTTCAGCATGAACGAGACGCTCGACATCGGCCGCAGTCGGGGCAGTGCCGTAAGCACCGCTTATGAAGGTGCGTTCCCGGTGCGCGGGGCAGTGCTGCATCACGTGCGCGTCGACCTGCAGCGCGGCGACGAGCTACCGAAGGCGCAGAGGGACGGTATCGCGCTGGCCACGCACTGACCCTGCGTGCGCGGGCCGGGGATCACACCCGGCCGCGCAGGATCCTCCGGAAGTAGATCAGCGGCAGACCGAATCGGTCAAAGAGGTAGGTCGCGCGCCTGGGCGTCGTGAGATCAATCGCCGACACCGAGGGCGCGGGCCGGCCGTCCCCGTCGAACTCGGCCAGCAGCAGTCGGTCGCGGCTCACCGTCACAGGGATGACCGTGTAGCCGTCGTATCGGGACATGCTCCCGCCCACTCGGGCCGCCGGCAGATTGTCGGCCACCACTCCGACCTGGTCGCGCAGCGCACCACCGGAGGGGCGGGTCCCCACCGTCGCCGCGTCGCCCAGGCCCCACACCGAGTCGGCCCGTAGGTGTCGCAGGGTGTGCGGGTCCACCGCGACGAGGCCCGCGTTCGAGTCGTCCCGTAGGCCGGAGTCGACTGCCAACCCGGGGTCGACTGCCAACCCGGAGTCGACTGCCAACCCGGAGTCGGCGACAAATCGCGGGGCGCGACTGTGCGGGGTGACGTAGGCAAGGTTGACCTGCTCGATGGTCGTGGGTGTCGGCCCGTCGAGAGAGACGCTGCGCGTGCGGTGGTCTACAGCGTTGATTCTGGTCTGGTCGTGGATGGTGATGCCGTATTCGTCGATGAACGGCCGGAGTCGGGAATCCGCGGGCTCCAGACCCAGCAGGCCACGGAACGGGGTCACCAGGTGCACATCGATCTGGTCGAGCACATTTTCCCGCCGCCACCGGTCGCACGCCATGAACATCGCCTTGAGGACGGTCCCACCGCAGGAGGCGGGCTCCGGCGGCACCGAGAACACCACGGCCCCCTCGCGTTCGCGGACGAGAGCGGCGCACGCGCGACCGGCGTACTCCGGCACGTGTGCGGACACCGCCCAGCCGTTGACGTAGCCGGCATGTAGCCCCGGGATCTGCTCCCAGTGCGGGGTGAGTCCGGGGCACAGCACCAGGTCCCGATAGCTGACCGAGGCACCGCTGTCGAGAGAGACGGTCCGGGCATCGGGATCGACGCGGGTGGCCGCGTCCCGGATGAGGTCGACCCCGTCCGGGACCACGGTCTCCATGGCGCGCTCGTAGCGGGACATGCGCGCTTGCCCCGCAGCGGCGTAGTTGAGCATCGGTCGATACCGATGCACCGGACTCGGGTCGATCATCGCAATACTGCGCACGCCGTCACGCCTGAGACGAGCGGCCAGGGAGATCCCGGCATTGCCGGCTCCCACGATCACAGTGTCGAACGCGGAGGGCATGGTTCTAGAAAATTTCGAACGCGTAACCGGCCAGGCCGATCACAAGAAGGAGGACGACGACGCCGATGACGCCGATCCACACGTAGGCACCCTTCCGGGAGTTCGTCGGTGGCGGGCTCTGGCGTTCGGTCGGCGCCTGTGTGCGGCTGGCGCTGTCGGACTGCATGGACGTCGAGTCCGAATCGGGGGTCACGCCTGCCGGGGCGGAGCCGGTGCTGTCGACATCCGGGCTCTGGCTCGGATCCGGGTCTGACGGTCGGGCGTTGGTCATATCGCACCTCTCGATCAACTGGGACCCACACGTTAGGGGCTCAGCGGTCGACCTTCCACCGGTCGGTCTGCCGCTGCTCGGGCCGCCGACCGAGCCGGAACCCGCCGGTGTGCTGCTCGTCCGTCCGGGGCCGGCCGGTGTGCTGCTGGTCCGCCCGGGGCCGGCCGGTGTGCTGCTGGTCCGCCCGGCACCCGCCGCCGACACGCGGCCCCCGACCCCGCGGTGGGCATTCCGACAGCACAAGCCCCGCCAGATGTGTGATGTCTAAGGACATCGGTGACAGTTCTGCGTGAGGACATCGGTGACAGTTGATGCCTTAGGACTTCGGTGACACTGGCGGGCCCTCAGTGGGCCGGTGGGGTGGTGGCGCGTCTTTGCCGACGTAGTGGGTTCCCTTCGGTGGCCACGCGTATTGGCAGATGAGTTCGCCGTCGAGGTCGGCGAAGGCGATGCCGTGTTCGTCCCAACCTGCGAGTACTTTCTGACCGGCGAATCGGTGTGCGGTGTAGTAGATGACGCCGCGAAATCGCAGGGTGCCGGTCGTTCCCACTGCGCACAGGTCTTGGCCTTTGGGCAGGGTGCGTACCTGGGTGTCTTTGCGAGTTGAGGCTGCAAGCTTTCGCATTGCTTCTGGGTCGGTACGGGGCAGGGCGATGGCCTCAGGGATCGGCTTGGGGCGGGGTGGTTCGGCGACCGGGGTGGCATTCCAGGCCTGCTGCGGGGTGATGCGTCCCGCCAGTGCCTGGTGTGGGCGCTGAGTGTTGTAGATCAGGTCGAATTCGTCGACCAACAGTTGCAGGGCCTCTATCGACTCCGCGATTGGTCTGGCGTCGAGCCATCGAAATAGCGTCTGGTGGAATCGCTCGTTCTTGCCCTGGGTGGTGGGTTTGCCAGGTTTTCCGGTCATCGCCCTGACCCCTAGGGCTTGGACGTGCGCGACCAACATTCCCTGCCGGCCTCGGCGTGAGGGGTTCAGCGCCACCCCGTTGTCGCTGAGCAGCCGCTGCGGCACTCCGCATGTGGCTACCCCCTTGTCGAACACTGAGACCGCGGCGCGGCTATTTTCACTGGCGGCGACCAGCGAGGCCACCGCCAACCGCGAGTGATCGTCCTGGAGCTGGAAGATGACGCACTTGCGTCCCCGGGTCAGCACGTACTCGGTGGCATCGAGCTGCCAACACGCATTGGGGGCCGGGTAGACGAACCGTCGCCACGCCGCACGTGGTCGCTTGCGCGGGTCGGCCCGAGCCACCCCCCGTTCACGGAAGATGCCGGACAGAGCTGCTTCCGAGGGTGCGTAGATGCCCATGGTCTTCATCCGCTCGTGCACGCTGATCGGCCCGAAATCCAGCCCGGAGGTTTCCAACGCCCGACGGACCGCGACCGCCTCGTCTTTGACTTGTTCGCTGATCCGGGTCGGCGACGAATGCGGCCGGCGGGATCTGGGCTCGAGCACCGCAGCCGGCCCCTCCTTCCGCGCACGGGCCCGCAGTTCGTAGAAGGATTTCCGGGAAATCGCGTGCTCGGCGCAGAACGAGGTCACCGCCCCGCGAGGCGCATCTTCCGGCCACTGCGCGATAGCCAACCGGACACGAGGATCAATGGGATCGTTTCTGCTCACCCCTCCATCTCAGCGGCACAAGTGTCACCACCAAGAAAGTCAGAAGTGTCACCGATGTCCGTAGGCAGAACTGTCACCGATGTCCATCGACATGACACAAGCCCCGCCAGATGCGCTGGCCCCCGACCCCGGGCGGGCATTCCGACAGCACAAGCCCCGCCAGATGCGCTGGCCCGGTGACCTGCGATGCCGGTATGTACGCCCGATCGTGGGTTGTGCTGCGGATCTGGACCAGAGAGGCAGCGGGAGTCACAGATCCAGCGCACCTGGCGGGGGACACGCTGCCGTTCTGCCGCCCGACCGACTCCGCTGACGGCACCCGAACTTCTGGAAGCGTCCTAGCCTCTATCTGGTCTCAGACGCGTCAGGCTTTCCCCGTGTCCCCAGCGAGAACAACCACACCGGGCCCGGCGCCCATCACGAGGGAATCGAGGACCTCCGCTACTGACCATGCTGTGATCGCCGACGTGCGACCGCCGGAGTCCGGGTCCAGGGAGTTCTCGAACTGCAGCTCATAGCTTCCCATCGGCGACTCCCACTCAACGACGTGACGGGTGCGCTGCACCTGCGGATCGGCGATCACGATGACCTCGGTTCGATCCAAGCCGATGGTGGCGAGCGCGAGTGCGACCGAGGCGTTGGACGTCAACGGGAATTCGAGCGCGGCCTCGCGAGCCGATCCCCGGAACACCTCGCGCGGCTCTGCGAGGTGCTCTTCCACGTCGAGGGCAGCTGGGCCCTTGATGGTGTAGTGGCGAAGGTGCGCGTCGTCGGTCCCTGCACGCGCTGCCGCCGACAGCACGTCGAGTCCTCCGACTGCGCCGGCCGGCACGAGCGCACGGCCGGCGTCCGGCACGCGCGAGACGAGATCGCGGGGGTCCTCCCGTCTCGCGAATACGCCGCACGAGCACACAATGATGTCTTTACCTGAGGCGGTTACACGTGGGATGTACTCCTCAGCAGCCTCCACGCTGCTGGCCTCGACCACCACGTCAGCCCCCTCGATAGCGTCAATGATCTCCTGTTCCGTGCTGCGGGAGCGCAGCACGGCAGTGAGCCCGGCGCCGGAGATTGCGCCTTTCTCGAGGGCATCGATCACCGCGCCGCCGATGGCGCCGGCGCCGATCACGGCCACCTGCAGCGGCTGCGCGGGGCCTGAGGAGTGCGATAGAGGGGTCATGCTTGGCAACCGTACCCACGCGCACCCGCCCCGACGCTCGATTAGCCGTCCCGCGGTCCCCGTCCAGACAACCTCGGCTCCGCCGATCCGTCACCTTCGCCGCCGACAGACCCTCCACCGCCGCCAAGGCCCGCCATACCCGCCTCCACCGCCGACTCTTTCCGCCGCCAAGAGTAGATCGATTGCGTCGACCGAGAGCGATTGCACGAAATCCTCTTCGCGGCGGGCGCGGCGGGCGCGGTGGGCGCGGCGGGCGCGGCGCGCGCGGTGATCGTCGATCCCGCCGTCACTACTGCGCATGGTCGATCCACCGGGGAAAGTTCAGAGACCAGCCCGACACGCATGCCAGCCACAGTAGTGAGGTGGCGGCCAGTCCTGCGACGCCGCTCCCGCCGCAGTGTCCATGGTCGATGCGGTTCCGGACAACCGACGATGGTCGTACCGTGGGGAGGACCGGCTCGGACCAAACCGAGCCTGACTGTTCCAGGAAGGACTGCTCATGGCAGCCGTCACCACCCTCGATCGCGGCCCCGGCGTAATCGCCCGACGGGTCACCGTCAACGCTCCGGCGGACGAACTCTTTGCACTCGTCAATGATCCGCATAAGCACGGCCAACTCGATGGCTCGGGAACCGTCCGCAATAACGTCAAGGGCCCGGACGCGCTGTCAAAGGGCGCCAAATTCACCACCAACATGCGGATGTTCGGCTTCCCGTACCGGATGACGTGCACGGTGACCGCCCACGAGGACCACGCCGAGCGCAAGATCGTTGAATGGCAGCACCCCCTTGGGCACAAGTGGCGCTGGGAGTTCGTCCCCGTCACAGACAACTCCACCGAGGTGACCGAGAGCTACAACGGCACCACGTCCAAGATCGGTCGCTTCCAGGAACTCAGTGGGCTGGCCAGCCGGAACGTCGCCGGCATCACCAAGACACTTGAGAAGCTGGCAGAGAGCCACTCCAGCTGACCGCAGTGGACTTCTCCGGAAGGGCCCGGGTGTCATCGAGCAGCTTCTTATTGACCACAGGAGGGACGGAAGTGAACTCCGTCGAAGTACTCGAGGTCGGCCCCCGGGATGGCCTGCAGAACGAGAAGCGCACCCTGCCCATCGACACCCGCGTCGAACTGATCAACCGACTTGTTGCCGCGGGCGCCAGGCGGATCGAGGCGGTGAGTTTTGTCCATCCCACCGCTGTTCCGCAGATGGCGGACGCGGAGAAGGTCATGGACGGTCTCCCGGATGTCGAGGGGGTGTCCTACCAGGGGCTCGTTCTCAATACCCGGGGTGCCCACCGCGCGGTCGAGACGCGGATCTCGGAGATCAACTTTGTCATTCCCGTCACCGACGACTTCGCGCAGCGCAATCAGAGACGGACCAGTGCCGAGTTGGTAGCCGAGTGCGAAGAGAGCATCGCGGTGGCGCGCGCGGCCGGTAAGGGCGTCTCGGTGACTCTCGCAGTGGCCTTTGGCTGCCCCTTCTCGGGAGGGGTCGCAGTGCAGGATGTGGCGCGGGTCCTGGATCCGGTACTCGAAATGGATATCGACGAGATCGCCTTTGCCGACACCATCGGGTTGGGCGTGCCGCGGCAGGTCACGGAATTAGCGGATCTCGTACGCCCGCTACTGGGTAGCCGGCGACTGCGCTTCCACTTCCACAACACGCGCAACACCGGCTACGCCAACGCTCTCGCCGCGGCGGAACTCGACCGGGTGGGGACCGTGGTCCTCGATTCCGCGGTCGGTGGGTTCGGCGGCTGTCCGTTCGCCCCCGCCGCTACCGGCAACATCGGAACCGAGGACCTGGTTTACGCGCTCCGCGCCTCGGGCATCCAGCACACGGATCTGTCCATCTCGGCCCTGTCCGACACGGCTGTCTGGCTGGGGCGAGAACTCGACAGTCCTATCCAGTCGCTCCTGCCGAAGGCCGGCGACTTCCCGGCCAACCCGGCCCGTCAGTACTAGTCCGCGGCGTTCGTGCCGCCGTCGTTGATCTCGAAGCGCGTCCACTCGCCGTCCATGTCGACCTCCATGGCGTAGCCGAGCGCATCGTCGGGGACCTCCACCGTTTTAAACCAGTCGTAGGCCTTGGTGTCGTCAGCAAATTCCTTCTCGTCGATCACGTTCTGCTCGGGATCGATCACGCGGTAACGGGGCATGAGTGCTCCTTAATTCGTCGGATTTCGCTTCCGAGCGCAGTCTGGCAAACCGATCCCGCGCACGCATCCGGTCGCGGTTGTGGCCCCCGGCAACGACCCGGTTCGGCGACGTCTCCAGTCAGCTCGGCGACCGCGTACGGTCGAAGAACCCGATGACGACGACGAGGAGGCCCGCACATGGACCCGGTGAGCAAGTACCCCGTTGACATTCCGCTCCAATCACAGCCCGCTCCGGGGCTCGCCTCCGGACTCACGCCGCCCGCCGACCACGGCGAACGCTCGTGGGTCGGACACGGTCGACTTGCGGGCCGGCGCGCGCTGATCACCGGCGGGGACTCCGGTATCGGGCGGGCGGTGGCGATCGCCTACGCCCGCGAGGGAGCCGACGTGGCGATCGGATATCTGCCGTCCGAGCAATCCGACGCCGACGAGGTGGCCGAACTCGTCCGCGAGGCCGGACGGACCTGCATCCTGCTGCCGGGCGACGTGGGAGATGAGGACACGGCTCGGGGCGTCGTTCGCGACGCGGTCTCGGGGCTCGGCGGGCTGGATGTGCTGGTGCTCAACGCGGGGCGTCAGACATATGTCGAGAACCTAGAAGACCTGTCGTCCGAGCAGTGGGCCGAGACGATGAACGTCAACATCTCGGCACCGTTCTGGATGATGCAGGAGGCGTTGGCCCACCTCGAGCCGGGCGCGAGCGTCATCTTCACGTCGTCGGTTCAGGCCTACACCCCGTCGCCGGGACTTGTGGATTACGCGACTTCACGCGCGGCGGTCAACACGATGTCCAAAGCGCTGGCCCAGCAGCTCGCCCCGCGCGGGATTCGCGTCAACGCTGTGGCTCCGGGCCCATTCTGGACGGCCCTGCAGGTGACTGGTGGGCAGAAGCCGGAGAAGCTGCCGTACTTCGGGCAGAAGAACCCGCTCGGTCGTCCTGGCCAGCCGGCTGAGATGGCGGGTGCCTACGTGTACTTGGCGTCGGAGGAGTCGTCCTATACGACAGGAAACACGCTCTCCGTCACCGGTGGCGCGCCCACGCCCTGAGCCCGGCGGAGCGCCTGCCAAATTGGTGTCGCCCTCCCGGCCGTGATGTTCAACGACCGGGAGGGCGAGTTCGTGGGGGGCGGGTCAGGAGTCGTGGATGAGGACTCCCCGCATGATTTTTCCGTCCTTCAGGTCCTGGTAGCCCTGGTTGAGGGTCTCCAGGGTGTAGGTGGTGGTGATCAACTCGTCGAGCTTGAGCTTGCCCTCGTCGTAGAGTCGCAGCAGTTTGACGATGTCGTACTGCGGGTTGGCCGAGCCGAACAGTGAGCCCTTGATCGTCTTGCCGAACAGGGCCATGGTGGTCCCGTTGATCTGCACGGTCTTGTCGGTCATGCTGCCGAGGCCGGTGATGACCACCGTGCCGCCCTTGCCGATCACGTCGTAGGCGCTCGAGACGACCTGCTCCTCGAGGGTGCCCACCAGGATGAGAGCCTGGTCGGCCATTTGCCCCCAGGTCAGCTTCTCCACCTCGGCGTGGGCTTCGGCGGCGTCAGCGAACGCGTGGGTGGCACCGAACTTCAGTGCCTCGTCGCGCTTGAACTGCACCGGGTCCACCACCACGACGTGCCGGGCGCCCGAGTGGACGGCGCCCTGGACCGCGTTGATCCCGAGGCCGCCGATTCCGTAGATCACCACGGTGTCGCCCTGTCGGACTCCGCCCGCGTAGACCGAGGTACCCCAGCCGGACGGGACCCCGCAGCCCACCAGTACGGCCTTGTCCAGCGGCAGCCAGTCGTCGACCTTGACCACGGAGTGCTGGGAGATCACCGAGCGTTCGGAGAATGTGCCCAGCATGCACATGGCTCCGAAGTCCTTGCCGCCCGAGTGGAACCGGAAGGTCCCGTCGGGCATGTGGCCGTCGAGAATCGTCGCGCCCATATCGCACAGGCTCTGCCGGCCGGTCGAGCAATAGCGGCAAGTCCCGCAGTTGGGGATGAACGAGCAGACCACGTGGTCACCGGGCTTGACCTTGGTCACGCCGACCCCGACCGCTTCGATCACGCCGGCGCCCTCGTGCCCTCCGACAATCGGGAAGCGCGGCGGTAGTGAGCCGTCTGACAAGTGCAGGTCGGAGTGGCACAGGCCGGCGGCCGTGTACTTGATCAGCACCTCGTTGGGGCCGGGATCGTCGAGGTCGAGTTCGATGATCTCGAATGGCTGATGGACATCGAACAGTACTGCTGCCTTGGTCTTCACAGGGGTCCTTTCGGGAGGGGGCGGACGGAGTTAGGTCAGGAGGGGTGCTGACTCAGAGCTGGATGTTGACCGAGCGGGTCTGGGTGTAGAGATCCAGTGCGCCCTTGCCGAGCTCGCGTCCCCAGCCGGACTGCTTGAAGCCGCCGAACGGCATGGCGGTGTCGAAGCCGTTGTACTGGTTGACCCACACGGATCCGGCCTGCAGACGGCTGGCCACCTGGTGGGCCTTGGAGATGTCCGTGGTCCAGACGCCGGCGGCCAGTCCGTACATCGAGTCGTTTGCCTGGCGGACCGCGTCGTCGAGGTCGGTGAACCGCAGCGCGGAGACGACGGGGCCAAAGATCTCGTCGGTCACCACCCGGTGGTCGGGCTTGACGTCCACAAAGACGGTGGGCTGAACGAAGTACCCCACGTCGCCGTGGCGTGCGCCGCCGGTCAGTGCGCGTCCGCCGTCCTCGATGCCCGCGCGCAGGTAGTAGGAGACCTTGTCGAACTGGTCCTGGTCGACCAGCGGTCCGAGTTCGGTGGCGGGGTCGAGTCCGTGCCCGATGGTGGCCTGGGAAGCGGCGTCGGCCACGGCCTGGGTGAACTCCTCGTAGATGGAGTCCTCCACGTACAGGCGCGTACCGGCGGTGCAGGCCTGGCCGTGGTTGAACATCCATGCGGCCACGGATCCGGCCACAGCGGCGTCCCAGTCGCAGTCGGCAAAGACGATGTTGGCGCTCTTGCCACCCAGCTCGAGGGAGACCTTTTTAAGGTTGCCCTGCGCGGCCTCGACGATCTTCTTTCCGACCTCGGTGGAGCCGGTGAAGGCGACCTTGTCCACGTCGTCGTGCCCGGAGAGCGTGGCACCGGCGTCACCGAAACCGGTGATGATGTTCACCACGCCGTCCGGTACGCCGGCCTCGCCACAGATCTCGCCCAGGATGAGGGCGGTGAGCGGTGTCTGCTCGGCGGGCTTGAGGATCAGCGTGTTGCCGGTGGCCAGTGCGGGGGCGAGCTTCCACGAGGCCATGAGCAGCGGGAAGTTCCAGGGGATGATCTGACCGCACACGCCCACCGGGACGCGCTGGGTGTAGGCGTGGAACTGCTTGTCGCCGGCGAACGGCATGGACACGTTGACGGTCGTACCCTCGATCTTGGTGCACCAGCCGGCGTAGTAGCGGAACACGTCGGCCGCCCAGGCCACGTCGACGGCGGTCGCGATTCCCGCGGACTTGCCGTTGTCGAGTGCCTCGATCTGGCCGAGCAGCTCTGCCTTGGCGTCCAGCAGGTCGCCGATGCGCCACAGGATCTGCTCGCGCTGGTTGGGCTTCATGGTGGCCCAGCCACCGTCGTCGAACGCGCGACGGGCGGCGGCGACCGCGCGGTTCACGTCCTCCGGCCCGCCGTGGGCGACCTGGGTGATCTCCTCGCCGGTGGCCGGGTCGTAGGTACCGAAGGTGCGGCCGTCTGCGGCGTCGACCCACTGGCCGTCGATCAGGAGTTGGTGCGGGCGGGCGAGGAATTCGCGGGCCTCGGCGCTGAGTCGCTCGTGGGCGGTGGGGGCGCTGGTGCGGTTGAGTGTGCCGGTCATCGTCTACCTCCGAAGTTCCGACCGCCTCGATGTGAGGACGGTCACAACTCACTATGGAGGAATTGCGGGGCAGTGGAGTGTTCAGATTCTGGACACCGTCAGGACAGGCCGAACTCGCGCATGCGGGCGTAGAGGGTGGTGCGGCTGATTCCCAATCGCCGGGCCGCGCGGGAGCGCACGCCGTCGCAGCTGGCCAGGGCGGCGACGATCGCGTCGTATTCCCCGCGCGCGAGCTCGCCAGACCGCGGCGGCCTGCTGCTGCGGGCGCGCGTGGGCAGCGCGTCCAGGTCCAGTTGCGCTGGTGCGGGTGCGCCTGACTTCCCGGGCTGGCCCAGGCATTCGGCGAGGATCGAACGCAGTGACACGAGCCCGTTGGGGAGGTCGAGCGCACAGGCGGCGTCCACGAACCTCGCAGTGAGCGTCGGTTCGGCCATCCCGCGGGCAGAGGCCAGGTGAGCGACCATCTCGCGCACGATCTCGCCGCTCTCCGTGCCCCGCTCGTGCAGGGGGCGCACGGTGGTGCGAGCGCTGCAGGCGTCCAGCGCCTCCGTCACCGCGGGTCGTGGGTCGTCGCGACTGGTGACGACGACGACGCCGCAGTCCGCCGCATCGAGTCGCGATGCCAGGCGGCGCAGATCCGCGTCGGCGAGGAGGTCGATGTCGTCCAGGACGAGCGATTGTCTGCCCTCGCCGCCTGCCGGTCCGGCCAACTCGTCCGGGCCGCCCCGGTCTCGGCGAGAGCGCAGCGCGGGCACCACCATCTCGCGCCAGGCCTGGGTTGCACTATCCGCTTCCGCCAGCCGGACATGCTCTGCATCCGGGCCGGCGATCGCCCTCGCCGTCGTCGTTCTCCCCGATCCCGAGGGCCCCACCACCGCGTGCGCACCTGAGGTGACCCGTACGGTGTCCCGGCGCGCGGCGGTCGCAGGGGGCTTCCTGCTGGCGTTGCTACGGCGCCGTCGCGGGGCGTCCGCGGGAGGCTCGAGGTCGGGGAACGACAAGTCCAACAGGTGACCGCGACGCCCGACCCGGCTCGACAGCACTCCCACAGTCCCTACGGAGAGTTCCACCGCGTCGGGGAGTTGGTCCCGCTCGACGAGGCGCCGCAGCGTGGCGATGTCGTGCGAGGCCAACCGCTCGAGGCTGGCATGCGAGGCCAACACCACCTCGTCGCCGAACGCACAGGTCGCGACGTCGGATCCACGGGTGCGTTCGAGAAAGCGGTGCCAGAGTTCCCGGTCGTCGGCGCGGGCGGTGTCCACGTAGCGGGCCTCGATGTCCGCCACGATCTTGCGGACAAATGGCGCGAACAGGCGCGAGGCATCCGCGTTCATCCCCGTCAGGTCGAGCGCTCCGACAAGGCGGCGGGTGAGCGGGTCGACGATCGGGTGGCCGTAGCAACTGAAGTCGCGCAGCATCTCCGCGAAGTGCTCCTCGCCCCGGATGAACACGCCGGCGCGGGTCTCGAGCGCTGTGCCGATGCCGTTGTTGCCCACCGCGTCCTCGGTGAGGGTCACGCCGTCGTCGACCCCACGGCGGAGCAGCATCC
Organism: Dietzia alimentaria 72; assembly: GCF_000226215.1. Taxonomy (GTDB): domain Bacteria; phylum Actinomycetota; class Actinomycetes; order Mycobacteriales; family Mycobacteriaceae; genus Dietzia; species Dietzia alimentaria. Next base: position 28,826 of record NZ_AGFF01000018.1, read on the forward strand.
GAGAGATCCGGGCATCGTCGCGCACCGTGCGGATGACTCGACCCTCCCGGTCGGCCAGGAGGAGCATCGCACCGGTGTCCCTCAGCACGGCGTCCACCCCGTCCATCACGGGCCGGGCGGCTTCGGCGAGTCGACGGGACCGCGTGGCGTGTGGGTCGGGGGCGCCGGGTCGCGCGTTCTGTGGGGTGAGACCGCACAGGGTCGAGCGGCGCCACGCCTGACCCAGTTGTCCTGAGTCGGGCGCGGTGGTGGTGGTGCGGACGATCTGGCGCAAAGGGCACCTCCGAGTATACGAGGGGTGTGATCTACACCATACTCGCCGTCGGGGTTGCCAGGAGTTCGGTCACTGCGCGCGGGACGCGTGCGCCGGATGAACCAGGTGCGCCGGGAGGTCGGACGCCCGGCCGAAACCAGGCCTCGAGGCCAGGCGAGCCGAGACGGCGTCCGCACACCCGGTCACGGCCTCCACAGCTCGGACCACGGCGCGTCCGGTCATGCGCCGACCGGGTGCCACCGCCACGGAGCCCACGGCCCGGCCGTCAGCGCGCAGAATGGGTGCGGCCACCGAGGCGACGGCAAGGTCGGCGACCGTAGTGAGCTCTGAGTCGGTCACGTCGATCTCGGACAGCTCCACGAACAGCTCCGACACGCGATCCCGGACGAGGCTCCCGACCCCGGAGGCTTCCAACGAGTCGGCCATCCTCAGCAGTTCGCGCCGAGCCGGGGTGAGCCGCTCGATCGACCAGCCGCGCCGAGCGATCTGCGGCAGCACGAATTCCAGCCGCTCGCGGGCGGCCGTGGTCAGGCCCGCCGATTCGGCGAACCAGTGGCGCTGCTCGGCCATGGGGAAGCGGGCGGCCAGCTCACGCGCGAAGGGCGCCCGGAGGGGGACCACATGGCCGACCGGCATCACCTCGCGGGACGCGGTGCGCATTCCGGCTCCCACGGAGTCCACGACCTCGGCCATGCCGTCGCGTATCTCAAAGACCACGGCGGCGATGCCGGTGGAGTCGACCAGGTCCTCCAGCGGCTGGCGGGCGGCGCGGACCAGGTCCACCTCGGCAGCGAGGGATGCGCCCACCTGTCGCAGGCGTGGACCCGCGCGCCACCCGCCATCGACTCTCTCGGCCCACCCCTCGGCCTGCATTCCGGTGAGAACCGCGTGCAGGGTCGAGCGACTGGCGTCGACCTTCCGGGCAATCTCCGTCAGCGGCAGGGGAGGGCCGTCGGTGGCGAGGGCTTCGATCACTGCCAGCACCCGGGAAGTGGGTTCGTGTCGCATAGTCGACATCGTATGTCGTCAATCCGAATTCGCGCGATTAATCCGGCCCCCCGGCGTGCAATGCGGGCCGCCCGAGCGCACGATGAACGAGACGCCCCGGGCAGACAGATCTGTCTGCCCTCGCTCGGTCGACATCCCGGCCGAGCCCACGACAATGGAGGTCGCATGACGACGAGGTCGGCGGTGACGCTCTCGCATCTCGACGCGCTCGAGGCGGAGTCCGTTCACATCTTCCGCGAGGTAGCCGCGCAGTTCGAACATCCGGGGATGCTGTTCTCCGGCGGCAAGGACTCCGTGGTGATGTTCCATCTCGCCCGCAAGGCTTTCTGGCCCGCACCGATGCCGTTCCCGCTCATGCACGTCGACACCGGGCACAACTTTGACGAGGTCATCGAATACCGCGACCGCGTGGTCTCCGAGACCGGCGTCCAGTTGCTGGTCTCCTACGTCCAGGACGATATCGACGCCGGCCGCGTGGTCGAGGAAACCGGGCCCGGCACCAGCCGTAACCGCCTCCAGACGGCAGCCCTGCTGCGCGGCATCCAGGAGAACCGCTTCGACGCCGTATTCGGTGGCGCACGCCGCGACGAGGAGAAGGCCCGCGCCAAGGAGCGCGTCTTCTCCTTCCGCGACGGCTTCGGTGCCTGGGACCCCCGCGCGCAACGCCCGGAACTGTGGAAGCTCTACAACGGCAAGCACCGCAAGGGCGAGCACATCCGCGTGTTCCCGCTCTCCAACTGGACCGAGCTGGACATCTGGCAGTACATCGAGCGTGAGGACATCGACCTCCCGCCGATCTACTACGCACACGAGCGCGAGGTGATCGAGCGGGACGGCATGCTTCTGGCCAACACCCGTTTCCTTGAGACCCTCCCAGGCGAAGAGGCCCGCACCGAGCTGGTCCGCTTCCGCACCGTCGGAGACGCCACCTGCACCGGTTGCGTGGAATCCGACGCCGCCGACAACGCCGCGGTCGTGGCTGAGGTCGCCGGCACCCGCGTCACCGAGCGCGGCGCCACCCGCGCCGACGACCGCATCTCCGAAGCCGGCATGGAAGACCGCAAGAAGGAGGGCTACTTCTGATGAGCACCCCGACCACCGAGACCCAGTCGGCCGTGGCCGAGCAGGGCCACCTGACCGACGCGGGCCACACCATGTCGGAGCAGGCGCAGCTGCTGCGCATCGCCACCGCCGGATCCGTCGACGACGGCAAGTCCACCCTCATCGGTCGCCTGCTGTTCGACTCGAAGGGCATCTTCGAGGACCAGCTCGCCTCCATCGAGGCCACCTCGTCCAAGCGCGGCGACGAATACACCGACCTCGCGCTGCTCACCGACGGGCTGCGGTCCGAGCGCGAGCAGGGCATCACGATCGACGTGGCCTACCGCTACTTCTCGACCCCGCGACGCAAGTTCATCATCGCCGACACCCCGGGCCACGTGCAGTACACGCGCAACATGGTCACCGGCGCCTCTACAGCTGACGTGGCGATCATTCTCGTCGACGCCCGCAAGGGTGTGCTCGAGCAGACGCGTCGCCACGCGTTCCTGTCCGGCCTGCTTGGCATTCCGCGCCTGGTGGTGGCCGTAAACAAGATGGACCTGGTCGACTACGACGAGGCCACCTACGAGGCCATCCGCAGCGAGTTCACCGACTTCGCCGCCAAGCTCGAGGTCCACGATGTCACCTTTGTCCCGCTGTCGGCGCTCAAGGGCGACAACGTAGTCGATCGCACGGACACGATGCCCTGGTACACCGGCCCGTCCCTGCTCGACCACCTCGAGAACGTCCACATCGCCTCGGACCGCAACCTGACCGACGTCCGGTTTCCGGTCCAGTACGTGATCCGGCCCCAGCGCTCCGACGGACTGGACCACCGCTCGTTCGCCGGGACCATCGCCGGGGGCATCATCAAGACCGGCGACGACGTGGTGGTCATGCCGTCCGGTCGGCAGTCCACGGTCAAGGCGATCTGGGGCCCGGGCGGAGCGGAGCTGGACGAGGCAGCCGCACCCGCGGCCGTCACGATCGCGCTGAACGACGAGATCGACATCGTCCGCGGCGAGATGATCGCGCGTCCGGGCAACCGCCCCCACCAGGGCACCGAGCTCGAGGCCATGGTCTGCTGGTTTGCCGACGAGGCCACCCTGACCACCGGCAAGCGGTACCTCGTCAAGCACACCACCCGCGACACCAAGGCCGTGGTGACGGGGCTGGACTACCGCCTTGACGTGAACACCCTGCACCGCGATCTGGGCGCCACCGAACTCGAACTCAACGAGATCGGCCGCATCGGACTGCGTACGCAGACGCCGCTGATGTACGACCCGTACAACCGGAACCGCGACACCGGGGCGTTCATCGTGGTGGACGAGCTCACCGGCAACACGGTGGGCGCGGGCATGATCATCGGCCCCGCCACCAGCGGATCGAACGTGGTCTGGCACGCCGGGGCCGTCCAGCGGGGCGACCGCGGCCAGGGCCGCACCCTGTGGCTGACCGGTCTATCCGGCTCGGGCAAGTCGACCATCGCGTCCGAGGTCGAGCGACTGCTCATCGAGTCCGGGCACCCCGCCTACATCCTCGACGGCGACAACCTCCGCCACGGCCTCAACGCCGACCTGGGCTTCTCCGCCGAGGACCGGGCCGAGAACATCCGCCGCACCGCGGAGGTCGCAGCCCTGTTCGCGGACGCCGGCGTCGTCGTCGTCTGTTCCCTCATCTCGCCCATGCGCGCCGACCGCGACGCGGCGCGCGCCGTCCACACCAAGGCGGACCTGCCGTTCACCGAGGTCTTTGTGGACACCCCGTTGGCCGAATGCGAGGCCCGCGACCCCAAGGGCCTCTACGCCAAGGCCCGCGCCGGCGAGATCCCGGAGTTCACCGGCGTCTCCGCGCCATACGAGCCGCCGCTGACCCCCGATCTGCACATCCGTCCCGAGGACGGCACCGCAGAAGAGGTCGCGCAGCGGATCGTCAGCACCCTCCTCGGGATCTGAGCCGGTGCCCGAGGCACTGCTCACGGGCGACTCGCTGATCCTGCTGGTCGTGAGCCTCGCGATCGGTGTGGTGATAGGCCTCACGGGGATGGGCGGCGGTGCGTTGATGACGCCCGCGCTCATCCTCGTGGGGATCCCGCCCACCGTTGCCGTGGCCAATGACCTGGTGGTCAACGCGGTCAACAAGATCATCGGCGCCGGAGTGCACTGGCGCAGTGGAAAGCCCAATCTGCGGATCGCGTTCTGGCTGGTGATCGGTTCGGTGCCCACGGCCTTCCTGGGCTCGTGGATCATCCACGCGATCGGCGCCGAGGACGTGCAGGGGATCCTCAAGAAGGCCATCGGCGCGACGCTCGTCGTGGCGTCGACCGCCTATTTCCTGCGGGCGTTCTTCGAGATGTCCGGCAGGATCCGCACCGGTGACGATCCCAATCCGCAGGTCAAGCCGCTCATCACGCTGCTCGTGGGCATCCTGGGCGGGCTCATGGTGGGCATCACCTCCGTGGGCTCCGGGACCGTGATCATGATGTGCATCATGCTGCTGTACCCCACCCTGTCGGCGCTGCGGCTGGTGGGCACGGACCTGGTGCAGGCGGTCCCGCTGGTGATCGCCGCCGCGATCGGCCACGTGATGGTGACCGGCGTGGACTGGGATCTGCTGCTGCCGCTCCTCGTGGGCGGCGCGATCGGAACGTTCATCGGCTCGAAATTCGCCGGCAGGCTCCCGCAGGGGCTCATCCGGCGCGGGATCACGATCGTGTTGGCCGTGACCGCCGCGTCGATGCTCGGCGCCCCGCCGCTGCTGATCGCGGTGATCGCGCTGGCGCTCGTCGGGGTCGGGCCGCTGGTGTGGCGGCTGCTGGTGCGTCGCTACTCGGCGCATCTGGGCGGGTCCGTTGAGCGCACGGGGGCGTCCCGGGTGAGCTGACGGGGCGCGACACGCTGCAGTCAGTACGCGCCCGAGCCCGCCGCTCGGTCGTTCGATTCCACAGACGCCCGTCTCGATGAACTCCCGCCACCGCCGATGCGTGCGCCGGAGTTCATCGAGACGGGCGCCTGCGTCTGGGGTGCGTGCCGACCGGTCTGCGAACTGTTAAGCAACTCACGGGTGCGGAAGCAAAAACTTATGACAGAATTCCTAGATCGGCGGCGGTCAGAGGACCACGCCACTGCTCCGAGGAGAGCAATGAAGGACGTCAGCCAGCGCACATGCACTGTCGAAGAAACCGAAGACGGCGCCACGTGGGGATGCAGCCGCTGTGGAGCCCGGAGCGGACTACTCCCATCACGCGGGGCGGCTCGTGTCGCGGTCGATGCGCACCGCTGCCCGGATGAGCCCGTACGGGTTTCGCGCGAAGGCGTCCACGGCCGCTGGCGGGGACGGCGTTCACGCCGAAGCTGATCGCCCGTCCAAGCCGGCGGACCGATTTGCGCTGCCGGCACTTCCGCTCAACGGCGCCACGCCGGATCTCCTAGGCTGGAGCGCATGACCGCCCCCACTCGCAGTCCGGATCAACAGCTCGCCATGGATCTCGCAGCAGAAGCCGGGCGACTGCTCGTGGACCTGCGCTCCAGTGGCCCTTCGGGTAGGGAGTTGGGTGACCGGGGGGACGATCGCGCCAACTTTCTTCTGCTGGAGCGGCTCGCTGCCGAGCGGCCCGGGGACTCGGTGCTGTCCGAGGAATCGAAAGACGATCCGTCGCGAGTCAACGCCGACCGGGTGTGGATCATCGATCCCGTGGACGGCACCCGTGAATTCGGACTCGGCGACCGCCCGGACTGGGCGGTGCACGTCGCGCTCTGGGAACGCTCGGGCGACCCGGCGCTCTCGCAGCTCACCGCCTCCGCCGTGGCGCTGCCCGCGCTCGGGGTGGTGTTGGGGACCGACGACGACGAGGTCTACGCCGATCCCGTCGGCAACAGCGGGGTGGACGGGGGAGGGCTACTGCCGCCGCGGACGGATTCCCGGCCGAGAATCGTCCTCTCCGCCTCCCGCCCCCCGGACTTCGCGGAGGCTGTCGCCAGGGCGGTGGGCGGAGATCTCGTGCCCCTGGGCTCGGCTGGCGCCAAGACCGCAGCCGTCGTGCGCGGGGAGGCCGACGCGTACATCCATGCCGGTGGGCAGTACCAGTGGGATTCGGCTGCTCCCGCAGGGGTCGCACTGGCCCGCGGCTTCGTGGCTTTACGGGTCAACGGCGACAGGCTCGAGTACAACGTGCCCAACACCTATCTGCCGGACCTCGTCGTATGCCGTGCCGACCTCGCGGAGGCGATCCTCGGCGCCATTGCCGACGGGTGAGCGCTGTCACGCTCTGCGCGTCCCTGACGATAATCAGGATGACCCGAGTGAATCTGATGTGAGGAGGTCGAGGATGCTGCCGTTCGCCGAGACACTGGTCGGACCGCGTTCACCTTATGAGGCGTTGCAGTTCTGGGTGACCGACGTGGTGCGGGGGTCGCTGGGACTACCGCCTCTCATGCGTATCGCCTGAACCCAGACGGTCGGATATGCCGACGGCCCGGCTCCGCGATCGCGGGGCCGGGCCGTTCGACTACTGATTGGTGCGCTGCGATTTGGTGCGCTGTGCTCGCGCGCTGCGCTCAGTCGGTCACTTGTCGGTGATCAGCGCGCCGGCGATTGCCAGCATGAACGAGTCCTTGGCCAGGGGGATGCCGTCCTGGCTGGGGCGGATGCCGTCGGCCTCCGTCATGGCGGGGTTGCGGAAGTACATCGACAGCAGGCCCGCGGAGAACGTGCCGAGCGCCGCGCCCGCGATCTTCTTGGGGACGAACGGCGTCAACAGGGTCGCGCCGATGCCCATCTCGGAGTACGCGATGACTTTGGCGAAGGTATCGGGCGACAGCTTGGCCACGGCGGGCACGCCGGTGGCGGCGAAGCCCTGCAGGCCCTGGGCCGCCTCGGTGGGCATGCCGAGCTTGCTCAGGCCCGAGTTGAGGACAAAAGCTCCGGTGACTCCGCGGAGGATGGCGTTGGACAAGCTCATTGTGTTCTCCTTCTGTTGATCAGTCGTGTAGCTAGTTGATACATCACTTTGGTGACGTGACATCAATTAGGGTAACGCAGAAGATCCCGTTTGTAATCCCCAGCGCGATGAGGCTGGTCAGGATGCAGACATACTCAGTCGATGGAAAGGTTCTCCGCATGAGCGATCGCGACATCACCGACAAGCCGGCCCCGGGCACCGATCCCGACGCCGGCAAGCCCGAGTCTCCGAGCACCCTCAAGGGGGGCGCCTGGAAGATCGGACTCAAGAGAGCGGCCGGCGAATTCTCCCGGGACAGCTGCACCGACCTGGCCGCCGGCCTCACCTACTTCGCGGTGCTGTCCCTCTTCCCAGCACTGCTCGCCGTGGTCTCCCTGCTCGGCGTCTTCGGGCAGGGTGCGGCCACCGTCGACGCGGTCATGGAACTCCTCGAGGGCGCAGCACCCGAGGAGACCCTCGCAGCGATCCGCGGCCCGATCGACTCCCTGGTCAACACTCCCGCCGCCGGATTGGCACTGGTCACCGGTCTCGCAGGTGCACTCTGGTCGGCCTCCGGCTACGTGGGTGCGTTCGCCCGGGCCATGAACCGCGTCTACGGAGTCGAGGAGGGCCGCCCGTTCTGGAAGCTCAAGCCGTCGATGCTCGTGCTCACCGCGGTGCTGGTGCTCCTGATCTGCGTGGCGGGCCTGCTCCTGGTGGTCAGTGGGCCGATCGCGGCCTGGGTCGGCGACCTCATCGGGCTGGGCGATACCGCGGTCATGGTGTGGGGCATCGCCAAGTGGCCGGTGCTGATCCTCGTCGTCGTCGTCATCCTGGCGGTTCTCTACGGGTTCGCGCCCAACGTCAAGCAGCCGAAGTTCCGCTGGGTGTCCGTCGGGGCGATAGTCGCCCTGCTTGTGTGGGGCGTCGCCACCGCGGCGTTTGTCACCTACGTCTCCAACTTCGGTAGCTACAACGCCACGTACGGCTCGCTCGCCGGCGTCATCGTGTTCCTGCTCTGGCTGTGGATCACCAACAACGCGTTCCTCTTCGGGGCCGAGGTGGACGCCGAGATCGAGCGAGCCCGCGAGCTGCAGGCCGGGCTTCCCGCCGAGGAGGTCATCCAGCTCCCGCCGCGCGATACCACCGCCAGCGACAAGGCCGAGGACAAGCTCCAGCAGACTCTCGACGACGCGGCCGACGTCCGACGCGACGCCCAGGCCGAGCAGGCACGCAACCGCTGATCACGCCTCGCCCGCCGCTCCCTGCCGCCCGCCGCCCGCCCCCTGCCCCCC
>NZ_AGFF01000017.1 GCF_000226215.1 Dietzia alimentaria 72
GGGACGACCACCTCGATCGTTAACACCAGCACCACCTCTGTAACACCGGCCTCGGATACGTCGGCTGAGACGACCAGCTCGGACTCGCCGACACCACAGCCTCCGGCTCAGACCAGACCGGCGGCTGCGATCGTCGGCGAGGGCGCGGCGTGTGGTCCGCGGGGAGCCGTCGCGGTGTTCGTAGACGGGGCGACCGCGTACTGCGCCCGTCTCCAATACACCGACGGCGCAGCGTGGTCCCGCGATCCGGCACTGGCACCGAATCCCGCAGCCGAGGAGGCGTTCCGCCGGGCAGGCCCCCAGATCGGGGACCAGTGCATCGGCGCCGACATCGGGCGCACCAGTGTTGACACCAACGGCACCGCGATCGTCTGCGACAACTACATGTGGCGGCAGGACGTGGGCCAGGAACCGTCCCATCCCTGGGTCGACGAACAGGTGAGATGGACAGAGTGCCTGGAATCGTTCACGGCGGACGAATGCCGCGAACAACTCGGCAACTGAGCCACGCGTAATACTCCAGGGAGAGCCCCGCCACACCCCGGCCGAACCCCCACACCCTGCCAGGTTCCGCTCAGGATCATCCGACTAACCTGGATGCGACCGGCGCCGAGCAGTCGGCGCGCAGCGACCGCCAGATGGACCCCATGCCCACAATCGCCGCCGTCACCGCCTTTTTCCGCAATGCGTGGCGCACCCTCACCGCCATGCGCACGGCACTGATCCTGCTGTTCCTGCTCGCCGTGGCCGCCATCCCGGGCGCCCTGCTGCCCCAGCGCAGCCTCAACGAGGGCAACGTCAACGCGTACATCGAGGAAAACGGCTGGCTCGGCGAGGTCTACGACAAGCTCCAGCTGTTCGACGTTTTCTCCAGCTGGTGGTTTACGGCCATCTACGTGCTGCTGTTCGTCTCGCTCGTCGGCTGCCTCACGCCGCGCACGTTCGACCTGGTCAAGCAACTGCGCACGCCCCCGCCGCTCACGCCGCGCAACCTCAGCCGACTGCCGCACCACGCCGCGTACCGGACCACTGCCACTCCGGAGCAAGCCGCGGAGCAGGTGCGTCGCGAGCTCAAGGGCCGCGTCCGGCGCAACGACGGCGACGGCCGCGTCGCCGACACCATCGAATTCTCCACCGAACGCGGCTACTCCCGCGAGGTGGGCAACATCGTCTTCCACTTCGGCCTGCTGGCGCTGCTCATCATGTTTGCCGCCGGCAAATTCGTGTACGCCGAGGGCATGCGCGTGATCATCGCCAACGAGGACTCACCGGCGTTCTGCAACACCACCCCCAGCGCCTACGACTCGTTCCGTGCCGGACTGCTGGTCGACGGCACCGATCTTGAGCAGTTCTGCATCAAGGTCGAGGACTTCCGCGCCGACTACCTGCCCAACGGCCAGGCCGAGATGTTCACCTCCAACGTGCGCTACACCGACGAGGTCACGACCACTGACCCCGACACATGGCAGCAGTACAAGATGCAGGTCAATCACCCGCTGCGCGTCGGCTCCACCCGCGTGTACCTGCAGGGGCACGGCTTCGCGCCCACGTTCACGGTCACGTTCCCGAACGGCGAGACCCGCACAGACACCCAGCATTGGCAGCCCACTGAACTGCAGACATTCCTCTCGTCGGGCATCATGCGTTTCGACCCGCCGGCCGGTCTCTACCCGGACCTGGTCGAGCGGCGTACGCAGCAGATCGCCATTCAGGGGCTGTTCGCGCCGACCGCCCAGTTCGACGGCACGCTGCTCAGCTCCAGGTTTCCGCGGATGGACGACCCGGCCGTGGCCATTGACGTCCACCGCGGCGACGCCGGCCTCGACACCGGCCGCCCACAGTCGATCTTCTCGCTGGAGCCCGACCTCATCGAATCCGGTGCGCTCAAGCGTGAGGCCCGCGTCAACCTTCGGCCGGGCGAATCCACCACCCTCGCCGACGGCACATCGATCCGGTTTGACGGCGCCGAGGAATTCGTCAACCTCCAGGTGTCCGAGGATCCCACGCAGATCTGGGTGGGCGTGTCGGCGGCCGTGATGATGGCCGGGCTGGTGTTGAGCCTGATGGTGCGGCGCCGACGCATCTGGGCGCGAGTGGGTGTCGACGACGACGGCGTCACCCGCGTCGACCTGGGCGGCCTGGCAAAGACGGACCGATCAGGCTGGGGGAGCGAGTTCGACGACCTACGAAACCGGCTGGTCAAGACGTCGGCCGTCACACCCGTCTTGCCCGAACCCGCCAGCACGGACGACACTTCATCTAGTCGCGGCACCGACCCCGATGCCTCGCGGAAGGACGACACCCGGTGAACACCTTGATTCTCGCGCAGGGACTCCCTGTCAACGAGACGCTCTCCAACCTCAGTGACCTCACGTTCCGTACGGCTTTCGGACTGTACGCACTGGCCCTGCTGGCGTCGATGATCTACTACGCCGGATTCCGGGTGGCCAAGGTGGCCGAGCCGAACCGCGAGCTGGCCGGCGCGGGCGGTCCCGGGCTGACGGAGTCCACCTCGATCACCGACACCGGTGATGAGGACCGCGCCTCCGCCGGCAGTACGCGGTGGGCGCGGATCGCGCAGATGTTCATCATGCTCGCCTGGCTGTTCCAGGCGGCCGCACTGGTGCTGCGCGGAGTGGCGACGAGCCGCTTCCCGTGGGGCAACATGTACGAGTTCATCCTGGCTTCCACCCTGTTGGGAGTGGGGGCCGGACTGATCTTCCTGCGCAAGCCTGCACTGGCCGTGGCCTGGCCGTACGTCCTGGTTCCGGTGCTGGCGCTGCTGTTCTTCGGCGGGACGCACCTGTACTCCGAGGCCGCTCCCGTGGTGCCGGCGCTGCGGTCGTACTGGCTGCCGATTCACGTCTCGATCATCTCGCTGGCCTCGGGCATTCTTCTGATCGGCGGCGTCTCGTCGATCATGTATCTGATCCGTGTGTGGCAGCCGCAGGGCGCCGAGCACGGCTGGGGCGCCGCGATTGCCCGTCCGCTGCCCGCCGCCGACACCCTCGACCGGCTGGCCTACCGCACCACGGTCATCGGCTTCCCCATCTTCGGCGTGGGCATCCTGCTGGGCGCGGTCTGGGCCGAGAGTGCGTGGGGCCGCTTCTGGGGCTGGGACCCCAAGGAGACCGCCTCGTTCGTGTCCTGGGTCCTCTACGCCGGCTACCTGCACGCTCGTGCGACCTCGGGCTGGGGCGCCAAGAAGGCGGCGTGGATCAACATCGCCGGATTCTCGGTGTTGATCTTCAACCTGTTCTTCATCAACATCGTGGTCTCGGGCCTGCACTCCTACGCGGGTCTGAACTAGCCGCCGAGCCCGGCCCGTCCCGCCGGCTCGCACCGCACCAGCCCCAGCGCCGCAACAGCCGCGCCCTCCAGAGTCATCCGGACGCGATATGTCCGGGCAGGATGACTCTGGAGGGCGCGGCTGCGGTTGGCGGGGTGCGGGGCTGCGGTTGGCGGGGTGCTGGGCTGCGGTTGGCGGGGTGCGGCGGATCGCGGGTAGTGAGACGCGGCCCGCTGACTCGGACCGCGACTGACGGAGGTGCGCTACTTGGAGAAGTCGGCGACAAGTCGCTGAGCGAGATCCGTCGAGGACTGCGGGTTCTGGCCTGTGTACAGGTTGCGGTCCACAACAACGTGGGAGCCCCACGGCTCAGCGGCCGAGGAGTACTTCGCGCCCAGCTCAACCAGCTTGTCCTCGAGGAGCCAGGGTGCCTTGTCCGCCAACCCGGCCTGCTCTTCCTCGCGGTTGGAGAACGCGGTCATCTGGTAACCCGCGAACGGCGAGGACGCAGGATCCGCCGAGGCGGCCAGTACCGCGGCCGGGGCGTGGCACAGCATGGCCAGGGTTTTGCCGGAGGTCATCCGGTCGCTGAGAATCGCGCCGGAGGCCTGGTCGGTCGCCAGATCCTGGAGCGGCCCGTGCCCGCCCGGGTAGAAGACGAGGTCAAAATCTGCGTGATCGACGGTGGTCAGATCAGCGGGGGAATTCAGAACCGGCTGCAGTCGTTCGAGCGAGGCCTTGACCCTCTGGAGGGTGTCCGGGTCGCCGGCGCCTTCGGCCAGACTCGCCTGGTCAACAGTGGGCGTGCGCCCGCCGGGGGTTGCCACGGTGACGGACCAGCCGGCATCGGTGAACACCTCGTAGGGGGCCACGAACTCCTCCGCCCAGAAACCGGTCGGATGCTCGGTCCCGTCCTTGAGGGTCCAGTGGTCGGCTGCGGAAAGAATCATCAGAACGTTTGTCATTTCCGCAAGCGTACGCCTCTGTCAGAGTTGCGCGAGCAAGTCTTTCCAGACGGGCCGCCAGTAGTCGATGGCCTCGGCTGAGTCGAGTTTGGTGTGCGTCAGCCCGACTGACGACCTGCTACCGGGCTTGTCACTGATGTGCACCGCCACGCGAGTGCCGTCCGCCAGCGGGACCCGCCAATAGCGCCACTTCTCCGTGCTCGACGTGGTGCCGGGTGCGGCGATGGCCACCCCACCGAACTCCTCACGGTCCGCGACGAGATCCGACCATGCCTGCAGGGCAGCATCCTTGTCGGCCGAGATGGTCCGCGAAGTGGACAGCTGAAAGTCGCCGGTGCAGGACTGGCCCGGAACCCGTAGTCCGGTGTGCTGCCCGTACGCGATAGCCGTGCCCTGGGCCCACCACTCGCGACGCTCGACCGACTCCGGCATCTGGGCGAGCGCGAGAACGGCGATCGCGGAATGGGGCATCTCCCGCGCCCCTGCTGCGTCGAGCATCTCGACCCACTCGTCCCACGAGCGCCCGGTGGCGGAGGCGATGCCGGCGGTGTTGGAGGGCTTGACCATGCCCTCATGCTGCCGCAGAAGCGAGCGGGTGGACGCGCATTCGGGGCGTTGCGTCCGTACCCCGCCACCGTTGCGCCCGCCCGGCCACATTCGCGCCCGCGCGCCACAGGTGTCGGCGTGGAGTTACTCGACGGCGACAAACACCTCGCCGCCACCGAACGTGCCGAGATCGAGCCGCAGGAGCCCTGACTCGCCCTCGGGGACCGCCAGGTCGATGTTGCCGGTCGCGGAGGCGCCGGTGTAGAGCTCGCCCTCCAGCGGTTCGGGTGTGACGGCAGAGTGGTCGTACGAGCGGATGACGTTGCCGCCGTCGGTGACGAACGCCGCGCTGATGAAGTCAGCAAGCCCCGACTCGTCGCCGATGTAGGTAGCGGTGAGGTTCACCAGCGCGTACTGACTTCCCGCTGGCGGCGGGTCGTTGAACATGTTCGCGGCCATGACCTGATCGGTGGCATTGCGGGTGAAGCTGTTCACGACGACCTCCCATTCCTCGGTCCTGAGGGTGTCGCCGATGGCCGAAGGGTTGGCCCGGGTGCCGACGGCCCCTCCGCTCTCGCCAGCCGCGGCCTCGCTGCCGGAGCTGCTCGAGTCGCCGGAGTCCGACCTCGCGACGGTCACATTCTCATCAAATGCATTGTCGAAGGCGTCGCCCACCACGGTGACGAAGAAGGCCATTGCCATGATCGTCCCGATAATGGACACGATGACCGCGGCGATCGCAGTCCCCTTGGGCTTGCCGCTCATGAAAAGGCCGACGACGCCCAGGATGAAGCCGAAGGGCAGGAGGATCCATCCGACGATCGCGGCGCCCGGTACAACGGACATGATTGCGCCCAGGATGGCGACGACCAGGGCGACGATCCCGATGGTGTTCCGCGTCTTGACGGGCTCCTCGCCCGGGTAGGGCGCGTTTCCGTAGCCGGGAGGGCCGAACGGAGGAGGGGGTCCGCCGTACTGCGGTTGCGGGTTGGTTGGCCCACCGTACGGCGGGTGGGGGCCCGGCGCCCCGGCGAATTCGTACCGAGGTTGAGAGCCGGTTTCGTTCCCCTGTTGGTTACCTGGGTTGGACGGTTCGGAGGGTCGTGCCGTCCAGGGACCTTTAGATTCTGACATGTGTCTAAGGATCACATAATGACACGCTGATCGCATGCTTCCTGGCGGACGAGGTGGTCGCTGCATTGCTGAGCACACGTCCAGGTTTAAAGGTCCCGCTATGACCGGCCACCAGTGGAGCTGCTGGTCGTCGCCAGCGCCCGCACCTCACCCTTGGCCACCTTGCCGCCAGGCGCGGTCGGGAGCTCGTCCACCACCAGGAGCTTCTCCGGCAGGTACTCGCGGGTGACGCCTTCGGCGCGCAGCCAGTCGGTGAGCTCGGGCAGGGTGAGAGCGTCAGCGCCGGGCTCGAGCGTGACGACCACGCACAGGCGTTCACCGAACACCTCGTCCGGGACGCCGACTGCCGCGACCATCGCTACGGATGGGTGCTCCCGGACGTGGTCCTCGACCTCCACGGCGGAGATGTTCTTGCCGCCCCGGATGATGAGGTCGGCCAGCCGCCCGACCACGCGGAGGCGATCCGACTCGTCGATCTCCACCACGTCGCCCAGTAGGACCCACCCGTCGTCGGTGAACAACTCGGCATTGGCCGCGGGGTCGTTCCAGTATCCGGGAGAGGTCAGGACTCCTTTTACCGCTGGCTGACCCCGCCGGATGCCCGGGCCCGTGACCTCGCGGGGCCCGTCGAAGACGCGCACGCGCATCTCCGGGATGATGCGGCCGCCGGTCGTGAGCCGGGTCTCGTCGTCGTCGTGGATCGAGGTGGCGCTGGCAGCGCCCGTCTCGTTGGATCCGTAGAACTGCAACGACTTGGCCCCGGTGACGTCTTCGAAGCGTTTCGCCTCGGCAAACGGGACCGCCTCACCACCAGTGAACATCACTCGCAGGTCCTCGAGTCGGTCCAGTGGCGGCTGCGAGCAGTGCAGCATCATCCGGAACTGCGTGCTCACACACGCCAGGACGGTCGCGCGGTGCTCGCGCATCATGGTGATGGCGGTGGGGGCGTCGAACCGCTCCATCACCAGGGCTGGCCGGCCCAGCAGCGCGGGCAGGAAGTGGGACGTCCACAGACCGAAGCCGAACGGTGCCGGCACGAACGCTGCGACGGTCTCGTTGGGGGTCAACTCGGCGTTGCGACAGGCTAGTGCGGCGAATGCGGTCCACCGGAGTTGTGTCTGCGTGACCAGCTTGGGTCGACCGGTGGTGCCGGAGGTGCTGTTGAGCATGGAGACCTCATCGACGCCGAACGCGTGCCGGGGGTCGACGGGCACAGCGCGGGCGAGATCGATCCCGTCCGTGCCGCCAGCCTGGTCGTCCTCCCCAACGCGTCCCTTCGCGATTGTTATTCCGTCGACCAGCAGGACACTGTCGACGGCGACGCCACGGTCCCGCAGGTCGGCGAGCAGGTCTGCCACAGGTACGCCACGCATGTGCGGCGCGGTGACCAGGACCCGTGCGCCGGCCGAGGCCATGATGTGGGCGACCTCGGCGGGTCCGGAGCGCGCGCCCATCGCGGCGACCCGGACCCCGGCGCGGTAGGCGCCCACCAGTGCGACGTGGAAACCGGCCGTGTCCGGCAGGTACACCGCCACCGACTCCGGGCGCTGCTCTGAGGAAAGCTCCGGGCCGGCGCCGTTGTCGGACCGCAGCGCGCTGTACACCCGATCGGCGGCGAGGTCGTACTCGGCCCACGTGGTGGTGCCATCGGGGCTGATGTAGGCGGGCTCGTCGCCGCGGGTGCGGGCCCAGTGGCGGACCATCTCGCTCACGGAGACGCCCGTGAACGCATCGGGGGCGGTGGTGAAGTCGTCGAGGGTTACGGGCCCGGGCCCGGGATGTGCTGCGTGCCGGTTCTTCACTAGCTCATACTTACCCATGCCGCGTCGTGATGTCGATGCGGCACCATCGGCGCAGCGCGGTTTGTGCGGCGCCGTCGACGCGGCGCGGTGGGGCCATCCGCGCAATGGCGTGCTCGGATCTCAGCAGGCGGGCTTGAGGAACGCCTTGAGGTAGCCGCCGGTCTCGTGGAGGAGCGCGTGTTTTCGCGACCGGGACAGGGGTTTGGGCGTGTCGGTGACGTAGACCGGTCCGTCAAAGCACTGCTCGAAGTACATCCGGACCCTCGATACGTGCCCCCAGTAGGTCACCGCCAGAAGCGATTCGTATCCGCGGTCGCGGGCGATGCGGGTGGCGGCGGTCGTCTCGCCTTCCGTGGTACCGATGTCCGGCTCAAAGCACTCGATCTGGATGCGGCGCCCGTCGCGTGCGGTGACGGGGCTTGCCGCGCAATAGGCCGTGATCGCGGCCGAGTAGGAGTCGCGGCCTCCTGGCGTGGGCTGTGAGACCAAGATCCGGTCGGTCACGCCTTCCTCTGCCAGGTGGCGCGCGTAGACGTAGCGGTCGTCGTTCGCTCCGGCGACCACCACTATGGCGTCGACGTGGTCGGGTGAGTCGGTGCGCGGGAAGAGGACGGCGCTCGCGGCCGTCAACCCGGTCACAGTGGCGGCGACGGCGACGAGAACCGTCGCGAGAACTGCGATGCGGCGGCGTAGGGAGCGTGGTCTCTCTGCAGAGAGGTCACTGAGCGGGGCTGTGACGGGGCTGAGCCGCGCGCCGCTCGATGGATGCTGCCGCTGTCTGCCGCCGGACCGAAGCTGCCACGCGGCCGCGCTCGCCGCCCGCGGCCGATCGCAGCCCAATCCGCGGGAGTTTTGTCGTGGTGGCTGCGAAGGAACAGCGATTTTTTCGCACTGAGCACGACAAGACGGGGGCTGCGGTGGGCGACGCTGCGCGACGAGCGCCGCGGTGGGGGCGCAGGGAGTTGCGCGGGTAGCGACGAGAGGCAGCGAGCTTCGGCGGGGGCAGCGGGAGCGGCGAGTGTCTCCGGCGAGGTGCGGCTGCAGCAGCCCGAACCGGCCTACAGATCCCCGGGCAGCTTGTCGCGGCGGATGTCACGCCACGAAGCTTGGCGGAGGACGCCGTCCTCGGTGAAACCCTGGTGGCGGACCTCTACGACAAGTTTCGGCAGGACCCACTTGGCGTCGCGGCGGGCGTCGGCGGGGAGTTCGGCCATGAACGGGCTTGTTTTGCGGGTCAGCGGCTTGAGTTCGTCGAGCAGGGCGCGCGCCTGCTTGTCGGTGAAGCCCGTGCCCACGCGGCCGATGTAGGTCAGACCCTTCTCGGCGGGCAGTCCCAGCAGGAGTGAGCCCACCGCGCCGCTGCGTCCGCCTTTGCCCGGCCGCCAGCCGCCCACCACTGCGTCGGTGGTGGTGAGCAGCTTCTGCTTGAGCCACGCCTGCGAGCGCCGTCCGGACTCGTACCGCGAGTCGCGGCGTTTGGCGACGATGCCCTCCCAGCCGTACTCCTCCGCCTCGGCCAGAGCGCGGTCGCCGGGTCCGTCCAGTACCGCCGGCACGTGTACCCGCTCCACCTGCGTCAACGCCGGGGTCAGCAGGTCCAGCACCTCCCGACGACGCTCCCACGCCTGCGACTGCAACTCCACGCCGTCGACCTCCAGCACGTCGAAGACGAACAGCTCCACCTTTGGCAGCGACGAGTCCTTCCCCTCGGCTGCGGCCTGCTTGGCCAGCGACGCGAAATCTGGGACGCCGCTGGGGCCCGGGATCACGAGTTCGCCGTCGAGCACCGCCGGCCGCTCCAGGGCCTCGGCCAGCCCGGGGAACCCGTCGGCCAGCCAATCCATCGAGTTGCCGTTGCGGCTGACCAGGCGCGTCTGCCCGCCGGACCCGCCGGACCTGCCGGACCCGCCGGACCCGCTGGTCGCGACGGTCACCCGGTAGCCGTCCCACTTGCCCTCGAACGCCCACTTGTCGTCGGGGAGTTCGGTCACTGTGCCGGCGGTGGGGATCATCGGAAGCGGGGGAGCGTCGGGGCGGTCGGCGGGGTCCGAGGCGCGGTTCGCCGAGTCGGCCAAGCTGCGGGAGCGCGCGTCGTCCGAGGCGCGGGTCGCCGAGTCGACCGAACTGCGAGTGCGCTTGGCGTCCGCGTCGCGGGGCGCCGCATCGTCCGAGCCGCGCGCCCGTTTGTCGCCCGGCGGGTACGACGACTTCGGGTTCGATCGCCCGCCGTAGAAGGAATCCGGCGACTGATCCTTCATGAATTGCACGATCCACTGGTTCTTATCGGCGTTTGTGCGCACCAGCACGTATCGGCCGGAGACCTGCTCGCCATGGAGCCAGATGATGATCTCGTCGTCGCGCCATTTCTCGCACCCGTACGTGCCGCGGTCCCAGATGCTCACGGTCCCGCCGCCGTATTCGCCCTTGGGAATGGTCCCGGAGAAGGTCTCGTAGCCCAGGGGGTGGTCCTCGGTCTGCACGGCCAGGCGCCGGTCCTTCGGCTCGGTCGGCAGGTTCTTGGGAACTGCCCACGAGACCAGCACGCCCTGGTGCTCGAGGCGGAAGTCGTAGTGCAGCCGGCGGGCGTGGTGCTCCTGGATCACGAAGATCGGGTCGTCGCCGTCGGAGCGATCGGTGTCGACCTCGCCCTCGAACGGCTCCGGCGTGTTGCGGCGATCCCGCTTGCGCCGGTACTCCTCGAGGCTGGTGACCACCGCGTCGTCGGACCGAGGCGTGGCGTCGCAGTCGGCGCGCTCGGGGTCGTCATCGTCCGAAGATGATGACGACGACGATGACGCCGAGGCCTTCTTCTTCCCGCCCGACTTCTTCTTCCGCGATGCCGAACCGGTAGTCGACGCCGACTTTTTAGTGGATCCGCCCTTGCGGCGCTTGCCCTCGAGGCTCTCGAGGAGGTCGCCGTCTGCGTCGAGACGTTTCAGGACCTCGTCCCAATGCAGGTGCTTCAGGTCGCCGTCGCCGAGTTCGTCCCACGACCTCGGAGCCGCGACCCACGGCTCGGCCCGCCCGCGCAGGGAGTACGGAGCGACGGTGGTCTTGGCGCCGCTGTTCTGGCTCCAGTCGACGAACACCTTCCCGTCGCGGATGGAGCGCTTCATGGTGGCGGTGACCAAATCCGGGGTCTGCTTGGCGAGCGACTGCGCGATCTGCTTGGCCACGGCGGAGGCGCCCTTGGCGGTGACGGCCTTGTCCAGCCGGGCGTAGAGATGGATCCCCTTGGAGCCGCTGGTGACCGGGAATGATTGGAGCCCCGCCTCGTCCAGCAGGTCGCGGACGCGCAGGGCCACCTTTGCCGTGGTGTCCAGATCCACGTCCTGGCCGGGGTCCAGATCTATGACGATCCGGCGCGTCCTGCCCGGCTCGTCCCCGGAGAGGGTCCACTGCGGCACGTGCAACTCCAGCGCGGCCTGCTGGGCGAACCACGCGAGCGTGGCCGGGGAGTCGAGCACGGGGTAGGTGACGTCGCGCTTGGAATGCTCGAGCGTCACCCGCGGCACCCAGTCCGGCGCGTGGGAGGGGAGGTTCTTCTCGAAGAAGGACTTGTCGCTGGTGCCGTCGGGCCAGCGCTTGCGGGTCACCGGCCGCTGCCCCGCGTACGTGATGAGCAGGGGCGCCACGGCCTCGTAGTACTCCAGCACCTGCGCTTTAGTAGTGTCAGTGGCTTCGTAGAGCACCTTGTCGGAGTGGGTGAACCGCACGGTGCGACCGTCGACCTCGACCGAGTCTTTCTGCCCCTTGCTCGCCATGGCACCACTCTGGCATCCGGGTCGGACATTGGCGACCGGCGTGGACGGCGAGGATGATCTGCCCGCCGAGGATCCTCATCGTCGACGACGGCTTGGTCACGGGCTGAAGCGGGACCGCATGCGGTGAGGCGGCGGCGTCGTGGGCTTGCCGTAATCTATGCCTAGAACCCATTCGGCTTCGGCCAGGTGCGGGCTGCCAGCACGGGTGTTCTCGCCGAGTATCCGGACCGCGCCACTGGGAGGAGGTGCTGTTCTCCGATGGCGTCTGAGGCTTTGCCTGTTCGCTTCTTCGATCGGCCCCAGCTTGCTGCGGCCGAGCAGGCTCGCGTGCGACTCAACGAGGAGCTTCGCGAATGGTCGGTCCAGCGATCGGCACTGACCGATGACGAGCTCGGCCAGAAGCCGCACCGCCGGGTACCTCGGGGCTGGCCTGACGAGGTGCTGGCGCGGGTAGAGATAACCGCGCGGCAGGCCTGCGTGATCGATGACGAGAGTGCTGCTGCGGAGGCGTCCAGGCTGGCGTGGTCGGCGTCGGCCAAGCTCCTCGGGGCTGCGATATCGCTTGGGGTCCCGCTCGCGGTTGTCATTGCGGTGGTGGCGGGGGCATGACTTCTTCCCGCGTTCTGCTCGACGGCCGGGGGACGCCGTGCTGAGGCTCATCATTCCGCTGCTGTTCCTGGCGATTGTGGCGGGATGGTTCTGGTACACCGCGTGGCTGGTGCGGACTGCAATTGATGAACTCGCGCACCGTCGCAGGCTCATGGCGGGGCTCGATCCGCTGCAGGTGACGGCCAGGAAATCTCTCGAGGATGTGGAGGCGGCGCACGATTCCGCGCTCAGGGCCCTGTCGTTGACGGTCGAGGCCTGGTATGAGCTCCGGGAGACCCGGGCGGTGGGGACTGCGCTGGTCGAGAGGTTTCCGAGTATCGAAGCCAGAGCTGCGCGTGAGCCGGAGTTCCTCGACGTTCTCGAGGACGCCGACGCGCTACTCAACGAGGCTCGTCCTGCCGGTGCCCTCCCGATCGACGATCTCCTCCAACGCACTGCCCGGATGGATGCGCTGAATCTGCGGATCCGGAAGCTCGTTCACCGCTACGACGCGTCCGAGCGGCGAGGTCGCGGACGCTTCTTCCCTCGATCGGGCCGCACATAGCGCATGGCTGGGCTCAGGTGCTCACCCCGACGGAGATCGGCCCGCCAAAAGCGATACCTAGAGGCACTGACGGTTTGGATGCTGCAGCCCGACGACGCGGTGGATATAGGTGTGCCGACGCCCGTTATGGTGGGAGTCGGCACGGGGTGCTGCCCAACCGGGCGGCTGAGATCACACCCGTCGAACCTGATCTAGGTAGTTCTAGCGAAGGAATGTCGATACGACGCCCTCAGTGGCGTCAGCGTCTGGGCCTCGGCCGGTGGCTGCGCACGCCGCCACGCAGCCGGCGAATGCCAGGCAGATATCGCATGCCTGCGCCGGAACTGCCGGGAAGCGAGAGTCATGCGCATTGACGAGCAGATAGTCCTGGTCACCGGAGGCGCCCGCGGGCTGGGTGTGGAGATTGCCCGGGCGTTCGCGCGTGAGGGCGCCGTCGTCGTCGTCAATTACCGTCGCAGCGAGGAGGCCGCCTCCGACCTGGTCCGTGAGCTCGGCGGGGACCGCGCCGTCGCACTCCGCGCCGATGTGACCGACGACGACGAGGTGCGCGCTCTCTTCGAGGCGGCCCGCGCCCACTTCGGGCGGCCCATCACCACGGTGGTCAACAACGCGCTCGCGGATTTCGAGTTCAACGGTGATGCGCGACCCTCGCCGGAGTCGATCACCTGGGAGCATTTCGAGGGGCAGTTGCGGGGTGCGGTCAAGGGCACGCTCGCCACCACGCAGGCGGCGTTGCCCGGGATGCGCGAAGCCGGGTTCGGACGGATCGTCACGATCGGCACCAACCTGTTCCAGCACCCGGTGGTTCCGTACCACGACTACACCGCCGCCAAGGCCGCTGCGCTCTCGCTCACGCGCACCCTGGCCACTGATCTGGGGCCGGAGAACATCACGGTGAACATGGTCTCCGGCGGCCTGCTCCGCACCACCGACGCCAGCGCGGCCACGCCTGAGGAGGTCTTTGACCTCATCGCCTCCGGCACTCCGCTGCGTCGGGCGATCACCCCGCCCGAGCTCGCCGATGCCGTGTTGTTCTTCGCGTCCCCGTGGTCGCGGGCGGTGACGGGCCAGAATTTGATCGTCGACGGCGGATTGGTCAAGGGCTGAGACGATGCTGCACTTCAACGCTTTCCTGTTCGGTTGTGGCCATCATTCGGCGGCGTGGCGGCATCCGGACTCGCCGGTTGAGCGCGTGGGCGACATAGCCTTCTACGAGGAGCTCGCGCGTACCGCTGAACGTGGGTGCCTGGACGCGGTGTTCTTTGCCGACGGGCATTCGGTGCTCGACCCCGCCAGCGGCTCGTGGTGGTTCCTCGAGCCGCTGACTGCACTGGCGGCCATGGCGCGCGCGACCGAGCACGTGGGTCTGGTCACCACCATCTCCACTACCTTCTACACACCGTTCCACGCGGCCCGCTCGCTGGCGTCCCTCGACCACATCAGCTCCGGCCGGGTGGGCTGGAACGTGGTGACCTCGATGTTCGACGCGGAGGCGCGTAATCACGGCTACGAGAAGATGCCCGCTCACGCCGAGCGGTACGCGCGGGCCGACGAGTTCGTGGACGCGGCCCTCGCACTGTGGGACTCGTGGGACGCCGACGCGTTGGTGTTCGACCGCGACGGCGTGTGGGCCGACCCGGACAAGGTGCGGCCGATCCACCACCACGGTGAGCACTTCCTCGTGGACGGGCCGCTCACGGTGCCGCGGTCTCCGCAGGGGCGGCCGGTGCTGTTCCAGGCAGGGTCCTCCGAGTACGGGCGGGACCTGGCAGCGCGTCGCGCGGAGGGGATCTACGCGGTGGCGTACGACGTGGAGTCGTCGCTGGCGTACAACTCGGACATCCGCGAACGCGCGCGAGCGACCGAGCGCGGCCAGTCCGGTGCGGAGTCGATGGTGATCATGCCGGGACTCGTCACCTACGTGGGGTCCACCGAGGACGAGGCCCGCCGGAAGAAGGCCGAGCTGGACGCCCTGCTGCCGGTCGAGCAGTCGCTGGCGCAGCTATCCCTGTTCACCGAGCAGGATTGCTCCGACTGGGAGCTCGACGCACCGGTGCCCGAGTTGCCGCCGCTCGCCGAGTTCACCGGGCCGCAGGGGCGGTACGAGACGATCCTGCGGATCATCGAGAAGGACTCGCCCACCGTGCGCGAGCTACTCGGAACCCTCGCCGCCGGGGGAGGGCACTGCACCATGGTGGGCACTCCCGAGTCGATCGCCGACCAGATAGAACACTGGCACCGGGTGGGCGCGGCCGACGGGTTCAACCTCATGCCGCCCATGTACCCGCACGGGCTGGAGGAGTTTGTGGACCACGTAGTGCCCGTCCTGCAGCAGCGGGGACTATTTCGGCGGTCCTACGAGCGGCCCGAGGGCGAGGCGGGCGGTCCCGGCGGGCCGATGACGCTACGGGAACTGCTCGGGCAGTAACCGGCGAGCCCCGGCAGCAGGAGCCCGCGAGCGCTCGTCCTCCTGCCGGGGTTCAGCAGGTCGGAGTGGGTTCCGCCCCGCTCCAGCGGTCGACGGTCCACTGCACCAGCTGCGGCGTCAGCGGCGAGTCCGCGGCGACCAGCCCGGTGTGGTCGAGGCCGGGGTAGGTCCGGTAGTCGAGCGGTTCGCCCGCGGAGCACCGGGCGTTCACCCACGTCTGCTGCATGGCGGGCTTGACCAGCGGATCGGCCAGGCCCTGCGCGATGAGTACGGGGGCCGGCCACGGTCCAGTTGGCGAGTTCGCGCGCAGGGTCTCGCCGAGGTCGCCGTTGAGCGTGGCGTCGGGGAATACCTGCTCGGGAATCTGGCTGCCGCGCAGGAGAGCGGCAATGACGTCCTGCTCGTTGAAGCAGAGATCGCCGACCTTCTCCACCCCGTGGGCGGTGCCGGGGTTGAGATGGCCGGCGAGATCGAGATCGGGGTAGATGCTGTTCCACGATTGCGCGATATAGGCGGAGACCGTCTTACCGGCGAGCTCGTCCTTGCTGGCCTCGGCCAGGTCGAACAGGTCCGTGGCCGGCGCCATGCCGGCGATCCCCTTGATGGTCAGCTCGGGCGCGTAATCGCCCGCGATCTGCCCGGTCCACAGGGCCCCGTGCCCGCCCTGCGAGTGCCCCCACACCACGGTGTCGCGGCTCAGGCTCACGCTGTTGAGCTGTTGCGCGGCGCGAGAGGCATCCAGAACATTGCGCGCCTCGGCCTGTCCGACCAGGTAGGGGTGCATCTCTGACGTGCCCAGCCCCACGTAGTCCGAGGTGACGGCGGCCCAGCCGTGGTCGGTGACCATCTCGGCCAGCGCCGTCCCCGCGCCGTCTGCGAACGGGGTGGGGCTTAGCGACGGCGCGCACCGCGGAACGATGCCTGTCGTACCGTGGGCCACGCTGATCAGAGGCAACTCGTCCGCGCCCCGGCTGGCCGGAACGAGGACCGTGCCGCTCGCCGCGGTGATCGTGCCGTCGGGCCGGGTGGTGGTGTAGAGAATGCGCCAGGCCTCGGCGCCGTCGGGAACACCGGTGGTGAGGGTCTCGGCCCGGAGCAATACCCCGGGCTCGCCAGGTAGCGGTTCTACGGCCGTGTAGAAGTCGTCCGGTGCCGCGCGCTCGTCGCCGCGTAAGAGAACCGCGCTGCCGACGGCGAAGACGACGACGACGAGCAACGCCGCCGCAGAGAGAAGCGTCCGGCCCCAGCTGCGCACTCCGCTCGATCCAGCGCGGGATTCGGCGTGGGCATCGGCGCGGTTGCCGCGTGCGTGCACCAGCGGGCTGAGGAGTCCACGGAGCCCGACAAACACCAGCCAGGCACCGAACCCGAATCGGATCGACTGAATGGCCAGGACCGGCCAGACCAGGCACAACAGTCCGAAGAGGATCGCGGCGACACCACTGAGGGCCCCCGCCACACGGCGATCGGACCCGCTGCCCCGACTCGCTACGAGCGTGTGGACCCCGTGCACGATCAGCGCGGCGACCATCACCCACAGCAGGGTGCGGATGCTCGCCGAGTGCCAGGCCAGCACCACGACGCCGGCCGAGATAGATGCCAGCCCGGAGACCACACGGGTCCACCGCCGTGAGTGGCCTCCGCCCCCGTCGACCAGTGCCAGGGTCGCTACCCCGACGACGACGAGACCAGCGCCTGCCACCCAGACGATCTGCGGGACGGTCAGGTGGGCGAGGATCAACGCGACCCCGAGCGCGATCGCCGCGAGCGTCAGGATCAACCGCATGACCCATCTCATCCGGCCGGACCGGTCAGTGACCAACTCGCTCATCGTCATCCCTTCAGGACGGCCTGCTCCGGCTCGCGAGAACACGGGGACGCGGGACCAGCGGGGTTCGTCAATCGCTCTGTCGGTGCACCATATCGCTTCCGTCTCGACCTGAGTTGCCCATGCTCACGCTGGTCCGCCAACTCTGCGCAACCCGCGTCGAAGGTTCCCCGTCAGAGGTCGTGATGAAAACTGGCGTTTCCACCGCAAACTCACGATTTCAGCGTAAACATACTCGGCATGGGTGCTAAGTACCGTCTTCTATTCGCGATTCTGCTAGGCGCCGGGTTGGTGGGGTGTGGCTCGAGCGAGACCCCGGCGCCGCAATCGGCCACCGCTTCAACAAGCGAGCGGTCGACGAGTAGCGAGGCTTCGACAGTCACCGTTACTTCAACGGTCGCGGCGCCGGTCAACGAGGAGGTTCCTGCCGCGGTCGAGGCGCCCTCCATAGTCGACTGTCAGATGGGACTCGGGCCGGTAGAGACATACTGGTCGGACGGAAGCGTGACCGGGTACTCCGATTACTGCCAAGCGGTTCACGACCGCACTTTGCAAGGTGAGGCTGCGGCCAACTCACCGCAGTGCGACGGAACGGTCTGCAGGTATCCGTCCGGTGCCACGATGCGCGATCCAAATGCGACCCCCGACGATCGGTGTACCAACCAGATCAATTACGCGAACGATCCTCGATCCAATGCGGAAATCAATTCGATCGGCGCGGAAACTGGTCAATGCCCGGAACCTATCTCGTAAGCGCACTTCAGCGCCGTTCTAAACCGAAGTAGCTCCAGCTTCAGCGTTGACACTCATATCCTCCTGCCCAACCCCACCCCGCCGCGCCGCCACCCACACGGCCCCGGCAGCGAGCAGACCCAGCACCAGGAATCCGGTGGTGCTGTAGAGGGTCCAGCGGGTGGCGTCTGCGAAGCCACTAGCAAGGACATTCACCACGGCATCCGGCGCACCCTGCGCGCGTAGGCCCGAAATGACTCCGCCAGCCGAGCTGCGGGTGGCGTCGGCGAACTGGGCTGCCGGCCCGGTCACCGACGCGAAACTTTGAGCCAGTCCCAGGGATAGGACCGAGCCTGCGATCGCGGCGCCGATCGCCGCGCCCACCTGCCGGACGGTGCTCTGGGTGGCGGAGCCCTGCCCGGAGGAGGACACCGGGATGTCGTGAAGGACGGTGCTGGTCAGTTGTGCGGAGGCGAGCCCCAGGCCGACGCCGTAGATCACCAGGATCGCGCCGATCAGCACGGGCGAGGTGCCGGAGTGGATGGTCAGCGCCAGGATCAGCACGCCCACGACCTCCAGAGCCACGCCCACCAGGACGGTGCCGGCGGCGCCGATGAGCGCGGCCAGATGGCGGGCCAGGGCGCCGGCGACAAAAGCTCCGAGTGCCATGGTGGCCAGGACGAAGCCGGTTGCCATGGTGCCCAGCCCCACGGCGTTGATGAGGAACAGCGGCAGCACAAAGATGAGGCCGAACTCGCCGATTGCGATCATCATGGCCGCGATGTTGCCCAGGCTGAAGGTGGGGATGAAGAACAGGTTCAGGTCCAGCAGCGCGGAGCGGCGAACGCGTTCGCGGTGACGTTCCCAGAACCCGAACAACACGAGCGCCACCGCGGCCACGCCCAGCAGAATCGGCACGATCGAGACGGGCATGTCCTGCGACCAGGTCAGACCAAACAGGTGCAGGTCGGCCAGCGGCTTCCACCAGCCGAGGGTCGAGCCCTCGATGATCGCAAAGACCAGCAGGCCGAAGCCGATAAAGCTCAGCAGGAGGCCGTCGACGTCGTATCCCTTACGCCCGGACGGCGCAGTGGTCTCGGGTACGGCGATGAGCGCGGCGACCACCAGTGCGACGCCGATCGGCACGTTGACCAGGAAGATCCACTCCCACGCGAACGTGCTGGTCAGCCACCCGCCCAACAATGGACCGAGGGCGGCGGCGCCGGAGATCACCGCGCCCCACACGCCGAACGCGGCGGCTCGGTCCTTTCCGCGGAACGTGTCGTTGACCGTGGACAGCGTGGTGGGCAGGATGCAGGCGCCGCCGACGCCCTGCAGGACGCGGGCGCTGATGAGGGCGGTGGCGTCGCCGGCGGTGGCGGCCCAGATGCTGCCGGCCACGAACAGCGCGATGCCCGCGATGAACAGCCGCCGTCGGCCGAGGCGGTCGCCCAGGCTGCCGGCGGTGAGCAGTAGGGCGGCCAAGACCACCGAGTACAGGGAGTTGACCCATTGGGCGTCGGTGAGATCGAGGTCCAGGTCGTCGATGATGGTCGGCATGGAAACGGCGACGATGGTGCCGTCCATGACGATCATCGCCAGGCCCACCGCCAGTACGATCAGGGCCCACCACTTGCTCGGTCGCGGGCGCGAGTGCGGCTCGGCGGGGGAGCGTTGGTCTGTGGTGGTGGGCTGCTCACTCGTCATTCTTGAGACCTTAACGAGGTGGGTTGTGCGCGGTCATCAATCGAATGGTTGAGATCCTCGCCGCAACGTCACCGGGTGAAGTCGATAACCAACCGTCCGCGCGTGCCGCCGGCTTCGAGTCGCTCGTGTGCTCGCCCCGCGTCGTCGGGCGAATAGCTGTCTGCCACACGCAGTGTGACCACGCCATCTTCCGCCAGCTGGCGCAGCTCGTCGAGTTTGTCCTGCTCCTCGGCCATATCCATCACGCTCACGGCATGGACCTTGACGTCGTGTTTGCCGTCGCCCTGGTACCAACGCACGGTGGCCACCGACCCACCGGTCTTGACCGCGGGCAGGACTGCGGCGTCTTGCACGGATCCGTCGAAGAGGCCGTCGACACCGTCGGGGTAGAGCTCCAGAATGCGGTCGGCAACGCCGTCTCCGCGCCTGACGATCTGATCTGCGCCGAGCGAGCGCACAAGGTCTTCGTCTGACTCGGACGCATCGGCCACCACCACGAGGCCGTCGTGCTTGGCCAGCTGCAGCACATATCCGCCGGTCGATCCGGCCGCTCCGGTGACCGCGAGAGTCTGCCCGGGCTTAAGATCGAGCAGGTCGAGAGCGCGGCGAGCGGTCAGGCCGTTCATCGGGAGCGTTGACGCGGCGATGGCGTCGGTATCGCGGGGTGTGGCGACGATTGACCGCGCAGGCAAGACAATGTCCTCGCGGTATGCGCCGTGCTCGTCGCGGGGGACCACGATGCCCATTACCTTGTCGCCGACCGACAGGGAGGTGTCTGCGTCCTCGCCGATCTCGACGAGTGTTCCGGCGATATCCATGCCCGGAATATCTGCGGCTCCGCGGGGAGTTCCGGTCTTCGAACGGGAACCGTTGCGGGTGTAGGTGTCCGTGGGGTTGATGGTCGCGGCCTCGACCCGCACGCGAACTCCGGTCGGTGCGAGTTCTTGTTTGGGGACCTGAACGACCTGCAGCGCCTCGGGGCCACCGTAGGTCGTTACGCCGACGGCGCGGACTAGTTCAGACGAGTCGCTCATTGATTCTCATTCCCGCAGAACCGGCAGAAATGCGCCGCTCTGCTTGATTGGTGACGCGATTGACTACTCGTTCGCAGGGTAACCGCGCCCGCACCCGGGCCGTCAGAACACCCCGGTGACGTGGGCGAGCCCGCGCGCCAGAGTGGTGAGTGCGCCGGCGGTGACGACGACGACGGCGATCGTACGGCCCGTCCCTGCGTTGACCCGCCGGGAGATCGGGCCGCCGAGTGCGATCCCGACGGGCACCATGGCCAGGACGAGCGCGATCACGATCAGTGGCGGCAAATCGCTGATCGGCGCCGCCCCCAGACCAACCTTGCTCACCACGGACACCGCGCCCATCGTCAGGAAGATCGGCTGCAGCGTGGCGGCAAAAGAACGCTGGCCCCAGTTGGTGGCCTGCGCGTAGACGAGCATCGCGGGCGAGGCCACGCCCACCGCGGTGTTGAGGAATCCACCTGCCGTGCCTGCGACCGCAGCCGGGAGGCGACCGCTGACGGGCGGAATGTGCACGAGGGCTGTGGTGGCGAGGGTGGCCAGGAGGACAGCGCCGATCACCACCTCGAGCCAGTTCCGGTCCACCGCACCCACCAGTAGAGCGCCGAGGACCGACCCCACCACGATCAGGGGCGCGAGCCCGCGGTACCGACGCCAGTCGATGTCCCGACGGAGGGTGACGGCAATGAGCGCGGCGGAGACCACCGTCGTGAGGTTGGTCAGCAGCACGCCGGTGACCGGCCCGAGGAGCAACACGAGCGTGGGGGAGACCACCAGCCCGACGCCCATCCCGCTGACCCGTTGCAGCACTGAGCCCAGGATGACGGACGCGGCCGCGATGAGCAGAAGGTGGAGACCGAAGTCTGCGGGCATGCCCGTCAGCATTCCAGGTGCCTTTGGTGAAAGCGTCAGCTGGCCGGACTAGGCGATAACGCAGACGATCCACGTGAGCACCCTTTACGTTTGAAGAGTCACCATGACGTCGGTACTCATCCCCCTGTCTGGAGCATCATGAAACTCATCACCACGGCAGTTCTCACCGCAGCTGCGCTGACCCTGACGGCGTGCGGCGGCGGGACCGATGACGCCTCGGAAGGCGCTGATTCGGTGTCCGCCACGGGCAATCAGGGTCGCACTCCGGACGAGTCGGGGGAGTGCACCGAGGACAAGGCGGGCGGGACCATCACGATGGGCGAGTTCGTGATGCTGCCCTCGTTCGCACCGGGCCAGGGCCACTATGGACTTCGTGGAGGGGCCCAGTCTGCTGCTGTGTACGACCGGCTGATGCGCTGGAACCCCGAGGCCGGGGAATACGAGCCCCAGCTCGCCGAGTCCCTGGAGCCGAACGACGATCACTCGGTCTGGACCCTCAAGCTCCGCGACGATGTCCGCTTCTCTAACGGTGACCCGCTTACGGCGGACGATGTGGTGTTCACGATGAACCTCCACAAGGACCCGGCGACCAAATCCTTGGCATTGACCGATGTCGAACAGATCGAGTCGATGCGCGTGGTCGATCCGCAGACCGTGGAATTCACTCTTGATGAACCGTGGGTCGGTTTCCCGTTCGCGCTGGCGCGATCGGCGGGCGAGGTGATCCCCGAGAAGGCGTACTCGCAGGCGACGCCTGAGGAGTGGGCCGCGAATCCAATCGGAGCGGGAGCGTTCGTCCTGGACAGGAGTATTCCTAACCAGGAGGTCGTCCTGACTCCGAACCCGGACTATTACGGCGGCCCGGTGTGCCCGACGCTACGGTTCGTCGCTATCCCGGGTTCGCAGGGCACGCTCGAGGCGTTCCAGAACGGCGAGGTCGAGGTGGGGTTCCTGCGCGGGGCGGAGTTCGTCAACGCGGCATGGGACGCCGACGAGCAGGGTTTCTACGAAGCTGTGAGTTCGGGCCGGGCAATGGTCATGAACAACGGCAAGGCGGGATACGACGGCATCTTTACCGACGTGCGGGCGCGCCAGGCCGTGGCGTACGCGCTGGATACCGAGCTCATGGACGAGCGGCTGACGGGCGGGCTCGGTCAACCGACGTCGGCGCTGCTGGCGGAGTCGTCGCGCTTCTATGACGGACAGCAGGGCCTCGAGTTCGATCCCGAGCAGGCCAAGGCGCTCGTCGACGAGCTCAAGGAGGACACGGACTGGAACGGCGACATCACCCTGCTCGCCAATACCAGTCCCGAGAATGTCGAGACGGGCGTCATCACCAAGGCGCTCCTCGATGCGGTGGGCTTCAACGTGACTCTGGAGAA
This sequence comes from Dietzia alimentaria 72, assembly GCF_000226215.1. GTDB lineage: Bacteria > Actinomycetota > Actinomycetes > Mycobacteriales > Mycobacteriaceae > Dietzia > Dietzia alimentaria. The sequence goes on from NZ_AGFF01000017.1 coordinate 22,635, forward strand.
CGTGCCCTCGTCCCAGCAGGCCGCGAGGTTGTTCACCGGTGACTTTGAGATCATCGTGGGCGGGATGAATCCCTCGGACGGCGACGCGTCGGCGAGCTTCCTGGCCAACATGGTGCCCGACGGGTCGACCAACGTCAGTGGCGTGGACAATCCCGAGCTCGCGGCCGCGGCCAGGGAACTCAAGTCTGCTCCCACCCTCGAAGAGCAGAGGGCCGCCAACACCCGGGTCCAGGAAGTGTTCAACCGAGTCGTGCCGTTCGCGGTGTTCGCCAATGCGGAGCAGTACGTGGTGGTGGACGAGTCGGTGAAGGGCGTGACCCCGACCGTGGCGTCCACGATGCTCTTCGACGATGCGTACCTCGAGCAGTGAGGTGACCTCGGCCCCGCTCTCCCGCTGACCCGCCCAGCCGCCGGTCTCCTGACTCGTCCGGCTGCCGAGCCCGCCCGTCTGACGCATACTCATTCCCATGCGATCCATCTGGAAGGGCGAGGTTTCCTTTGGCCTGGTGAACGTGCCGGTCAAGGTGTACGCGGCGACGGAGGACCACGATCTGCACGCGCACCAGGTCGACAAGTCCGACGGCGTGCGCATTCGCTACAAGAAGGTGCGCGACGACAACGGCGAGGAAGTGGAGTTCGCCGACATCGCCAAGGCGTACGAGACCGACGACGGCGAGACAGTCATCCTCACTAAGGACGATCTGGCCAGCCTGCCGGTGGAGCAGAATCACGAGATCGAGGTCACGGAGTTCGTCCCGGCCGACCAGGTGGATCCGGTGGCCTTTGACAACGCGTACTTCTTGGAACCGGCGTCCCGCTCGAATCGGGCCTACGTGCTGATGCGCGAGGCGCTGGAGTCCACGGATCGGCTGGCGATCTGCACGTTCACGCTGCGCAGCCGCACCCGCCTGTGCGCGCTGCGGGTGTACAAGGATGTCCTCATGCTGCAGACGCTCCTGTGGCCTGACGAGATCCGCCCCGCGATCCTGGACGGTCTGGATAAGGAGGCCAAGGTCCGGCCGCAGGAGGTCAAGATGGCGGCGTCGCTCATCGAGACGATGGCGGCGGACTTCGAGCCGGAGAAGTACCAGGACGACTACCAGGAGCAGCTCCGCGAACTCATCGAGGCCAAGGCGTCCGGTGGCGAGGCGTTCACCGTGGAGGAGCGCGAGTCCTCGGACGACGACGGTGACGACGAAGTCGCCGACCTCCTGGCAGCCCTGCGCGCGAGCGTGAAGGACCGCGGCGGTGACGCGGACGCCAGCGACGATGACGACCAGGACGACAACGACGACGACGACACCTCGAGCTCCAAGAAGAAGTCGCCGGCAAAGAAGAGCGCCAAGTCCTCTACCAAAAAGACTCCCGCCAAGAAGCAGGGGGCAAAGAAGGCGCCGGCCAAAAAGGCGCCGGCTAAAAAGGCAGCGGCAAAGAAGTCCACAGCCTCCAAGTCGACCGCAAAGAAGGCTCCTGCAAAGAAGGCGGCGGCCAAGAAGTCGGCCTGACCGCACCCGCCCGCCGCAGTCCCTCCCACACAGCCCCTCCCACACAGCCCCTCCCACACAGCCCCTCCCACCCCGCAGTCGCCGGAGCGCGCTCACCTCGCAGCCGCGCCGTCCAAAGTCATTCGGCCGCGATATATCAGGGCCAGATGACCTTGAGCGGCGCGGCTGCGGGGAGGGAGGCGGTGACGCGGCTGCGGGGAGGTAGGCGGCGGCGCGGCTGCGCGAGGGGGCGGGGCCTGCCAAGAAACCGGCTCTTCCCAGATGAGGGTGTAGGTCGGCCGGGCGCGTCGGTCCGCAGATAGACGTCGAGATCTCCCGACGACGGAGGTTCCTACGCCATCCATCCGAGAGACCTCGACGTGTCCGACGCTACCCCGCCGGCCGGCTTCGGCCGCCCTGACCTGACCGCCTTCGCGTCTTATCCCAATCGACTCTGATCGGGTCTGCTGATCCTCTCGACGAGAACGCAGCGACATCACAGCCACCCAACCCCGACCGTCCGGGAAGCCGGGACACGTCACATGGCCTGTGCTGCGGGCGTGTCGATTGGGTCGTCCAGGGGCGACGCAGGAGCGTCGACGCGACGTGCTGAGAGGTGGTTCCAGTCGAGCACTAGCACACCGGCTACAGGCATGGCGATAGGTCAGGAACGGCGTCGCTCCCTACGCAGGAGGGAGCGCAGAGTCTCGGCGTTCGCGTAGCCGACCCGTAGCGCGATATCGGCGGAGGTGAGGTCCGTGGTTGCTGAGAGGTGCCGAGCTCGTTCGATGCGAAGCCGTTGGACGAAGCCGAGCGGAGTGAGGTTGAGCGCCGCACGGACTCGTCGTTCGAGGGTGCGCCGGCTGGTGCCGAGCGACTGCGCGACGAAGGCGACGTTCAACGGTTCGTCCAGGCGGGCGCGCACGAAGCGTTCGAACTCGACCACGATCGGGTCCTCGTGCCGGAGATGTTCGTAGGCGACGAAGGCCGCCTGCGACGGGCGCTCGTCGATGATGAGGAGCTTGGCGACATGTTGGGCCAGGTCGGGGCTGATCGATCGCACGAGTGAGAGCGCGAGGTCGATGTGGGCGAACGCGGCGCCGGCGGTGACGAGGTTCCCGTCGACCACGACCATGGTGTCGAGATCGAGGGCGACGGTCGGATAGCGCTTCAGGAACTCCGGCCCCAGGAACCAGCTGGTCGTCGCCCGCCGATGATGCATCCGTCCGGTCTCGGCGACAGCGAACACGCCGGTGCACGCCGCGGCGATCCGGGTGGTCGCCTCGTCGAGGCGCCCGAGCGAGGCGATGACCGAACGAGCATCTCGGCTCTGGAGGGCGTCGTTGGTAGCGGCGGCCGTAAGGGTTCCAAGCGCAGGGACGACGACCACGTCGAACTCTGCGGACTCCGACAGCGGGTGGTCCACCGACAGGGTCATCGATGCCGTCGTGGTCACTCGCCGTTTCGGTCCGAGGATGGCGAGTTTGATCGGGTCGATCCGCGGGTCGACATCGCCGCGGGCTCCGTCGGCCACCCGCACGATGTCGATGATCGACGCGATAGCCGAACCGAAGCAGCCGTCGATCGCGATCAGTCCGATACGCATGACGTAAACAATAGCATTACTGCCGTATACGCCACTTCCCACCGGCCCTCGCTCGTCATACGCTGAACTCGTCCCACGAAGAACCCCGATTTCAAGGAGAGTCCCTCATGTCCACACCCGCATCACTTCCGTATGCCTTCGTCGCCAAGATCGTCGCGGCCGATGGACAGCACGACGCGCTCGCCGATCTGCTCGCCGGCGCTGTCGCACTCGCCAACGAAGAAGCAGGAACGATTGTCTGGTTCGCGGTCAGGACCCACGCCGACACCTTCTGGATCTTCGATGCATTCCCCGACGAGGCCGCTCGCGACGCCCACGCCAACGGCGCCATCGTCGCAGCCCTGATGGCCAACCAGCACCTCCTCGGCGCAGCACCCGAGATCCTGGCGGCCGACGTCCTCGCGTCCAAGCTCCCGTAGTCCGCCAACGCACGAGACGATCGCGCCCCGCCGAGCCGTCGCCAGGTCGCGACGCAACGCCATGCTGCGTTGCCGAGCGGTGCGAGGCCTATCGGCACACGGACAGGCTGCCGGCCGCGAGCGCTCAGCCGGCGAGGGGTCCGTCGCAGAGGAGAGCGACGTCGGTGTCGGGCAGAGCCGTGAGGCCAGCGCATCGCGCGACCACCAGAACCGAACCGCCCCTGTCCTGCGTTTACGCAGGTCAGGGGCTGTTCGCCGGAGCCGCCTGTCGGAATCGAACCGACGACCTAATCACGTCGGCTTTGCGTCTATCGCTTGATGCGCCCACTGGGCGAACGAGCCGCTGACCTGCGCAAACGCCGAGCGTGGGGGCGCCGCCATCCGGTGGAGACCGACGACGACCGACCAGTACCGACCGTTTCACCGGAGCTTGCGGCGGCGTCGAAGCCGAGCAAGCTCCATTCCTTTAGCTCACCGCGCCCTCCTCCTCGCCGGTCCCGTCGTCGTCGAAGACGTTTCAGGGGTCTTCTCAGATGACGGTGTAGGTCGGCCGGGCGCGTCGGTCCGCAGATAGACGTCGAGATCTCCCGACGACGGAGGTTCCTACGCCATCCATCCGAAAGACCTCGACGTGTCCGACGCTACCCCGCCGGCCGGCTTCGGCCGCCCTGACCTGACCGCCTTCGCTCGACTCGACGGCCTCGGTCTGAGCGTGACCGGACAACGACTTGAACCGGATCGTGCGGTCCTCGCGTGCCGCGTGGTGGAACCAGATCAGTGGTGCCGACGGTGCGGCAGCGAAGGCGCTGCTCGTGACACCGTGATCCGGCGGTTGGCCCACGAGCCGCTGGGCTGGCGACCGACCGTGCTGGAAGTTGTAGTGCGCCGCTACCGCTGTGCCGACTGCGGACACGTGTGGCGCCAAGACACCAGCGCCGCGGCGGAGCCACGCGCGAAGCTCTCGCGCACCGGGCTGCGGTGGGCGCTGGAAGGGATCGTGGTCGCACACCTCACCGTCGCCCGTGTCGCCGAGGGACTCGGGGTCGCGTGGGACACCGCCAACAACGCGGTCCTGGCTGAAGGCAAGCGGCTGCTGATCAACGACCCCACGCGGTTTGAGGGCGTGAAGGTCATTGGCGTCGATGAGCACGTCTGGCGCCACACCAGGCGTGGCGACAAGTACGTCACCGTGATCATCGACCTCACCCCTGTCCGCGATGGCGCCGGCCCAGCAAGGCTGCTGGACATGGTCGAGGGCCGGTCGAAGGCGGCGTTCAAGACCTGGCTCGCCGACCGCGACGACGCCTTCCGTGACGCGGTCGAGGTGGTCGCGATGGACGGCTTCACCGGGTTCAAGACCGCCGCTGCAGAGGAGATCCCGGACGCGGTCACGGTGATGGATCCCTTCCACGTCGTGCGCCTGGCCGGTGACGCCCTCGACAGGTGCCGGCGCCGGGTCCAACTCGCGATCCACGGGCACCGTGGGTTCAGGGACGACCCGCTCTACAAGTCGCGGCGCACGCTGCACACCGGCGCGGACCTGCTCACCGACAAGCAGAGCGACAGGCTACGCGCGCTGTTCGTTGATGACGCTCACGTCGAGGTCGAGGCGGCCTGGGGTGTCTACCAGCGCATGATCGCCGCCTATCGCCACGAGGACCGGCAACGTGGCCGCGAGCTCATGGAGAAGCTGATCACCGACCTCAGCGCCGGCGTCCCCAAGGTGCTCACCGAGCTCACCACCCTGGGCCGGACCCTGAAGAAGCGAGCCGCTGACGTGCTCGCCTACTTCGAACGACCCGGCACCAGCAACGGGCCGACCGAGGCGCTCAACGGACGGCTCGAACACCTGCGCGGCTCCGCACTCGGGTTCCGCAACCTGACCAACTACATCGCCCGAAGCCTGCTCGAGACCGGCGGCTTCAGACCCCAACTCCTACACCCCCGATTGGGATGAGCCAAGAAACCTGCCCGAAGTCGCTGTCTTCCTCGCCCGCGCAATTCCTTTTGCTTTTTGCGGTGCTTAGCCGGATAGTCGGCATTAGCTAGCTATTGGTAGTTACTGAAAGGACTGTTATGGAAACCCAGGATTCGATCGGCGATTTCTTCCGAGGTGTGGAGACACCCGGCATGATCGACTGGACCACGATGCCGACGTACAACACGGTGATGGCGCTGGCGGTTGGTGCAGGCCTGGTGGGTCTAGTGCTCTTCTTCCGGGCGGTGCGTGCGGACGCCTCGGACGTCAGCGTCACCGGCTGGGCCCTCAACTTCGGTTCCCTCGGTCTGATCCTGACCACTATGGGTCTCCACATGTCCTTGACTTGGCCGCTCGCCGCCGGCGGATTTGCGTTCGACAACATCATCTTCGGCGAGCCGAGCCTCGCGTTTGGTGTGCTCCTGCTGGCCGCGGCGGTGTATCTGTGGTCGAAGCGCGAGGTTGGTGTGACAGCACGTGGGGTGGCGAAGGACTCGCAACCCATGACGATCTTCGTGGTGGGGCTCGGCCTGGCGATGCTCGCCATCGGCCTCGCGGGTGTTGTCTACCAGCTGTTCGCGGCACCGCCGCAGGAGCCGATCTCCGGATTCTTCGGTCAGTGGGCGATTCTCGAGGCGATCTTCATCTCCGCGCTTTACGCAGCAATTGGGGTAGGAGCACTTCTCACACCGTTCGCAACTAAACGGATCTCTCGAGGTCTGGAAGGCGGCGTCGTTGTCAGCATCATCGGCTGGTGCTGGGCGATCACAGGCACCATCTGGGTGCTCTTCGGTGCGCTGAACTTCTATTCGCACATCGGGCTTGTCGTTAACACGATGTGAGGCAACTCCGGTGAGTTCGCGCCGCGGACCACCGTTCAGAACACCCCGGCCACATCCCGACCGTCGGGCCGTTCGCGGCGATTGATCTGCGCGGCCGCACCGGCGGATTCACTCTCGGTGAGTTGAAGACTTCCGTTGACTCCGAGGTACTGCGCGTGTCCGGTGAGCCGATCCCCGGGCTCTTCGCCGCGGGCCGCTGCACGTCCGGTATCTGCGCGGGCGGGTATGTGAGCGGAGCCAGCCTCGGCGCTCCCAGAAGGAGTCGCCGGCAAAGGGTCAGCCTGACCGCCCCCAGCACGCATCCCTCCCGGCAGCCGCGCCTTCCAAGGTCATCCGGCCCTGATATATCGCGGCCGAATGACTCTGAGCGGCGCGGCTGCAGGGCGGCGGCTGCGGGGAGGGGCAGGGCCCCAGGCTCAGCTTCTGTGGGCCTCGCGGTCGAATCCCTCGTGGCAGCTGGTGCGGCCGCCGTAGCTGGCGCCGCCGCGGCCGGTCTCGGTGGCGCCGATCGACGAGATGGTGATCATGTCGCCGAAGTCGTTGATGAAGTCGGCCATGGCGTGCCCGCTGTCGAGGGGGAGCTCGCTGCGCGTGGTGAAGCCGTGTTCGGCCAACACAGTCTGGATCTGCTGCCGGGACTCCGCGGTGAGGTAGTGGCCGGCGGCGGTGTACATGGGGCCGCTGTACTCGCCCTGCGTCTCGTGGCCGGTGCAGGCGATGGTGTAGGGCTCCCGGCGCTGCCTCCACTGATCGGCGGGAATGACGTCAAACAGAACGGGTTCGAGGTCGGCGATGGCCGCGTCCATCGCTTCGGTGGCTTCGGCGATGGTGGGGCGTTGCTGCTGCACGCCGGACTGTTCGATAGTCACGGTGGGGGCCTCCCGCTTGTCGTTGATCAGTTCCGCGGATGCGGCGGCCGCCATCAGGACCAGGGCGGCTGCGCCGAGAACCCACACGGTGCTCGGGGTCTTGCGTGTCATCGTCTCCCCAGATCGGGTCGGCCCGCCGCGATGGCGGCGAGGTTGTACTGCGACGTGGTCATGGCATTGGGAAAGGCGCTGTGTGCACCCACATCGTGGTGGTCGGGGTTCTGGCTGCGCATGTGGTGGTTCAATCCGTCCACGTCGTAGCGTTGTTCGATCTCGCCATCGGGATACGAGACCACCGCACTCTCGGTGGACAGCGGCGTCATGCCCCAGGAGGAGGGCCTCTCGCCGAGCCCGAGCGGGGTGTACTCGCCCACGTCGCCGATCACGCCGGAGACGGGATCGCCGGGGTTCTCCATGAAGTACGCGCGGGAGGGATCCAGTCCCATGGAGTCGAGGTCCAGTGCGGACCCGTTGGCGGGGTCCCGCTCGTGGAGGGGAACGCCCGGGCTGCCGTAGAGCACCAGGTTGTCGACAGGGGTGCCGCCGGAGCTGTTGAGCAGCTGCGCGGCGATCCCGGCGGTGGTGGAGCCGTAGGAGTGCCCGAACAGGGAGAGGTTGAGGTCGGCGCCGCCGTTGGTGGCCTGGATGCCGTGCATGGTGGTGGACAGCGACCGGGCCCCCTCCTCGGCTGCGCCGGTGCCGGCCACGCGGAAGTCCCAGTTCGGCAGTGCGTCCTGGGGTGCCTGGTAGCCGATAAAGGCGACAGCAGCAGTTTTCTGGTCCGGGTCGATGCGCTCGGCGGTCTCCTTCAAGGCCCGGGCCTCGTCGGCCATCGAGCCGAAGCTGTCGTACACATTGGTCGTGTACCCGGGCGTGGTCACGGTGACGTTGTGTGCGGTGTCCGGGTTGCCCACGGCGTAGACGGCCTGGAGCTGGGGCGTGGAGTCGTTGTACTCGATGAGGAACGAGTCGGTCGACCGCAGCTTGTCTTCCAGTCGCGTGAGGGTGTCCCGCTCGCGGACGGCTGCCTCGAGAGCATTGATCAGCGACTGGCGTTCTGCGCGCAGGTGGCCGTAGCCGGGGGCCGCGCCGGGGGAGGGGAGCTCATCCCATCTATGCGTGCGATCGAAAGCCTCGAGTTGCGCCTGAGCGTCCGCGACGGCCGCTGTGGCGGGGCCGCGGTCCGCGGCCAGCGCCGCGCGATTGAGCTCGTTGCGGGCGGCGGTGTCGATGCCGGCGAGGTTGCGGATCTGCTCGCCGCGCTCACGCCGGACGTGGTCCTTCTCGTCGTCGGACAGGCTCTCCCACCACATGTTCACGCGCATCGGGTCGGTCCCGGCGGCGGGGGGTTCGGCCACGCTCATCTGGGAGCGGACGGCTTCGTCCACGGTGGCCGCGCCGCCGTCGTGGATGCGGCCGTCCACGATTCCGGTGAGGCCGGCGGCGGCGTCGTCCTCCACGATCTGGCCTTTGGCGATAATCTCCCGGACGGATTGTTCGAGGTTGGTCCGGGCGTTGCGCCGGACGTAGAGGTGTTCCCGGGTGACGGTGGTGCCCGGCTTGAGGTCCACGACTTCGCCGGAGCCGAGGATGAGGAACGAGTACTTGCTGGCCAGTTCCTCGATGCCGATGATGTCCTGGTGCAGGGCGTGGACGGCGTCGGCGACTCCGGCGGCCAGTCGGCGCAGGGCGGTGGCGTCGGCGGCGAGGTCGGTCACGCGGTCACCGAGGGCGCTGATGGCGTGGGTGGCGGCTTGTTCGCCGTGGGATCCAGACCAGGACGCGGACCAGTCGCCGCCGCGCCGGAGGTCGTCCTCGACCCACTGGAGTGCGGTGACGCGCTGGTTCATGGCATCGGCCAGGAGGTCGGCGTCGTCTGACCGCCAGTGCTTGATCTGTGTGTACGACAACGCCATCCCGGTGACCCACCCTCCTCAACGGGGGTGACGCTAGCATCGCGGTGATCGCCGTGGTGGGCCCATCTGAGGCGGATGCGAGGCGGGCGGCAAGGGGGAGAAATGACGCAGGAACCGTTGAACATCGATCCTGGCCAGGTGCGCGTTCACGGCGGGATCCTGTCGGACGCGGCGCGGGAGGCAGACCGGTCGTTGGCGGCGTCGCGCGAGGCCGCGGCGGCGGCACGGGCGGGGTTCCCGGGGGCGGCCGCGGGGCCGTTCGAGGCGATGCTCGTCGCGTTGGAGGCCTCCGACACGGCGCTGGTGGAGGCGATCGACCGCGCCGGGTCCACCGTGGGCGAGGCGGCGTACACCTACGAGGTCTGCGAGGAGCGCAACACGGAAGTGCTGCGGAACTCGTGGGTGGAGTTCTGACCCCAGAGCCCCAGACCGAGCCCTAAACCGAGCCCACCCCCTCACGCCAGGTCCGCGAACCTCTCGGCGTCCCGCACCTTCCCGGACACGATGATCGTGTCGCCCGGCTCCACCATCGTCTCCGCCGTGGCGTAGGTGAACCCCTCACCCTGGCGTTTGATGGCCACCACGGTGACGCCGTAGTCGCTGCGGATGCTGCTCTGGCCGAGGGTTTTGCCCAGCGCGAAGGCCGGGGGAGTGGTCTTGACCATGGCGAAGCCGTCGTCGAACTCGATGTAGTCGATCATCCGCCCGCCCACCAGGTGGGCCACGCGTTTGCCCATGTCGTGCTCGGGCCGCACCACATGGTGGACGCCGATCTGGGTGAGGATCTTGGCGTGCGAGTTGCTGGTGGCTTTGGCCCAGATGGTGGGCACGCCCAGGTTGATCAGGGCGGAGGCGGTGAGCAGGCTGGCCTCGAGGTCGGAGCCCATGCCCACCACGGCCCGATCGAATTCGTGGACCGAGAGTTGCCGCAGGGATTCCTCGTCGGTGGTGTCGGCCACCACGGCGTGGGTGAGCCGGGTGGAGACCTTCTGCACCACGGAGTCGCTGGCGTCGATGCCTAAGACCTCGGCGCCCTGGGCCATGAGTTCCAGGGCGAGGGAGCGTCCGAAGCGGCCGAGTCCGAGCACTGCCACCACGTGCGGGGCGGTGCGTTTGTGGGCGGGGCGTTTAGCCAATGAGCGGCCTTTCTGTGGGGAGGTCATAGCGCCGGATGCGCTGGCGCGCCGCGAGGGCGGTGACCATGGTGATGGGTCCGATCCGCCCGAGGTACATGAGCAGTATGAGTACCCACTGTCCCCAGTGGGGGAGTTGTGCGGTGATGCCGGTGGAGAGGCCGGCGGTGGCGAACGCGGAGGTGACCTCGAAGAGCAGTTCGTTGAGCCCGAAGGGGGTGCCGGCAATCAGGACGATGGTGGAGGAAATGACGAGCCCCACGCCGATCAGGACGATCGCCAGCGCCTGGCGTTGGACGCGGGTGTCGATGCGGCGGTCGAGGATCCTCACGGACTTCTCACCGCGCACCTCGGCCAGGATGATGAACAGCAGCACCGCGAACGTGGTGACCTTGATCCCGCCGGCGGTGCCGCCGCTGCCGCCGCCGATGAACATGAGCACATCGGTCACGAGCAGGGTGGCCTCGTCCATCTGGGCGTAGTCGACGCTGTTGAACCCGGCGGTGCGCGGCATGATGCCCTGGAACGCGGCGACCAGCAGTTTGTCGGCCACGCCGAAGCCTTGCAGCGTGTGCCGCCATTCCAGCGCCAGTACGGAAGAAAAGCCGGTGACGATCAACCCGGCGGTGGTGCCGACGACCAGGCGGGTGTGCAGACTCCACCGCCGCCATCCTCGGCCCCGGGCGGCGGGCCGGAGGCGTCGTCCCACTTCAAAGAGCACGGGGAAGCCGATCCCGCCCAGGACCACCGCGGTCATGAGGGGGACGCAGATCCAGGGGTCGGTGGCAAAGCCGACCATGTTGTTGCTGTACAGCGCGAACCCGGCGTTGTTGAACGCGGACACGGCGTGAAAGACGCCCAGCCACACCGCGCGCGGCAGCGGTTCGTCGTACCCCACCGCGAACCGCGCCGTCAGGGCGACGGCAATCAACGCCTCGATGCCCAGGCTCAGGCGCACCACGCCCAGCACCACGTCGCGGACGTTGCCGATGTCGGAGGTGCGTGCCTCTGCGGTGGTGTTCATGCGGGCTTTGAGGCCGATGCGGTTGGCGAGCAGCAGCCCCACCAAGCTGGCGAGGGTCATGATGCCCAGGCCGCCCACCTGGATCAGCGCCACGATCACGCCGTGTCCGAAGCCGGACCAGTGGACGGGGGTGTCCTCCACGATCAGGCCGGTCAGGCTCACGGCGGAGGTGGCGGTGAACAGCGCGGAGGTGACGGTGGTGCTCTGCCCGGGTGCCGCGGCGGCGGGCAGGAGCAGGAGGGCGGTGCCCACGATGATTGCGGCGGCAAAGCTCAGCGCCACGACCCGGACCGGGGTGAGCGTCAGCCGGTCGAGGAGGCGGCGGGGTGCGGCCGAGGGCACGCGCCCGTTCAGTGTCACGAGCAGTCACTGTAGACCTGGCTCGCGGCTTATGGGTATACCGCGGGGAACGACGACGACAATGCCGCCGCCACCGGGGCCGGCGGGTGGGGCATTGCAGGGGATCTGGGGGCATTTTTGAGTTGACAGTTGTGTAGTTGCTCGGTCCGGGTTACTGTCAGAACGGTCGGTGGCGAAACCTGATACCCCCCTCAAGTTGTCGCCGACGTGCCGCGATGTGCGTACGTATGCAGACCATCCCCCTGGTCGCGACCAGCACATTGCGCGACAGAGTCGCCGGCGGCCGCGTGATCCCCCTTCCGCGGCCCCGGCGATTCGCCATTCCTGCCGCTTGTTGCTGCAATCACCGGCGATAGACGTCGAGCCGCGAACCATGCTCTTGGTTGACAGTTTGATCATCGAGAATGAGGGATCTCCCGACAGGGAGCGCTATTGCAGACCAAGAGAAGACGGTCCTGGTGGTGACCTCCGCGTCCACCGATGAAAAGCCGCTCACCGCGGCCGGTCTGACGCACTGCGTGCACTGACATCGGGGGAGCAACCGTCGCGGTCTCTGAGTTGGAGCCATGCTGCGGCGCTGCCGTTCCCATTCGCGCCTGCGACCCTTTTCATCTAACCCGCGCCAGCAGCCTGCCGCTCTGTCGATCCCCCGATCTCACGTCACCGCAGCGAACATTGCAGGTCGTCGACGGAGTCGTCTCTGTCCGGCTCACCGTGAATGCGCCGGTCCTCTCAGGATGCGACCATTTTTTCCAGGTGGGCGCGCACGAACCCCTGGCCCAGTTGAACGGAAGTCCTCGTCGTCGTTGAGCGTGCTCCATTCGGATGGTGGCCGTCCACCGACCCCGCGTGGGGAATCTGGCGCCCGGAGTCCTAAAGTAGAGTGCAGTCCGTTTTTCGATCTGGACTTACGTACCAACTACCCGGGATCAACATCATGACCACTGCCCCCGAGAGCCACGAGCCCTCCGGCTCGCAGAACATTACGGACGCCGACCGCGCTACCGACCACACCAACGCTGATCCCGCCGACGTCGACCACAGCGAGACTAACCGCGGTGAAACGGGCCGTGCCGAATCAGAGCATCCCGCGCCGGCGATTCGCGCCGTCGGCCTCGGGCTGGTGGGCGACCACGGCCGGGTCTTTGGCCCACTGGACCTGGAGATCTCGCGCGGCGGCCTCACCGTCCTGCGCGGACACCCCGGGAACGGTCGGACGTGCCTTCTGCTGAGCCTGGCCGGCCGCATGGCGCCGAGCGAAGGGGAGCTGGAGGTGCTCGGCCGCACCGGCACCCGCGAGATCTTCACGCAGTCCGCGATCGCCGGGTTCTCCGGCATCGACACCCTGGACCCGGCCGTCACGGTGCGCACGGTCGTGGCCGAGCAACGCGCCTGGATGAGCCCGTGGTGGAAACTGCGTAGCCGCACGGGCCCCGCCGAACTGCGCGAGGTGCTTGGCCCGGTCTACGGCGACCTGCGACTTCCCGACCCCGCCAGCTACGTAGGCGACCTCACGGAACTCGACCGCATGCTCGTCCGCGTGGCCCTGGCCCGCTACGAGGGCACGCCGATCCTGGTGGTGGACGACATCGAACAGGTCCGCGTCCTCGAGGACCGCGCCCGGTTCCTGGGCCGCCTGGCCGAGATCGCCCACGCCGACGGGACCACCATCATCCTGTCCTCCGTCGACGACCTGCCCGCCGGCTCGCCCGCCCACCACCTGGTCACGGTCCCCGCCACCAAGGAAGGCCTCGAATGATCTCCGGACTGTCCATCGGCAGTGAGCTCAAGCGCTTTGGCCGCGGACGGCTGCCGCGCGTGGCGATTGTGGTGCTGGTGCTCATGCCGCTGCTCTACAGCGCCCTGTACCTCACCGCCTTCTGGGACCCGTTCGGCAAGACCTCCGAGCTGCCGGTCGCCCTGGTCAACGACGACGCCGGCACCCGCGTCGACGGCGAGCCGCTGCGCGCAGGCGACCTCGTGGTGGACGAGCTCGCGCAGAACGATGAGCTCGACTGGCGGGTCGTCGACGGCGCCGAGGCCGACGCCGGCCTGGCCGAGCACAAGTACCACTTTGTGGTGCGGCTGACGCCGGACTTCAGCGCGTCCGTGGCCTCACCCACCGGCCAGGATCCCCGGCAGGCAGCGATCACCGTCACCTACGACCAGTCCGGCAACTACCTGTCCAGCCTCATCGGCCGCAGCGCCACTGCCGAACTCCACAACGCCGTGGGATCGGCCATCTCGGCCCAGGCGGTCGACAAGGTGCTGGTGGGGGTTCAGGACGCCGGCGCCGGACTACGCGAGGCCGCCGATGGTGCCGCCCAGCTCGACGACGGCGCAGGGAAGCTCGACGACGGCATCACCGAGCTCGCCGGGAAGTCCACGGAACTCGACGAGGGCGCCCGCGCTCTCGGCGACGGCGCCGCCACCCTGGCCGCCGGCAACCACGAGTTGGCCACCAAGATTCACCAGGCCCGCTCGGGCGTGGACCAGCTCGCCGGCGGCATCGGCGCCGCCGCCGACGGAGCCGGGGAGTTGAGCGACGGCGTCCAGCGCCTCAGCGGGGGAGTGCAGCAGCTCGGAGACGGGGCCGCGCAGGTCAGCGGGGGAGTCGACCAGCTCACCGGCACGCTTGATCAGCTCTCGCAGGCGCAGAACGCGGCTGTGACCCCGCTGCGGCAGGCCGCCGCGCAGATGCGGCAGCTCGAGGTCACCACGGGCGTGGGGGCGTCGGGTTCTGCGGGCTCTGCTGGGTCGGCGGGTCCCGCCGGTGTTCCCATGTCGGTGCAGCTGGAGACGCTGGCCGACCAACTCGAGACCCAGGGGCTGGGGGCCGGGTCGTCGCAACTGGCGGACCTCCACCGACTGCGCGACGGCGCCCGCCAGCTGTCCTCGGCGCTCAACGACTCGTCGGGCGAACTGCTCTCCGGCGTGACCGCGCTGGGGGCCGGCGCCGCACAACTCAACGACGGGCTCCAGCGCCTGGATGGCGGCGCGGCCACCCTGGTCGACGGCGTGCGGCAACTCGACGACGGCGCAGCTCGACTCGACGACGGAGCGGCAACTCTGGCCGCCGGCACCGGGACACTGACCGACGGCACCGGCCGACTGGTCGAGGGCACCGGGAAACTCGCCGACGGCTCACACACCCTCGTCGACGGCACCGGGCGACTGTCGACCGCGTTGGCCGACGGCGCTGACGAGGTCCCGCAGTGGAACGACGACCACCGCGATCAGATGGCCCGGACCATCGGCGACCCGATCACCCTGACCTCGATGTACGACAACCCGGCGCAGACCTTCGGCTACGGGTTCGCGCCCTTCTTTGTGCCCCTGGCGCTGTTTGTTGGCGGCATCATGATCTGGCTGCTGCTCAAGCCGCTGCAGCCGCGCGCCGTGGGCACCCGCCTGCATCCGCTGCGGGTGGTGATGGCTTCCCTGCAACCGGCACTGCTGATTGCGACCGGACAGGCCGTGGTGATTCTGGCGGTGCTGCGGTTCGGCCTGGGCATGACGCCGGTGCACCCGCTGGGGGCGCTGGGCATTATGGCGCTGTCCGCGGTGGCGTTTGTGGCGGTGATCCAGATGCTCAACATCGTGTTTGGCCCCTCTGTCGGCAGAGTGCTGTCGATGGCGCTGCTCATGCTCCAGCTGACCTCCGCCGACGGCATCTACCCGACCGCGGTCGAACCCGCGTTCTTCCGCTGGATCCACCCGCTCAACCCCATGAGCTACACAGTCGAAGGTCTGCGGCAGACCATCATGGGCGGGGCGGGCTCGCAGATTGCGATACCGGTGCTGGTGCTCTGTCTGGTGACCGCCGGCGCGATCGGCATCAGCACCTGGGCGGCACACCGCAACCGCGTGTGGACGCTGGAGCGACTGCACCCGCCGGTGGCGGTGTAGCCCGCGCGGCAGGTCGCCCGGGTCATCGCGAAGAGCATTTCGCGCGCATCCGCCGAGAAGCAGGTGCGCGAAACGCTCTTCGCGACGGCGGCCCGGGTCCGGTTACGCGGACCTTCGCCTTTGCAGGCCGGACCCGGCGCCGCTCGGCGCTGGAGGTCTGTGCGCAGGGCATGATTGTCGGGATGTCTCGCCCACCTGAGCACTGAAGAAGGGCCCGCGATGAGCGCACCTACCCGCCACAACTTTCACAACTCGCGGTGGAAGGCAGTCGGCCTCGCCTTGTCCTCGCTAATTCTATTGGCAGGCTGCAGCGGCGAATCGAACACTGACGCCCCGGCGGACGGGAGTGACTCCAGCTCGAGAACGTCTACGCGCACCTCGACGACCTCGACGACCTCGACAAGCGCGACCACGACTCCAGCGGCGAAGGCGGAAATTCGGGAAAGTGCCACCCCTTCCGGGGCCGGCCCTGCGGCGGTCGGTCCGACGCTCGTCGAGTGCATCTACGGCGGGGGAGCCTGGACCGATAACGGATGGATGAGCGACGGTTCGTACGGTTACCACCCGCAGTGTGCAGCTCTGCGCAATGAGCAGTTGGCCCGGTACCCGTATGTGTGCCCGCAGACTGACCACCATGTGGCGGACCTATCCGAATGCGCCTATCCGACGGGCATCCCCATCCCTCCAGTCGAACAGGAACCTTCCGCGGTGGATGAGCCGGCGGAGTCAGCGGAGTCCATTGAGCCACCCATCGAACCGGAAGTCGGCACCGAGACCGGAACTGACCTGTGCGAATCCGACAACACCTCCGCGGTGTGTCAGAAGTAGCGGCCAGCCACGGGCGCGCCGCAGCCGGGTGTGAACGCTGGAGCGGCTGTACCCGCCCGCCGGCGACGAGTGCGCGTTGCTCTCTCACCTTGGCCTACCGGTCCGGCTTGAGACCGTTCTCGATACCCCACGCCACGGCCTGAGCGCGGGTGGTCACGCCCATCTTTCGATAAGCCGACCGCACGTAGGTCTTGACGGTGTTGGGGGAGAGGTAGCACTGGTCGGCGATCTGCTCGTTGGACAGGCCCTGCACGATGAGTCCCAGAATCTCGGACTCCCGGGGTGACAGCCCGGCCTCTTTCGCCGGCCACTGGTCGGGGCCCATGTAGGAAAGGCCCGTTCCGGTGAGCGTCACGCGGTTCCCCGCGGCGATCTGCTCTATGCCGTCCACCAGTTCGGCCGCGGTCAGCGACTTCGACAGGAACCCCTGCGCCCCTGATTCGAGGCTGTCGGTGACCGCGGCGGGGTCGGAGGTGAACGAGTAGACGGCTACGGCCCCGACGGTCGGATCCTGCAGGAGCGTCGTCATGCCGACACTCGCACCCAGGGGTGAGGCGAAGGAGTCGTAGAGGGCCACGTCCACCGTGGCCTCCCCGCTGGTGACCGTGTCGTTCTCCACCATCTCGATCCGGTCCGAGTAGGGGGCCAGGAAGGTGTTCACTCCGGCGACGACGACGAGGTAGTCGTTGACCACCGTGACCCTGATTGGCATCCGCAGACTCTAGCAACAGGCGAGGGCGCGGTCACACCGGCGATCACACCCCTAGGGGTGAGGCGCCCGTGCGCGAGACGTGGGACGATCGGGTGTTCCACATCCTTCTGATCATCTGCCACAGGAGATCGAGTGCCACGATTTCGTACCCTCACACCCACCTCAGAGTTCTGGGAATGGAGGGACGACGGCGCGTGCATCGGACACGAGGACCTCTTCTACAGCGCAGAAGATGAACCCAAGGGCGAGCGTCGGCGTAAAGAGCAGGCGGCCGTAGCGGTCTGCGAGACCTGCCCAGTACGCGAGGTGTGCCGCAGGTTCGCCATCGAGGCGGAGGAACTGTACGGAGTCTGGGGCGGGATGACCGAGATGGACCGGCACAGGTTGGCGGGACGGCAGCGGACCGGTTGAGACGCGCGCGGGCCGCACCCTCGACGAGGGGTGCGGCCCGAGTGCTTGTTGGGTGAGACCCGATCAGGCAGTCGCGGAGCCGGCGGCGCCCTTCTCGGAGGAGTCGTCCGCGGTGGGCAGGCTGCCCGAGGAGTTCTCGAGGTGGGCGCGCACGAACCACTGGAACTTCTCGAGCTCGGCGGTCTGGCCGATGAGGATGTCCTCGGTCACCGGGTCCACCTTGCCTGCCATGGTGATGGCCTTGCGGTGGTCGGAGATCATCCCGTCGTAGACCTTGTCCAGGGCGCCGAGGTGCGCCAGGGCGGTGTCGCGGCCCAGGGAGTAGTCATCCCACGAGCGGTGATCGGCATTGGCGCCCATCGTTCCGACCGGCGATCCGCCCAGGGTGGCGATGCGCTCGGCCAGGACGTCTGCGAACCCGCGGACCAGCTCGACCTGCGGGTCCAGCATCTCGTGGACGGCGATGAAGTTCGGGCCCACCACGTTCCAGTGCACGTGCTTGAGGGTCAGGTGCAGGTCGTTGCACGCCGTCAGGCGCTTCTGCAGCGTCTTCGCGAGCGGGGTGGAATCTTCGACGGACAATCCGGGAACAGTAAATTTCGTCATGGCTTCGACGGTAACCGCGTCAGCGAAGTGATGCGACCGCTGACGGCGACGGCACGTCGGTCCTGTCGGGTCATCTGGCCGCCAAACACATGGCTTACTGATAGACAGGGCCAGTCGGCCAACGACACCCCCTCTACAACCTCAGGAGATATATCCATATGGACACGAGTACCAGGCTTGCCGGTAAAACCGCCGTGATCACCGGCGGAGGCCAAGGTGTGGGACGCGGAATCGCCCTGGCTCTGGCGGCCAGCGGTGCCTCCGTATTTCTGGTCGGGCGCACGCAAAGCAAGCTCGATACCGTGGTCGGCGAGATCCGCGACACCGGCGCGACGGCAGCAGCAATGGAGGTGGACATCACCTCTGACGGCGCGGCCGAGCGCATCATCGAGGCGGCATGCAACGAGTTCGGCGGTGTCGACATCCTGGTCAACAACGCGAACTCGTCGGCCCCCGTGCCACTGGTCGACTCGGAGGAGTCGTTCTTCCTCAGCTCCTTCAAAACGGGACCGCTGGCGGGACTGTCACTCATGAAGGCAGCGCGACCCCGCATGGCCGAGCGCGGCGGCGGCGTGATCATCAACATGGCCAGCTCGACGGCCGTGCGGTGGGACGCCACCGGCTACGGGGTGTACGCCGCGATCAAGGAGGCACAGCGGTCGCTCGCCCGGACCGCGGCGCACGAATGGGCGGAACACGGGATCCGCGTGCTTTCTGTGGCACCTCACGCGCACTCGCCCGGGCTGGACTGGTGGATGGAAAATTACCCCGAGAAGGCGGAGAGCTTCATCAATTCCATCCCCGCGAAGCGGATCGGCGACCCCGTCACCGACATCGGCATGCCCGTCGCTTGGATGTGCTCCGATGAGGCGTCCTACCTCACCGGCGCCACGATCCCGCTCGACGGCGGGCAGGCACGCTGGTCCTGACCACGTTCCGATCTTCAACCAAGGCAATCGCCCACGCGCCATCTAGTGGTCGGGCCACGAGCCGGTTCGAAGCAGCTCCATGCTCGCCTGCTGGTCTATGACCGGCTGGCGCATCTGATCGACGCAAAAATCCAACAGCGCCTCCGACAGGGCCGAGTTGTCGGAGGCGATGGCTCCGCGCGCGATCGCGACGTGCAGGTTCTCGGCGAACCCGTCGATCGCAGTCTGCGAGACGCAGCTGTGCGTCGACACCCCGCACAACAGCAGGTGATCCACGCCCAGTTGCTCGAGCTGGGCCGTGAGGTCGGTGTCAAAGAAGGCACTGTCGCGGGTCTTGGTCACCTCCACGTGCTCGCCGGTGACCAGCTCGTCGAGGAACTGCGCCTGCTCCGTGCCGGGGAAGGCGAAGCCCTGGTCGTCCTCGCACATGTTGAGCGTCCACGTGGACTTGTCCCGGGCGTGTTCGGTACGCACCAGCACCACCGGGCGGCCAGCCTCGTGGGCCGTGCGGATGAGTTCGTTGACCCGCTCCACCAGGTCCTCGCGCTCCCGTGCCAGGTCGGGGAACTCGAAGTACGAGTTTTGCATGTCGATCACCACCAACGCGACCTGCTCGCCCGGGCGCCACCACGTGTCGGAGACCTCGACCGGGGTGGTGCGCTTGTGCCGGTTGCGGTGCCAGACGGACTCGATCGTCTCTGCAACCTGCTCGGGCACGTCGCGGCCCTCGAGGTAGTCGTCGATGTCGTCGTAGCGTAGGCCCAGCTCGTCCTCGTCGGTTTGCCCCGCCTTGTCGTCGAGTAGGTCGGCGGTGGGCACCTTGTCCCACAGCTGCCGCGGCGCTCCGAGGTGACGCAACAGTGCGCGTCCCTGGCGCTTGTTCAGGCTCGACAGCGGCAAGACGTCGGCGGCGCCGTCGCCGAACTTGGTGAAGAACCCGGTGACGTTCTCGGCGGCGTGGTCCGCGCCGATCACCAGCAGTCCCCGGTCCCCGGCGAGCGCGTACTGGGCGACCATCCGGTGCCGCGCCTTGGCGTTGCCCTTGGTGAAGTCGGAGAGCTCGGCGCCCGTGGCCGCACTGATCTCCCCGTTGAGCGCATCGACCCCCGGAGCCACGTTGACGGTGACTGTCTCGTCGGCGTCGACGAACTCCACCGCGGCAGCCGCGTCGGCCTCGTCGTGTTGGACCCGGTAGGGCAGGCGCATACCCACGAACACCGCGTCACGCCCGTCGGCGCGCACGCGTTCCACCGCGAGCTGGGCCAGCCGGCCGGCGAGAGTGGAGTCGACCCCGCCGGAGATCCCCAGCACGTAACCCTTCGCACCGCTGGTCCTGAGGTAGTCGACGAGGAAGCGCACGCGTCGTTCGACCTCGGCGGCCGGGTCGACGTGGGGCCTGACCCCGAGTGCGTTGATGATCGTCCGTTGTAACTCACGCATGAATCCATTGTGGGAAAACTGCGCGTTCGTGCCACCGCAGCGGTGGCGTTTATGGAGCGTCGGAGGCGGCGGTCCCGGCGACCGGCTCGGCTTCCTGCAGATCGACCGGATCGCCCTCGTTGATCGTGCCGGGGGTGACCACGCGGAGGTAGACGCCCAGCTCCATCCCCGTGTTGGTGGCCAGCGCCTTGAGGATTGCCCGGTCGTGTGGCAGTTCAGCCTGAGGCAGGCCCACCATGATGCACCGTGCGATGGGCATCACCACATCGCACACCACCTCGCCGATATGCACCTGGCGGCCCACCCAGTCGAGTTCCGGGCAGCCGCCGATGTCAGGGTCGGTGTTCACGATGATGTTCTTGCGGAACCGTCGAGAATCGATCGCCGAGTCCGGTGCCGCACGACGGACAGTGTCCAGGGAGGCGGTGGTGAGCAGAGACAGCGGCATCGCGTCGAAGTACGTGCCACCTGGAGTTGTCCGGAATGTTGCCCGGTGGGGTGGCAAACCGGGACAGTTAGGCCAGCACGTCCTCGGGCAGGGCGGAGAAGTCGGGAAACGGGTCATCCGGGCCCAGGTCGTGCTGCGCGAGCATCTCTGTCTTGCTGGCTCGCGCTCGGCGGTAGTGCTCGTGGTCGTCACGCGGCATACGCGGCCACACTGTGACATCCCGGCCGACCGCTTCGGACAGAGCGGCGTGAATGTTGTCGTCGTCGCTTCGCCGCACTGACCCGTCTGGGAAGGTGATCTCGACCGGCGGCGTCGACGGCCCGTCCGGCTCTTCGAGGTATCGGGCGTGGAACTGCATCAGGGCGGTGATCCGCTTGGCGCCGCGGATCTCCCGCGCGGTCTCATCGCGCAGTCCCCAGCCTCGGTCGCCCGGCACGCCCCAACTCGTGGTGATCTCCGCTGTGGGCAGACGATCGCCCTGCATCGACTTGACGGGGTACCGCCACAGTTCGCCGACCCGGCCCACGCGCATGCTGCACTCACCTTGTCCGCCGGGCACCGTCGTCCCGGGCATGGTTCGCACCGTAACAAGTAATTGACACCTGTTAGGCCAGATCAGCGATCCTGTTTCGCGGGTGATTCACCTGTCCCGCTGGGGGTCGGCCCCACTCCCGCAGGTGGTGACCGCGTTACCTGAAATCGCGCGGCCTTTGCGGCTTGTGCTGCCCGAATGGTCCCGACACGCAGCGTGAGTCGGGTGTGTGCGTACCTGCGCCCAGCGCAAGTCAAGGAGGCGCGCTCGACGACGGCTCTCCGTACGGTGGGCTGCAGAGACGGCACCGCAGCAGAGGGGATCACACGTGAGGCTTTCGATTGTCGACCTGGGGACCGTGGCTCCCGGCACCACGGAGAAGGAAGCCCTGGCCGATTCCCTTGAGGGTGCCCGGCATGCGGAGGCGGCCGGGTTCCATCGTGTGTGGTTTGCCGAGCATCATCTGAGCCGGTCGGGGGCCTCGCATCATCCGGAGTTGCTGATCGCGGCGGCTGCTATGCAAACCTCCGAGATCCGCCTGGGCTCGGGCGCGGTGCTGATGAACCACTACAGCCCGTTCAAGGTCGCCGAGATGTTCAAGCAACTCGAGGCAATGGCGCCCGGGCGGATCGACCTGGGGATGGGGCGGGCCACCGCCGGGCGGGTGCTGGATCTGGCGCTGCAGCAGAACCGTGAGCATCCCGCGCAGGTCGATCACCAGCAGCAGGTGCTGGAAACGCTGGCGTGGCTGTACGGCACGTTCCCTGAGGACCACCCGTTCGCCGGGCATCAGCTGATGGCGAGCGTTCCGGAGATCCCGCAGACGTGGCTGCTGGGCTCGAGCCCGAACGGATCTAACCTGGCCGCTGGGCTGGGCATCGGCTACACGTTTGCCGGGTTCATCAACCCTCGTGGCGCGGCGCCGGCGCTGCAGCATTACCGGGAGTCGTTCCAGCCGCAGAACTTCGGACTGGAGAGCCCCCGCGCGATCCTCGCGGTCAACGTGACCGTGGGCGACACCACTGCCGAGGGGCTGCACCTGGCCAACTCGCCGAAGGGGTTCTACTCGCGACTGGGCCGAGCCGGGCGAGCTGCGGGCCAGGTGACGGTGCCGTCGGCGGCGGACGGGGCCCGCGAGATGACCAATGCCGAGCGGGACGAGCCCACGTCGATCGTCGACGGGCAGTGGCCGCGCTTTGTGGCCGGCGGGCCCGACGACGTGCGGGCGACGCTGGAGCAGATGCTCGACGAATCCGGAGCCGACGAGCTGATGGTCCAGGACATGATCGCGGACCCGGTCGCCCGGCGGCACTCCCACGCCCTGTTGGCCGAGATGTTCGGGCTGACGCCGCGGTGAGATGACAAGAATCCTTGACGTTTTGGTGTCAAGGATGCTTGACTTTATGCATCGGGCACCACAGTCCGACGAGCAACATCCAGCAGGACAGGCCGTAAGGAGGGGAGCGCGTGTCCACAACCGACGGCACCGCATCCCCGCTCAAGGCGGCCCGCAAACTGCGTGGCCTCACGCAAGCCGAGCTCGCCCGCGAGGTCGAGGTATCGCGACAGACCGTCGTCGCCATGGAACGCGGCGACTACGCGCCCAGCGTCTACCTGGCGCTGCGCACCGCCCGCGCGCTCGAGACCACGGTGGAAAAGCTCTTCCCGCTGGAGTGAGAAGGAAAGGACCATCATGAACACCGCAGCGTCACACGATCGGTTCACAGCTCTGGCGGACATTGTCAGCGGCTTTGATGATCCGTCCATGGGAGACGAGCGCGAACGCGAGGTGATCCTGCGCGCCTACACCTTCGCGATGCAGCTGGGCCTGTACCTCTCGCTGGTCCTGGCCATCTGGCTTTCGGTGGTGGGCGCCGGGCAGTGGTCGCTGCTGCCCGTGCTGTTCGCCGGACTCTCCTCGTGGGCGGCCATCTGGTACTGCTCCCGGGCAGGCGTCGACCTGATGGCCCTCACCCGGCGGGTCCGCCCCAGGAGGCGCCGCGTGGTGACCGCACTGATGACGCTCCTCGTGGCCGCCTGGGGGATCGCACTGGGCGCACACGTGCTGACCGGGTCGCCGCTCTGGGACACCGGAATCGAACTCGGCAGCACGGAGCTGTCCGGCTCCACCCTGGCAGGAGTGGTGGTGGGAGCGATCGCGGGCGTCGTCGTCGTAGTCGTCCTGTCCGCGTATATCCGGCGCCGCACCGAGAGGCTCGACGACGACGAGTGACAGGTGCCCGGCAGAGTTCTCGGCGCGATTCCTGCGCGGAGGGCATCGCACGCGACATGATGGCCCCATGGGATTTCTGCGCACCGCCCGCCACCTTCTCGCTGCCGGCGCGGCCGGATACGCGCTCGCGACGCTGCTGCCCGCGCTGAGAGACGCCCGGCTGGCCAAGGCCATCGACCCGGGCAGTCGGGAGCCGTTGCCCGTGCCGTACACCTTCCTCAGCGGGGCGCTGCGCGAGATCATCACGCCCGGTTCGACGTTGCTGGGGGCGAACAACTGGGAGTGCCGCCCGTCGCCGGAAAAGCCCAGGCCGGTGATCCTGCTCCACGGCACGGCCGGCAGCGGGGCCACCAACTGGGCGACGTACGGCCCGCTCCTGAACAACGAGGGGTTCTGCGTCTTCAGCCTCACCTACGGGGCCCGGCCCGGGGCGACGTGGCCGGTCAGCGAACTCGGCGGGCTCGCCGACATCGAGAAGGTGTCGATGCCGGAGGTGGGCAGGTTCATCGACCGCGTGCTGGAGGCGACCGGCGCGGAGCAGGTCGATCTGGTGGGGCATTCGCAGGGGTCGATGGTCGCGGGACTGGTCGCCAAGTTCGAGCGGCCGGGGCTGGTGCACACGGTGGTGTCGATTTCGCCGCTGTGGAAGGGCAGTGGGGGAGACTTCTCGCTCCGGGCCCTCGGCGCACTGCCCGGTGGGCGCGGTCAGGCCGAGCGCCTGATCCCGCCGTACCTCGAGCAGGTCTCCCCGGGCTCGCGGTTACTACAAAAGTTGTGGACCGGATTCACGCCGTACGCTCCGGGCGTTCGCTACACCAATATCGCCTCGCGCTACGACGGCGCCATCTGGCCGTTCGACTCCGGTCTGGTGCCGGGGGAGGACGTGACGAACATTCTCGTGCAGGACGGGTGCAGCAAGGACTATTCCGATCACGTCGCGATGGCCTCGTCGCCGCGCGTGGCGGATTTTGTGCTGTCCGCGCTCGACCCGGACACGCCACGGGTTCCCCGGTGCGTGGCTATTGCGCCCATCCACGGACCGTTTGGGATGTGAGAGGGGTGCGGTTCGTCGTCCGCGGTCCAGTTCCGGATGCGGCAGAACGTGGATGGCGGTAACATCGCAAGTGGCCGTCAGGTGTCGAAGTCCTTGGCGGCGTCAACGTATGCGGGTGGAGCGGGATGGTCCGACTGCGCGCGCCAATAGTCCGGCCTTACTCGGAGGGCCGAGTGAGGGTGGCTCGCCTACTGATCAGGCGGGGGTGATCTCGCTCAGCCCGCCGTCGGCGACGTTGTAGACGAACCCCCGGACCGCGGTTTCGTGGAGGAGGAACGGGTCGGACTGGACCCGGGCGATCGATTGCCGCACGTCCGCTTCCGGATCGGGGAACGACTCCGGCGCCCATCGCGGCCGCATGCCGGTGTCCGACTGAATCTGGTCCTTGAAGTCGTCGTCTCGGAAGGTGAGCATCCCGCAGTCGGTGTGGTGGATCAGCACTATCTCCTCGGTGCCAAGGAGTCGCTGGCTGATGGCCAGGGATCGCAGGACGTCGTCGGTGACCACCCCTCCCGCGTTGCGGATGACGTGAGCATCTCCCTCGGTCAGTCCGAGAAGTCCGTACGGATTCAGGCGGGCATCCATGCAGGCCACCACGGCAATCTTCCGACCGGGAGGCATGGGCAGATCGCCCTTGTCGAAGTCGGCCGCGTAGGCGCGGGCGCTCTGGAGCAGTTCATCGGTGACGGACATGTCCACAACCTAGTGCTTAGAACCTCGAGCCGCCAGGGTCCCCGGGCGGGCACTCAGCAGTCGGTGGAGGTGGCTTCCCCGCGGAGGCTGCCATCGGCTACTGTGGTCCTCGCCAGCTATCCAGAGCAGTCGAGAAACCTGGTTCGACGACACTGCAGCAACCCCCCGCGCGAGCGGGTGAGGGTGCTCCCGCCAGGAACGATGGGTGAGTGTTCCACGTGCTTTCCGGTAAACCGACTATCGCGCTGCTGACAACGCGCGCGCACATCGACCTGTGCCGCGTTTCCGCGTCCACGGGGCGAATGCTCATCGGCCGGTAACCCACCGGCCCGCCGCGGACGGGTAGTCGACACTTCCCGCGCGAAATCCTGCGCGCCCTGATCTCTACGGGCGCCCCACCCGCTCAATCGCGAGCGCGTCCGATCATGTCCGGGCGCGATCTCGCGCGTGCCAGGTGGGCTCGGATCCGCCGTCGTGTGTTCCTCCCGTCCGGGGTGGCTCCCAGCCGACCGCGACACTTTCCCAAAACGAAACGAGCACTCCTGCCATGACCATCACCGACACCACCACGGCCACCGCTGATCAGGCCGCCGGGCAGCACGCCCTCCGGGTGCACACCCGTGCGGCCCTCGTGCCGGGTACGGCAACCCAGGTGCGCATCGACGCCCGCGATCATCAGTTTGTGGTCGACGAGCCCGCCGACCTCGGCGGCAACGACGCCGGGGCCAACCCGGTTGAACACCTTCTCGCCGCGCTCGGTTCGTGCCAGGTGATCACCTATCAGGTGTGGGCTCAGAAGTTGGGCCTCACGCTGGACAACGTGGAGATCGACCTGGCCGGTGACATTGACCTGCGCGGATTCTTCGGCCTCGACCCGGACGTGCGCGCGGGTTTCCAGACCATTACCGCGACAATCCGGATCACCGGCCCGGAGGAGCAGGCCCGCTACGACGAGCTGATCGCCACGGTCGAGAAGCACTGCCCGGTGGGCGACACGCTCGTCGCCGGGGTGCCGGTGCACGTGGCCGTGGACGTCGCCGCGCGCTGATCGGTCGCACGCGCTGGTTATAGGAACCCGCACCGCGCCCGTCGCCGCCTGCACCTCCGTGCGGGCGGCGACGGTAGTGGGCAAGATTGCGGACTGGCAGAGTTACCTAACACCCGTCAAAATGTGATGCTAATCTCCGCAAAGGCCGCCCGCTGATGACGTAAACCCCTCCGCCGCCGACCTGCTGCAACGCCAGCAGGCTGCCCAGACCGCCGTCGCCCCTCCCTCCGCCGACGGGCGTCGCGCTCGCCTCCAGTCCGTGATCGACCTGCTGGTTCGTCATCATGACGAGTTCGCGGACGCGCTGGACGCCGACTTCGGCGGACGCCATCGCGGCTACTCGCTCATGACCGACATCCTGGGCTCGCTGGGCCCCCTCAAGCACGCCCGCGACAACCTCGAGACCTGGATGCAGGCAGACGAGCGGCCCGCCTATTCGCCGTACGACCAGATGGGCGCCCGCGCCGAGATCCGGTACGAGCCCAAGGGATCGGTGGCGGTCCTGGGTACCTGGAATGCTCCGCTGTTCACCCTGTTCGCGCCGCTGGGCGGGGTCCTGGCCGCCGGCAACCGCGCGGTGCTCAAGCCGTCCGAGATCACTGCCCGCACCGCCGAGCTCCTCCAGCGGCTGGCCGCGGCCGAACTCGACCCGGACGTGGTCGCAGTGATCACTGGCGGCCCCGATGTGGCGGAGGAGCTCACGCTACTGCCGTTCGACCACATCGTCGTCACCGGTAGCGCCCCTGTCGGTC
The DNA here is from genome assembly GCF_000226215.1 of Dietzia alimentaria 72. GTDB lineage: Bacteria > Actinomycetota > Actinomycetes > Mycobacteriales > Mycobacteriaceae > Dietzia > Dietzia alimentaria. The sequence continues at coordinate 49,861 of NZ_AGFF01000017.1, forward strand.
GGGCGGTCATGGCCAACGCCGCCCGCAACCTCGTGCCCGTCACCCTGGAGCTGGGCGGCAAGTCGCCCGTCATCCTGGGCCGCACGGCCGACCTGACCGACGCCGCCACCAAGGTCGCGGTGGCCAAGGGCACCAACGGCGGCCAGATCTGCGTCAGCCCCGACACCGTCTACGTGCCGCGCGAGCACTGCGACGCGTTTTCTGACGCCGTGTCGGAGGCGTTCCGCGCGATGTACCCGGCCGCCGGCAGCAACGACGACGTGATCGCGGCCGTCAACGAGCGCCACCTTGACCGGGTCGACGGCTACGTCCGCGATGCCGTCGAGCGCGGCGCCCGCGTGGTGACCGCGCCGGCCGAGGACCCGTCCACCGCTGACCGGCGCCGCCCACTTCGCATCGTGATGGACCCGCCGGCCGACGCAGCCATCCGCGGCGAGGAAATCTTTGGCGCCGCCATGGTGGTGCAGCCCTACGACACGATCGACGAGGTGGTGACCGCCGTCGCCGCCGGCCCCACCCCGCTCGCGTTGTACTACTTCGGTAACGACGACGACGAGCGCGAAGACGTCCTGGCCCGCACCCGCTCGGGAGGCGTGACGATCAACAACGTCATGATGCACCCCGGCATGAACGACGCCCCCTTCGGCGGACTCGGCGACTCCGGCATGGGCCACTACAACGGTCGAGAAGGGTTCCTCGAGTTCAGCCACGCCCGCACGGTCTTTCACGCACCCGACGCGGACCCGCGGGGGGAGTGGGGCATGCTGCCGCCGTACGGCGAGCACTTCACCGACATGATGGCGGCGCAGATCACGCCGTGAGCGCGCCCAAGCGAAACCGCGCTACGCGTCGATAGTCGGTTCCGCGCCGACTTCGTCGTCGCCATCAGGCACGTCAATCAGCTGATCGGCAACGTCGGCGGGGTCGGCCTCGATAGTGGCGTCTTCGATGCTGGCCTCGGGCTCGTACTCCTCCGGTGCGGTGAGCGAATCCGGTCCTGGGATGTATTCGTCCGGGTCGGGGCGGTCCTCGATGGTCATCGCGCACTCCTCTCTTGCGGGGCCGTCAGCAGCCCGCGGGCTCCGACCCCACCTTTAGCACCTCCCAGCGGGCGGCGCTAGTGGCCGGGGAACGGACGACGCGGCCGCGCGTCGAATTCTCCAGCGGGTTGCAGGCCGGGCTGAAGCTGCGTTGACCCGCCTTCTCGTCGCGTAGCGGGATAGCGTCACAGCAGACCCAGTCGCGACCAACCGGAGGCCACCGCTGATGACCACGACAGACCCGATGAATGCCCGACGTTTGATGATGCGGGTCGGGACCGCAGTTGCCGCATCCGCCCTGGGAGCGATCTGCGTGGTGGGGGCCGCTCCCGCCGGTGCGCAGCCGGCCGCCCCGCCGATCCCGCGAGGGATGCCGATGGTGGTCAGCGATGTCCTGGGGCCGGGTGATGTCGGGTTCTGGGACCCCGCGGTCAGCGGTACGCGCGTGTGGACGCCGGTTGCGCCCGGGGTCGAGGTGGCGTGCGCGACGGGTTTCACCCCGGTCATCTCCTGCTCGACACTCGACATGCGGGATCTCACCTCGCCGCAGCGGTCGTTGCAGTTCGTCGACCTGCCCACCTTCAGCGGTCCGCCATTGCGTATGTGGTTCGACTACCCCCGCTGGGGAGACGGCTCCACTGCCGAAGTGAACGACCGCATCATTGCCAGGTTGATGCAGCGACGCTGACCAGGCGGGTTGCTTTGGCTGGTGTGGACTGCGGTCGTCGTCGTCGTTCTTGTTCTGGGGGCGGCGGGGGAGTGGATCACCTACGGGCTCGGGTGGCGATAACCCTCCAAGTGAAACTCTCTGGCGGCATCAGCTTTGTGGGGTGGTCCGACGGGCAGACGCACGCGGAGCAGCGGTTCTCGACATGCCTGAGCGGTCGGGGTGGACGTAGACGGTCGGCGTGGACATAGAGCCATCGCATCTGGCCGGAGGTTCGCTGCCCGTGTGACCTGCGCTGCGGGAATGGTCCCGACACGCAGCGTAGGCGGGGTGTGACCGTGCATTCTGGCAGCGCGAGGCGTGGAGGCAGCGTATGCGGAGGGACTTGTGCTGGCAGCTGGCCAGGTGCGAAGTCAGAGCCGGCCAGGTGCGGAGTCTGAGCCCGAGGCCACTTTCACCTCTCGGGGGGCAAAGTTTCTTCCCCGTCGTTCTCCCGCGCCGCTCTCGCCACGAACCGGTACCCGCGCCCCGGTTCGGTGATCAGGTGTCGCGGTGCGGCGGAGTCGTCCTCGAGCTTGCGACGCAACTGCGCCATGTAGACCCGCAGGTAATGGGTCTCCTTCTGGTAGCCCTCACCCCACACCGCGCGCAGGATCTCCTGCTGCGTGACCAGTCGGCCGGGATTGCGGACGAGCATCTCCAACACGCCCCATTCGGTGGGTGTCAGGCGAACGGGCTGGCCGTGGCGGGTGACCGTGGAGGTGCGCAGATCGATGGAGAAGCCGGGCGTCTCGATCACCGCCGGGCCCGTTGGCGCGGGAGCCTGCACTCGGCGCAGCGCGGCGCGGACCCGGGCAAAGAACTCGTCCATCGCGAACGGTTTGGTCACGTAGTCGCTCGCACCGGCGTCCAGGGCCTCCACCTTGTCCGACGAGTCAGTGCGCGCAGACAGCACGAGCACCGGCGCCCGCGACCAGCCCTGCAGACCATGCAGCACCTGGACGCCGTCCATGTCCGGCAGGCCCAGGTCCAGGATGATGAGATCGGGATCAGCGTCGGCCGCGCGGGTCAGGGCGTCGGCAGCGGTCGCGGCGGTCACCACCGTCATCCCGCGGGCCCGCAGGTTGATTCGAAGGGCGCGCAGCAGCTGCGGGTCGTCGTCCACCACCAACACGGTCGTCATCGCACCGCACTCTCCGCCAGGGTCGCCTCGCACGCCGGCAGGTCCACCTCCACGGTGGTGCCACCGCCCGGCGTCTCGTCAATCGACACGGTCCCGCCCATCGCCTCCACGAACCCCCGCACCACGGACAGGCCCAGACCGATCCCGGAGGAGGCGTTGGAATCGCCCTCCCGGTGGAACGCGCGCAGGACCGTCTCGCGCGACCCCTCGGGGATCCCCTGGCCCCGGTCGGCCACGGCGATCAGCGTGCGCGCATGCCCCTCCACCCGCACCGTCCGGGCGGTCAGCCGGATCTGTGATTCGGGCGCGTGGCGCAGTGCGTTGTCCAGCAGGTTGCCCAACGCCCTTTCCACCAGTCCCTCGTCGGCCCAGACGGTGGCCCCCGCGGTGTCCACGGTGACGCGCTCGCGGTCGGATGCACGGCCCACCGTCGCCGCCAGTAGCGCGGTCACGGCCGTCTCCTCCACATCCACCTCGCGCGGCACCGGGTGCACGGCGCCGGCCGCCAACCGCGAGGAGTCCAGCAGGTTGTCCACCAGCGAGACCAGATGGTCCACGGACTCGTCGATGGTGACCAGCAGCTCGGCGGTGTCCTCGGGACCGAAGTCCACGTCGGTGGCCCGCAGGGAGGACACCGAGAGCTTGACCGCGGCCAGTGGGGTCCGCAGGTCGTGGCCCACGGCGCTGAGCAGTGACCGGCGCAAGCGGTCGGTCTCGGCCATGGCCTGGGCCCCGGCCGCGATCCGCGCCAACTCGCCGTGGCGCACCAGCGACGATGCGTGGCCCGCCACCACGTCCAGGATCTCCCTGTCGTGACCCGTCAGCTCGGGGCCCGCCAGGAGCAGGTGGTCGCCGGCGGCCGTGGTCACCGCAGTGGTGGCGTCCTCGGCACGGATCGGGGCGCCCGCCCCCGCGCTCGCGAGGACCGCCCCGCCCGCGTCGACCAGTGCCGCGCCGTCCTGTGTGTAGACGTTGCGCACCTTCTCCAGCAGGTCGTCAAGCCGGTGCGTCCGCAGCGCCGAGCGGGCGAACAGAGTGAGTAGTTCGGCATCGCGTGCGGACCGGGAGGCCTCGCGGTGCCGCCGCGCCGACAGGTCCACCAGCAGCGAGACCGCGATCGCCACCGCCACCATCGCCAGCAACGAGACCATGTTGTTGGGGTCGGCCACCGTCAGGCTGCCGACCGGGGGAGTGAGGAAGAAATTCAGGGCCAGCGCAGAGATCAGCGCGCACACCGATGCCGGCCACACCCCGCCCAGTAGGGAGACCGCCAGCACGCCGACCAAAAAGAACCAGCCGTGCGCCGTCACATCCCACCGCTGGTCCACCAGTTGGGTGACCCCCAGGATCGAGGCGGGGACGGCCACGGCACCCACCCACGCCAGCACCCGGCGGGCGGCCGGCCGAGGCACCGGCAGTGGGCGCGCGTCCGAGGATTCGGCGTGAGTGACCATGTGCACGTCGATCGGCCCGGACTGCTGGAGCACCGACGAGCCGATGCCCTCATCGAACAAGCGCCTCCACCGGCTGCGGCGCGAGGTGCCCAGGACCAGCTGCGTGGCGTTGACTCCGCGGGCGAACTCCACCAGCGTGGTGCGCACGTCGTCGCCGGCCACCACGTGGACACTCGCCCCGCAGCTCGCGGCGACCTCGCGCACCTGGGGCAGGTGGTTGCGGGACGTGGCCAGCCCGTCCCCGCGCAGGACGTGCACCACCACCAGATCAGCCGAGGAGCGGGAGGCGATCCGGCTCGCGCGGCGCACCAGCATCGTGGACTCCGGGCCCCCGGTCACCGCCACCACCACGCGTTCGCGGGCCTCCCAGGTGTCGGTGATCTGCTCGGCGTGCCGGTAACGGGACAGGGCCTCGTCCACCCGGTCGGCCAGCCAGAGCAGTGCGAGCTCCCGCAGGGCGGTGAGGTTGCCCACCCGGAAATAGTTGCCCAGCGCGGGGTCCACCTGCTCGGCCCGGTACACCTGCCCGGCGCTGAGACGGCTGCGCAGCTGCTCGGGGCTCACGTCGATCAGTTCGATCTCGTCCGCCGCCCGCACCACCGCGTCCGGGACCGTCTCCTGTTGCTCGGTGCCCGTGATGCGCGAGACCACGTCGTTGAGGCTCTCCAGGTGCTGGATATTGAGCGTGGAGTGCACGTCGATCCCGGCATCGAGCAGGGCGGCGATGTCCTGCCAGCGCTTGACATGCTCGGCGCCCGGCACGTTGGTGTGGGCCAGCTCGTCCACCAGGGCGATCTCGGGGTCGCGGGCGAGGACCGCCGGCAGATCCATCTCACCCATCACGGTGCCGCGGTAGGTGAGCTCGCGGCGCGGGACCTGCTCGAGGCCCTCGAGGGCTGCCGCGGTCCCGGTGCGCCCGTGCGTCTCCACCAGGCCCACCACCACGTCGTGACCATCGTCCTGCAGCTGCTGGGCCCGGCGCAGCATCTCGGTGGTCTTACCCACACCCGGCGCCGACCCCAGGTAGATCAGCAGGCGTCCCCGCGCAGAGCCCGTCATAAGATGAACCTACTCCCGCGCATCGCACGCAGGTGCGGTGAGCCCCAGCGCCACGTTGAGCTCGGTCACCCGTACCCGGGGCTCGCCCAGGAAACCCCACTGCCGGCCGTCGGTGTGAGCCTCGACCAGCTCGCTGACCTGCTGCTCGTCCATACCTGTGGCGCGCGCGACCCGGGGGATCTGGAGCGCGGCGTACTCCGGCGAGATGTGTGGGTCCAGCCCGGAGCCGGAGCCGGTGACCGCGTCCACGGGCACCTGGTCAGGCGTGACGCCCTCGCGCTCGGCGATCACCCGGCGGCGCAGCTGCACCCAGTCGGCCAGGTCCGGATTGGACGGGCCCCGGTTGGACGGCAGCCCGCCGGACGGGTCCCCGGGGGCCATGGCGGCCGCAGTGGGGTCGGCTTCATCCCCGCTGCCGGCGACGCGGGAGTGGAAGTAGACGTCCGGCGCGCCGGGGCCGACCTGCGGGTCGGTGGCCTGGAGCGCCGAGCCCACCGCGCAGCCGGCGGAGTCGTGGACGATCGACCCCTCTGCCGAGTCGGCGTCCAGGCGGGACACCGCCCACACGGCGCCCGGATAGACCAGGCCGCACAGGACGGTGAAGACGGCGACGGCGATCAGCGCAGGCCGCAGTTGACGGAGAAACATCTGGAGAGTGGTCATGATTCACGCGATCCCGGGCAGGTGGCGGATGAGGAGGTCGATGAGCCAGATCCCGGCGAAGGGGGCCGCGATGCCGCCCACGCCGTAGATCAGGAGGTTGCGCCGCAGGAGAGACGCGGCCGAGCCGGCCCGGTACCGGATGCCCCGCAGAGCGAGCGGCACCAGCAGGACGATCACTAGTGCGTTGAAGATCACCGCGGACAGGATGGCCGACTCCGGGCTGGCCAGCCGCATCACGTTGAGCACCTCGAGCTGCGGGAACACCCCCACGAACAGGGCGGGCAGGATGGCGAAGTACTTGGCCAGGTCGTTGGCCAGCGAGAAGGTGGTGAGCGCGCCGCGCGTGATGAGCAGCTGCTTGCCGATGCCCACGATCGCGATGAGCTTGGTGGGGTCCGAGTCGAGGTCGATCATGTTGCCGGCCTCTTTGGCGGCCGTGGTGCCGGTGTTCATGGCCACGCCCACGTCGGCCTGCGCGAGGGCGGGGGCGTCATTGGTGCCGTCGCCGGTCATGGCGACCAACCTGCCGCCCGACTGCTCCTCGCGGATGCGGCGCAGTTTGTCCTCCGGGGTGGCCTCGGCCAGGAAGTCGTCGACCCCGGCCTCCTCCGCGATCGCCGCGGCCGTGATCGGGTTGTCCCCGGTGATCATGACCGTGCGGATCCCCATTGCACGCAGCTCCGCGAACCGCTCCCGCATACCCGGCTTGACCACATCCGCGAGCTGCAGCACTCCGACCACGGGATCGGAGTCGATCACGGTGTCGTCGTTGTCGTCGTCCCCACCGTCGAGGGTGGTGACATCGACGACGACGAGGGGGGTCGCACCCCGGCGCGCCACGGTCTCCACGGTGGCGCGAACGCCGTCGGGCGCCCGGCCGCCGAGCTGGTCCAGCCATGCCAATACCGAATCGGACGCGCCCTTGCGGATCCGGCGGGTGCGGCCGGCTCCGGCGGGCAGGTCGACGCCCGAGAGGCGGGTGTGGGCGGAGAACGCCACGGTGACCGCGTCGTGGGGCAGCGTGTGGTCGGCCGGGCCGACTTCCCGAGTACACAGTTCGACGATGCTGCGACCCTCCGGCGTCTCGTCGGTCAGGCTGGCCAGCAGCGCGGCCCGGGTGACCTCCTCGGAGGTCGACCCGTCGGCCGGGTACACAGCCACGGCGCGGCGGGACCCGAACGTGATGGTGCCGGTCTTGTCCAACAACAGGGTGTCGATGTCGCCGGCGGCCTCCACCGCCCGCCCCGATCGGGCCAGAACGTTGTGCTGGACCAGCCTGTCCATGCCGGCGATGCCGATGGCGGAGAGCAGGGCCCCGATGGTGGTGGGGATGAGGCAGACCAGCAGGGCGATCAGCCGGATGGGGTCGACCTGGCCGCCGGAGTAGGCGAGCATCGGGCCCAATGCCACCACGGCCACCAGCAGGACGATGGTGAGCATCGCCAACAGGATGTCCAGGGCGATCTCATTGGGCGTCTTGCGGCGCTCAGCGCCCTCCACCAGCGCGATCATGCGGTCCACAAAGGACTCACCGGGGGAGGAGGTGATGCGCACGACGATCCTGTCGGACAGCACCACGGTCCCTCCGGTCACGGCGCTGCGATCGCCGCCGGATTCGCGGATCACCGGCGCGGACTCGCCCGTGATGGCCGACTCGTCCACGGTGGCGATGCCTTCCACCACGTCGCCGTCGCCGGGGATGGTCTCGCCCGCGACCACCTCCACCAGGTCGCCGATCCGTAGTTCACTCGACGGCACGGTCTCGGGGCTGCCGGGGCTGCCGGGGCCTCGGAGGACGCGGGCCGTGGTCTCCCGGGTGATCGCGCGCAGACTGTCGGCCTGGGCCTGCCCGCGGCCTTCCGCCACGGCCTCGGCGAGGCTGGCGAACAGGACGGTGGCCCACAGCCACGCGGCGGTCGCCCAGCTGAACACGCTCGGGTCCATCGCGGCCAGCACGGTGGTGAGCAGCGAGCCGACCCACACCACAAACAGCACAGGATTGCGCGCCTGGTGCCGCGGGTTGAGTTTGCGCACAGCTGTGGGCAGGGCGGCGCCCAGAGTCCGGGTTAGCGGGGCCGCGGACGGGTTGCGCCGGGCCGGTCGGGGGTCGTCAAGGGTGGGCGATGCGGTCACTGGAGTGCCTCCGCGATGGGTCCGAGGGTCAGGACGGGTAGGAACGTGAGAGCGGCCACCAGCAGGATCACGCCGGCGAGCAGACCGGCGAACAGGGGCCGGTTGGTCGGCAGGGTGCCGGGTCCGGGCGTGCTCCGGGACTGTGCGGCGAACGCGCCCGCCATAGCCAGGACCAGGATGATCGGCAGGAACCGACCGAGCATCATGACCACGCCCAGCGCGGCCTGGAACCAGTGGTCGGTGACGGTGAGGCCACCGAACGCCGAGCCGTTGTTATTGGCGGCGGAGGCAAAAGCGTAGAGGTATTCGCTCAACCCGTGTGCGGCGTTGGGCGAGCCCGGGTCGCCGCTGTTGCCCTGGGCGTCGAGCGCGGCGGGAAGCAGCGCGGTCACCGCGACGCCGGTCAGCACCAGTACGGGCATGACCAGCAGCGAGAGGCTGGCGCATGTGATCTCGCGGCGGCCGATCTTCTTGCCCAGGAACTCGGGGGTCCGGCCGACCAGCAGTCCGCCCACGAACACCGCGAGCACCGCCAGGACCAGGATCCCGTAGAGACCGGTCCCCACACCGCCGGGCGCGACCTCACCGAAGAGCATGTTGAGGATCAGTGCGCCGCCGCCGAGCGCCGAGTAACTGTCGTGGGCCGAGTTGACCGCGCCCGTGGACGTTCCCGTGGTGGACACGGCGAACAGGGTGGAGCCGGGAATGCCCATGCGGACCTCCTTGCCCTCCAATTGCGCGCCGGCGGCACCCGCGGCCACTCCCACCGCGTGGTACTCGGCCCAGGTGACTACCGCGAGCATGCTGGCCCAGAGTCCGGCCATCACGCCGAGGATCGTCAGCCCGTGCGCGCGGCTTCCGGCGCCCGAGCGGGCGAGCATCGTGCCGAACGTGCGGGTCAGGCACACCGGGATGCACAGCAGCGCCAGGATCGACAGGAGGTTCGCGACCGGGGTGGGGTTCTCGAACGGGTGCGCCGAGTTGGCGCCAAAGATGCCGCCGCCGTTGGTTCCGAGCAGCTTGATGGCCTCCTGGGACGCCGCAGGGGCGGTGGCAATGGTCTGCGCGGTGCCGTCCAGGGCGGTGACCGCGGCGCCGCTGCCGAAGGACTGAACGACCCCCTGGCTGAGGAACAGCACGGCGAACACCATGCTCACCGGGAGCAGTACCCGGATGATCGCGCGGGTGAGGTCCACCCAGAAGTTGCCGATCTCGTCGGTGCGGACCCGGCATAGGCCGCGGACCACAGCTATGGCTACGCAGATGCCCACGGCCGCCGAGACCACGTTCTGCACCGTCAGCCCGGCCATCTGGGTGAGGTTGGTCAGGGACCCCTCGGGGAGGTAGGACTGCCAGTTGGTGTTGGTGACGAACGAGGCCGCGGTGTTGAAGGCCATGGGCGGGTCGACGGCGACGTGATCGGTACCCATCGACGGCAGCAGATGCTGCGCGCGCTGGAGGGCGTAGAGCGCCAGGAAGCTGAGCGCGGAGAACGCGATCACGCTCAGCGCGTAGACCCGCCACGTCTGCTCGCGCCGCGCGTCCACCCGCAGAACGCGGTAGACTAGGCGCTCCACCTTCAGATCGCGCTCGCTGGAGAAGACCCGCGCCATGTGGTCGCCGAGCGGGACGTACAGGCAGGCCAGAAGCGCGAGCAGGGCGGCGACCTGCAGTCCGGCCGCGATCGCGGGGCTCATGAGAACCGCTCCGGATCCATCAGCGCGGCCAGCAGGTAGCCGAGCAGGGCTATAGCGATCGCGATGAGCAGCACGGACGTGACGCCCGCGACGGTCATCGCTCGCCCTCCGGCGCAGTCGCGGTGTGTGGGGCGGGTGCGCTGGCGGCGGGTGTGCCGCTGGCGGCGGGCACCAACTTCTCCGACCGGGCCAGCCGGTCGATGACCCCAACGCAGCCGGCCATGCAGGCCAACATCAGCGCGAGGTAGGCGATATCGAGCATCGCAGGGCAGTCGCTTTCTCTAGAGATCGGTGCGGCGGTCGCCGACACTGCCCCTTGAGCGTCCTGCCTAAAACCTGCGCCCGGTAGGGGCGTTTACGCACTCTTGACGCCCCGGCCGGGGATCTTTACCCCGCCCTGACACCGCGCGTGACCACCGGTCCGGGCGCGTATCCGAGAGCTAGAGCAGCGGCGGCGTGGAGAAGCGCAGGAGATACTCCCCGCGCCGGGTCTGCGGTGCGGTGAGCAGGCCCACGATCGAGTCAATGAGGAAGTAGCCGACGTCCAGCCAGCTGCCCTTCGCAGTCTGGTCCTGGCGCTGGGCCTCGTACTCGGCGCAGGCACCGAACACCAGGTGGCTGAGGATTCCGATTCGGGCGCGCAACACCTCGCTGGAAACTCCAGTCGAGAATTGCGACATCCGGGTCACCAGGTCATCGAGCTCCCCGGTGTCATTCGGGCTTGTCGCGAGGACCGACTCGAGCGAGGGGGTCTGGCGGACTTGGGCGAGGAACCGGGCCCGCCAGCTGGGTACGGGTAGCGAATCGAGTTGCTCGACCCACGGCAAGATCCTGCATGCCACCACGTCGTGAAACTCCGGATCGGTACCCAGAGCCGCAACCAACTCGGCGCGGCGCTCCGCCACCGACTCGAGATGACGGTTGATCAACGCGCGGACGAGCCCGTCCCGACTGCCGAAGTGGTAGGTGACCGCCGAATGATTGGCCGTGCCAGCGCGTTCGGTGATTCGCCGAAGCGATACCGCATCGATGCCGTGTCGGGCGAAGAGCTCCTCCGCCGAATCCATCAATGCCTCCTGCGCCTTGTCGCTGCGCTGCCCCACGATCGCCTCCTGCTCTCGGCCGATCCGGTCGGCGTCGTTGATCCCCCGTCGCGTGGATCTGATCACAGAGTGCCAGAGTTTTACGCCAAGTGTCGTAATCTCGAGAAGTCGCACCATTCTTTTGTGAGGAGACCCAGTTGAGCGCAACGTCCGAGGCCGCAGCCGCCCTGAAGAAGGAAAAGGCGGAGATGGTGGGCCGGTACGCGGCGCTGTTCGTCATGCCGATCCTCATGGTCGGCATGATGATCACCGGCTACCTCGGGGCCATGCACTCACCGGCCCCCAACAACATGCCGATCGTCGTGGCCGGCGCTGTCACCGAGGCCGCGCCGTTCGCGGAATCCCTCGAGAATGCCGACCCGGGAGCGGTGGAGACCAGGGTCGTCGAGGACGCAGGGCAGGCCCGCCGATTGGTGATCGATCGCGAGGTTGCCGGTGCCGTCTCCCTGGACGGCGACACCGCGACCCTCTACACCGCCGGCGGTGCGGGCGCCTCCCAGCGTTCGGTGGTCACGTCGATCGTGACCCCGCACGCCCTCGCGCAGGGGATGACGGTCACGGCCGAGGACCTCGCCCCGCTCCCGGATACCGACATGTCCGGGCTGGGAGCCATGTTCATGGCCACCGCGCTGGCTTTGGCGGGATACCTCCCGTTCAGCGTCGTGGTCTCCAACTCCCCGGAACTGCTCAGATTCCGTCGCGCGGTTCCACTGCTCGCCGCGTGGTCAGCGATCGTCGCGGCCCTGGTGTGGGTGGTCACCGGCCCGCTTCTCGGGGTCGTCCACGGTCACACCGCCCAGGTGCTTGCGATTTCCTGGCTGGCAGTGTTCGCCATCGGCAGCGTGCAATTGTTCTTGACCCGCATTTTTGGCGCCATGGCAGTGCTGGTCGGGATGCTGTTCCTCATGGCGCTCGGCATACCCGCATCGAACATGGGCATGTCCATCTACACCTTGCCGTCGCTGTACCCGGTCCTCCACGCGTTTCTGCCCACCCCAGCCACTGGTGAGGCCCTCCGATCGGTGCTCTACTTCGACGGGGCCGGGGTCCTGCCGCACCTTGTAGTGCTGGCGCTCGGCGCCACCGCGGGTCTCGGTGCGACCGTCCTTGTGGACCGTCGGCGCGAACGTAAAAACCCCTCGCCGGATCCGGTGGTGATCTCCATGCCGTCCCTGCACGGTGGCCCCCGTCCGCGCAGCCGGTTCTGGCGCTACACGTCGCTGTTCCTCTTCCCCTTCCTCATGGTCGGCATGATGATCTCGGTGATGCTTGGCGCGATGGACAAACCGACCCCGCGCGAGATGCCCGTCGCGGTGGTCGGGACCACCATCGAGCAGGCGCAGCAGACCATCGACGGGCTCAACTCGCAGATGGAGGGCCTGTTTGACCTGGATGCTGTCGCCACCACCGAGCAGGCCCGTGAGCGGGTCGCTGCTCGCGAGGTCGTGGGCGCTTTTGTTCTGCCGACGCCCGGGGCGCCCGCGGCCACCCTGCTCGTCAACGAAGCCGGTGGAAGCCCCGCGCAGCAGATCGTCAGCCAGGTGTTCGCTCAAGTGGCCAGCGGGCAGCAGGTGGACCTCGTCACCGAGGACGTCGCTCCGCTACCCACCTCCGACAGCGCAGGGAACGTGAGCATGTACATCGCCATGGGGTGGATCCTCGCCGGATTCCTCGTGATCGTGGTGGGCGCCAACGCGGCCCCCACGAGCCGGCCCCTGCGCCGGTTGCTCCCCATCACCGCCGTGTATGCGGTCGTCATGTCCGGGTTCGTGTGGCTCATCGCCGGCCCCATCACCGGGGCGATCTCCGAACACTTCTGGCCACTGCTCGGTGTCGGAGCCATCGCGATCTTCTGCGTGGCGATGTTCTCGGCGGTACTCGAGAGACTCCTCGGGATGCTCGCGGTGATCCCAGTGGTGGGAGTCCTGATGTTCCTCGGGGTCCCGTCATCCAACGGAGCACTATCGATCTATATGGAACCGACGATCTTCCGCATCCTGCACGACTACCTGCCTATGCCGGCGGCAGTCGAGTCGATACGGTCGATCCTGTACTTCGACGGCGACGTCGTGCCCGGCCACCTGCTTACCTTCGCAATCGTGGGAGTGATCTCGCTGGTGCTGGTGATGCTCATCGACCGCATCAAGCCGCTGCGGACCACCATCGACCATCACACCGAACCCGCGACCCCGCCGGCACCGGCTCCCGCGGCACCCGGCAGCGACGCCAGCGAACTCGCCCGGGTCTGACCCACGGGTGCCGGGTCAGACGTCGCCCGGGCTGAGGACCGTCCGGCCCAGGCTCTGCGAGACCGAGGCGCCCCACGGGGGCTTCAGCCTGGCCGAGGCGAGCAATTCCTGATCGCGCAGCACGTCGTGGGCCGGCCCGCGCGTGAGGCTGCCCCCGGCGAGTACCACGGCCTCATCGGCCCAGGCCCACGCGAGATCTACATCGTGGGTGGCCATGACGATCGCGGTGCCCTTCTGGTGGAGGGCGTTGAGCTCGGCGATCAGGTCGTCGCAGGCGAGCGGGTCGAGTCCGGCGGTCGGTTCGTCGAGCAGCAGGACGCGGGGTCGCATCGCCAACGCCCCGGCCAACGCCACCCGCTTGCGCTGGCCGAACGACAGGTGGTGAGGGACACGATCCGCGAGGTCTGAGATCGCCAACGAGGCCAAGGCGTCGTCGACCCGGCGCGTCACCTCGTCGGGCCCGAGCCCCAGATTGACGGGGCCAAAGGAGACGTCGGCGCGCACGGAGGTGGCAAAGATCTGGTCCTCGGGCTCTTGGAGCACCATCTGCACGGACTCCCGCAGACGAACCCGGTCCGCACGCCGATCCCGGACCTCCGCGCCGTCGAGTTCGAGCGCCCCGGCGTCGGGCTGGGCGAGTCCCACCAACAGCCGCATCAGAGTGGTTTTGCCGCTGCCGTTCCCGCCGAGCAGCGCGATCCGCGCCCCGGCAGAGACAGCCAGGTCCACGCCGTCGAGCACGGTGTGTCGGCGTGCGCCCGTCGTATCGGCGCGCCGGTAGGAGAAACGGCCACCGGTGAGCGACAGGATGGTCATGTCATCACCCCCACAATTGCGACGGCCACCAGGACAAACGCGAACACGGCCACGCGAGCGGGGGAGACCGGTCGCGCGGTGGCCAAGACCGCGGTCTCGCCCCGCTCGGCCCGCAGCGACATCGCGTCGTCGATCGCGCGAGCACGCGTCACCGCCAGCACGAAAACCGACGCGAACTGGGTGCCTACCGAACTGATCGCGGAGCGGGCGGTCCGGTTGCCCAGTCGAAGTTCGTGGGCCTGACGCAGGGTGCGGGTGGTGCCGATGAGGATTCCGATGAGTCGATACGTCGTGTCCACGACGTGTGCCAGCGGGGCGGGCAGTCCGGCCCGCCGCGCGGAGGCCAGCAGGTCCGCGACGGGCGTGGTGCAGGCCAGCGTGATGGTGGCGGCGGTCGCGGCAATCGCCCGGCTGATCGTGCGCCACGCGGTGTCTACCCCGGCGGGGTCCACCACGAGGCGCCAGTTCACCACGTCCAAGATCAGGGGGCCGACGCCCAGGATCAAAAAAACCACGGGCGCGAGCAGGGCCGGGATGTAGACCCGCGCAGGCACCCGGGCCAGGACCAGCGCGCAGATAGCGCAGATGGCGAGGATCACCCCGTGACCCACCGGTGGCGGCACGAGTAGTGCCGCCACCAGCAGACCACCGAAGAGCAGGAGCTTCTCAGCGACCGAGTAGCCGGTCCACCGGTTGTGCGAGGCCGCCAGTTCGAGGGGGTTCACCTAGTGCGCGGCGGGATCCGCGGCCGGCCCCGGGGATGCAGCAGGTGCCGCTGCCGCAGCGCTGGCGTACTCCCGCCGCAGCCGGGTCCTGGTCCGCAGTACTCCGAGGCCGTAGCCCACGATCCCGCCACCGATGCCCGCCTGCAGGGCGAACAGCCCGGATTCGACCTCGCTGGGCAGTTCGGGCACCAGGGGCTCGAACCAGGGCTCGTATTGCGGTGAGACCTCGCCGATAGTGCCTTCGGCTTGACCGTCGGCACCCTCAAAAGCACCGCCGGCGCCCGTGCCGTAGATCAACGAGAACACGGCGATCGCGCAGGCGGCGACGATCAGCCCGACCAGGATCCAGATATTGGCGTGCTTGTGGCGGGTCATCGTGCCTCCTCCGCGATCTCGACGTGGGCGTCGCCGGCACCCGCACCCGCGTCCGTGGCGGACGCGTGGTCGCCGGCACCTGTGAGGCGCGCACGGCGGAAGAATCCGAGCAGGTCCAACTCGTGCGAGGCGATGCGCATCAGCACGCTGACGATCACCACCACGATGAGCGCCTCGACGATCGCGAGCGGGATCTGGGTGAGGGCGAAGACGGCGAGGAACTCACCCATCGAGTACCAGAGTCCGTGCTCGGCGCTCGGAAACGCCAGCGCGAGCTGGGCGCTGGTGGTGATGTAGGTGACGAGGTCGGCCAGGAATGCGGCGACGAACACCGCCCCTAGAAGGGGCACGGTGAGCCGTCGGCACAGGACGAACGCCCCGTAGGCGGCCCACGGGCCGGCGATTCCCATGGAGAAGACGTTTGCGCCCAGCGTGGTGATCCCGCCGTGGGCGAGCAGTAAGGCCTGAAACAGGAGCACGACCGTGGCGACGAACGCCATGACGGGTGGTCGGAAGATGATCGTGCCCAGCCCGGTCCCCGTGGGGTGCGAGCTCGAGCCCGTCACCGACGGGAGCTTGATGGCCGACATGACAAACGTGAACGCCCCGGCGACACCGAGGAGAACACCCGCCTCCGGCGTCTTACGGACTGTCTTGATGACCTCACGCGCGCCGTGGATCACGAACGGCGCCGCGACGACCGTCCATGCCGCGGCATGCGCCGAAGGCAGGAAACCCTCTGCGATATGCATCTGTTGAAACCTTTCTGCCCGTCACCTCGCGGACAATCGTGGTGGCAGCCACGGCCGGTCTCCTGACTCACGATTCCCCCGGCCCACCTCGATGAGAGGGGCCGGACCGCCACCGGTCCGCCTTCCCACCCGCACGAGGAGCGCGAGCAGTGGCATGAAGGACCGGCGACATCACCGCTTACAGTGGCGAGGGCCGCCCCGGAGTCTCACCGGGTTCCCGATCGCCGTAGCTGCGCAAAGCGTATACCGTGAGTGCCCGCAGAGGGGAAGCGAGATATCGATTCCGCAGACTGTCCAGCGTGAGAGCACACCTTCGCGATCCGACGACTTCCTCTGCCGCCTGCCGCCGAGGTTCGAACTGCTGTCCGGCCCGCGAGCGCGACGGGTTATCGATTGCCGGGCTGATCGTTGTGCCGATGGTCTCGTCCTGGAGCCCCGGTGTCCAGGAGATCGTGGGCGAAGGACGTAACACGACCCGGTCTCGTCCGAGAGACTTGGCCACGTAGGTGCCGAGGTCCGCCTGCCGGGTGAGCTCGTCGATGATTGTGGAGGCGTTCGGGGCGCCTGCGGTCTCCGTGACGATCGATGCGACCACGACACCGATGCTCACCGTCACCTCGCCTCCCTCGGCGACCGCCGACCGGATGCGCTCCGCGGCGGCGCTGGCGTCCACCTTGTTCTCGGTTGCGAACATCACCACGAACTCCTCGCCGCCGATGCGGCTCACCAGACTGTTGGAGGGGGCAGCGGCGGAAATGATAGCTACGGAATTCACGAGCACCCGGTCACCGGCGGCGTGCCCACGCGAGTCGTTGACGGACTTAAAGTGGTCGACATCGATGAGGAGAAAGCCCACCTGCAGGCCACGGTGAACGCAGTTCTCGAATACTCGCGCGTGTCGGCGGGTCAGGCCGCGCCGGTTCAGCGCGTGGGTGAGTGGGTCAATTTCTCCGAGGCGCTCCACTTTCCTCATCGCGAACTCCAGTGAGCTTCGGAGGGTCGCCACCAGTGCCACCGGTATCGAGACCGTGAGGAGCGACGCGCCGACGGCCACAAGTCGGGCGACGAGTGAAGTCGACCAGAAAACGGAGAAACCCGTGGCGAGAAGCAATGCTGCGACCGTGACCCCGATGGTTGTTCGCCTGGGCGAGGACATTGCGGCGATGGCGGGCATGGCGGACAGTAGCGCGACGAAAGCCGGGGCGACGGCCGGGTCGGTCACGATAAACGCCGAGATCGCCAGGCCGACCATGGCGGCGATGCCGACCACCCTGAACTGGAGGTCAGTCAACCTGCCCACTCGGAGCGTGAAGACGAACAGGATGACCGCACACACCCATACTGAGATGAGTATCGATACCGCGCCCGCGTGGAAAAGTTCCGGGCTGGCTACGGCGAGAAGAGGAAGGAGCAGGCCCCCGCAGCTACTGACAAGGACGGCGGCGGATCGGGCGTCGTACCTCTCCCAGACCTGCAGACGCATTCTCATGAGCCCGTTCGCCCGAGAACCGCTCTGGCGGTGAGGAGCAGGATTTTCACGTCGAGCCAGACGGACCAGTTCTGGATGTAAAAATTGTCATAGAGGACGCGGTCGCCGATGTTCGTGTCTCCGCGCAGACCGTGGATTGCCGCGAACCCGGTGAGCCCGACGGGTACCCGATGGCGATCTTGGTACGAGGGGACACTGCGGACGAACTGCTCGACAAAATGTGGGCGCTCCGGTCTCGGCCCGACCAGCGCCATATCCCCTCGCACGACGTTCCACAGCTGGGGCAGCTCGTCGAGTGAGTAGGTGCGAAGGAATCGCCCGAACGGATTGATCCGGTCCTCGGAATGCCAGTCAGTGTCGGAATCCATATCGCAGACCGAGCGCATCGAGCGAAACTTGTACAGGACGAACTCACGGCCGCCGCGTCCCACCCGAATCTGCCGGAACAGGATCGGCGAAGCGGGATCGGACACCGCCACCACCAGCGCGATCAGCGCGAGCACGGGGGCGAGTACCAAGAGCGCGACCCCGGCCACCGTGACGTCGAAGAATCGCTTGGTCGTCCAGTACCACGTCCGATAGATGTGCCGGCGAACCCTGATGAGCGGAATGGTGTCGATCCGATCCATATCCGAGCTGAGGTGAACGAACTCGTACACGCGCGGCACCAGAAAGATCTCGCAGTCCAGGTCGTCGCACTGCCGCAGGGGGGACACGAGGGTGGAATCGGGACTGTGGCGGAACGCCACGATCACCGTGTGTACGTCCATTTGCGTCACGACCTCGTTGAGCGGACGGTCGAGGACGGGTACGGGCAGCGGGCTGACGTCGAGCAACGGGTCCGAATCGATCACGGCGACCGCTTCCAGGCCGAGCTCGGGAAACTCCCGGATACCGTCCAGGAGTTCGGCAGCGACCTTGCCGCCCCCCACGATGATGGTTCGTCGCCTGGCCGCAGGAGACTGGCGCCGGCGTCGGCGAACTGTAGCGTAATAGGCGCTGCGGGTGAAGGTGAGCGCCAAAAATACGCAGGTGGTCATGAGGAGCAGCTCTGCAACCGGCTTGCCCCCGCCCCGGGCGAACTCGATAATCAGGGCGCCTACCAGCACGGCCGCCCCAAGTCTGGGAACGTCGTTGAGCGCTGAAAGGGTAATGAGGGAACGGTAGTTTCCGGACAATTCCACGGCCAGGACCACCACCAGGGCGCCCGCCACCGCCCCCGCGAGGGTGTCCACGATTGCCGCCAAGACGGCTCTGGTGACGGCGATGTCCAGCCCCGCCAGAACGAGATCGGACCCGTGGCGTGACAGACGAATGCGCTTGCGGCGCGTGGGAACAATGGCCGCACTACGGATAGCCATGTCAGACGTCCCCGGCCGGTGGCCGACGACGGTTCGCTGATCGCTCCGGTCGGACGGGCACACGTCGGGTGCCCAGGTGTCGTAAAAGTCGGCCCCTCATCGGTGCGCTTCACCCCCCTGCGCGGAACCGGGTCTTCTTACACCCGTCCGCGCCATATGAAGTGAGGATATACTGATTATCTATAAGTGCAAGAGGTTTCCGTGCCGATGTTAAAGGTGATCACTCGTGTGCTCATCGGGAGAGTCCGGGCCGGTAGGTGGCGCGTTCATCGCTAGGTGAGCCGCACCGACGGCCCTTATCGAGCGGTGATGGTGGCAGCCGGAGCGGGGCGGCCGAAGTAATACCCCTGCGCATGGGTGAAACCGATGTCGCGTAGAACGGGGATCTGATCCTCGTTCTCCACCCCTTCGGCCACGGTGACAATCCCCAATGACCGGGAGATATCGCACACGGCGCTAACGATTTTCCGGATAGATGGATCCGCGGCCATGTGCACCAGTGACCGGTCGATCTTGGCCACACTCACCGGCAGGTCCGCCAGGTAGCGCAGGGCCGCGAAACCGGTTCCGAGGTCGTCTATGCAGATCACGCACCCCATCGCGGCGAGCGCCTCGATCGTCCGCACAGCCGGGGACTCGGCATCGATGATGTCGCGTTCGGTGACCTCTACCCAGAGTGAGGAAGGGGAGACCGCGTGCTCATCCAGGGATCGTTGGATGCTTGCGAGGAGGGACGGATCCGCCAGTTGTCGCACAGAGTAATTGATCGACATGAACAACGGGTCGGACGGCCGCTCGCTGTTCCATAGGGCGAGTTGCCCGACCACCGCACGCGTTCCGGCCCGTCCGATCGGCATGATCAGCGAGGTCTCCTCGGCGGCCGGTAGAAACGCCGGCGGAGTGAGCAGCGTGTTGCCGCGGCGCCACCGCAGCAGGGACTCATATCCCAGGGTCCGGGCATCGTAGAGATCGACGATCGGCTGATAGTGCATCTCGAAGTCGGCTCTGGCAGCCTGTGCCATCGCGGTACGCAGCTCCGACGTCTCCCAGATCTGAGGGAGTGTCGAGTCAGTGGCCTCGTGGAGGTGAACACCGGACTCGGCAGCCTGATGGGCGGCTGCGTACGCCGCGCGCAGTAGAAGGTCAGGGTCCGAAGTTCCGGTCTTCAGCGCGGTTGCCATTCCCACCCGGGACTGTACGAAACGCTGGTGCCCGGACACAGGTAGAGGAAGCGAGAGTTGCTCCAGCAGGGCCGCCGCGACCTCGGCGGGGTCACTGATCTCGGTGTCGAAGAGCGCTATCAGGGTTCG
This sequence comes from Dietzia alimentaria 72, assembly GCF_000226215.1. GTDB lineage: Bacteria > Actinomycetota > Actinomycetes > Mycobacteriales > Mycobacteriaceae > Dietzia > Dietzia alimentaria. Next base: position 69,937 of record NZ_AGFF01000017.1, read on the forward strand.
ATCCACGGGGCCGGGCAGTGCTACCGCACGCTCTCCGAGCGCGGCCCGCAGCATAGACAGGCCAGCGGACCTGATCTGCTCGGCTTCGACGAACCCGTAGGCGCTGGAAAAGCTACCGGTCAGGTCTAGTCCAACGACGATCACACCGGGCGCAGCCGGATCGAACGTGAAGCCCGACGAGTAGCACGCCGCGACATGCCGGGCCAGGTATCCACTATCGGAGCAGGGCTCGAGCACCAGTTCCTCCTCCGGGTTCGGATTCCCGCTGCAGAACTCTAGCCGGACTGCCATTCCTCATTCGATGCGACTCGCGCCATGGCTGGCGACGGATTAGACCTTCTCCGCGATGATCCGCCAGTTGAGGTCGGCGATCTTCGCCCGTTCCGCCTCGTTCCAGGCCTCGCCCCCGGTCTGGAGCAAATCCAGTGATTCCTCCACCCAGGGGGGCAACACGCGAACCTTCTCCAGCGCGCGGACCGCCATTCGGCCGCGGTGGATGAGCGCGGCCTTCTGATCGCACAACGGCCACGCCTCGCTTCGAGACGGCGCCGAGAGCACGATCCGAAATCCCGCCCGCTCCAGTGCCGCGCACACGTCCGCCGGATACATGGACTGCGTGGCCGCGAGCGTGGGCAGGTAGCGCTTGTGCAGCGCGACGTGCTCGTCGTTATCCCAGTCGAAGAACGGGGTCAGCAGATACTCCGAGCAGGCGTAGCGCGCTCCCGGCTTGAGGATCCGGTACATCTCGCGGGCGTGGTCGTCGAGTTCGTCCTTCTTGAAGAACGGCCACACGGCCTGGACGGAGAAGCAGCCGTCAAAGGATTCCGAGGCGTAGTCGAGGGGGCGGTGGTGGTCTCCCCAGGTGAAGTGCAGCCGGTCGCTCATGCCCGTCTGCGCCGCCCACTGATCGGCGTTCTCGAGTTGATTGGGATCGATGTTGTACCCGGAGACCTGGCCGCCGGTCATGGTGGCAACGTGGTGGGCGATCCGGCCGCGACCGCAGCCCATGTCGAGCAGGTGGGAGGAGGCTGGCTCGGCGAGCGCGAGGTCGCGCACGAGGTCCTGCTCCAGCAGGATCTGGTTGCCGTACAGCCCCTGCTTGGGGTCGAGCATCGGCGGGATGTAGAGCTTCTCCAGGTCGAACACCGAGAGCAGGTTGTTGAGGACCTTGTAGTAGTCCGCCACGGCCCGCGTCTCGTCCGCGGTCTCGGTCTCCTCGCCGGCCTGCATGCGCTGGAAGAATTTGAACGCGTCGATCGCCGAGCGTTTGTCGGCGTCCGGAAGTGTTGCCAGACGGGCAACCCCCGTCGCGGCGGTGCGTACCCGGTACAAGTTCACGGCATCCCCCTGAGTGTGACGTGGACCACGTCTCAGCCTGACATTAGCTGGTGGCCCCGGGGTTCTGGGCAGCTTGGTTGAGGCTGGGTGACGCTGAGGTCTCGCGTTCAGTTGTCCCACTCGACCCGGAGCTCGTCGGGTCCGCGAAGCGCGGTGCCGATCTGGCTGGTGACCGTGGCGTCGGCGCCGGGTTGCAGTCGCAGTCCGGGCAGCCTGTCTATGAGCGCGCCTAGAGCGGTGGTCATCTCGGTCAACGCGAGCCAGGTGCCCGCGCAGCTGTGTGGTCCCTGACCAAAGGAGAGGGTGGCCTGGTCCGTGCGGGTGATGTCGAACGTGTGCGGATCGGTATAGACCGCCGGGTCCCGGTTGGCGGCGTTGATGGAGAAGATCATGAACGTCCCGGCGGGGATGTCGATGCCCTGCCAGCTGGTATCCGCCGGGCAGATCCGCGGGTGGAGTCCGACCGGCGGCTCCCAGCGCAGTCCCTCCCACACCGCCTGGGTGGTGAACGCGGCCGGGTCGGAGCGCAGTAGCTCCAGCTGGTCGGGGTGGGTCAACAGTGCAGACAGGGTGTTGCCCAGCGCCAGCATCGTGGTGTCGGCGCCGGCGGGAAAGAGTAGCCGGAGGAACGCCAAGATCTCCTCGCCGTCGAGGGTTTCCCCGTCGATCTCCTCGGACACCAGCGCGGAGATGAGGTCCTCGCCCGGGTGTCGGCGACGCTCGGCGATGATCGGGGTGACAAACTCCGTGAACTCTTTGGACGCGCGCATCGCGGCGTCGCGGTTGAAGGGGAACATGAACAAGTCGTGTGCCCAGGTCCGGATCGAGTCCTCATCCTCGACGGGCAGGCCCATCAGTCTGCTGATGAGCATCACCGGATATCGCGTGGTGAACTCGGCGACGAGGTCGGCGCTGCCGCGGTCGGCAAAGCGGTCGATCAGCTCGTCCGCCAGGGGCTGGATGAGCGACTCGATGTAGGTGCTGACCTGCCGACGGCGGAAGCGGGGCGAGATGAGGGTGCGATTGCGGCGATGCTCCTCTCCCGCCATGCACTGCAGCGTCTTGCCGAGGACGGGGCCGGTGGTGATCGGGTAGATCGCGGAGGCGGGGAAGGTGGCCTCGTCCCGGAACGCGGCGGAGACGAGGTCGTGCGTCAGCAGGAGCACAGCGTTCATCCCGGCAAAGGGCACCACCGCGTAGGGCCTGGTCTGGCGCAGCCGCTCAAGGACGCGGTGGAGGTTGGGCTCGTCCTCAAAAGCGAAGTCTGGCCCGTCGAGATCACGGTCGGGAAGCGCGTAGGTAATGGTCATCAGTTCTCCTTGTGCGGCCGCTGCCCCAAACCTAGATCTTCTAGTGGGTACTCAGTCGCTGCAGCATGATTTCGGACGGCCGCGCGGCGCCGGGCGGTGGTCCGACCAGCGGCCCGGGCGTAGCGTGCGGGCATGACTAACCCGACGAATGATTCACACCGGGACCGAGAGGGCGAGACCCTGGGCGCGCCCGTCCCCGAGGGGCGCAGCACCGGCGACGGCTCGCTACAGCGGGACCCCGACGACTGGGTCACCGGCGACGAGCCCATGACCGAGGCGCAAAAGAGTTACCTCGACACCCTCGCCCGGGAAGCCGGCGAGGAACTCCCGGCCACACTGACCAAGGCTGAGGCGTCCGAACACATCGACCGTCTGCAGAAGGGCAACCCGCGCGCGGGCCAGTCCTAGCGAGCCGCGTCGTCGTCGTCGTTCTGGTTCTTGTTCTTGTCCTCATGACCGCGCCCGGCGCCGCACCCCTCCGTAAATCCCCTGGCGGGTGATGAGCCGCTGCAGCACGATGTCGGACGCCCGCGCGGGGACGCGGTAACCACGGCCGGTGGGGGCAAAGACGATGAGGCCGTCGCGCTGCGGACCCAGCACAGAGCCCCATCGACGGCGCGGAGGCCGGTAGTCGTGCAATGGGCCTCCGGCGAGGTGCGCGCGGATGTTGCGCGCAAGCAGGACGTGCCCGCGGTTGCGGGCCGACGTGCGCAGCGGATCGGTGGCGGCGACATCGCCCACCCCGAAGACTCCGGGAAAGCCCGTGACCTGCAGAGTCGGCTCGACGTTGACAAATCCTCGCTCGTCGAGCATCTCGCCCGGAAGCCACGAGGTGTTGGGCGTGACTCGGCCGATCGCCCACAGCACCATGTCGGCGCTGGTCGGTTGCTGCCCCGTTGACCACGTGACCGGCCCGCCGGTGAGCTGGCGGGAGTCGTGGCGTTCGGAAAGCTCGGCGCGGTGACCGGGGTGCAGGCCCACGCCGAGGCGTTCGAGGCGCGCACGCACCCGCTGCCAGACCCGGTGGTGGTGATGGGGGAGTGCGCGCTCCCCGGGGAAGTACAGATTCACCTTTGTGGTCGGCCACCGTTCGGCGATCTGCGCGGCCGCGTTCACCGCCGCCGCGCCGCCGCCGACCACCGCCACCGAGGTGGCCGCCGCGATGCGCTGGTGGGGTGAGGCGAGGTCGGCGTCGAGGCCTGTCGCGTCCTGGAGGGTGGGGTGGCGCCAGAATCCGTTGGTGACGCCGCTGGCCACCACGACGACGTCGTACGGTTCCTCCACCGTCGAGCCGTCCGGCAGGGTGACGCGCACGAGCCGCGACTCGGTGTCCAGGTCCGTCGCGCTGCCGTGCACGATGCGCGTCCGATCAAGCCCGCGGAACCTGCCGTAGGCGATGCGGTAGTCCCGCTCCCACGCCCGCGGCCGGGCCAGTCTGAGCCCGAGTTCCTGGCCGCTGACGAACTCTGCTTTTGAGGTGATGCCCACCACGTCGGCGTGCTTGTGGAGTGCGATCGCGCTGAGCACGCCAGTGTCGCCGAGGCCCACGATGACGACGCGGGGACGACTCATGCGCGGTTCGGGCGCGGTTCGGAGGTGCGGGCGGCGCGGGCGGCGGGGTCCCGGGGCGATGACGGCGATGACGACGACGGTGACGACGACGGTGACGACGACGACGCCGGCGCGCCCTTCCTGGGCGGTCGCGGAATGAACTTGGACACGCGCTGCATGACCTCGGCGTACTCGGGCCGGCGCTCGAGGCTGCGATTTTCCATCAGCGGGATGCTGGCGAGCAGGAACATCGCGAGCATTGTGGCCGCACCGGCGAACACCCACCACGCGCCCGGCCAGGCGGCCAGTCCGAAGAGTCCCATCGACAGCCAGACACCGAATTCGCCCACGTAGTTCGGGTGGCGCGACCACGACCACACACCGGTCTGCATGACCTGGCCGGACCCGCGGGTGGCCACAAAGCGCTGCAGCTGCAGGTCGGCGATGGTCTCCAAAGCCAGGGCGGCGACGCCCACGACAAACGCGATGATGTCTAGCGGGCCGAGCGGTTCACCGGCGCGGGTGGCCGCCACGTAGACGGGGATGAGTCCGGCGAACACCTGCAGCGTCGGAAAGAGGTGAGTGCTCATGAGGTCGGCGGGGAATTCGAACCGCCCGGCACGGTCGCGGATGAGCTGGTAGCGCCAGTCTTCGTGGTGCAGCCCGGGGAACGTGCGGACCCAGTTGGCGGTGAGGCGAATCGCCCACGCCAGCAGGATGGCCGTCAGGAGCCACCAGCGGGTGTCGTTCACGCCGGCGTCGGCAATCACCCACCAGTAGAACGCCAGTAACGGAGGGAGCACCGACCACTAGGCGTCGTAGAAGGTCCCGACTCCGGCCAGTTGTGGCTGGGGGACCTCACGTTGAGCGGATGACGGGATTCGAACCCGCGACCCTCACCTTGGCAAGGTGATGCGCTACCAGCTGCGCCACATCCGCATCGCGCACCTACACCTCGAAGGCGTCTGCGCTGCGAGAAAGAACTTTAGCCGATGCCCTGAAACGAGTTTCACAGTGGTCCCCGGTCGCGGGGTGACACCATGTGGCCATGGCCAAGAAAGACAAGCGCTTCGAGAAGATCCACTCCGAATCGATCAGCATGATGGACAAGTTGGAGATCTTCCGCGACACCCATACCGGGGTCTGCTATCTCTGGCGTTCCGGCGGGTACTCGGGCGGACTCACCGTGCTGCTCGGCACCGACGGGAAACCGATCATCCAGCTCTAGGCCCTCGGCAACACTCGCCGGGCTTCCGGCACCGGACACAGCAGAGGAGTTCAACCATGGCCAAGTACGTACTGATCAAGCACTACCGGGGCGCGCCCGATCCGCCGAACAACGTGCCCATGAGCGAGTGGGCGCCCCGGGAGGTGACCGCCCACATCACGTACATGAACGACTTCGCCGGCAGGCTCGAGCAATCCGGCGAGTTCGTGGAGGCCAGCGCTCTCTCCGAGTCCGGCACCTGGGTCCGGTCAGACGGGCCGGGCAGGCCAGCGCTCGTCGAGGGTCCGTTCGCCGAGTCCAAGGACCTGGTTGCCGGCTGGATGGTCATCGACGTGGCCACCTACGAGCGAGCCCTGGAACTCGCGGCGGAACTGTCGGAGGCGCCGGGTGCTGGCGGCGAGCCGATCCGCGAATGGCTGGAACTGCGGCCCTTCTTGGAGGCACCGCCCGAATTCGAGCACTGAGCAGGAGAACACTGGGCAGCGGCTGCAACGGGTGCCGCAGCAGCCTCAGTTCTTGCAGGCGGTCTCGAGGAACGGGTTGCCCTGTCCGCCAGAGGAGCCCACGTCACCGGGCGGCACCGAGATACGGCCGGGGCGCGGCCGCTGGGGCTTGAGCGCTGAGCACGTGGGGCTAGAGGCATTGGCGGTGGAAGCCGTGGTGTCGGCTGAGTCCGTGGCGCCGGTGATCGAGGGGGACGAGGGGATGGTCGGTGCCGTGGCGGGCTGCGTGGTGGGGCCGTCGGCGGGGACCTGGATGATCAGCGGAGTCGAGCGAGGGGCGGACCGTAGGCCATCGGCTTCGACCTGTGTGGCCTCGGCGGGATCGTTAGCCGGGGTGGACGAGACGACCGTGGACGACAGGACCCACGTCTCCGGGCCCGACGATTGCGTGGCATCCAGCTGGGTGGAGCTGGTGGTGGGCGTAGTGGCGGGCACGGATCTACTCGCGCCGATCGGCACCAGAAAGAACAGTGCCGACAGCAGTGTGAGGAGCAATCCTGCGCAGGCTAAACCCGGGCACGAGCGTGTCAGCCAGGTCGGCTGGCCCGCATCTCGCATGGTGCCCCCTCGGAAAGCAGCCGGCCCTCTGAACAGATGTTCATTACGGAGAGACCACTGCTGTCTGATCTCCCTGGGGAGCATCGCCGTCTCTGATGTGAACGTTACTTCACGGATCTGGTGCCGGGGGTAGAACAAGGGGAGCGAGCGCGGCCGAGGATGGGCGCCTACGAGTGGGCGATCGCCAGGATGATCCAGATCGGAAGCCACAGGCCAGCTGTGAGGAGGGTCAGGACAAGGTGTAGTGCGTGGTTGACGCGGCGCCCGCCGTTGTTGTTCACGAAAACCGTCTGCTGCATCTGCTGCGGCGGGTACATGTACGGGTTCGGGTACTGCGGCGGACCGTAGTGGTTGGGGGCGTACTGCGGCGGCATCGCCAGATGCTGGGGGATGTACTGCTGCGTAGGCGGGTTGTACACCGGGGCCGGCGGGCCCCCGTAGGGCAGACCGCCCTCGTGGGCGAGCGGCTCGTAATCCTGCCCCGGCCGAGCCTGCCGGTAGGGGTCACCTGGCCGAGGCTGCCGGTAGGGGTCACCTTGCCGCGGCTGGGAGTAGGGGGCGCCGGGCCGGGGCTGCGGGTAGGCGTCAAACGCGCGGGTCTGGTGTTGTCCGGCGGGGTGGTGTCCGGCCGGATAGGCGCGGTCGCCAGCACCCGGCTCATGGGCGGGGGAGCGGTAGGGCTCGTCCATGTCATCCCTCCTCAGGGGCAAGTCGGCGACGTGCCGTAATGACCGTGTTTCACACGCCCGGACCGGCTCGCCTCGTCCGGATCTCAGCGACCGAGACCGACTTCACCTCAGGGTACGTCGGCACTACGACAGAGATCACCGGACGAGATCGCGCACCTCGTCGTCGTCGAACTAATCGAGCGGACCGGGCGACCGGCTGGCCGGCTTCGTCCCCGGGCAAACCCTTCCGGGTGGACGTCTCCGCACTGTGGTGGCACGGTCGGGGTAACTCAACAGGAATGCAGGGGGCCATGAACCACGCGGACCACGACCAGCACGCAGTCCAAGAGCAGCACTCGGGCCACGACCAGCACTCGGGCCACGAGCATCACGGACACCACGACCATTCGCATCACGTGCAGATGTACGGGCGCCTGTTCTGGATCATGCTGGCGCTCGGCGTCCCCACGGTGGCGTTCTCGCCGATGTTCGCGAACCTGCTCGGCTACGAGGTCACCGGCTGGGGCCTGTGGGTGGCGCCGGCGCTGGGCACGCTTATGTACTTCTGGGGCGGTAAGCCGTTCCTGGAGGGCGGCCGGGACGAGATCCGCGAGCGCCAACCGGGCATGATGCTGCTGATCAGCCTGGGTATCACGGTCGCGTTCCTGGCGTCCTGGGGCGCGACGATCGGCCTGCTGGGCCCGGAGCTCGAGTTCTGGTGGGAGCTCGCGCTGCTGGTGGTAATTATGCTGCTTGGTCACTGGGTGGAGATGCGATCGCTCGCCCAGACCGGGTCCGCGCTGGATTCCCTCGCCTCCCTGCTGCCCGATCAGGCCGAACGTGTGGTGGGCGACCAGGTGGAGACCGTCGACCCGTCCGAGTTGAAGAACGACGACGAGGTGATCATCCGCCCGGGCGATTCCGTCCCCGCAGACGGCGTGATCACCCAGGGCTCCGCCAGCATGGACGAGTCCATGATCACCGGCGAGTCCCGCTCGGTGCGCCGCGGCGAGGGCGATCAGGTGGTGGCCGGGACCGTCGCCACGGACTCGGGTGTGCGGATTCGCGTGACCGCGGTCGGCGATGACACCGCCCTCGCCGGCATCCGGCGCCTGGTGGACGAGGCGCAGAATTCGTCGTCGCGGGCGCAGCGGATCGCCGACCGGGCCGCGGCCTGGCTGTTCTGGTACGCGCTCGGTGCGGCAGTGTTGACGGCCCTGGCCTGGTGGCTCCTCGGTACGCCGGAGGAGATCGTGGCGCGCGTAATCACGGTGCTTGTGATCGCCTGTCCGCACGCGCTGGGGCTCGCGATTCCGCTGGTGGTGTCCATCGCTACCGAACGAGCCGCCCGGCGCGGTGTGCTCATCACCGACCGCCTGGCCCTGGAGGGCATGCGCACCGTGGACGTGGTGCTGTTCGACAAGACCGGCACCCTCACCAAGGGCTCACCGGCCGTCACCGGGGTGCAGTCGGCAGAGGGCTGGGTCGACGACGACGTGGTGCTCCTTGTCGCGGCCGCCGAGTCTGACTCCGAGCATCCGCTGGCGCGGGCGATCGTCGCGGCTGCTGCCGAACGGGAGCTCAGCCTGCCCGCCTCCAGCGACTTCAGCTCCTCGCCGGCGGTGGGCGTCGAGGCCCGCGTTGACGGACAGTTTGTTCAGGTCGGCGGGCCGTACCTGCTCGAGCAGGAGGGCGTCTCCGAGCTCGAATCCGACCATCTCGAGCAGTGGCGCGACGAGGGGGCGACAGTCCTCCACGTGCTGGTTGACCGGCAGGTTGTCGGTGCGCTGCGGCTCGTCGACGAAGTCCGCCCCGAGTCCGCTGCAGCAGTCGCCGCACTGCATGACCGCGGCGTGGAGGTGCACATGATCACCGGCGACGCCGAGGCCGTGGCGGCCTCCGTCTCCGAGGAGTTGGGCATCGACAACTACTCCGCCGGCGTCCGACCCGAGGACAAGGCCTCCGCCGTCAGGCGACTGCAGGACGACGGCCGCCGGGTGGCGATGGTCGGCGATGGCGTCAACGACGCACCCGCCCTCGCCCAGGCAGATGTGGGCATCGCGATCGGCGCGGGCACCGACGTGGCCATCGCCTCGGCCGGCGTGGTGCTTGCCGCCGACGATCCGCGGGCCGTGGTCTCGGTGGCCGTGCTCTCGGAGGCTACGTACCGCAAGATGGTGCAGAACCTGTGGTGGGCGGGTGGCTACAACCTGTTGGCAGTACCTCTCGCCGCGGGCGTGCTGGCGCCGATCGGGCTCATTCTGCCGATGTCGGTGGGCGCTGTGCTCATGTCGCTGTCGACGGTGGTCGTGGCAGCCAATGCCCAGCTTCTCCGGCGGCTGGACCTCTCGCCCGAGGCGGTGGCATCAGGGGCCAGCGGCCAGAGGTCCTGACCCGGCCCGGATTCCTGCCGCCCCGCGCCGCCCCTGCCGCGCTGCCGCCCCGCGCCGTCCCGCGACCTCGCGCGTCCTGACCCCTAGTTCGCCCCTGTGCGATTTCCGAGGGACCCCTTGCGCCGCGAAGAGGAAATCGTGCAAACCCACTCGGGCGATGCAGGCGAATTCCTCTCCGCGGCGGGCGCGGCGGGCGCGGCGGGCGCGG
>NZ_AGFF01000016.1 GCF_000226215.1 Dietzia alimentaria 72
GCGGGATGCGCTGGCGGGGTGGACGGAGTGGGCGGGCAGGCAGCGTAAGTCGGGCGGGACGAGTCGGGCTTGTCAGCTGGGGACGTCGGGCTGGATCCGCAGGACGTGCAGCGAGGTGGCGAGTCCGTCGTACTGCGCCACCAATTGCACCAGCGCCACCAGCTCAGACTCGTCCAGGTACGAGGCCAACTCAGACCACGCCTCGTCGGAGATGTCCTTGGACTGGACAAGCTCGTCCACGGCGGACAACAGAACCTTGAGCCTGTCTGGCCAACCGGCGGTCGCGGGGTCGGCGAGGGTGCGGATGATGTCGTCGTCGTCGAGACCAACGCTCGCTCCGATCCGCTCGTGATGGGCGCGCTCGTACGCGCTACTCCGCAGGTGCGCGATGCGCAGGATCACGAGCTCGGTGGTGCGACGATCGAGGACGCCGAAAGGCATCATCATCCCGGAGTACGCGAGCCAGGCAGGGAAGAGGCGACGGGCGTGGCCGAGCGTGGCGAACAGATGGACGTCCCGCTTACCGGTGACACGCGCGCCGATGCGATTGACCGCCCAGCCGACCGGGCCGAGCTCGCGAAACCCGCCGGGGCGGATGCGGGGAATGGAGACGGAGTCGGGTTGGCCTGGATTGCTGGTGGGGGACTGACTCATGGCCGTCACGTTAGGGCAGAGTCGCCGCCGGGGGAGTCGGGTTCGTGGAGTAGATACGGGGACAGCGACGAGCGGTGGGCGTCGACGGACAGGGTCCGGTTGAGCGGCGGGAATGCGCGCTGGGGGCAGGCCGGTCGCTCGCACATCCGGCAACCGGGGCCGATCTTGGTGGCTGCGTCCGAATCGGCCATGTCCAGGCCCTGCGCGTACACGGTCCGGTGGGCGTGGCGGGCCTCGCAACCCAGCCCGATCGCGAACGTCTTACGCGGTTCCCCGAATCGCATCGGTCGTGTGGTGACCGTGCGTGACACCCACAGATGCAGGTGCCCGTCCGGGGTCTCGGCCACCTGCCGATGGATCTTGCCGGGGAAGGAGAACGTCTCGTACACGTTCCACAGCGGACACGTGCCGCCCGACGTGGTGAAATGCACGCCCGACGCCGACTGACGCTTGGACATGTTGCCCGCACGGTCCACGCGCACGAAGCTGAACGGCACCCCGGACGCGCCCGGCCTCTGCAGGGTGGACAGCCGGTGGCAGACGGTCTCGTAGCCCGTGGCGTGGAAGGTCATCAGCCGTTCGATGTCGTAGCGGAAGTCCTCGGCGGTGTCGAGGAACCGCTGGTACGGCATGAGGACTGCGGCCGCGAAGTAGTTCGCCAGCCCACGAAGCGCCAGAGCCGAAGCGGCCGGCGAACTGAAGGCGCCGACCTCGACGAGTTCGTCGAGCATGTCGCGGTGCTCGAGGAACGCCAATTCGGAGGCGACCCGGAACGCCTGCTGCCCGGCCGTCATGTGCGCGGACAGTTCCAGGCGCCGGTCCTCGGGGGAGAAGCGGTGCCAGAGGCCGTCGGGGAGATCGACCCGCCGCGCGATCCTGACCCCGTGCGTCTCCGCCAGGCGCTGCTCCAGAACCGCACGCACGTCGCCGCGGTTCATCTGGATGCGATTGGTCAGCTCCTCGGCGGCCGTGTCCAGGGAGTCGATGTAGTTCTGGCGCTGGTAGAAGTAGTCGCGCACCTCCTCGTGCGGCATCGTCAGCGCGGAGTGGTCGATGCCGGCGTCTATCGCGTTGCGACTCTCGGTGAGCGCCGCCAGTAGGTCCGCCGAGTTCCGGTAGCGCTGGTGCAGCACCGCGACGGCCCGGGCGAGTTCAGGGTGGGCGCGCACGAGGTCGATCACCCCGGAGGTGGGGACCCCGGAGGAGACCTGCGGATCGGAAACCGCCTCGGTGAGCTGGGCGATCAGTCGGGTGTCGGAGTCGGAGGCGAAGAACGTGGAGTCGACCCCGTATTCCTCCGACAGGCGCGTGAGTACCCGGGAGGTGAGTGGGCGGACGTCCTTCTCCAGCTGGTTGAGATAGCTGGCGGACAGCCCCAGCGAGTGCGCGAACGCGGCCTGCGTGAGCTCCTGTTCCTCGCGGAGTCGGCGGAGTCTTGCGCCCATGTGACTGGCGGTCATGAGGTGCTCCCTGGATCGTGGTGGCGTGCCCCACATTATTCGCAAAGTTTGCAAGCAACGCAAAGAAACTCGCCATATTCGCACTCGTCGCAGGTAGACGCGGTGCAACGCGTATGGCATTCTTAGGAAGTACAGGAGTTCGGACTCGCATCAATGCGAAGTCGAGCCCGCCCCCGATACAGAAAAGAGTCGCAATGTCGAACGTCGGCAAGGCACGTACCGCTGCAGAGATCCAGCAGGACTGGGACACCAACCCCCGCTGGAAGGGCATCACCCGCAACTACACGGCCGATCAGGTCGCAGAGCTGCAGGGCACCGTGGTCGAGGAGCACACCCTCGCCCGTCGTGGCGCGGAGATCCTCTGGGACAAGGTCAACAACAAGGACTTCGTCAACTCGCTCGGTGCGCTCACCGGTAACCAGGCCGTGCAGCAGATCCGTGCCGGCCTCGAGGCCGTGTACCTCTCCGGCTGGCAGGTCGCCGGCGACGCCAACCTCTCGGGCCACACCTACCCGGACCAGTCGCTGTACCCGGCCAACTCGGTCCCGACCGTCGTGCGCCGCATCAACAACGCCCTGCTGCGCGCCGACGAGATTTCCCGCGTCGAGGGTGACACCTCGGTCGAGAACTGGCTCGCCCCGATCGTCGCCGACGCCGAAGCCGGCTTCGGTGGCGCGCTCAACGCGTACGAGCTGCAGAAGGCCATGATCGCCGCCGGCGCCGCCGGTGTGCACTGGGAGGACCAGCTCGCGTCGGAGAAGAAGTGCGGCCACCTCGGTGGCAAGGTGCTGATCCCGACCAACCAGCACATCCGTACGCTGACCTCGGCCCGCCTGGCGTCCGACGTCGCCAACGTGCCGTCGGTCATCATCGCGCGTACCGACGCCGAGGCCGCCACTCTCATCACCTCCGATGTGGACGAGCGTGACCGCCCGTTCATCACCGGCGAGCGCACCGCCGAGGGTTTCTACCACGTCAAGAACGGCATCGAGCCCTGCATCGAGCGTGCCAAGGCCTACGCCCCGTTCGCCGACATGATCTGGATGGAGACCGGCACGCCGGATCTCGAGTACGCCAAGAAGTTCGCCGAGGGCGTCAAGTCCGAGTTCCCGGACCAGCTCCTTGCCTACAACTGCTCGCCCTCCTTCAACTGGAAGGCGAACCTGGACGACGACACCATCGCCAAGTTCCAGAAGGAGCTCGGCGCGATGGGCTTCAAGTTCCAGTTCATCACCCTGGCGGGCTTCCACTCGCTCAACTACGGCATGTTCGACCTGGCCTACGGCTACGCCCGCAACCAGATGACGTCGTTCGTCGAGCTGCAGGAGCGCGAGTTCAAGGCCGCCGAGGAGCGTGGCTTCACCGCAGTCAAGCACCAGCGTGAGGTCGGCGCCGGCTACTTCGACCGCATCGCCACCACCGTGGACCCCAACACGTCCACCGCGGCGCTGAAGGGCTCCACCGAAGAGGGTCAGTTCCACTGATCCCCGGTCGACCGGAGTTGGTCGACTGACTACGCGACGTAGTGCATCACCGGGGGCCGGTCCGTCTCGACGAGGCGGCCCGGCCCCCGGTGTCGTCTCGTCACCCGGATGCCCCACCCATCCCCGCCTCGAAGGACCCAGCAGATGAGCAGCCCCCGCCATGCGACCACGGAGCCGGAACGGATTACTCGTGTCGGCGTGGTGGGCGCCGGACAGATGGGCGCGGGGATCGCCGAGGTCTGTGCACGAGCTTACGTGGATGTGCTGGTGTGGGAATCCACCAGAGAACTGACCACCGCCGGGCGGGACCGCATCCTCGATTCCCTCGACCGCGGGGTGTCCTCCGGCAAGATCACCGGACGCGAACGCGACCAGGCCGCACTGCGCCTGCGCTTCACCACCGATCTCACGGACTTCGCGGACCGCCAACTGGTGATCGAGGCGATTGTCGAGGACGAGGCGGCCAAGACCGCAGTGTTCCGCCAGCTCGACGAGGTCGTCACCGATCCCGCCGCGGTCCTGGCGTCCAACACGTCTTCCATCCCCGTGATGAAGCTCGGTACCTGCACCGCCCGCCCCGAGCGCGTGATCGGAATGCACTTCTTCAACCCGGTACCTGTGTTACCGCTGGTGGAGGTGGTGAGCACTCTCGAGACCGGTGCCGAAACCAGGGCGCGCGCCGAAGGGTTCGCCGAGCAGGTGCTGGGTAAGCAGGTCGTCCACTCGGTCGACCGCTCCGGGGCCGTGGTCAACGCCCTGCTCATACCGTTTCTGCTGTCCGCGATCCGGATGGCGGAGTCGGGATTCGCCACCCCGGAAGACATCGACAGGGCCATGGTGCTCGGATGCGCCCACCCGACGGGACCGCTCGCGCTGGCCGACCTGGTGGGTCTGGACACCGTCACGGCAATCGCCGACTCGATGTACGCGGAATTCAAGGAGCCCCTGTACGCCCCGCCGCCGCTGCTCCTGCGGATGGTGGAAGCCGGCCGGCTGGGAAAGAAGACCGGCCGGGGTTTCTACCGCTACGACGCCCCGCGGGCTGTTGCACGCGCGGTGCGCTGAGGCCGCGTTGTCGTCGTCGTGTTCGCACGTCGGCGCCGCGGTGGACCGACGAATCCACCGGGCGGTTACCCGGGGTTCCTGAGGTTCTAATAGGATTGATGCAATCAAGTCCCGAATCATGCGATCCGGGATAGGTAGTTAACGAAAGAGGACGACATCATGGCAGGTCAGACCCTCGAGCACACCGGTCCAGCTATCGTCGAGGAGTACTACCCGGAGTACGCGACCACCGTCGCCCGGACCTACTCGTTGTACTCCACCGAGATCTACCTCGGCTCCGCGCTGATCCTGCTGAGCATGTGCATGCTCGGGCTGCCCCTCACCGCGTTCGGCTACTACACCGACGACAAGGGGGTCGGCCTCGGGCTGGTCATCCTTGCCGTGGTGGCTACAGCGGCCCTGTTCTTGGTGGGTCTCGTCACCTGCATGATCGGCTTCCGTAAGTACGGTCGCGAGGTCGCACACTGACGCTCGACCCGGTCGAGGCCGCAGGCGCTTCCGCTTTCAAGGCGGGGGACCCGGCCGACGACGCCGAGAAGAGGGCCGGTCTCCGGCGGATGAAGACGGTCGCGACGGGTTTTCTCGTCGTGGCCGGGATCGTCTACCTGGCGACCGAGTACGCCCTGCACAACGGTGCGGGGGAATGGCTGCGGTATGTGCGTGCCGCCGCCGAGGCCGGGATGGTGGGCGGCTTGGCGGACTGGTTTGCTGTGACCGCGCTGTTCCGGCATCCGTTAGGGATCCCCATCCCGCATACCGCCCTCATCCGTAAGAAGAAGGACCAGCTGGGCGAATCGCTCGGCGGGTTTGTGGGCGACAATTTTCTCGACCCGCAGATGGTGAGCGAGAAGGTCCGCAGCGCCCACATCCCCGAGCGTGCCGGCGAGTGGCTGCAGGACCCTGAGCACCGTGCCCTGGCCTCGGACCAGGCCGCCAAAGCGATCCGCTCCGTCCTGGCGGTACTGCGTGACGACGACGCGGTGGCCATCATCGAACGCACCATCGTGGCCCGCATCGCCGAACCCGAATGGGGTCCGCCGGCGGGCCGCATCCTGGCCGAACTCCTCGACGAGGGCCGCCATCTCCCCCTTCTAGATCTCATGGCCGACCGCGCGCACGGCTGGGTGGAGGCCAACCCGGAGACCATCGACCGCTGGGTTCGCGAGAAGGCCCCCACCTGGGCCCCGCAGTTCGTCAACGAACTCCTGTCCGATCGTGCCTTCCGCGAGATGCGGGAGTGGACCTGGCAGATCAAGGTGGACAAGCAGCACGCCGTGCGGCTGGCATTGATCGGCTTCGTGGAGGACTTCGCCCGCGACCTCCAGCACGATCCGGCCACCATGGCCAAGCTCGAGACGTTCAAGCACGAGGTCATGAACCGGGACGAGGTCCGCCGTGCGGCGGGTTCGGCCTGGGCCGCGGCCAAACGGATGATCGTGGAGGCCACCGAGGATTCCTCCTCGACCCTGCGCGTGAAGATTGATGACCTGTTGAGGCGTCTGGCGGAGATGCTCGTCGACGACGGCAGGGTTCGCGACCGTCTCGATGACTACATGACCCGCACCGCGCGCTACGTCGCCGAGAACTACGCCGGCGAGGTCACGTCGATCATCTCCGAGACTGTCGAGCGTTGGGATGCCGACGAGGCTTCCGACAAGATCGAACTCCTCGCCGGCAAGGACCTGCAGTTCATCCGCATCAACGGCACCGTCGTGGGGGCCTTGGCGGGCCTGGCCATTCACACCGCCACCCAGTTGATCTTCTGACTCCGTAAGCGGCGCAGCTAGCACGGCGTTCGCGGCCACGGCGCAGTTGTTAGGGAGGCTTCAGGCCCCTGATCAGGCAACACGGGGAAAGCTGGTGTGATTAAACGCACCGCGACGAACGCTGCCTAGCGCTTGCTGCAGTTAGCACCCGTTGCTAGCATGGGTTGTAGTCGATGACCAAAGAGTAGCGAGGGAGGTGGTTTCCATGGCCGCACAGCGTGGACGTAAGCGCGTCGGTTCCGCGGACACCGCCACCGTGCAGGCGGCCGAGCCGGCTGCCGGAACCCTCGCGCGCAGGGCAAAACCTACCGGTGATGTCCCGCGTCAGATCGACGACGCCCGTAAGGGTGACGACGACAAGCGTTCGTCGGATTCGCAGGACATCGGGTCGTTCATCCGCACCCAGCGGGAGGCGGCGGAGGTGTCCATCCGGCAGCTCGCGGAGCGTGCCGGCGTGTCCAACCCGTATCTGAGTCAGATCGAACGCGGATTGCGCAAGCCGTCCGCCGAGGTGCTGGGACAGATCGCCCGAGGTCTGAGACTGTCCGCGGAGGTGCTGTACGCCCGCGCCGGGATCCTCGAACTCAAGCAGGGGAGCCCGGTCCGGGACGCGATTCTCACAGCTCCGGACCTCACGGAGCGGCAGAGGGAGGTGCTCGTTGAGATCTACGAGTCGTTCCGAGTGAACAATGCGACCGCCGCTGAACAGGTCGTCGGCGTCCCCTAGGGTGCCGCGCGACGGCTTTCGGGCCACGAGATACCGCATGCCAGATAAATCCGCAACGACAATCAAGGAGTCGATATGAGCGACAAGAAGCCCGCTGCCAAGAAGGCCCCGACCAAGACCGAGTCCGCCAAGAAGGTCTCGAACTCGGGCAAGACCGCCCCGGCCAAGTCCGTGGACAAGGATCCCGCGTTCGACGGCCCGCTCGGTCAGGCTTTCGCTGCCGTGCGCACCCCGGTTTACGCCTACGTCGGTGTCAACGACCTCGCTGTCCAGGCCGTCTCGGGCCTCGTCAAGGACCTGCGTCGTCGCGCCGAGGAGGCCGTGAACGATGCGCAGAGCCGCGTCACCGAGCGCGTGGTCGAGGTCCAGAACCGCGTCGCCGAGGTCCAGAACCGGGTCAACGAGGTGCCGGAGCGCGTCCAGGCCCTGCCTGCCGAGATGGAGGAGCTCGTTAACCGCTTCCGTCCGGAGGAGCTGCGCAAGGTCGCCGACGCCTATGTCGAGGTCGCCGCTGGCATCTACGGTGGACTCGCCGCCCGCGGTGAGGACGTCGTGACCCGTCTCCGTGAGGAGAACCCGCAGCTCGAGGCCGGTCTCGCTCGTGTCAACGAGCAGGTCGCCCGAGCCGCTGGTGCTGTCGAGGAGCAGGTCGAACTGGGCGAAGACGCGCTGGGTACGGTCGCCCGTCAGACCCGGTCGATCGGCGTGAAGGCTGCCGGCCGAGTCTCGAAGGGCGCGCGTAAGGCCGCCGAGGCCACCGGCGACGCGGCCGGTGCGGCTGCGGATCGCGTGGACGAGGCCGCTGACCGGGTCGACACGGCCGCAGTCGCGGCCGCCGTCCGAGTAGACGATGCTGCTGACAAGGCCGCCGACAAGGTGGACGATGCTGCCCACGCCGTCTCCGACGAGGTCCAGAGCGGTGCTGCCAAGGTTGAGGCCAGCGCGGCCCAGGCCAAGAAGGCGACCGCTAAGAAGGCCCCGGCGAAGAAGGCACCCGCCAAGAACGCCGCCAAGCCGACGGCCACCACCAAGGCGTCGACGTCTGCCAACAAGCCGGCCGCCGCGAAGAGCACCACGGCCAAGTCGGACACCCCGTCGCCGATGGACCTCGCGGACAGCGATCCCGAGCTGACCACCGCCGACACCCCGCTGCCCCCCGCGGGCACCGACCGCAACTGACGCTGCGGTTCCCGACGCCCCGGTTCTCCCTCTGGGAGGGCCGGGGCGCCGTGCATTTCAGGGTGCCGGGCCCGGCAGGAGCGGCCCGTCAGTGATGTCGATATCTGGACGCTGTGAACATCCCCATAGTGCGGTTTGGTAGGCGACGATTACACTGGACGATGTGATTGACGCGATTTCCGGAACCTGGGGCATGGTCCAGCTCGCGATCGGGGGTGCCCTGGTCGTGTGGGCACTCGTCGGGGTGGTCTTTGCCGCCATGGCGCCCGCATCGGCTTACTCGATCGAGGGTAAGTGGCCCAAGCAAGCCTGGGTCGGTATCTGCGCCGTCGCGGTGGTGTTGTTCGCGCTCATGCCGTTCAGCTTCCTGGGAATCCTCGCGATGGTCGCGGTGGGCGTGTTCTTTGCCGATGTCCGGCCGGCCGTGGGTGGACGACGGCGATGAGCCAGTCGGGGTCCGGGCCGTTGCAGCGCATTGACGAGCTGGCCGAGGACGCCGGCACCAGCGTGCGCAACATCCGGGTCTACCAGGAGCGCGGACTGCTTCAGCCACCGGTTCGTCGTGGCCGCACCGCGTACTACGGCCCGGAACACAAGCAGCGGCTCGCAGTGATAATGCGGCTACTCGACCGTGGCTACACGTTCGCCACCATCGAGGAATTGCTCATCGCGGAGCGACACGGGTTCACTCTCACCGAACTACTCGCGGTGGAGAGCATCAGAAGCGAGCGACGCCCCAGCGGCCGTCGCCGATCCTCCCGGGGCGTATCCGACCCGGTTGCCGCCTTCGAGATGCCTGAGGACCTGCGCGACATGGGGTCTGCTCTCGGCCTGAACAGTGACCAGGGGTCGGCGGATCACTTCTTCTCCGACGCCTACATGTACGAATTGTTCCGCGAGCTCATCGTGCTGGGCGTGGATGAGGGCGGCGTCGACCGCATCGGCGGCCTATTCATGGAGGGCCAGGGGATGGCCGCCGAGGCGATCGAGATCCTGGTCACGACCATGCGGGACGCGGGGATGGACCAGGCACGCATCGAAAAGCGTGTCAACGCGATGCTGCCGCGCGCGGGGGCGGCTGCGCGGCTGATCTTCCTGTCTGCCGCGCAGACCTTGCTGACCGAGCGCCACGGCTTCTCCAAGAACTGAGCCCGGCAAGAACTGAGCCCGACCCCGGGCCGCAGAGGTGGGCGATGGCGACGCCGCTCAGGTGAAGACCACGGTGCGACCGCCGTGCACCAGCACCCTGTCCTCCAGATGCCAACGCAGACCGCGCGCCAGCACGAGCTTCTCGGCATCGCGGCCCTCACGCACCATGCCCTTCACGGTGGCGGTGTGGTCGACGCGGATGACGTCCTGCTCGATGATCGGCCCCTCGTCGAGGTCGGCGGTCACGTAGTGGCAGGTCGCCCCGATCAGCTTCACCCCGCGCACGTGTGCCTGGTGGTACGGGCGCGCGCCCACGAAGCTGGGCAGGAAGCTGTGATGGATGTTCAGTGCCCGCCCCGACCACCGGGTGCACAGCTCATTGGGCAAGACCTGCATGAAGCGGGCCAGGACGATCGCGTGCGGGTCGATGTCGTCGACAAGTCGGGCGACCTCGTCGAACGACGGGCCACGCTCGGCCGGATCGGTCGGAAACTCCACGTGGTGGAACGGGACACCGTGCGCCTCGGCCATCCCGCGCAGGTTGTCGTGATTGCCGATCACCGCACGGATTCGGGCAGGGTAGTCGCCGCTCTCGACCCGTCCGAGCAGGTCGTGGAGGCAGTGCCCCTCCTTGGAGACGAGGACAACGACGTCCTTGGGCTCGGCGGAATCGGCGATATTCCAGTCCGTCTCCGGACCCAGCTCGGCGGCCACGCGCTCGAAGCGGCGTCGAAGCTCGTCGAGTTCCATGCCGATCGACTCGGCGTCCACGGACTGCCGGGTGAAGAACCAGCGGGAGTCCTCATCCGCGTGGTAGGCAGCCTCCACGATGGTGCCACCGAGCTCGGCGAGGAAGGTGGCGATGCGGGCGACGATACCGATGCGGTCCGGGCAACCCAGCGTGAGGACGAAGCGACGTGACATGAGAGGTCATTGTGCCAGCAAGCCATGTCCGACCCTCCCGCTAGGCTGGCCCGCATGAACGCCACCCCGCAGAATCACCTGACCAGGGCCCGGGTCGCCGCGATGATCGACCACACACTTCTCTCGCCCGACGCCTCACGGGAGGACGTGCAGGCGTGTGTCGCCGAGGCTCGCGAACTGGGGGTCAAAGCCGTGTGCGTGAGTCCGGGCATGCTGCCGGTGCGGGGCGGTGATCTGACGGTCGCCACGGTTGCGGGCTTCCCCTCGGGCAAGCATCACTCGCTGGTCAAGGCCATGGAGGGGCGCCTGGCCGTCGATCAGGGTGCCCACGAGGTGGACATGGTGATCGATGTGGGGGCCGCCATTGCCGGGCTGGTCGACGAGGTGATGGCGGACGTGTTGGCGATGCGCGACGCCGTCCCACCGCCGGTGAAGATCAAGGTGATCCTCGAGACCGCCGCCATCCACAAGGCACTCGGCGACGAGGCGGGGGACGAGCGGATCGAGGCGGTGTGTCATGCCGTCGCCCGTGCCGGGGCCGACTTCGTCAAGACCTCGACCGGTTTCCATCCCGCGGGTGGTGCGAGCGTGCGGGCGATCGAGGCCATGCACCGGGCCGTGGGCGGTCAGCTCGGCATCAAGGCCTCAGGCGGGATCCGTGACGCCGAGACCGCTCGCGCCATGATTGCGGCGGGGGCCACCCGACTGGGACTGAGCGGCAGCCGTGCCGTCCTCGAGGGTTTCGACGACTAGCGGAGTTGGTCTAGCGGTTCGACTCCAACACCACGTCCGTGCCGGCGAGGTCGACGGTCATGCCGCCGTCGACAACGCGCACGCCCGTGATCTCAACACCCTCGGGCAGGTCGGCCAGGGCGGAGTCCATCATCGACATGGTGCCGCCGAGCAGGGAGGACGGCAGTGCGAAGCCGAACACGGTGGCGCCCTCGGGCTCGAGCTCCAGGTTTCCGCCGTTCAGGTGCGGGGTCACCACCGCCTCCGCGAGTCCGCTGATGGACACGCGCAAGGTGCCTGACGCGGGGTCCGAGACAACGTCCTGGACCTGGATCAGCCCGCCGAGCACGCCATTGCCGGGGGCCTCGGACTGCGCGGCGGTGGCCATGGTCTGGTCGGAGACGAAAGCCGTCCCGGACAACGAGTCAACGTGGGTGAGCTCCCCGTTCTCACGCACACCCTCAGCGGTGATGTCGATGGCGGGGGCGGGGCCGGTGGCACCCTCGGCCGGCGTGCCGTCAGTGGTGATGTGCACCGAGCCGAGGGTTTTGTTGAATACCGACAGGAGTACCGGACCCGCACCGAGTTCGACCTGCGCCGGCGACCCGAGGGCCGTTGTGACCTCCTGGGTAAGCCGATCACTCACCGACTTGCGCATGCCCAGTTCCACGCCGATCGCGCCCACCACCAGCAGGACCAACACCACAACGGCGCCGAGAACAACGAGGAGACCGGTGCGCCGGCCGCGATTGCGCTCGAGGGGCGCATCAGCCGCCGGACGGATACCGCCCGGTGCGGCGGGGAACTGCTCCGTGGGGGCGTACTGGGTCTCGGGCCGCTCGTGGGCGGGGAAACGCTGGGTCTCATTGGGCGGCTGCATTGGATCGATTATCTCCGATCTATCAACGGAGCGCAGAACGCGGCTTCAGCGGGCGCACAGGGGACGAGGTGAGGAGATGCTCGAAAAACGCTGTTCAGCGGGCGTCGAGCCAACCGTTCAGGTGCGCGTACTCCGCCGTGAACAACCCGGTGATGTGCTGCACGACCATTTTCTCCAGCTTGCCGCCCAGCAGCGGAATGGACACCTTGACCTGGCCGGATACGGAATCCACCGCCGCGTCACCGTGGGCAACCGACTCGATCTCGCCGGTGATCACTCCGATTCCCCCGGCGGCCTCGGCGCGCGAGGTGCCGGACATCGTTTCGCCGTCGAACCCGCTGTACTGCACGGTCCGCTGCAGTCGGAGGTCACCCGAGAGCACCTTGCGGGCAAGCTCGGGGATGTCAGATTCGGAGATGTACTGCGTGACCGTGACGTTGATCGAATCGCCGCTCACGTCCAGGGCGTCGAGCGAATCCTTGGCCGTGCCCACCGAGCGGAGACGGTCAGCCCAGTAGGCCTCGTCTGCGTAGGCGGCATGGACGGCCTCGAGAGGCCCGCCGAGGTGGACGGAGTGTGAGAAGCGGGTCGCCATGCGGGAAACCCTACAAGTAGGCCGCTAGTCTCGTTCACGTGAACTCGCCCGCCTCAGGATCGTCCGACCCCGCCGCGGTACTCGATCGCCTCGTCGACGTGCCCGATGTGACCGCGGTGTCCGATGTCTCGCTCGCCGAGTTGACCACGCTGCGCATCGGCGGGATGCCTCGAGCACTGTTCGAGTGCGGGACCGCGGACGCCGTGGTGACCGTGATGCGGACTTTGGATGAGGCCGGAGTGCCCGTGTTGGTGCTGGGCGGCGGCTCGAACCTGGTGGTGGCCGGCGGCGATCTGGACCTGGTGGTGATGGCCGTGCGCAATCGCGAGGTCGCCTACCTGGACGGGGAGGATGCGGTGATCGTCCGCGCCGGGGCGGGTCTGCCCTGGGATGACCTCGTGGCCGACACCGTTGGCCGCGGGTACGGCGGCCTCGAGTGCCTGTCCGGCATCCCGGGCTCGGTCGGGGCGACGCCGGTGCAGAATGTGGGCGCGTACGGCGTCGAGGTGGCGCAGGTCCTGCACCGCGTGCGCTGGTACGACCGCGTGACCGGCGTCGACGAGTGGGTGTGCCCCGAGGCTCTGGGCCTCGCCTACCGCACGTCCGTGCTCAAGAACACCGACCGCGCCGTGGTGCTGGAGGTGGAGTTCCGACTAGACCGCGCAGGCCGCAGCGAACCCGTCCGCTACGCCGAACTCGCCGGCCGCCTGGGGGTGGAGCCGGGCGACCGGACGGACCCCGACCTCGTGCGGCGCACGGTCCTGGAGCTTCGCCGCGGCAAGGGAATGGTGTTGGACGACGACGACGAGGACACCTGGAGCGCCGGATCCTTCTTCACCAACCCGGTGATTCGCGAGGACGAACTCCCCACGGTGCGATCCCGGGTGGCGGGCAGGCTCGGATCCGCGGAGGCCGAGCAGATGCCGGCTTTTCCGGCGCCGAACGGGGTCAAACTATCTGCGGGGTGGCTGATCGAGCGGGCCGGTTTCCGTAAGGGGCACCCGTCGTCGTCGTCACCGGCACGTCTTTCCACCAAACACACCCTGGCCCTCACCAACCGGGGCCCGGCCACCGCTGACGACGTGATCGCTCTCGCGCGGGAGGTCCGCGACGGGGTGGACGCGGCGTTCGGTGTGCGGCTGCAACCCGAGCCCGTGTGGGTGAGCTGCGCGATCTGATGCCACGCCGGCGTCGCCACCCCTCGGCGGCTGACCCCGCCGCCCGCGAGCCCCTCCGCGGCTGACCCCGCCGCCCGCTGACCCCGCCGACCCTGGCACGCTGGAGCGCGACCTCCCGGTCATGACCCGCCCCGCGCCCGCCCAGGCGGCGCCGCACGTCTTGGAGAATCGCTCGTGGACCTGTTCTCGTATCCGGTGTCGCTCGTCATGAAGTTCTGGCACTGGGCGCTGAGCTTTGTGGTGGATCCCGACTCGGGCGTCGCGTGGGTCGGTTCCGTGCTGCTGCTGGTGGTGACCGTGCGACTGCTGCTCATGCGGTCCATGTGGCGGCAGCAGTACTCGATGCGCAAGATGGCGCAGCTCGCTCCCAAGATGAAGGAGATGCAGCTCAAGTACAAAAACCGCAAGTCTCCCGAGGATCGCCAAGAGCAGGCCAAGGAGATGCAGGCCCTGTACGCGGACGCCGGGGTCAACCCCGCGGCCGGCTGTCTGCCGCTCTTCGTGCAGATCCCTGTGTTCATCGGCCTGTACCACGTGCTGCTCAACTTTTCGCCGCGCGATGTGTCCATCGAGCAGGCGCAGACCATGACGAACGGCGCGTTCCAGCCGGAGCAGGTGGCGTCGTTCCTCAACGCCGAGATCTTCGGGGTGCCGCTGGCGTCCTATATCCGGATGCCGCAGGACGTCATGGAGTCCCTGCACCCGGGGCTCGAGCGCGGAGACATCCTCGTGCTGGCCGTGCCGCTGTTCGTCCTGGCCGGCATCGCGACCTTCATCAATATGTGGAATTCGTTCCGTCGCCAGAAGGCGGCCAAGGCTGCCGAGCAGGCCGCAGTCGCGCAGGTCGAGGCGGAAGATCGCGCAGGCGGCCCGTTTGTCGACGGCGAGGTGGTGGAGATCGACGGCGAGGCCGTGGGCGGGGAGAAGCCGGAGACGGTGGTCGACGGCCGGGTCGATGTCGGTGATTCAGGCCTGCGCGGCGACTCAGACCTGCCCGGCGACTCAGACCTGCCCGGCGATTCGGACCTGCCCGGCGACTCAGACCTCGAGGGGCGCGACGGTCGCGATGGGCTGAGCGGCACTCCGGCAAGGGCCGGGGTCGCGGGCGCCGACGAGAAGCCGCAGGACATTCAGTCGATGACCGAAGCCATGACCGAGTCGATGAACCGATCGATGAAGATCATGATGTACTTCTTCCCGTTCTTCCCGATCGTGGGCGCGTACTTCTTCAACTTCCCCATCGCGATCGGCCTGTACTGGCTGACGAACAACATCTGGACCGCGGTGCAGTCGCACTTCTTCATGGAGCGCCTCGAAAAGGAGTTGCCCATGAGCAGCAACGAGGGGCTCCCGCCCAGCGCGTTCATGTAGCCGCGGGGTAGCCCTCGTCGTCGCCCCGCGTCGCCCCGCGTCACCCCTCGTCGTCGCCCGCTCGTCGACTGGACTGTCGAGACCGGTGACGCAGCGGCACGGCCACCCCAGCAGCCCCGACAGTCACCGTGGGCCCCGTGGGCCCCGGCCCGCGCGGCTTCGCCGAGTTTGGTCGTTATCAGTGCGAAAAATCGGCCGAAGTGTCGCTGTGGTCACGACAAAAATAGCCAGCGGCGACGGTCGGAGCAACCGGGTAGACCCGCTGTCCGGCTCGAGTCGCCGTCCGGCGGTCCCGAACGCACCAGCCACCGGTTCGCACCCCTTGCCGCCGTTGCAGGCACGGCGTAACGTGCCCACCACGTCGGCATGCGCACGGCGCGACCGCAGGGACACCTGAGGCCGTGAGGGGCGCGGAGCCGAGAAGATCGAGATGAGGAGGACGAAGGACAGTGCTGAACTACAGGTGAGTCCCGGCCATCCGCCATCTCTCCTGGAGCACGCATGTCTTCCCTCGTCCTGTCGGACGTCGCGTACGCGTTCCCCGACAACACTCAACTTTTCAACGGGCTCGATGTCACTGTTGGTCCCGGCCTGACCGCCCTCGTCGGCCGCAACGGCGCCGGCAAGAGCACCCTGCTCCGCCTCATCGCAGGCGAACGCCGTCCGACGCGCGGGTCGATCAGTGTCGACGGCGATCCAGCAGGCCCGCCCACCGTGGGTTATCTGCCACAACTTCTCGCCGACGCCCCGGCGCGACGCACGCTCGCCGATGAGCTCGGCGTGGGCGGACGACTGGAAGCGTTGACGCGCATCGAGGCGGGGGAGGGCGATGACGACGACTTCGTGCTCGTCGGCGATGACTGGGCCGTGGCCGAGCGCAAGATCGCGCTGCTCGACGACTTGGGCCTGCCGACCGAGTTGGACCGGCCCGTGGTGGCCCTGTCCGGCGGGGAGCGCACCCTCGCCGCGGTAGCGGGTCGGCTGCTCGGGCGACCACAGGTCCTTCTGCTGGACGAGCCCAGCAATAATCTCGACGGGCGGGCACGGGAGCGACTGTTCGCTGCTATCGACGGGTTTGTGGGCGGCGGCGATCGCGTGGTGCTGGTGGTGAGCCACGATCTCGAACTGCTGGACCGTGCCGGCAGGACGGTCGAGCTGCGGGCCGGCCGGTGCCGGGTGTTCGGCGGGTCGTACGCGCATTACCGCGAGGTGGTCGAGGCCGAGCAGGGCGCAGCGTTGCAGTCGCTGACCGGGGCGCGGAACGATCTGCGTGCCGAGAAGCGGGGCAGGGTCGAGCGGGTCGAGAAGGCGAACCGCCGGGCCGCTCAGGGGCGGCGGGTGCAGGCAGCGGGCGGAATGCCCAAGATCTTTTTGAACGCCCGTCGCGCGTCGGCGCAGGAAGCGGCCGGCAGGCTGCGGGCGGTCCACGAACAGGGGGTCGAGCAGGCGAGGGAGCACATGCGCGAGGTTGACGCCGCGGTCCGGCGCGAGGAACGTCTGCGGGTCGAACTGCCCGACCCGGGATTGCCAGCCGGCCGGGTGGTGCTGGACGTCGATGACCGCGTCGCGGGACGTGTCCATATCGCTGGGCCCGCGCGCGTGCGACTGGCCGGGCCGAACGGTAGCGGCAAAACGACGCTGCTTCGGCGCCTCCTGAGCGACGTCGCCCGGGTCGACGACGAGGTGGTCCACGTCCCGTGGGCCCTGCTGCCGCAAGATCTGCGCGTCGAGCATCCGGAGTGGTCGGTCATCGACGCGCTGCTGGCCGTCCGCCCCAGCGTGTCGACGGAGGAGGCCCACGCACACGCGGCGCGGATGCTCTTCACCGGCGGCGCCGGGTTCCGCAGACTCGCGGACCTCTCCGGTGGGGAGCGGCTCCGTGCCGCGTTGGCGGCGCGGTTGTTCGCGCGCCCTGTCCCGCAACTGCTGGTCATGGACGAGCCGACCAACAATCTCGACCTCGACGGCGTGCAGGTGCTCGCCGACGCGCTTGCGCAGTGGCGCGGTGCGCTGCTGTTGGTCAGTCACGACGACGCCTTCTGCGACCGGGTGGGGGTGGACGACGTGATCACCCTCGGCTGACCCCGCTCTGGCGGGGTGGACGCAGGCGAACACCCATCCCCAGAAAGGACCCACCATGCGCAAGCTCATTTACTACGTGGCTGTGAGCGTCGACGGTTTCATCGCCGACCCCAGCGGCGGCTTCGATGATTTTCTCGTCGAGGGCGACCACATGCCGTGGATCATCGAGCACTACCCGGAGACGATCCCCGGCCACCTCCGAGGGCCCGTCGGGCTGGCGCAAACCCCGCACCGGGTGTTCGACACGGTGATCATGGGTCGCACCACCCATCAGGTGGCCGTGGACGGGGGCCTGGCCAGCGGGTACCCGCACCTGCGCCAGTACGTCGTGACCCACCGGCCGGGCGACCTGCCCGCCGAGGAGGGGCTGACGGCGTCTGACGAGGACCCGGTGACGCTGGTTCGCCGGCTCAAGTCGGAGGACTCACCGCTGCATATCTGGCTGTGCGGGGGTGGCACGCTGGCCGGGCAGGTAGTCGACGAGATCGACGAGTTTCAACTCAAGGTGAACCCGGTCATGCTCGGCGCGGGCATCCCGCTGGTGGCGCGCGCGACGGGCGAGTCGGGCGGGTCGGGCGTGGCGCTCCCACGGGCGCTGACCCGTCGGACGCGTCGAGACTTCGAGAGCGGGGTGAGCTACGTGGAGTACGGCCGCAACTGAGCACGCCCGCCCGCCCATCAACCCGGCTGGCGGACAGAACGTGTGTCCAGGGGTGTCCGGAACGCGACTTCTGTCCGCCAACCGGGGTGGTGTTAGACGGCGCCGCCGGCCACGGAGGGCGGGGTGCCGGTGTTGGTGGAGGCATCGTTCTCGCGGGCGAGGTACTCCTCGATGCGGAACCAGTCTCCGGCAGCGCGCTCGGCGATGGTCACCAGGGTGCTCATGTTGGCGACCTCCTCGACCTGCTCGCGCAGGAACCACAGCATGAACTGCTCGCCCAGCGGGTCGGACTCGGCGCGGGCGGCTTGGAACATCGCCTCGATCTGCGCGGTGACCTGCTTCTCCTGCTCCAGCGCGGAGCGCAGGGCGTCTGCGGGTCCGCCGTACGCGGCCTGGGGCGCCGGGACGGCGGGGATCGTCACGGGGATGTCGCGGTCGAGCATGTACTGGACCATCATCATCGCGTGGTTCCGCTCGCCGAGGCTGTGCTGGTAGAAGCGCGACGCGAGCTGCGGCAGATCCTGGGCGTCCGCCCACACGGCGATCGCGATGTACTGCTGGCTGGCAGCGAACTCATGACCGACCTGCGCGGAGAGGAGTTCGACGAACGAGTTCTTGTTCCTGGCCATTAACGGGCCCCTTTCGATAGGGGGCCAGCGTATGCGCGCCGCGCACGTTGTGCCAGGTCAGTAAGCCTAACCTGGGTCCGGGATGGCCAGCCTCACCTTCCTCGAATGCCTGCGTCAGCCCCGGTGTGAGCGCATAGCGGAGTGCTGGTCGCGCGGCTTCACCACGATCTGGTCCAGATTGACGTGCGAGGGCCTGCTGGCCACAAAGCCGACGATCTCCGCGATGTCCTGCGCCACCATCGGCGTGAGCCCACGGTAGACGGCGGCGGCCTTGTCGTCGTCACCATCGAACCGCACCTTCGAGAACTCCGTATCCACCATGCCCGGCGCGATCTCGGTGAACCGGACCGGCTCGCCCAGGTGCTCCCCGCGCAGGGTGCGGTGCAAGACGGCCTGTGCGTGCTTGGCGGAGGTGTAGCCCGAGCCGTTGTCATATGATTCGAGCGCGGCGATCGAGGTAATGGTGATGACCAACCCGTCGCCCGTCGCGACCAACACCGGCATCAGGCCCTTCACGATCCGCAGCGTGCCCACGACGTTGGTCTCCCACATCCAGCGCCACTGATCCTCGTCGGCGTCCATCACGCTGGTTGTGCCCTTGGCGCCGCCGGCATTGTTGACCAGCACGTTCAGACACGGGATCGCAGCGCAGAAGGCTGTGCACGACTCGGCGTCGGTCACGTCTAATGGTAGGGCGGTGCCGCCGATCTGGGTGGCGAGCGCCTCGAGGCGGTCGACGCGCCGTGCGCCCACCACCACGTGGAATCCCTGAGCGGCGAGCTCGCGTGCGGACGCCTCACCGATCCCCGACGACGCCCCCGTCACCACCGCGACGCGGGTCTCGGCGGGCAGGGCGGCGAGCCGCTCACGGGCGGCTGGGTGGTGGGTGCTCATGCTCTAGAGGGTAGGTGGTGGGTACGACGACGACGAGGTCAGCGGCCGCGACCGGTGACCATCCCGACGAACCCGCGTACCGCGCCCCTGGCCATGTTGGCCTTGGAGAAATAATCCTGCCAACCGCATATCAGCCCGTCCCGGACCTCGAGTCGCCCGCACACCCAGAAATCGGCGCGGAATGGCCCCACGCCGAGGTAGTCGGTGCGCTCGGTGAGCACGATGGTCGGTGCGCTGGGATCGGTCGGGTCGGCGGGCGCACCCACGGCGAGGTGATGCATGTCCACGTCGAAGTAGAGAGAGCGGTGCATGGAGGCGATCGCCTTGACCACGGCGCGCTTGCCCCGGAACGTCGGGAGGCCGATGTTGCCCCACCAGATGTCGTCGGCCAGCAGGCCCGCCGCGGTGCTGGTGGATCCGTTGACGAGTGCGTCGAAGAAGGTGCGGACCACGACGTCGGCGTCGGTCTGGGTGGTGGTTGCTGCCATTGGCCCACGGTAGCCGCCGCGGGGCCTGTCCGGGGGACGGTTTCGGGCGACGCTGGCACGATGAGGCCCATGACCAACGCAACCGTGCCCTCCATCGCCTCGGCCGTGTCCTCCGACGGCACCGTCATCGCCTACCGACTCCTCGGCGATCCCGCAGCACGACCGCTGGTGCTGGTGCACGGCTGGGCCCAGTCGAGCGCGTCCTGGGGGACGGAGTTGTTGGACGATCTGGCGCGGCGTTTCCACGTGGTGGCGATCGATCTGAGGGGCCACGGGCACTCCGGCGTCCCGGAGGCAGGGTACGACTCGCCGCAGCAGTGGGCCGACGACATCGATGCGGTCCTCGACGCGGCCGGGGTCGGCGTGAACGGGGGAGCCATTCTCCTGGGCTGGTCGTACGGCGGCGTCGTGGTCTCGGACTACCTGGCCGCTCGCGGTGAGGGCCGGGTCGCCGGGGTCGTCCTCTGTGGCGCGGTCACCTCGCTGTCCCGCTCGGCCGGTGGTGCGATCGGCCCGGCGATGAAGGAGGTCACGTCCGGGGGCGCGTTCGACGAGAATCCCGCGGTGGCGCTGGCTGCGTTCACGAGCTTCGGCAAGGCCATGATGCGCTCGGGCTCGGGGCCTGACGGACAGCGGATTCTGGGGCTGTCGCTGTCCACGCCGCCGTCGGTCCGACAGAAGCTGCTCACCCGCCGCGTCGACAACGACGCCACCCTGCAGGCCGTGGGTGTTCCCGCACTGGTGATTCACGGCGCGCATGACGGGGTGGTCCTGCCGTCGGCCGGGCAGGCCAACGCTCAAATGATTCCGCACGGCCGCTACGTGGAGTTCGCCGAGTCCGCCCACGCGCCGTTTTTGGAGGAGACGACCCGTTTCCTCGCCGAGATCGACGCCTTTGCCGCCGGGCTCTAGGGGTCCCCGGGGTACGCGGTGGTGTGCACGGTCCCGCCAGCAGGGGCACAATCGGACGGGTGACCGTATCAGACCTCCACCCCGGCTCCGACGCGCCGCTTCCGAAGCGCATCGCGGTGCTGTCCTTCCACACCTCGCCGCTGGCACAGCCCGGCACCGGCGACGCGGGCGGACTGAACGTGTACGTGCTGCAGACGGCGCGCCGTCTGGCCCTCCGGGGCGTCGAGGTGGAGATCTTCACCCGCGCCACCCATTCGTCGCAGCCGCCGGTCCAGGAGGCCGGGGACGGCGTGCTGGTGCGCAATATCGTGGCCGGGCCCTTTGAGGGACTGCGTAAGGAGGACCTGTCCACGCAGCTGTGCCCGTTTGTCGCCGGGGTCATGCGCGCTGAGGCGGGTCAGGCTCCCGGCCACTACGACCTCATCCATTCGCATTACTGGTTGTCGGGTCAGGCGGGGCTGGTGGCAGCCGAGCACTGGGGCGTGCCGCTGGTGCACACCGCGCACACCCTCGCCGCGGTGAAGAACGCGGTCCTGACCAACGGCGACACCCCCGAGCCGGAGTCGCGGCGCATCGGCGAGCAGCAGATCGTGGACGCCGCGCATCGTCTCGTGGTCAATACGACCGGCGAGCGCGACGAACTCGTGACCTATTACGACGCCGATCTCGCCGATATCGACGTGGTCCCTCCGGGCGCCGACCTCGAGCAGTACACCCCCGGCACCGAGCGCGGCACCGAACAGGCCCGCCGTGCGCTCGGCTTGGCACAGCGTTCCGAGGTCATCGCGTTCATCGGTCGCATCCAGCCGCTCAAGGCCCCTGATGTGATCGTTCGAGCCCTCGCCGAGATCGTGCGCACCCAGCCGCACCGCGACGTGCGACTGATGGTCGTGGGCGGACCCAGCGGATCCGGAATGGATCGGCCGAGTTCGTTGATGGACCTGGCAGAGGAGCTGGGCGTGGCCGATCGTGTCTGTTTCCTCGCGCCGCGGCCGCCGTCGGAGCTGGTGGACGTCTACCGCGCCGCGGACATCGTGGCGGTGCCGTCGTACTCCGAGTCGTTCGGCCTGGTCGCACTAGAGGCCCAGGCCTGCGGGACGCCGGTCGTCGCCGCGGCCGTGGGCGGGCTGCCGACCGCCGTGGCCGACGGCCGGACCGGGCTCACCGTGGACGGGCACGATCCGCGTGAGTGGGCGCGCACGTTGGTGTCGTTGCTCGACGACGACGAGCTGCGCCTCTCGATGTCGCGGGCCGCCCCGGTTCACGCTTCCGGGTTCAGCTGGGACTCCACCGCTGACGGGTTGCTCGCCTCGTATGCCGGCACCAAGGCCGCCCACCGGACCCGGCGCGCCGAGGCCACCGCGTCCTGACCGCGAACAACCTTTCTGAGGAGTCACGATGACCGAGCCAGCCGACGACCGCAGCCTGTTCGACCACGACGATGTGGAACGTGGCCCACTCGACCCCGCCGATGGCGAGGCCCACGCGCCCACCGTCGATCTGATCCGCAACTTCCTGGTGACCCGCGAGATCGAGTCCACGCTCGCGGGCGGCCGAACCTTCGTGGTGCAGTTACCGGGGGAGAAGCGGCTCAAGACCGCCTGCCATCTCACCGTGAACCGCGAGAGCGTGCGCATCGAGGCGTTCGTGTGCCGCCGGCCCGACGAGGACTTCGAGAAGGTCTACAAGTACCTGCTGCGTCGCAATCGGCGGATGTATCAGGTGGCGTACACGCTCGACAACAACGGCGACATCTACCTCGTCGGCCGGATGCCGCTGGTCGCCGTGACCGACGAGGAACTTGACCGCGTTCTGGGCCAGGTCCTCGAGGCCGCCGACCACGACTTCAACGTGCTGCTCGAGACCGGCTTCCACACGTCGATCCGCCGCGAATGGGAATGGCGCGTGTCCCGGGGTGAGCCGCTGCGCAACCTCGACGCATTCCGCCACCTCACCACGGACCTGCCCCAGCCGGACTAGGCACTAGGCCCTGAACTCCCCCGCCCGGCACAACCTCGCGCCCGCCGCGCCGCCCCCGCCTTTCGCCGAGCAGAGGATTTCGTGCAGATCCACTCGGCTGATGCAGGCGTTTTCCTCTTGGCGGCGGCGCGGCGGCGGGGCGGCGGCGGGGCGGCGCGGCGGCGGGGAGCCCGTGGCAGCGCGGCGAGGAAAGGCGGGTCAGGGGTTGATGGTCTCCGCCACCTTCTTGCGCAGCACCTTGCCCATCGGATTGGTGGGCAGCTCGTCCAGTTCCACGAACTCGCGCGGCACCTTGTAGCCAGCCAACGAGGCCTTGCAGTGCGCGCGGACCGCCTCGACGTCGAGCGTGGCGCCGGACTCGAGGACGACCGCGGCCACCACCTGCTCACCGCCCTCGGGGTGCGGGCGGCCGACCACTGCGCAGTCAGCGATGCCGGGCGCAGTGCGGAGGACGTCCTCGACCTCGGACGGGTAGACGTTGAACCCGCCGGTGACGATCATTTCCTTGATGCGGTCGACCACGCGCAGGAAGCCGTCGGGGTCCTGGACCACCACGTCACCGGTGCGCAGCCAGCCGTCGACGAACGCCCCCTCGGTGGCCTCCGTGTTGCCCCAATAGCCGGGGAAGACCTGCGGGCCCTTGACCAGGAGTTCACCGGGCTCGCCGCCGAGGACGTCGACGGAGGGGTTGTCCTTGTCCGCGATCCTGACATCGGTGTCCGGGAACGGGATGCCGATGTAGCCGGCCCGCCTCGCCGTCGACATCGGGTTGCCCACGGTGATGGGTGAGGTCTCAGTCATGCCGTACCCCTCCACCAACAGACCGCCTGTAGCGGCCTCCCACTTCTCGATGAGGTCGGTGGGCAGGCTCATGGCGCCGGACAGGGAGAACTTCACACCCTGCAGCGAGATCTTGCGCTCGGCGGCTTCCTCGAGGATGCGCTTGTAGATCGGTGGGACAGCAGGGATGAAGGTGGGCAGATCCTTCGCGAAGATCGGCATGATCAGATCCATGTCCGGGGTGGGCACGAGCTGCAGTCGGGCACCCTGCGCGATTCCGAACACCACGCACATCGTGACCCCGTAGGCGTGGAACATCGGCAGGGAAGCCAGGAACCTCTCGCGGCCGGGCTCGAGTTCGGGCACCCACGCGCGACCCTGCATGGAGTTGGCCACGAGGTTGGCGTGCGTCAGCGTGGCGCCCTTGGGTGGCCCGGTGGTGCCGGAGGTGTAGAGAATCAGCGCGGGGTCGCCCGCCTCGGGGCGCGGGTGCGAGAAGTCCAGCTCGGGCCCGGTCTCCAGATCGTCCCAGTCGAGGGTGCCCGGGGCGGGCCGGGAGAGCTTGTTGCGCGAGGAGCGCAGTGCGGGCACGGGCAGGTGCCGCACGGCGAGACGTTTGACGGTGGGGAAGGCCTCGAGCAGGTCGACGGCGAGGATGTGCTCGATCTCCGAACCCGGTCTATCGGCGAGGTCGCGAACGACATCGGCCACGACGTTCCAGGTCACCACCACTTTCGCCTGGTGATCGGAGAAGGGACCCTCGAGCTCGTCGGTGGTGTAGAGCGGATTGTGCTCCACCACGATCGCCCCTATGCGCAGGGCCGCGTAGAAGACAACGATGCCCTGGGGGCAGTTGGGCAGGAGCACGGCCACGCGGTCGCCGCGCTGCACGCCCAGGCGGCGTAGGCCCTCGGCGGCGCGACGGACCCGGCGTCCGAGTTCGGAGTAGCTGGTCAGCCGGCCGAAGAACTCGGTGGCGGGCCGGTCGGCGTGTGCGGATACGGCGGCATCGAACTGGTCGATGAGGGTGGTGGTGCCGTAGTCGAGGTTCTGGGTGGTGCCGGGCGTGTAGTGGATGGTCCACGGCCGGTCGGGGGAATCGGGGGTGGCTCCGGCGTGTGCGGTCATGTCTCCACCGTAGTCGTGGTGGCGGAGGTCATAATGGGTTCATGGCTTATGGAACCCTCATCCTTCTGCGTCACGGGCAATCCCAGTGGAACGCATCCAATCAGTTCACCGGTTGGGTCGACGTCGACCTGACCGATCTAGGGCGGGAAGAGGCGGTGCGCGGCGGCGAACTCCTCAAGGAGGAGGGGATCCTCCCGGACGTCCTGTACACCTCGCTGCTGCGTCGCGCCATCACCACCGCCAACATCTCGCTGGACGCCTGCGATCGCCACTGGATTCCCGTGGTCCGCCACTGGAAGCTCAACGAGCGTCACTACGGCCGGCTGCAGGGCCTGAACAAGGCACAGACCCAGGACGAGTTCGGCGAGGAGCAGTTCATGCTGTGGCGTCGTAGCTACGACACGCCGCCGCCGCCCATCGACGCGGACAACGAGTACTCGCAGTCGTCCGACGTCCGCTACTCGGATGTGCCGGAGGTGCCGCTGACCGAGTGCCTCAAGGACGTGGTGGACCGGTTCATCCCGTACTACGCCGCCGAGATCGCCCCGCAGCTCGCCGCCGGCAAGACGGTCATGGTGGCGGCGCACGGCAACTCGCTGCGCGCGCTGGTCAAGCACCTCGACGGCATCTCCGACGAGGACATTGCCGGACTGAACATCCCCACCGGCATTCCGCTGATCTACCGCTTCAACGACGACGGGCTGGTCGCCAACCCGGGCGGAACGTACCTCGACCCGGAGGCTGCGGCCGCAGGTGCCGCCGCAGTGGCCAACCAGGGCGGCCAGAAGTAGCAGGTCACGAGTTGTGAGACGAAGGGCCGGTGAACGGCCCATGAACCCCTGCCCACCTGCGGATTTTTCGCGAGTGGACAGGGGTTCGCGGTTTCGGTGGTCGGGTGTGCGCACCGTAGTATCGGGGACGTGCAGGTCAGTCTGGGGATCTTCCTCGCGATCGTTGCCGGGGTCATCGGCTTCATCGTGGGCGGTTTCGTTGTTCCGCTGCTCAACCGACGTGCTGATCGGCGCCGCGCAGAGCAGGCTGGACCGAGCCGTCTCGAAGTGCTGAGGTCGGTGTATCAGCAGGCTCCGTATGCGCTGGCGGTGGTGGATCGGCACCAGGACGTCGTTCTCTACAACCGTCGCGCCGGTGAGCTGGCGATCGTCGACGGGCGCCTCCTGGTGGAGCCGGTGTGGCTCGCCGCGCACGCCACGTTCACGACGGGGCAGCCCTCGCCGTTCGACCTGCCCGCAAAGGCGGCGGCGGGTCGTCGTCGTATCCCGTCGGTGAGCGGGCGCAGCGAGATCCTCAACGGCCACGGTGAGCAGTTTGTGGTGGTGTTTGCCGACGACGACTCCGAGCAACGCCGGATGGAGGCGGCTCGCCGGGACTTCGTGGCCAACGTCTCGCACGAGCTCAAGACGCCGGTGGGGGCCATGGCGGTGCTGGCGGAGGCGATGTTGGAGGCGAAGGACGACCCGGAATCGGTGGAGTACTTCGGCGGCCGGGTGGTGAGCGAGGCCCAGCGTCTGGGGAAAATGGTCTCCGAACTCATCGCGCTCTCGCGGCTGCAAGGGGCCGAGCGGATCCGCGACCCGGAGCCGGTGGACGTTGACGACGTCGTGGATGAGGCGGTGCGCCGGTCGTCGGCGGCGGCTGAGGCGGCCGGGATCGAACTGATCACCGACTCGCCGTCCGGGCTGGAGGTCGAGGGCGACTGGACGCTTCTCGTCACGGCCATGACCAATCTCATCTCCAATGCCGTCAACTACTCGCATGAGCGAACGCCCGTCTCCGTAACCAGGGCTCGCGTCGGCGACTCGATCATGCTGCGGGTCACCGACCGCGGCATCGGCATCGCCCCTGAACACCAGGCCCGGGTTTTCGAGCGGTTCTTCCGCGTGGACAAGGCCCGGTCGCGGGCGACGGGCGGGACCGGACTTGGTTTGGCGATCGTCAAGCACGTCGCCCAGAACCACAACGGCGCCGTCAGCATCTGGAGCCGACCCGGCACGGGATCCACTTTCACACTCGAACTACCGGCGCATCTCGAGCCGGGTGACGATGGCGGGGAAGCCGCCGCCGAGCACGTCAAACAAGGAGAGGACCAGGTGCCGTGACCAGGGTGCTGATCGTGGAGGACGAGGACTCGTTGGCGGATCCGCTCGCGTTCCTCCTCCGCAAAGAGGGCTTTGAAGTAACCGTAGCCGGCGACGGCCCGGCTGCACTGGAGCGCTTTGAGGCCGAGGGCGCGGACATCGTCCTGCTGGACCTCATGCTTCCGGGCATGTCAGGCACCGATGTGTGCCGTCGCCTGCGCCTGACCTCCAGTGTTCCGGTGATCATGGTGACCGCGCGCGACAGTGAGATCGACAAGGTCGTGGGGTTGGAACTCGGCGCCGACGACTACGTGACCAAGCCCTACTCGGCCCGCGAACTCATCGCCCGCATCCGCGCGGTTCTTCGGCGTGGGGCCGAGATGGAGTCGGACCAAGCCGATGAGGTCGGCGTCCTGGAGTCCGGCCCTGTCCGCATGGACATCGAACGGCACACGGTCACGGTCCGCGGTGCGCTGGTGACGCTGCCACTCAAAGAGTTTGAGCTTCTCGAGTACCTGCTGCGCAACTCGGGCCGGGTGCTCACGCGGGGGCAGCTCATCGACCGCGTGTGGGGCTCGGACTACGTGGGCGACACCAAGACGCTCGATGTGCACGTCAAGCGACTGCGCTCCAAGATCGAGCAGGATCCGGGCAAGCCGGTGAACCTGGTGACGGTCCGCGGGCTGGGCTACAAGTTCGAGGCCTGACCCGCCCCCCGCCCCACCCCACCCCACCCAGGCATCTGCTCCCGCGCCTGTACACCTAAAACGCAGCCGCTACCCGCGATGCACTCCGGCACCCGCGGCGGCGGTGGCGGGAGTTCATGGACGGACGCGCCTGTGGCTAGGACGTGACTGTGGCTCGGAGGCGGCGGTGGCGGGAGTTCATGGACGGACGCGCCTGTGGCTAGGACGTGACTGTGGCTCAGCCGCAGGCGCGTTCGGTTGCCGGGTGAACGGCCACGATCCCCAGTTGACGTCGCCGGCCACACGCCGCCGCCAGCACTTCGTAGCACCGGGCGCCGAGGAGTTCGACCAGCTCATCACGCAGCGACAGATAGACGGGCTCGGTGCCGACGTGGGACTCGGGCGATCCGGTGCAGTACCAGTCCAGGTCCAGCCCGCCCGGGCCCCAGCCGCGGCGGTCGTATTCGCCGACACGGGTGTGCAGGATCTGGACCTCGTCGGGCCGGTCCTCCCACTCGTGCGTCACCCGGAGTGGCAGCTGCCAGCACACGTCCGGCTTCGACTCCGGCAGACTCCGCCCGGTCCGCCCCGCCATGTGGTGGAGGGCGCAGCCCGATCCGGCCGGCCAGCCGGGATCGTTGAAGAAGACACAGCGCCCGTTGTGCTTCCGAGTTCGTAGCGCAGGCTCCATCTCGCCGTCGTCCCCGGTCAGTTCATCCATCTCGAGCCATGCTTCGGTGTCGGAGTTCTCGGCGGCGGCGAAGGCGGCGTCGCGGTGTTGCCATTCACCGGGCTCGAGGCGCGAGACGTTCACTTTGAGCCGGTCGCGGTCCTCGTCGTCGCTGAGAAACGCGCCGTGGGTGCAACAGCCCGAGTCGGGTTGGGAACTGTCGATGCCGTGACACGCCGGCGTTCCGAACACGCAGGTCCACGAGGACAGCAGCCAGGTCATGTCGACGGAGACCAGGTGTTCGTCATTGTCGGGGTCAGGGAACGTGTACCACTCGCGCGGGAAGTCCATGGGGACCTCGGGCAGAGGGGTACCCGGGGTGGTGGGGGGTTCGGTGGCGGTCACAACCTGCGACCGTAGACCGTTTAGGGTGGTCGTGTGAGATTAGGTGTCCTGGACGTGGGAAGTAACACGGTCCACTTCGTGGTGGTCGACGCCCACCGGGGTGGCCATCCGACGCCCATGAACGATTCCAAGACCCGTCTGCGGCTGATCGAGTATCTGGACGACGACAACAAGATCACCAAATCCGGCATCTCCCGACTGGTGGACGCGGTCAATGAGGCGGTCGATCTGGCCAAGGCCACCAAGTGTGGCGAGGTGATGGCGCTGGCCACGTCGGCCGTGCGCGATGCCGCCAACTCCGAGGAAGTGCTGGAGAAGGTTCGCAAGGAGACCGGCCTCGAACTGCGGGTCCTCTCGGGCGAGGACGAGGCGCGGATGACCTTCCTGGCTGCTCGCCGGTGGTACGGCTGGAGCGCCGGACGGATCATCAACCTCGACATCGGTGGAGGGTCGCTCGAGATGACCAGTGGTGAGGACGAACTGCCCGAGCAAGCGTTCAGCCTGCCGCTGGGCGCGGGGCGTCTGACTTACGACTGGTTCAAGACGGACCCGCCGGAGCGCAAACGGCTCAACCAGTTGCGCGATTTCATCGACGCCGAGCTCGAGGGGCCCGCCAGGGAACTGCGCGCGGCGGGTGAACCCGATCTCGCGTGTGCGACCTCCAAAACCTTCCGTACGCTGGCACGATTGACCGGAGCTGCGCCGTCGTCGGAGGGGCCTCGTGTGGAACGGGTGCTCACGGCGTCGGGTTTGCGGCAGGTGATCGCGTTTATCTCCCGCATGACGGCCGCGGACAGGGCAGAGTTGGAGGGCATCAGCTCTGATCGATCGCATCAGGTGGTGGCGGGAGCGTTGGTTGCGGAGGCGTCCATGCGTGCACTCGGTTTGGAAAGTGTGAAAATCTGTCCGTGGGCCCTGCGAGAGGGGCTCATCCTGCAGCGTCTCGACCGGGACGTGGGCGGCGACGGGAAGGGGAGCTGACGATGGCTGAGGATTCTGACGGTCAGCAGATCACCGTGGCGGAGCTGCTCAAGCGCATGGGCGCGGATCAGCAGTCGGCCGCGCCTGAGGGGCGTAGACGCCGCAGGGCTGACGAGGGTGGTCTGAGCGTCACCGAGCTGACGGGGGAGATCCCCCGGATCACTGACGAGACGGTGCTCAGCAGTCGTGCTGAGCGTCGCCGCGCGCGTGAGGCCGAGGAGGCCGCCGCAGGGGGCGAGACTGAGGGCGGGTCGGGCACGAAGACCGGTCCGACGACGACGACGAGCCCGTCCTCCGGCAAGGCCCCGCAGTCTCCTGCTGCGGCGGAGCAGTCCGGGCCGGGCGGCAAGCCGGGAGCGTCTGCGGCCTCCGGAGCTGCTGGCGCTGCGGCTGCCGGTGGGGCGGTGGCCGGGCAGAAGCCCGCGACCTCGGCTGCCCAGCAGGCGCCGACTGCTGCCACGCCGACGCGGCCGACCTCGCCGGTTCCGACACCGCCGGTTCCGACAACGCCGACGTCGACCTCAGCCACTCCGACTAGCGCTGCTCCGGCCGCGCCGGCCCCGGGTTCGTACCCGACGCCGCCGGCCACCGACTCCCATGACGCACCTGCGCAGGGCAAGAAGGGCGGCCTGCGAGGGCTGTTCGGCCGCAAGCCCAAGGCTCAGGAGCGCTCGCCGTACGAGGTCCCTGCGCACCGTCCGACTCCAGCCGGTGCCGCGGCGGCTGCTGCGTCGTCGACTGCCGCCCCCACGGCGTCGGCCGCACAGACGGATACTTCGACACCCCCGGTCAGGCCCGAGACTGCGGGGGAGGGCACGACGCCGGCCAAGCCCGCGTCGACCACCGCGACCCCGCCTGTCACAAAGGCTGCGGCGGCCAAGACTGACGCCGCGAAGGCCGACTCGGCCAAGCCCAGCACGACGCCGCCCGTCGACAAGGCTGAGGCCGCGAAGCCCAGCACAGCCAAGCCCACCGGTGCTGCCGCGGCGGCCGCGTCCACGGATGCGCCGGCGTGGGGTGTGCCATCGGGTAGTGGCTCGACCGCCCACCGCGCGCCCGAGGCGTCCGCCGAGGATGCCGACGAGACCGGTTCGCCGGCCGATCAGGGTGGGGGCGTGGGCACCGCGACCAAGGCTGCCGCTGCCGGTGGGGCCGGTATCGCGGGCATGACCGCTGCCGCCGTGGGTGCGGTGGCGCGAGATGACGAGCCGACCTCCGGACCACTCGGCTCGGACCACACCGACACCGACACCGACACCGCTTACGCAGACACCGATCCCGCCGATGCCGACTCCGGCTATCCCGACACCGAGCGTTCGCCGGCGTCGCAGTGGCTGATCCTCATCGCGCAGGTGCTCGCCTCGGCGGTCGCCGGCGCGGCACTGTTCATCGGCTTCCAGTTGCTCTGGCGTGACCTGCGCTGGGTGGCGTTCGCGCTGGCCGTTGTGGTGATCGTGGGCCTGGTGGCCATGGTCCGCGTGCTGCGCAGGTCCAACGACACGGTCAGCATCGCTCTGGCGGTGATCGTAGGCCTGGGCGTGACCTGCGGGCCACTCCTGCTGATGGCGATCACCTAGCCCGGCCGCACCTGGCCCGAACACGCCTCCGCCCGCATCTGCACCAGATGCGGGCGGAGCTGATTTCGGGACCCGGGGCCCGCCCGAGCCGGAGGCTGGCTGATGCCCGTGTGGCACTGTAATGGGCATGACGAGAATCGCAGTTGTCGGTGGCGGACGCATCGGAGAGGCCCTCATCGCGGGCCTGCGTGAGGCCGGGACCGAGCCGTCGAACATCGTGGTGGTCGACGCCGTGGAGGCCCGCGCGAACCAGTTGGCCCGGAAGTACTCCATCCTGGCCACCAGTCTCGACATCGGCTGTGAGGGCGCGGACGTGATCGTGGTGGCCGTCAAGCCGAAGGACGTGCCTGCCGTGGTGGGACGGATCGGTGACGCCGTCTCGGACAGCGTCAACGAATCGATCGTGGTCTCACTCGCCGCGGGGGTGCCCACGCAGGTGCTGGAGAACAAGCTCTCCGCCGGCTCGCCCGTCGTGCGCGTGATGCCCAACACCGCCATGTTGGTGGGGCAGGGCGTCTCGGCGGTCTGCAAGGGCCGCTTCGCGCGCGACGAGCACCTTCAGCAGGTCGTGACGATCATGAAGAGTGTGGGCGCCGTCGTCGTCGTCACAGAGCCCCAGATGGACGCGGTGACCGCGGTCTCCGGCTCCGGACCCGCCTACTTCTTCCTCCTCACGGAGGCGATGATCGACGCGGGCGTGGAGCACGGACTGCCGCGCGACGTGGCGGTGACGCTCGCGACGGGCACGGCGCTGGGTGCGGGCGCGATGCTCACCGGCGGCGGCGAGGGGCCCGCTGAGTTGCGGTACAACGTCAGTTCGCCCGGCGGCACCACCGCGGCGGCGATCCGCAGACTCGAGGCCGGCGGTCTGCGTGCGGCGGTCGCGGATGCCGTGGATGCGGCCGCGTCTCGGTCGCTGGAACTCGCGGTGGCCGCCACAGCCGACGACGACGAGGACGACTGACCGCACACAACGCCCCGCGAAGCATCGGTGGGGCGGAACAGGCGACGTGGACAGTCGCCCTGATAAGGCCCGCCGGGTGAGAGAAAAGCCACCCGGCGGGCCGCTCCTTTTAACACAAGGCCAGCTCAGGGGCGGTGAGGCAGGGGAGGGGCGGCGTGTCTTAGAAGCAATTCGCCCACTCCCGTCGCATTGATCACACCCTTCACGCTAGGCTCATACCCAGCACGTGCGTGTCCGTACCGCAGGAGGGGAAGCCTGCGGCACGACGCGTGCCACGAAGGGTTGTGACAATGGCGACTACCGACAAGACTGAAGGCGGCTCGCAGGCGGCGGGGGGTTCCCAATTCCTGACCGTTGCCGAGGTCGCCGCGCTGATGCGCGTGTCCAAGATGACGGTTTACAGGCTCGTCCACTCAGGCGAGTTGCCCGCGGTTCGCGTGGGTCGGTCGTTCCGTGTGCACTCCAAGGCTGTCCACGAGTACCTGGACACCTCGTACTTCTCCGCTGGCTGACCAGCCACGCGGTTCCGCCCCGTCAAAGGGACGGCTCCCGGCCCGTTTTCCGTCGCGGCACTACCTGCGGGTAGTCTGGAATGGTTCCGTACCGGCTTGAAGAGCCCGTTTTGTAGCCGGAGCGCAGTAAGGCCCACGACCAGTAGTCGACAGGTAGGTGACACCCGATATGGGTTCTGTGATCAAGAAGCGCCGCAAGCGTATGTCCAAGAAGAAGCACCGCAAGATGCTTCGCCGGACCCGCGTGCAGCGTCGTAAACTCGGTAAGTGAGTCATTGGGCGCTCAAACCGCGCCCGGACTCACGCCTGTAGCGGATGCCCGTCACCATCGAGGTGGCGGGCATCGGTGTATTTCGGCCCATCGGCTGTGAGGACCACGCACATGAGCCGGGGGGTCCACGGCTAGACTCGGTCCGGTGAACACCCAAGCTCCCCCCCATAGCCCGGCGCGCGCCGTGGCCGTCGTGGGCGGTAGCCGCTACCTCGGGGCACACCTGGTGGGCAAGCTGCTCCGCACCGGCTCCGTGGAGCGCGTACTGGCCATCGATTCGATCAAGCCCTCGCCCCAGCACCGCCGACGCATGCGGGAC
The DNA here is from genome assembly GCF_000226215.1 of Dietzia alimentaria 72. Lineage (GTDB taxonomy): Bacteria > Actinomycetota > Actinomycetes > Mycobacteriales > Mycobacteriaceae > Dietzia > Dietzia alimentaria. Next base: position 33,200 of record NZ_AGFF01000016.1, read on the forward strand.
GCCGAGTTCGTGCGTCTGGACCCGCAGTCCCCGCGACTGCAGGGCATCCTGCGTGAGGCCGGGATCGACACCGTGGTCCACGCGGGCCTGCACCATACCGACTTCGCCCCGGGCGGCCGTGACGCCGTCAAGGAGGCGAACATCATGGGCTCGATGCACGTGATCGCGGCCTGCGGTCGCGCGGCGACCGTCAAGCGATTCGTGCTGATCTCCTCGTCCACCGTGTACGGCTCCTCCGGTGTGGACCCCGCGATGTTCACCGAGGACATGGCCGCCCGGCGCCAGCCCAGTGGCGGCATCCCGCTCGATCACCTGTCCGTGGAGGGCTACGTCCGGGGAATGTCCCGCAAGCGACCGGACATCGACGTGTCCATCCTGCGGATCCCCGCCGTCCTGGGGCTCCCCGAGCCCACGGTGGTGGGCGAACTGCTGTTGCCGTCGATCGCGCCCGTCCTGGCCGGCTACGACCCGCGCATCCAGCTGCTGCACCCGCAGGACGCGCTCGACGCCCTCTTGCGCGCCACCGTCGGCGCCCCACCGGGCACCTACAACATCGCCGCCGACGGCGTGATGACGCTCTCGCAGGCCATCCGCAGGGCCGGTCACATCCCGCTGCCCGTCATGCCCGCCACGTTCAAGATCGCGGCGCGGCTGCTGTCCTCGCAGGGGCTGCGCGATATCGGGCCGTCGCAGTTGCGGTACCTCCGCTTTGGTCGCGCCGTGGACACCACACGCATGCGCACCGAGTTCGGGTTCGAGCCCAGGTACACCACCGAAGAGGCACTGCAGGCCTACCTCGTCGACTCAGGCGCCGAGCCCCTGGTCACGCGCGCCTCGCTCGAGCGGTCCGCCGGCAAGGTGGCCCGCATCCTGCCCGCCGGCCTGGCCGACAAGCTGCGCGCCGGCGTGGACACCACGCTCGACGAGCTGGCGGCCATCGGGGCACTGCCCGACCAGCCCGGTGGCATACCCGTGCAGCCCCGCGCCGGCTCGGCACAAGCCCGCACCGGTGCAGCACAGGTCCGCGCCGGCTCGGCACAGGTCCGCGCCGCGGCCGCCCAGACCAAGGAGGAGGCGCCGTGAAGGGCCCCGAGTTCGACCTGAGCCAACCCCTCGGCGGGCCCCGCTGGGGCGAGGGGCGCCGCGACGCCCGCAGCGACCGCGCGGTGGGCGAGGGCTTCTCCGGAGCCACCACCGGCAGCGACGCCGCAGCCACGGAGATAGGCCGGATCGTCGACCGCTTCCTGACCTCCATGCGCTCCTCGATCGGCCAGGTCGTGGATGCACTGCCCGTCGACGCCGAAACCCTCGCACCCGTCCGCGATCTGGCCCGCGGTGTGGACGTGATGCTCGCGACCGGCGACGTCTCCGCACTCACCGGTCTGGCGGACACCATCAGCGCCGCCGGCGAGATGCTGGCCACCCGTATCACCGGCGGCTATGAGGTCGACGAGTTCGGCTTCGACGAGCACTTCCACACCAACGTGTGGCTGCCCCTGTGGCGACCGCTGTTCGAGCACTGGTTCCGCGTTGAGGTGATCGGCGCCGAGAACATCCCCGCCGAGGGTGCCGGACTGATCGTGTCCAACCATGCGGGCGTCCTGCCGATCGACGGACTCATGACCACCGTCGCCGTTCACGACCACGCCGGCCGTGCCCTACGCCTCCTCGCCGCCGATCTCGCCATGACCCTGCCAATCTCGGCACCGTTGGCTCGCCGGGCCGGGGCGACCCTGGCCTGCAACGCCGATGCCGAACGGCTCCTCGAAAGCGGTCAGGTGGTAGCGGTGTGGCCCGAGGGTTTCAAGGGGCTCGGAAAGCCGTTCGCCGACCGTTACCGCCTGCAGCGCTTCGGCCGCGGCGGGTTCGTGGCCACCGCCCTCGCGGCGGGCGCCCCGATCATCCCGTGTTCGGTCGTCGGCTCAGAGGAGATCTACCCGAAGATCGGCGAGATCCCGGCGCTCGCACGTCTGCTGGGGGTGCCGTACATGCCCATCACGCCCACCTTCCCGCTGCTCGGCGGGTTCGGCGGGGTGCCGCTGCCCACAAAGTGGACGATGGAGTTCGGCGAGCCCATCGAGACCTCACATCTCGGACCCGAGGCCGCCGAGGACCCCATGGTGGTCTTTGAGATCACCGACCAGGTACGCGAGACCATCCAGAACACGCTGTTCCGGAACCTCGCGCGTCGCGGCAGCGTCTTCTTCGGCTGATTCCGGCGCCGGCTGCGTCGGCTGCGCCGGCTGCGTCGCCGCCAAGAGGAAATCGTGCAAACCCACTCGGGCGATGCAGGCGAAATCCTCTTCGCGGCGTGGCGTGGCGGGGCGAGCAGCGCGGGGCGAGCAGCGCGGGGCGAGCAGCGCGGCGGTCAGAACATGCGGCGCAATGAGCCGATCGTCCGCACACCGTAGGGCGACTTGGCAGCCGCACGCGCGCCTGCCAGTCCGCCCACCGCGATGACGCCCGGCACGGCCTTTTTAGCGGCCTTGCGGACGGTTCGGAAATCCTTGATGCCCCACCCGTTCTCCGAGGCGTACTTACGCAGCTTCGAATCCGGGTTGATGGCCACCGGGTGGCCGACCAGCGTCAGCATGGGCATGTCGTTGAAGCTGTCCGAGTAGGCGTAGCAGCGGGATAGGTCAAAGCCCTCCGCCTCTGCCAGCCGGCTGATGGCGTGCGCCTTGCCGGGCCCGTGCAGGATGTCGCCCACGAGGCGGCCCGTGTAGACGCCGTCCTTTTCCTCAGCGACGGTCCCGAGAGCTCCGGACAGTCCGAGTCGCGTCGCGATGACCCGCGCCAGCATCACAGGCGTGGCCGTGACCAGCCAGACCTGCTCCCCGGCATCCAGGTGCATCTGCACGAGAGACCGGGTGCCCGGCCAGACGCGGTCAAGCATGGAGGTGTCCACGACCTCCTCGCTAAGCGCGACGAGCTCGGCGACGGTGCGACCCTCGACGAAGCTGAGTGCCTTCTCGCGACCGGCGGCCACGTCGTCGGCGTTCTCCTGCCCGGAGATCCGGAATTTGGCCTGCGACCACGCCAGACCCGCGAGATCCCTGGCGTTGAAGAACTTGTGTTTGGCCAGTCCGCGCGCGAGCAGAATGATGGACGCGCCCTGGATGAGGGTGTTGTCTACGTCGAAGAACGCCGCGACCTTCGGATCCGCAACTTTTGGCTCCGCGGGATGTTCCTCGGGCTCGGGGACCTCCGGCTCGGGGGCGGCGTCGGCCAGCGGCGACTCGGGCTCCGCGCCGGAGTCGAGCTTGATCGCGTGCTCGGCCGAGGCCTCACCGGCCATGCGCTGCACCCGCGCGTCACGACGACGCCACACCAGCCGACCGAACGCGGTGATGATGTCCGCCCGGCCGAGAAGTCGCCGGCCGCGGCGGGAGTCGGCGGGGTCGGTGGGGGTGGTGTCGTCGGCGGCGTCGTTGTGGTCGTTCACCGGGCGGGACCTCCTCAGGGCGCTGGATGCCCATCCTAGGTCAGCCCTCTGACACACGACGCGGTTGCGGCACCAGCGCACGACTGCACAACCTCCCGCCCGCCCGGATGGTCGCGGGGCTCGGGCATCATCGGGGCATGCTGCACACGGTGACCCTGTTGACCCGCGAGGGCTGCGGAAGCTGCGTCCGCGTCTACGACCAGTTGGTGCCCCTCTGCGACGCCGCGGGCGCACGCCTGGACACGACGGACGTCGACCGCGCCGCCGACCGCGAACTCGCCCTGGAATACGGCGACCGCCTACCTGTCGTCCTGGTGGACGGTGCGGAGCATTCGTGTTGGGAGGTCGACGACGACGAGATGGCCGCCACGCTCGCCGAGCCCGACCCCTTTGCCGGTTGGGACTAGACCCGACCCCTTTGCCGGTTGGGACTAGAACGGAGCAGGCGGTGAGCGCAGGGCCCGCAGGACGGTGGCGTGGCGCAGGAGGAACGCGCCTTCGTCGAGCTTCTTGCGCCGCAACCAGCCGGTGACCTCGCTGTTGTGCTTGCTCGCGTTACAGGACGCGCACGCGGGCACCACGTTCTCCAGGGTGTAGCGGCCACCGCGCGAAATGGGCTGGACGCAGTCGCGCTGCAGCGCCGGGGCGGTGGCCTGGCAGTAGGCGCAGCCGCCCCACGCGTCGAGGATCCGGAGCCACTGGTCGTCGGTGAGGTCGTTGTCGACCCGGGACAGACGACGCTGCCGTCGCTTGGCGTAGCGGGCGCGGGTCGCCGCGGACATCGTGGAGGAGTTTCTACGACGAGGGGGCACGAGCCGATACTACGGGTGGCCCGGTAGGCGGTCCGTGCTGTTCACGGGCACCGCCAAGGGCCCGCCGCATATAGCATCCTGCCCGGCGACGGTTTTGTCCCGGGGTGCCATGCGGGTTACGGTGGAGCGCGATCCGGGTCGTACGCAGCCTTAAGGCCACGGCCGGCCCGGCAGGGGTTTTCCGTACGGAAATCGCCCTGTACGCAGCCGTGCACACCGACAGGAGACGACCGACTGTGGAGCAGCGTTCCGCGTGTGTGTCCAACGGTCACCTGTACGTCCTTGACGTTCAGGCGGTCCCGGGTGGAAGAGCCGGCCGATACACCCGAGTTGACGAGTTAGCACCCATCATGGCATGGGACACATGCGCGCTCTCGTCCGGGGGTCGGGAGTGAGCATTCTCCTCGTGGGACTGTCCCATCACAGTGCACCGGTCTCGCTGCTCGAGGCCGTGGCCGTCTCGGAGTCAGATCGTGACGCCCTCACCGAGGAGCTCATCAAGGGCGAGAACGTCGACGAGGCGATGATCGTCACCACCTGTAATCGCGTGGAGGTCTACTCGGCCGCCAAGGCTTTCCACCCCGCGCTCGACGACGTGGTGGCGCTGCTGGCCGAGCATTCCGGCCTCTCGGCGGACGAGCTCAGCCGGCACCTGTACGTGCGTTACTCCGAGTCGGCGGCCGAGCACCTGTTCTCCGTGGCCTCCGGCCTGGACTCGATGGTCGTGGGCGAGCAGCAGATCATCGGGCAGATCCGCACCGCCTACCAGTCGGCCTCCGACATCGGGGCGGCCGGAACCACGCTGCACCGCCTCGCCCAGCAGGCCCTGCACGTGGGCAAACGGGTCCACACGGAGACCGGCATCGACTCCGCCGGCGCCTCCGTGGTGTCCGTGGCGCTGGACCGGGCCGCCGAGATTCTCAACGCCGCCGGCCCCGCCGCAGTGTCGACCAAAGACGCCGGCCCCAGCAGCCCCGCCCCGTCTGCAGCTCCCGGGCCCGCACCGTCCCGCAACCTCGACGGCCGCAGCGCCGTGGTCGTGGGCGCCGGCGCGATGGGCGGCCTGGCGGTGGCTCACCTCGGCCGCGGCGGAATCTCCCGCATCGAGGTCACCAACCGCACTCCCGAGCGCGCCGCGCGGCTGTCCGAGATCGCCCGCGACTCCGGCACCCCTGCGGCGGCGTTCGCGCTGGATGATCTCGCCGACGCCGTGGCCCGCGCTGACATCCTCTTCACGTGCACCGGCGCCGTCGGCACGGTCGTCACCCTCGGCGACGTGCACACCGCACTGGCCCGCCGGGGCGAGCGAGGCCCGCTGGTCATCTGCGACCTGGGCATGCCGCGCGACGTGGACCCCGCCGTGGCCGGCCTGCCCGGCGTGACCGTGCTGGGCATCGAGGCGCTCCAGTTCGATCCCGCCACCTCCGGCGCGGCCGCCGACGCCGACGCCGCCCGCACCATCGTTGACGCCGAACTCACCGCGTACACACAGGCCGAACGCATGGCCGGCGTGGGCCCGCTGATCGGTCAACTTCGCGGACGCGGCGGACAGGTCGTGGCCGCGGAGATGCGCCGGCTCGAGTCGCGACTGCCCGGCATGGACGAGAAGATCCGCGACGAAGTGTCCAACACAGTCCGCCGGGTCGTGGACAAACTTCTGCACCCGCCCACGGTGCGATTCAAGGAACTCGCCGCCCAGCCGGATGGCGAGAGTTACGCAGCGGTCGTACGGACACTGTTCGACCTGGACAGCACCGTCGACGAGGAGGCGTCATGAGCAGAACATTCAAGGTCGGCACCCGTGGCAGCACCCTGGCCACCACGCAGGCCGGGCATGTGCGTGATGCGCTCATCGCCGCCGGCCACCCCGCGGAGCTGGTCATCGTGCAGACCAAGGGCGACGTGGTGATGGCTCCGGTGGAGCGGATCGGCGTCGGGGTATTCACCCTCGAACTCCGGGCCGCCCTCGAGCGCGGCGACTGCGACATCGCCGTCCACTCGTACAAGGACCTGCCCACCGCCCGCGACGACCGGTTCGCCCCGATCGCCGTGCCGCCCCGCGTCGACCCGTCCGATGTGCTGATCGCCCGCGACGGCCTGACGATGGAGACGCTGCCCGAGGGCGCCCGCGTGGGCACCTCCGCGCCGCGTCGGCGTTCCCAGCTCGCCGCCCTGCGGCCCGACCTGCAGCTTCGCCCGCTGCGCGGCAACATCGACACGCGCATGGGCTACGTCACCAGCGGCGACCTCGATGCGGTGGTCCTGGCCGCGGCCGGACTCGACCGCACCCAGGCCGGCGACCGCGCCACCCATCGGTTCGACATCGATGAGATGCTGCCGGCTCCGGCCCAGGGCGCCCTCGCCGTCGAGGCCAGAGCGGACGACGCGGAGGCGATCGCGGCCCTTGCCGTCGTCGACCACCTCCCGACCCGGGTGCGCATCGCCGCCGAACGCCGCCTGCTCGCCGACCTCGAGGCCGGGTGTACCGCACCCGTCGGCGCCCGCGCCGAACTGACCGGCACCGGCCCCGCGAGCTCAGCGTTCGCCGGCACCAACCCCGGCGCGGACATCCCCGCCGCCGACGCCGAGCTCAGACTGCACGCGGTCGTGGCAGCACACGACGGCTCCACCGTCCTGCGCACCGAGGGGACGACAGTGCCCGGTGGACACCCGGACGGGCCGATCGCCGCAGCCGAGGAACTCGGACGAAAACTCGCGGCCGAACTCCTCGACCGAGGTGCGCGTGACCTGATGTCCGCCGAATCCCCCGATCAAGGCGATCCACTCGTACCCACGACGTCGACGACGGCGCCACCAACCGTCACCGATTCCTGAATGGCCCCCCACGAACTCCCATCTCGCGCGCAGCCAGCGCGCGGCACCCACATCACGGAGAGACGAACAATGACTCGAGCACGCACCACCCGCCCCGGCACCGTCCGATTTGTCGGCGGGGGTCCAGGTAACGCGGGGATGCTCACCTGCCGGGCACAGGAAGTCCTGTCCGGCAATCCGCTGGTCTTCGCGGACGCCGACGTCTCCGCCGAGGTGCTGGCCCTGGTCGCCACCGAGGTGCCCGTCCCGCAGGAGCTCCTCGACGCCCGGCAGGCCGAGATGGACGCTGCCGTCGCCGACGAGAACAAGGCCGAGATCAAGCGACTCAAGGCCCTGCCCGCACCCACGGCCGCCGATGTCCGCCCGGTGCTCGGTGAGCCCGCTGCCGTGGCCAAGCAGCTCGTCGCCGAGGCCAAGAAGGGCCGTGACGTAGTCCGCCTCGTCACCGGCGACCCCATGACCACCGACGCCACCGTCACCGAGATCGCCGCCGTCGGCCGCACTGTCGTGCCGTTCGAGGTCGTCCCCGGTGTCGCCGAGGCCACCGCCGTGCCCGCCTTCGCCGGTATCGCGCTCGGCTCCGGCTACGTCTTTGCCGACGGCCGCGGGAAGGTCGACTGGGCCGCCCTCGTCGGCTCGCCCGGCCCGATCGTCCTGCGCACCACCGGCCGCCACCTCGCCGAGGCCGCGTCGAACCTGGCCGAGCAGGGGCTCGCTGCCGGAACCCCGGTGACCGTGACCTGTTCCGGCTCCCTGTGCGCGCAGAAGTCGGCCGACGGCACCCTGGCCACCATGGCCGAGGTCGGTCGCGACATGGACGGCGACCTGGTGGTGACCGTCGGCAAGTCCGCCGGCGAGCGCCACCGTCACCAGTGGTGGGAGTCGCGCGCCATGTTCGGCTGGAACGTCCTGGTGCCCCGCACCAAGGCGCAGTCCGCCGAGATGAGCAACCGGATCGCCGAGCACGGTGCCGTGCCCGCCGAGGTGCCCACCATCGCGGTGGAGCCGCCCCGTAGCCCCGCCCAGATGGAACGCGCCGTCAAGGGACTCGTCGACGGCCGCTACCAGTGGGTCGTGTTCACCTCCTCCAACGCGGTCCGCGCCGTGTGGGAGAAGTTCGTCGAGTTTGGCCTCGACGCCCGCGCCTTCTCCGGCGTCAAGATCGCCTGCGTGGGCGAGGGCACGGCGGCGAGCGTCCGCGAGCTCGGTATCCAGCCAGAACTGCTGCCGTCCGGCGAGCAGTCCAGCCTGGGCCTGCTCGAGGTGTTCCCGCCCTACGACGACGTGCTGGACCCCGTCAACCGCGTCCTCCTGCCGCGCGCCGACATCGCCACCGAGACCCTCGCCGAGGGCCTGACCAACCGTGGCTGGGAGATCGAGGACGTCACCGCATACCGCACGGTTCGCGCCGCACCGCCGGCCGCGGAGATCCGCGAGATGATCAAGACCGGCGGGTTCGACGCCGTCTGCTTCACCAGCTCCTCGACCGTTCGCAACCTCGTCGGGATCGCCGGGAAGCCGCACGCCCGGACGCTCATCGCGTGCATCGGCCCGCGGACCGCCGAGACCGCGGCCGAGTTCGGATTGCGGGTGGACGTCCAGCCCGAGAACGCCTCCGTGCTCGAACTGGTCGACGCGCTCGCCGCACACGCGGATCACCTGCGTGCCGCCGGGGAACTGCCGCCGCCGCGTCGTCGCGCACGGCGCCGCTGACCCCGCGGGGCGGACCCCGGCTCCTCGGGTGGCCGATTTTCGTAGAGTGAGGAACGTGACCGAGTTGCCGAAAAATCCCGTCGTGCCAGTCGTCCGCCCGCGCCGTCTGCGGAATACGCCGGCCATGCGCCGGCTCGTGGCGGAGACGTCTCTCCAGGCCCGGCAGCTCGTGCTGCCGGCCTTCGTGGCCGACGGGCTCGATGAGCCCAAGCCGATCTCCTCCCTGCCCGGCGTTGTCCAACACACGGTTGACTCCCTGCGCCGGGAAGCGTTTGCCGCGGCCGAGGCGGGGCTGGGCGGGATCATGCTGTTCGGCGTCCCGCTCGACGCCCACAAGGACGCCACCGGGAGCTGCGGCGCGGACCCCGACGGGATCCTCAACCGTGCCCTCGCGGCCGTGCGTGCGGAGGTCGGCGACGATCTGGTGATCATGGCCGACACCTGCCTCGACGAGTTCACCGATCACGGCCACTGCGGCGTGCTCGGCACCGACCCGCGCGGCGAACAGATCGTCGACAACGACGCCACCCTCGCCGCCTACAACGAGCTGGCGCTTGCCCAGGCCGCGGCCGGCGCCCACGTGGTGAGCCCCAGCGGGATGATGGACGGCCAGATCGCGGCCATCCGGCAGGCCCTGGATTCCGGCGACTACCAGGACGTGGCAGTGCTGGCCTACAGCGCCAAGTACGCCAGCGCCTTCTTCGGTCCCTTCCGCGAGGCCGTCGGCTCCTCCCTGCGCGGTGATCGTCGGACCTATCAGCAGGATCCCGCCAACCTGCGCGAATCCCTTCGTGAGGTGCGGCTCGACCTGGACGAGGGCGCCGACATGGTCATGGTCAAGCCCGCCATGTCCTACCTCGACGTCCTCCGGCAGACCGCCGAGATCTCCGACGTGCCGGTAGCGGCCTATCAGGTCTCCGGTGAGTACGCCATGATCTCCGCCGCCGCCGAACGCGGGTGGATCGACCACGACCCCGCCGTCATGGAGTCCCTCACCTCCATCCGCCGCGCCGGCGCCGACATCGTCCTGACCTACTGGGCCCTTCATGCCGCTCGCCTCCTCTCCGACGGGTGGGGCGCACGATGAGCCGCCCCGGCCCTTGGCGCCCGCCGGCGGAGACCGGGACAGACGGCGTGGGAGCGGCGCCTGTGGGAGCCGGGCCCGGGGGACCGCACGGCCCCCAGCCGGTGCCACCCGGCGGCGGGCACCAGAACGCCCCGCCCCCGCCCAAGAACGAGCCCGCCGCGCCGCCTCCCGAGGAGATCCACACCGCCTGGGTGCTGTGGTTGGCCGCCGCCGGACTCGCGATGATCGGCATGCTGCTCAACGCGTTCACCGCGAGTTTCGCCGACCTGCCCGTCACCACACGTGACGCGTTCCGCGACGCGGTCGATTCCGCCGGCAACCCCGCCATCAAGGTCGAAGACATGTTCTCCGTCGCTATGGTGCTCGGAGCGGTGTTCGCGGTGATCGCCGCCGCGGTCACCGTCTGGCTCGCTTTTCGTCTGCGCGCCGGTAAGGGCTGGGCACGCACGATGCTCGACATCGTGGCGATCTTCCTCGTGGTGGACGGGGTGTCGGTGCTGATCGGCGTCTTCTCCGGCGTCTCGGTGGCGGGGGAGCGCGGTGATGTCGTCAGCTTTATTGTCTTCTCGCTGCAGATCCTGGCCGGCCTCTGCGCGGCCACGGCCGTTTGGCGACAGCACACCGCCGAGGCCATGAAATACACGAGCCCGAACGGCGGCGCCCGTGCCGGCGAGTGAACCCGCATCCGCGCTGCCGGGCGTGGAACCGGAGGGGCCGATCCTGTACTCCGAGGACGGCTGGAGCTGGATCTGGATCCTCGCCGCCCCGGCGCTCTGCGTGGCCGCCGCAGTGTTCGAGCTGGCGACCGGTGCTCCCGTGCACTGGCTCATGCTGCTCGTCTGCGCGCTGGCCACGGCGCTGTGCCACGGCGTGATGATCGCTGCCACGCGCGTGCACGGACGCGTCCGGCTCACGCCCACCGTGTACGTGCAGGGCACCGAGGAACTCGAACTCGAGCACATCGAGCAGGTACTGCCGCTGTACACCGACGACGGCAGCGAGGCCTCGTGGGAGACCGCGCGCACCCTCGGCGAACTGCGGGAGGTGCCCCGCCGTCGAGGCTCCGTGGGCCTGCGACTGGACACCGGTGGCGAGGTGCGGGCCTGGTGCCGCCGCCCGCGGGTTCTGCACGCCGCACTCGATGACCTAGTTGGCGACGGCGAAGGGCCGGACCGCGACGGCGACGCGGACGATCCCGCGTGAGTGCCCGACGGCACGCGATCTTGGCCGCCGTCGCAGCCGTGCTCGCGGTGGTTCTCTGGTGGCTTTCGCGGGATGTGGTGGCCGTCCCCGCACCGCAAGTCGACCCACCCGTCGACGGCCTCATCGAGCGGACCGTGACGACGACGTGGTTGCTGCTGTCCGCGACCGTGTTGGCGGGTCTGGCGATGGTCCTGACAACGCTCGCGATCCTTAAGCGACGAACCTACGACGACGGCTGATATATCTACTTCTGCCTGCGCTTTTCTCGATAAGCACCCCGTCTGGGTAACGATCGGATGACGGTTCGCTGAGTGTGTCCATCTGGATTCCGCGTGGCGCGCGCCACAGGCTACATTTATGACGGTTCGGACGCATGTGGCAACCGTTAAATTCGGGGGTCGATGCGTCCGCTTCGCCGGAAAGACACCTACATCACATGGAATCGGGGATCGGTGCAGCCGTCTAGCACTTTCGTTGGCACCACCGCGGTCGTGGGAGCGATCGCACTTCTGGGAACGGGAGTGGCCGCGGCCGCCCCCGTCGAATGGCAGGATTGCACCGCGATGCTCGGAGTCGAGGCCGAGTACATCCCGGCCGGACTCGAGTGCGGGACCGTCGAGGTTCCCGTCGACTACGGCGACCCCGACGGCGACAAGACCCAGGTGGCGCTCACCCGCATCAAGGCCTCCAGCGGCAAGTCCCGGTCGGCCGTGTTCGGCAATCCCGGTGGCCCCGGTAACTACGCCCTGAACTTCTGGACCCCGGCCTTTGAAGGCACCAGCCCACGCGGCCTGTACGAGAACCATGATCTGGTGGCTGTGCAGCCACGTGGACTCTTCGGCTCCAACCCCATGGTGTGCAACGTCGACTACGTCGGCCCGAACTCCGAGAACCCGCTGCACGACGCCTGCTACGGCACCAATGCCGCGTACATGAAGTCCATGACTACCGAGAACGCCGCCCGCGACACGAACGCCGTCCGCGAAGCCCTCGAGCTGGCTGAGATCGACTACGTGGGAGTCTCCTACGGCACCGCGATCGGCACCGATTACGCCACCCTGTTCCCCGAGCACACCGGGCGCATGGTGCTGGACTCGAACACCCACCCCGACTGGCGCTGGTCGAAGCAGGCGGAGCAGGGGGCCCTGGCCCAGGAGCGTCGGATCAACGACATCTTCGGCTGGATCGCCGACCGTGACGACTACTACGGCTTGGGCGACACCCCGCTGAAGGTGTTCCACTCCTGGAAGTGGGTCACCGACCAGGAGGTCGGCGGCCCCGCCAACCTCACCCCGCCGCCGGCTGAGGCCCGAGACCTGCCCGTCGAACTGCGGGGCACCGCTCTCGAGCAGCCCGCGATCGACGTGGTGAACGGGACCGCCCCCGGACGCGCCCGGGTCGAGGGGTTTGCCCGCGCCGCAGCTCTGCAGGGGCTGACCAACAACGCCACCACCGGGCTCTACGACACCACCGTCGGCGCCACCTACTCCGAGCAGGCCTGGCCGATGCTCGCGCACATGCTGAAGTACTACAACGACGGCGGCGACATCGCCCGCGTGGACTACGAGACCGTGGGCTTGATGCTCGCCGCGCAGGAGAACCGCTCGCCCGTGTACCGCACGGACATCGAGATGAACGCCATTGTCACCTGCAACGAGACGGCCGACCCGTCCAGCCAGCTCGGCGTGTTGGCCGCGAAGGCCGACAAGTACACCGGAGGCAACCGCCTCACCACCCGCGCCGCCGCGGAGGCCGCCGGCGACGACTGCGTGGGCTGGCAGCCCGTCGCCCGCACCATCGGTCCCAACGGTGACGCGCTCGCGGAGAAGCCTCTCGTCCTGCACTCCGAGGACGACGCCGTCACCCCCATCGCCGGCGCACACCGCGTGGCCGAGGCCATGGACGGCGTCCTGGTGACCGTCGGCGGTGGAGACCACGGCACGTTCCGTTCCGGCAACGAGGCCGTCGACGATCTCGTGATGAGTTTCCTTGAGACAGGCGAGGCCGCGCCGGGTCACGTCCAGGGCAAGCCGTCGCCCGAGCCGCTGCCCCGCTGGGGTCAGGCCGAGCGCATCGCCGCCCAGCAGCAGGGCATGTCCGCCCCGGTGGCCGGGGCGGACGACTGGTACGGCACCCACCGCGACACCGGAGCCGCACCCGCGCCCGCCGCCAACCCGGCACCGGTCCTGGCGCCACTGCCCACCCCGCAGGAGCTGCAGCAGCAGGCGGAGAAGGCGTTCCACGACTTCGCCGCACCGATCGACGCAGCAGCCAAGGCGCTGTTCACGCCCCCGGGTGTGGCAGCCTCGCCGCAGGCCTGACACCGCGAGGGGGTATTCGGGCGCGGTCTTTGAGACACTTGTGGGGTGACGTCTTCGAGTGATGCCCTCCAGACCCCGTCCGGCATGTCCGGCACCACCCGATCGGCCGAGCTCTTCGCCGAGGCCCGCGAGCTGATCCCCGGCGGAGTCAACTCTCCGGTCCGTGCGTTCAACTCCGTCGGCGGAACCCCGCGCTTCATGCGTGAAGCGCGGGGTTCGCGCATGACGGACGTCGACGGCAACAGCTACATCGACCTCGTCAGCTCCTGGGGGCCGATGATCCACGGGCACGCCCACCCCGAGATCGTGGACGCCGTCCGCAACGCCGCCACCCGCGGCCTCAGCTTCGGAACCCCCACCGAGGGCGAGGTCGACCTGGCTCGCGAGATCATCGCCCGCACCTCCGTTGAGCAGGTCCGACTGGTGAACTCCGGTACCGAGGCCACCATGAGCGCCGTGCGCCTGGCCCGCGGCTTCACCGGCCGCGCCAAGGTGGTCAAGTTCTCCGGTTGCTACCACGGCCACGTGGACGCGCTCCTGGCCGATGCTGGCTCCGGGGTTGCGACCTTCTCTCTGCCGGACTCGCCCGGCGTGACGGGCGCCAGCGCCCACGACACGATCGTGCTGCCGTACAACGACGTCGAGGCCGCGCGACTGGTGTTCGCGAACCACGGCGACGAGATCGCCTGCGTGATCACCGAGGCCGCCGCCGGCAACATGGGTACGGTCCCGCCGCTGCCCGGCTTCAACGAGGAGCTGCGAAACCTCTGCTCCGACAACGGCGCGCTGCTGATCATGGACGAGGTCATGACCGGCTTCCGTGCCGGCGACCGCGGCTGGTGGGGCATCGACGGCGTGGCCGGCGACCTGACCACCTTCGGCAAGGTCATGTCCGGTGGTCTGCCCGCCGCGGCCTTCGGAGGACGCGCCGACGTGATGGCCCACCTCGCGCCCGTGGGCCCCGTCTACCAGGCGGGAACCCTGTCCGGGAACCCCGTGGCCGTGGCCGCCGGGCTCACGTCCCTGCGACTGGCCGACCACGCCTGCTACTACACCCTGCAGACCAACGCCGACCGGCTCGAGGCGCTGATCAGCAACGCACTGCAGGCCGCCGGCGTCGCCCACACCATTCAGCGGGCAGGCACCATGCTCAGCACCTTCTTCACCGAAGACCAGGTGGTCGACTACGCCGGAGCCAAGGCCGCCGAGTCCTTCCGCTACGCGCCGTTCTTCAACACCCTGCTCGACCGTGGGATCTACGCCCCGCCGAGCGCGTTTGAGACCTGGTTCGTCTCGACCGCCCTGACCGACGACGATTTCCAGCACATCGCCGATGCCCTTCCGGTGGCAGCCGAAGCCGCAGCCGCAGCGACCAACCCGGAGACGGCCCGATGAGCAATAACAAGCGCGGACTGCGGGGCAAGCTCGCCGTCCCGTCGACGGGCCCCACCTCACTGCCGATCCCCCTTCGGGGAGAGCATCCCGCCCCCGCCGACGCCCCGCCGTCGCTGGGCGGGTCCGCGTCCACCGCTGCCCGCGCGGAGGCTCCGGTCCCGCCGCAGCCCGAGGGGTCCGCGGCGTACGGGGCGGACCCGGGCACGATCGCTGCTCCCGGTGAGCCGGCTTCGTCGTCGTCGGGGACCCCGCGCGATGCCTCGGCTCGCGGCAACGAGACGCAGACGATCGTGCATCTGGTGCGACACGGCGAAGTGCACAACCCCGAGGGCGTGCTCTACGGCCGACTGCCCGGATTCCGCCTGTCCGAACTGGGCCGCAGCCAGGCCGAGACCGTGGGCCGTGTCCTGGGGGCCGGCCACGACATCGTGTCGATAGTCGCCTCGCCGCTGCAGCGTGCGCAGGAGACCGCGGCGCCACTCGCCGAGGCGCTCGGCCTGCCGGTGGGGATCGATGCCGACATCATCGAGGCCGACAACCGCTTCGAGGGACACAAGGTCGGCGGACGCGGCGGCGCACTGCGCGACCCGCAATACTGGCCGATTCTGCTCAACCCGATGCGACCGTCCTGGGGCGAGCCGTACCTGCAGATCGCCCACCGGATGATCGGCGCCGTGTACTCCACCCTCGACACCGCCCGCGGTCACGAAGCCGTGCTGGTAAGTCACCAGCTCCCCGTTTACACCACACGCCGGTTCCTCGAGGGCCGGCGGCTGTGGCACGACCCGCGTAAGCGTCAGTGCTCGCTGGCCTCCATCACCTCGCTTGTTTTTGAGGGCACTACGCTTCGTGACATCGTCTATTCGGAACCGGCGGGTGCCTCCGACCCGTCTCAGACTGGAGCCTGAAGCATGCGCAAGACCAAGGCAGCCATCGGCGCGCTCCTGCTCGCCGGCGCCCTCGCCGCCGGGGGCTGCGCGACCGGTGCGGACGCTGTGGTGGTGGGCCCTGAGACGTTCGAGTTCGTCAGCCCCGATGGACAGATCGAGATCCACTACGAGCCCGCCGATCGCAAGCCCGTCGCCACGCTCAAGGGTCCAGACCTCCTCGACCCCGATACCACCCTCAACGTGCAGGAAGACTTTGCCGGGCAGGTGGTCGTGCTCAACCTGTGGGGACAGTGGTGCGGGCCGTGCCGCTCCGAGTCCGACGACCTGCAGCGCCTGCAGGAGAAGTTCGAACCGCAGGGCGCGACCGTGTTCGGCATCAACCTGCGCGACCCCAATCGGCAGAAGCCCGTCGACTTTGTCAAGGACAACGGCATCACGTTCCCCTCGATCTGGGACCCCAGCAACGCCGCCGTGGCCGCACTGCGTGGGTTCCCGACGTCCGTGGTGCCGGCGACGATCATTCTCGATAAGCAGCACCGGGTCGCCGCCGTGTACCTGGCGGAGATCACCGACGACAAGCTGAGCGACACCGTCTCCGAGATCCTCGCCGAGGAGGTCGAACCGGTGTGAACCCCGAGGTGATCCTGCTCGGCCAGGGCATCGGGGAGACCTTCCAGCAGACGGTCTCCAGTGGGCCGATCCTGCTGGCACTGGGCGCCTGCGTGCTCGCCGGTCTCGTTTCTTTTGCCTCGCCGTGCGTGATCCCGCTGGTGCCCGGTTACCTGGCGTACCTCGCCAGCGTCGTGGGAGCCGAGCGGCCTCCGGCCACCGCGGCCGCCGCGGAGAAGCAGCGTGCAGCGAGTGCCACGCTGACCATGGAGGAGCGCCGCACCCGGCGCTCTTCGCGGGTTCGGGTGGTGGGCGCCTCGCTGCTCTTCGTGGGCGGCTTCACCGTGGTGTTTGTGTTGCTCAGTGCCATGGTGCTGGGAACTGTGCAGTACCTGGCCCCTCAGGAGCAGTTGCTGCAGCGGCTCGGCGGCGTGGTGACCATCGTGATGGGGCTGGTCTTTATCGGCCTCGTTCCCACTCTTCAGCGAGACACCCGTATGCAGCCCAAGGCCCTGTCGACCTGGGTGGGCGCGCCACTGCTCGGCGCAGTGTTTGCTCTCGGCTGGACCCCGTGCCTTGGACCGACCCTCGCGGCGGCCCTGTCGGTGGCCGCCGGCACCGGGGTCGACGCCGCCCGCGGCGTCCTGCTGATCGTGGCCTACTGCCTGGGCCTCGGACTGCCGTTTGTCATCGTGGCCTTTGGCTCCACCTGGGCCATGCGCACCGTGGGCTGGCTGCAGAGGAATACGCGTCGCATCCAGATCTTCGGCGGCATCATGCTGATCATCGTGGGAGTGCTCCTGCTCACCGGGGCCTGGGCTGAGTTTGTGTACTGGCTGCGCGACTTCGCCATCTCGGACACGACGCTCCCCATCTGATCGCAGCTCAAAGTATGTGTTCATGCTGTCTGCAGTGCGTGAGTGAGGGCGTGGTCGAGGTCTGTTAGCAGTGCGAAGGGCAGGATCGGTGCTTCCATTGGCGCAGGAGGCGGTGGCCCGGGTTTAGGTGCTGGTGGTGCGGCGGAGCGGGGCGTGTTCTCGGGCGGGATCCATCTCACGCCTTGGGGTGCGGCCGGATCGGGCATCGTGGTCCAGCCTGTGGAGTGGATCATGGCGTGGCAGTCGGCGCTGACGAGGGCGAGTTCGTTGATGTTGGTGTTGCCTCCTGCGGCCCAGGGTTTCCCTGCGTGGTGGGCTTGGCAGTGGCGGGCGTCTTGGTCGCAGTCGGGGTGCGTGCAGCCTCCGTAGGCGGCGAACAGGGCCAGGCGCTGGTAGCGGGATGCGGTTCGGCGGCTGCGGAAGAGGCGCAGCTGCATTTCCTCGTCGCACAGAGCGAGGAACCAGTGGTTGCCGCGCGCCATTGCCAGGGCTTGCGGGACGGGGACACGCAGGCCGGTGTCGGTGTGGCCGCAGCCGGCCAGGGTCGCTAACTGGTCGAGATCCATACGGATGACGATCGCCGCTGCGCCGGTCTTGGCGGGGTCGGCTGACAGGGCCAGAGTGAGGGCGTGGACCATCGCGTCGTGCATGCGTTGGCCGTCGGTCCGGTCGTCGGAGGTGTCGGGGTCGGGCCACAGTCTGCCCGGCTGGCCCCAGCGGGCGTGAACCTCGCGCATCAGTGCCGCGAGCTGGGGATCCATTGTCATGGACGCGCGGGCCATCAGATCCAGCCCCTGGCCGCCGCAGGTGACTGAACGACGGCGTGCGCGCTCGTCGGCGCCGCGCTCGGTCCGCCCCGGATCTAACTGATCCAGTAGTCGATGCGCATGCTCCTGCAGGCGGCGGGTCGTGCACTGGTCGG
Organism: Dietzia alimentaria 72; assembly: GCF_000226215.1. Classification (GTDB taxonomy): domain Bacteria; phylum Actinomycetota; class Actinomycetes; order Mycobacteriales; family Mycobacteriaceae; genus Dietzia; species Dietzia alimentaria. The sequence goes on from NZ_AGFF01000016.1 coordinate 51,310, forward strand.
CGGCGAGAGCGATTAGCTGCTCCTCCAGGTGGGCGCGAACCTCGTCGTCGTAGTCGTCCGGCAGCGCGGCCAGCGCGGTGCTGATGATGCGCAGGTGCCCGGCGGATAGGGTGCCGGCGGCGGTGGCGCGCATGCGGGCGGTGTCGGCGATGGACGAGTCGTCGAGTCGGCCGCGCGCATCACTGGGGGACAGTCCCAGCCCACCGGTGAGCATCTGACGGTCGTTGATGAACCCCATTTGGCGGGCTGTTCCGGCGGTGCGTGCGGCAGCCACCACGCGGGCCTGGGTGGCGCGGATGCGGCGCTGGGCCTGCTCGAGCGCGACCAGTTCGGCGTGCAGCTCTGCGGCCGACGCCTCCTCCCACTCGTGCTGTAGGTGCACATCCAAGGCGGACAGCACGGTGGTCAGCTCCCCGCTGGCTGTGGTCCCGCTTCCGGTGTCGCTCATGCGTTCGATTAGATCATCTGGGTACGACACGAACCGGTCGATGCAGATCAGCGACACTTCTGGAGCGATGGCGACCGCTTGGCGAAGTTACGTTGCGGCGCCGCGCCCGTCGCGACCAATACGGTTCGAGCTGCGCTGCGCACTCTGGCTGGGTCGTGCGGGACGATTTGGTGGCCCACCACTTTGACGCCGCGAGATGTCATCCTTACCCGTGTGGATGCCCCGACCGTATGCCTTGCCGAGCTCTGAACTGCATGTTCCGTCAGGGCTTGGAAAAGTTTGGACAAAGTGGAACCGCGCGCTGCTGCCGGCACGTCGTACATGATGTGGGGAAAAGTAGAGCTGTAGGGGCCGCGCTGATCGCGGCTGGGATGGTGCTGACCGGGTGCGCGTCGGGCGGCGGCGTAGAGGGTTCGACGACGACGAGTTCCGCTACCGCCGAGCCCGTCAATCCGTGGGATCTTCCACTCGAGCAGAGGCCGGCCTTATTCGATCCGTGTACCGAGCTCCCGGTGGAGGCTGTGGAACAGGGTCTCGGTGGGCCGGTTGAGAAGGTGAATTTGTACGAGCGGAATCGACCCGGCGAATTAATGGCTTGCGGATGGGCTACAGATCAAGCTGAGATCAGCGTCTTGGCTACTTGGAAACCGCGATATGAATACATTAAAGACCGGTCATTAAAGATATTAGATTTGGAAAATAACGTAGATGGCAGAACGGGTATGCGGCTGGTCGATAACACAGCTGTGACCGAACGCTCGTGTATACAACTATTTTTCACTGAGCGAGGAACAATCTGGTTGCGACTGGACTTGCTCGACTTCTTTCGAGAGTTCAGGGGAGAGCGGCCGACTGAGCCGTGCGGGGCCCTAGAACAGGCGATTCCACCGATCATGGCTCACTACCCGCAAGGAGAATTTAAGTGACAGTTGTTCTTGACGCAGGCGCCGCCGAAAGTTGCTTTGCGGCGAGTATGGAATTTTCCCTAAAACTCCAACAATTAGCTCACAATTACGCAGTATCGGAGCAGGATTATGGCGGGGGTTCGTTTCGAACTGCTCGCCAACTGGGAGCGGTCTACTCGCTTTTTGTCGGGCATGATCTTCAAACTCTGCTTAATGGGTTTGCAGCTCAAGGCGAAGCTATGTCGTTCCTCTTCAAGGCGGCCGGCGGCCTAATCGAAGCCCAGGATGAAGCCTTGGCTGCCGCCCTGTCGAAGGCGACCGAGGAGCCGGCGGGGCTGCAGAGCCTGGGGCTGATCAATGCCGGCGAATCCGACGTCTTCAGCCTTGGCGATCAATGCGTTATGGGCGCCTACGGCCGGGTGGGACCGGAAGATGTTTCGAACGAGTCGCTCGAATGGATCGCGAGTAGCGCAGAGGGCCTGCAGCCCGGGCAGTATCTGGAAATCCGTCAAAGGGCCGCTGATGTGGCGCGCGACCTCGCGGAAGCTGCAGTGACACTCAAGAATGAGCTCGGCGGCGTGCTCGGCTCCGCCTGGCAGGGCGAGTTCGTTGTGAGCGCCTTGGACTCAAAGAGCAAGCTCGTCGAATCGGCGCTCTCACTCTCGACGGAACTGAACCAGGTCGCGGACAAAGCCCAGCGGGCATATGAAGGCCAGGAAACCACCCGCATCCGGGTCAGTGAGCAAGCGATGGCAGTTGCGGAGCAAAGCGGGTCCGGAACGTCGTTCTCCGGCAATGTCAACGCCTCCGCCATAAACGAGATCAGGAGACGCCAGGAGGCCGAAGAACAGGCCCGGGCGATCGTCAATCACGAGTACAGCCCAGCCGTGATGGATGCCAACCTCGACGATATGGACTTCACCACCGCTTACCGCGTCGTTTCGGGGACAGCGCTTGGCGGGCCGAACGGCATCGACATGGGCCGCATCTGGAACAACGACGGTGTCATCCGCCCGGCCACGGCGGGGACGCCGAGTGCTGCCGCACTTGCAGCGGCGGCCGGCGGTGGTGCGGGTGCTGACGTGGGTGTGGCTGGTGGCGGCGGGACTTCCGGAGGTGCCGGGGCTGGCCCGACGACGACGAGCTCGCCCGTTGCCCCGACGAATCCGACTACCGAGCAAGCGTTGCTGGCTTCTCGAGGGGGCGCTGTCGATGGCGCTGGGGCGGTTGCTGCTCCTGCGGGACAGGGGGCATCGGGCGGCGGCGTGAATGCGTCGACGACCGCTGCCGGTGCGCCATTCGTCCCTTCCACGACGGCTGGTGGCAGACAGTCGGGTGCCGGAGGAGGCGGAATCCCGGGTATTCGCGGGGCCGGCAGGTCCAACCGTGAGCGTGATCGTGGCTTCGGCAGTGCCGCGGGCCTGGTGGGTGGCGGCGGGGCCGCGGCGGCGGGTGCTGCGGCATCCCGCCTCGGCGGCGCCGGCACGTTGGCGGGAATCGGTGGGGCAGCCGGCTTGGGCGGGGGGCCAGGAGGCGGACCGAGTGGCGGTGGCGCGGGCGCAGGAGCGTTCGGAGCCGGATCCGCGGGAGCTGGGCCTGCGGGATCGGGTGTAGGAGGGACGTCGCCGTCGTCGTCGTCGGGCGGGGCCCAGGCAGGTCGAGCAGGCGCGATGCCGATGGGCGGCATGGCGGGCGCATCGGGTGCGAATCAGAATTCCGACCGCAAGGGCCACACGCCCGCCGGCTACCTGACCAATGCGACCAACACCACGGCCATCATCGGCGATCCGCTCAAGGTCTCGCCGGCGGTGCTGGGTCGCAAGCTGATGGAGGGTCCGGCAGCAGAGGATCAGCCCGAGCCGTTCCGGAGCCGGGTGATCGGACGCGACTACACCGGCCGCGCAGCAAATTAGCAGAAGACGGTTCCAGTCAAACGATCATTGTGCCTCGGCAGAATTGTCGATACTGATCGGATGAACGCGAACTCGGTACGGAGGAGGGCGGTCGGACTTCTCGGAGCCATGGCCGTGGTGATGGCAGGGTGCGGCGGAACGCAAAACGACGAATCGCCGGACCAGTCAGAGACGACCACCTCGA
>NZ_AGFF01000015.1 GCF_000226215.1 Dietzia alimentaria 72
GCTTACGCTGCCAGCCCGACCCGCGCTGGCGGAGTGTCCGCCTTGGGTCCGGTTGCGCTGGCGGTGTGGACCCGGCCGCCAGCACAGGTCACGGAGGCAGCGCATCCGGCCACACTGACGCTGCCGGTCGGTTCACGCGGCCGCCCGACGGAGCCGATAGGCCGCCTCGACCTGTTCGAGGATCTCGTCGCGCTGATCGCGGAATAGTCGGCGGTCCACAACAATGACGATCCACCCCGCCGCCTGCAGTCGGTTCCGTCGTCGTCGGTCTTTTGACTGCTGGATCGGATCATCGTGGTGAGCACCGTCGTATTCCACAGCGATCCTGTGCGCCGGGTCCGCCAGATCGATGCGATAGCCGAGTTCCGGCACTTCGACCTGCGAGACGAACCCGGTGAAGCCGGCCGAGTGAAGGAACAGTCGAGTCTCCGTCTCGCGCGGGGATTCGCTTCGAGGATCAGCTTGAGCGAGGACCCGTCGTGCCCGGGCGACTCCCCAGACTCCGCTCATGTACGTGACGGTTTCGCTGAACGCGGCGCGGGACAAGCCACATCGGTAAAGCTCCTCGATTGCCAGCACCCCGTCCAGATGATCGCTGAATCTGGCGAGATCGAACGCCGTCCATCGAATCGACGTGACTCGAACCCCGTTCACGGTGAGGATCGCCTGCTCCGGCACTTCGTACCGCCGGATCTTCAATCCTTCGCGAGCTCGTCCATGGGGCCCGACCGATAATTCCGGAACGGCGTGATCCGGGGGACTGAGGCCCTGCACCGCAGCAGCGGACCACCCGGTCAGGACTGCGTTCGGGTAGAGCCGCGAATAGGCGACCGAGAGGGTGCCAAGGTCGCGCTCGGCGGTGGCTGGGAGCCAGAGTCCGTCGGCGATTCTGACGAAGTCGCGTTGACGGCGTCGTCGCGGAATCAGCGCGATCTCGTGGCTCAGGCGCGCGAGGTGCAGGGCGGGATGAGTGTTGTCTGTGCGTGTTTCCATGGAGTGGATCTTGCCTGCTCGCACAGACAATTCCCGACGGAGAAAGCGCCGGGACCGCAAGCTGTGGATAAGTGAGCGGTTGTGGATTGAAGTGCGCAGATTTCGCTTTTAGCACTCGGGCGGCACCGACAGGCCGGGGCTGAGACTGGGGCCGGGTCGGCGTGGGCGCGGGCGCGGGCGCGGAGCCTCCCGCGGCTGGAATTCAGCGGCAGATGCTGCGAGATGCGCGACTGTGCAGTGCCGTGTACCGACTAGCAGCGTCAATGTGGCGGGATGCGCTGCCTCCATGACCTGTGCTGGCGGCCGGGTCCACACCGCCAGCGCAACCGGACCCAAGGCGGACACTCCGCCAGCGCGGGTCGGGTAGGCAGCGTAAGCGGGGCGGGATGCGCTGGCGGAGTGCACGGAGTGGTCGGGTAGGCAGCGTAAGCCGGGCGGGAT
>NZ_AGFF01000014.1 GCF_000226215.1 Dietzia alimentaria 72
CCACCGACGATGAACTCGCGCGTGTCCCGCGGTACGTGCGCGAGTTCATCGTCGGTGGCAGATTTTGGGCGGGGCGCTGGGTGGGCGGGGCGCTGGGTGGGCGGGGCGCTAGCGAGCGGCGGGGAGTCCTGAAATGCAGCGAATCCGCCACCCATTGAACGGGTGGCGGATTCGCTGCGGGTGCCGCGAGGCAGATGCGGTGTCAGATCCCGGGGAGGATCAGAACGCCGCTTCGTCCAGCTCCATCAGATCGTTGCCGAGGCCGGCGACGATACCGCGGGTGGCGGTGATCAGCGGCAGTTCGTTCTTCGCGAACCAGCTGGCAGCCGCGATCTTGCCCTCGTAGAAGGCCTTGTCGTCGTCGGATGCACCGTCGAGCGCACCGATCGCGACCTCGGCGCCGACCAGCAGGCGCCAGCCCATGACCAGGTCGCCGAACGCCATCAGTAGGCGGACCGACGCCAGGCCGATGGTGTACAGACGCTTGGGATCCTCCTGCGCGGCCATCAGGTGCTCGAAGCAGAGCCCGATGATGGCCTCGACGTCGCCCATCGCGGTGGCCAAGTGCTCGCGCTCGGTGGCCAGCCGGCCGTTCGAGGCGTCGTTCTCGAGGAACTGCTTGATCTGCGCCGACAGGTGGCCCACGGCGGTGCCGCGGTCGCGGGCGATCTTCCGGAAGAAGAAGTCCTGCGCCTGGATGGCAGTGGTGCCCTCGTAGAGCGAGTCGATCTTCGCATCGCGGATGTACTGCTCGATGGGGTAGTCCTGCAGGAAGCCCGAGCCACCGAAGGTCTGCAGCGACTCGGTGAGCAACTCGTAGGCGCGCTCGGAGCCGACGCCCTTGACGATCGGCAGGAGCAGGTCGTTCACGCGGTGCGCGAGCTCGGCGTCGGCGCCGGAGACACGCTTGGCGACTTCCTCGTTCTGGTGGGCTGCGGTGTACATGTACACCGAGCGCAGACCTTCGGCGAACGCCTTCTGCCGGATAAGCGCGCGGCGCACGTCCGGGTGATGGGTGATCGAGACGCGCGGGGCGTTCTTGTCCGCCATCTCGGCCATGTCGCCGCCCTGGATGCGCTCCTTGGCGAACTCCAGCGCGTTGAGGTAGCCGGTGGAAAGTGTGGAAATGGCCTTGGTGCCCACCATCATGCGGGCGTGCTCGATCACGTCGAACATCTGACGGATGCCCTGATTGAGCTCATTGCCGCCGACCATCCAGCCCTTGGCGGGGACGCCGTGACCACCGAAGGTGACCTCACACGTGGTGGAGACCTTGAGTCCCATCTTGTGCTCGACGCCGGTGACGAACACGCCGTTGCGCTCGCCCATCTCATTGGTTTCGAAGTCGAAGTGGAACTTCGGTACGAAGAACAGGGACAGGCCCTTGGTGCCCGGCCCGGCGCCCTCGGGGCGGGCCAGAACCAGGTGGAAGATGTTCTCGAACATGTCGTCCGAGTCAGCCGAGGTGATGAACCGCTTGACGCCCTCGATGTGCCAGGTGCCGTCTTCCTGCTCGACGGCCTTGGTGCGGCCGGCGCCGACGTCCGAACCGGCGTCGGGCTCGGTGAGGACCATGGTGGAACCCCAGCCGCGCTCGACGCAGGTGGCGGCCCACTTCTTCTGCTCCTCGGTGCCGTTCTCGTACAGCACGCCGGCGAACGCCGGGCCGGCACCGTACATGAAGGCGGCAGGGTTGGCACCGAGCATCATCTCGCTGACGGCCCACACAAGGGTGTTCGGGGCGGGCATGCCGCCGAGGTCCTCAGGCAGGCCCATCGACCAGTAGCCGGCGTCGAACCACGCGCGGAACGACTTCTTGAAATCCTCGGGGATCGAGACCGAGTGGGTCTCCGGGTCGAAGACCGGCGGGTTACGGTCTGCGGAGGCGAAGGACTCGGCGACCGGTCCCTCGGTGAGCGTGGCAACTTCCGCGAGGATGCCCTTGGCCGTGTCGGTGTCGAGGTCGCCGAACTCGCCGGCGTCGAGTGCCTCGTTGATGCCGAGAACCTCGAACAGGTTGAACTCGAGATCGCGGACGTTGCTCTTGTAGTGACCCATGACGGTCTTCTCCGATCGGAGTGAGGTGTCGTTGCTGTGTGATTGTCGACGAGAAGGACTCGGTATCAGTGGACACCGAACCTACTCGCCGGTAACAAGACAGATGTTAGTGCGTCGTCAGCGAACAGTCCAAGGTGAGGAAGGCTTCTGATTTGCGGACGTGGGAACTCGGACGATCGGAACGTCCCTCCGGTCCCACGACGTGGGGCATCATCTGAGTATGTCTGATCTTCAGCCGCGGTTCCCCGGGCCGTCATCCTTCATGGACGCCGCGACCCGATTCATCGAGTGGGAACTACGGGTCTCGCGGTACATGCTGTCGATCCCGGCCCGCATCGCGCTCCTGTTGGAAGACGCCGAGCTGATCATTCTCCGGATGAACGCGATCATCGAGAACGTCGAGCGTGCGCTCCTGGCGGTCGACCAGATCATCCTGGCTGCGGCGAAGTCGTTGGACGAGGTCGACGACTCCCTCGCCCGTGTCGGCGGAGTGCTCAGCCGCGCGGATGTCGCGGTGAGTTCGGCCGAGGTGATCGTCGCCCGCGTCGAGACGGCGGTGGATACGGTCGAGCCGGTGATCGACCGGGTGGAGCCCCTCGTCGGTCGTGTGGAGGCCGTCGCGGGCACCGCCGAGGGGCTGGTCGTGCGCGTGGATGCGGCTGTCGGTGACGTAGAGCAGTTGGTCGGACGGCTGGGGGTGGCTGTAGGCGACGCGGAGGGGCTCGTCGTGCGGGTCGATTCGGCGGTGGGCGACGCCGAGGGGCTCGTGCTTCGCGTCGGGTCCGCCGTGGGCGACGCGGAAGAGTTGGTGCTCCGCGTGGGTTCAACTGTCGGAGACGCCCAGGAACTCGTGCGACTGGTCCAGACAACGGTCGGAGATGCTGAGGAACTGGTCCTCCGCGTGGACTCCGCCGTTGATGACGCGGAAGGTTTGATCCTGCGCGTCGACTCGACTGTCGGGGAGGCAGAGGGGCTCGTCACGAGGGTGGCGCCTGTCGTGGAGTTCGTGGAATCGACCATCGCGCAGGTCCAACCGGTCCTGGAGGCCCTGCTGCTCGAGGAGGGTGTCCGGACCGAGCAGGCGAAGGTCATCGCTTCCCGGGTCACCGAACTACTGGTGGTGGCGGACGACGTAGCCACCAAGCTCATGACGATCGTGGGCCGAGTTGCCGACACGGTGGCCGCGGATGATCTCGAGGCGGTCCTCGAAGTGATCGACCATCTGCCGGCAATCGTCCAGGCAGTGGAACGGGATGTGCTGCCGATAGTCAGGTCGCTCGACTCCGTGGGGCCCGAGGTGTCCGAGATTCTGGTGGTGGCCAACAACTGCCTCGAGGCCCTGAACGGCATCCCGGGTTTCCAGATGCTCCGGCGGCGTGGAGGGGATAACGGCAAGCTGAGCTAACTTGCCGGCCGCAAGTCGAGAAAAGCGAAGTCCCTGCTCGCCGCGGTGCGGTGGGCAGGGACTTCGCATCTGAGCCGATGACGGGAATCGAACCCGCGCTGTCTGCTTGGGAAGCAGAAGTTCTACCATTGAACTACATCGGCAGTGCCTGCTGGAGGCCGGTTCAGATTAGCACGCGGCGTATCCGGCGAGGCGGCGGCGGGGCCTTCTATGGGCGCGCCGGAGTCACTTGCCGGAGCTCTTGCGTTTGGCGCTGGTGGTCATCGGCCGCTTGCGCTGGTTGAGCGAAGCGCGGGGCACGAAGCCGAATCCGACGCCGCCGATCACCGCCACCGCGATGGCCCCGATGATCCACGGCGTGGGTGCGCCGCCGCCGGTGATTCCCATGACCACGATGAGTACGGCCAGTCCGACGCACACCCATGACCACTGGGTCCAGCGCCAGATGTACTTCGAGGGCTCTTCCCTGAACTCGTCCATGTGCCCATTTGACCACGTCAGCCGGGTGTGGCGCATATCCGTGGCCACTTCCGGGGCCCCACCGGCTCCTCGCGGAACGTTGATGTGTCCAGTTTCACGCACCCGGATGTTACTGGCGGGTAGCAATTCGGTCGTCGCGGGGGCTTAATGAAGAGGACAGTCCGTTTTGTGGAGGTGCGTGATGGACAACGTGATGGATTCCGTGGTCGAGCGACCGGTCGCCGAGCGTGTGCGCACTGTGCTGGCGCGCGGTGCAGCCGGATCCATGGAGACGGGGATGCTCAGGCGTCCGCTCAGGTCGGCGCGGGTCCGTGACGACGGCACGGTCGTCCTGGTTGTGGATGTGAGCGGCATGTCCCGCGAGGCCGGTGACGCCGCCCGGGTCGCGTCCGTCGGAGCCGCGGCCGCCATCGAGATCGTGGACTCTGTCTGCACCGGACGATGCCGCGGGTCGGCACCGCGCCCGTCGTTCGCCCTGGACGGGCGCCGGCCGGGAGGTGCCGGACAGTGCGACGACGAGTGCGTCGTGGCCCGCGGGATCGTCACCCTCTCCGGGATCGTGACCGCGTCGTCCGAGGCGCGCCCGCGCAGGCTGGTCGCCGCAGACGGTGTCGGGGCAGGCCGGGAAGGGGAGGGGCCCTCTCTGCGGTTGAGCGAGCTGCAGCCGCTCGAGATCACCTACGTCTCCGCTGACGGGGTGCACATGATCCCCCGTGCCGAACTGGCCGCCGCAGGGGTCGATCTGATCGGGGTGGACGAGCAGGCGTGGCTCCGGCGCCTGGCCTCCGATCCGGGCCTCGCGAGCCGTCTGGCACTGCGTGCAGGCCAGCAGATCGCGGGTACCGATCCGTGGGTCGTGGGCCTGGACCGGTGCGGTGTGGATCTGGCGATCGATTTCGTGGGAGGGGGTTTCCGCGAAACCGTTCGACTGCCGTTCTCGCAGGCCTGTCGCGATTCCGAGGATGTCACGCGCGAGCTCGCCGCCCTGTCTGGGTAGGCCGTCGGCGAAGGTTGGCAGGGGCCGTCACTGAGTCTCGTTCCCTGACTACCGGGATGCGCCGCGGAAAATATTCCCGAAATCACTTGCGCTTGAGGTAAGCCTTACCTAAGTTTATCGGCGCGGGTAGTCACGTCCCCGCCCCCGGACCGTTCCGGCGCCAATCCCTGAGGCGCCGGAACGGGTCGGGTACGACGACGAGGGAGAAGGCGAATGCGAGCACTAGTGGGGCCCGTCCCCGAACCGGCCGAGCGGGCGAGTTCAGCCCTCCGCCGCTGCCCCACCGGCACGGTCGAACTCGATGGCAGGCCCGCGTTCCATTCCGCTGGAGACAATCCAGCCGTCGCGAATCCTGCTTTCGGCCATCCCGCGATCACAACCTCGGTGCAGTTGGTGCACCAGGTCCCAGACACCGCCGACCTCTGGATGGCGCTCCCGATCGCGGACGCTGCCACGATTCCGTTCGGCGGCACGCGGGCCCGACTCGAGGTGCTCGACGAGATCACCGGGGGAGCGGCACAGGGCCAGTGTCGTCGTGTCGTCGTCGTCGACGGTCTTCTCGAGGCTCCCGGAGTGCGCGCACAGCGTCGAGCCGCCGCCGACATCGCCGCTGATCTCCCCGATTCCGTCCTGCTCGGGGTGGGCACCGACATCGCCCTGGGCCGCCTTCGCGCCGACCGCATCCGCCTCGCCGACCATCACGGCGTGACCGATATCGCTCCGGACGACCTCGCCACCTCCGGCCCCGACCCCTTCACTGACCTCGAAGGACACTGGCTCGAGCACCTCAACGACCCGCGCTGCGATGTGGTCCCGCGGATCGCCCTGCGCGTCTGCCGCTGCCTGCCCGCCGAACGGCCCCTGCTGGTGGGGATCGACCGCGCCGGCGTGGACCTCGAGATCGTTGACCGCGAGGACCGGGTCCACCGCAAGCGGCTGCCGTTCGCCGAAGCGTGCGCCGACGTGCGCGGACTGGGCACCCAGCTCAGGCTCCTCGCTGGCGACGCACGGTACCCTCTGGATCGTGCTGCTCTCCGACCGTGACCTCCGTACCGAGCTCGCCGACGGGCGGCTCATCATCGACCCGCTCGACCCGACGCTCATCCAGCCATCGAGTATCGATGTCCGCCTCGACCGGGTGTTCCGCGTCTTCAACAACTCGCGCTACACCCACATCGACCCCGCGCAGCAGCAGGACGAGCTGACTGAACTGGTCGAGGTGGCAGATGGCGATCCCTTCGTGCTGCACCCCGGGGAGTTCGTGCTGGGCGCCACCCTTGAAAGGCTGGGCCTGCCCGACGACCTCGCCGGTCGTCTCGAGGGCAAGTCCTCCCTCGGACGACTCGGCCTGCTCACACACTCGACCGCCGGATTCATCGATCCCGGTTTCGACGGCCACATCACGCTCGAGCTGTCGAACGTGGCGAACCTGCCCATCACCCTGTGGCCCGGGATGAAGATCGGTCAGCTGTGCCTGTTCCGGCTCTCCAGCCCCGCCGAGAACCCGTACGGCAGCGCATCGATGGGCTCCAAGTATCAGGGACAGCGCGGACCCACGGCGTCCAAGGCATACCTCAACTTCCAGTGAGCTGAACTCCCGGCGGGCATCCGCACCCGCAGATGCACTCCCGCCCCCGTGTCGGACAGCCGCCCGTGAGCAAGAACTCGCGCGTGCGCGCCGGCGGTGGCGGGAGTTCATCGATGGTGGCGGATCTGGCCACCGCTACTGCCGGTACGAGCTGAGGAAGTTGCCGATCCGCTCGATCGCCATGCCCAGATCCCGGCCGGCGGGAAGGGTGACCACCCGGAAGTGGTCGGGATTCGGCCAGTTGAAGCCCGTGCCCTGGGTGACCAGGATCCGCTCACGCTCCAGCAGGTCGAGGGCGAACTGGCGGTCATCGTGGATCTCGTGGACGTTCGGGTCCAGTTTCGGGAACACGTACAGCGCACCCATGGGCCGTATACAGCTCACGCCGTGGATCGAGTTGAGCTTTTCCCACGCGATGCCGCGCTGCTCGTGAAGTCGGCCGCCCGGCTCGATGAGCTCGTTGATCGACTGGTAGCCGCCCAGGGCGACCTGGATCGCGTGCTGCGCCGGAACATTGGGACACAGTCGCGTGGATGCCAGGAGTTCGAGCCCCTCGAGGAACCCCGCCGCGTGGGCCTTGGGGCCCGTGATCGCGAGCCAGCCCGCCCGGTAGCCGGCCACCCGGTAGGTCTTGGAGAGGCCGTTGAAGGTCAGTACCAGCAGGTCAGGCGCCAGCGTCGCGATGGAGATGTGCTGCGCCTCGTCATAGACGATCCGGTCGTAGATCTCGTCCGCCAGGATCAGCAGACTGTGCTCGCGGGCCAGGTCCACGATCCCCTGCAGCACCTCGCGGGAGTAGACCGCCCCCGTCGGGTTGTTGGGATTGATCACCACGATTGCCTTGGTGCGCGGGGTGATCTTGGACGCGATGTCCTCCAGCGACGGGTTCCAGTCGTCCTCCTCGTCGCAGAGGTAGTGCACAGGCTTACCGCCGGCGAGCGATGTCATCGCGGTCCAGAGCGGATAGTCCGGGGCTGGTATCAGGACCTCGTCGCCGTCGTCGAGCAGCGCCTGCATGGTCATGGTGATGAGTTCCGAGACGCCGTTGCCCAGATAGATGTCGTCCACACTGAGTCGAGGGAAGCCGGGCACCAGTTCGTAACGTGTGAAGATCGCGCGGCGGGCCGACAGTATGCCCTTGGATTCGGAGTAACCCTGCGCGTGCGGGAGCGCGGCGATCATGTCCCGCATGATCACGTCCGGCGCGTCGAACCCGAACGGAGCCGGGTTGCCAATGTTGAGCTTGAGGATCCGGTGCCCCTCGGACTCGAGCTGATTGGCTCGAGCCAACACAGGGCCGCGGATCTCGTAGAGGACGTCCTTGAGCTTGGAGGACTGGTCGAGCGTGCGCGGCTGGCGGAGCGAGCGTCCCGGATTCTCAGGCGTCATACCTGCCGATTGTGCCACCTCGGGCGCAGTGTCCGGGGTCACCCGTACTTTGCGGCGCGATCGCGAGACCGGCCAGTTGGTCACGCCACGCTGGCAGGGATCCTCCGGCGAAATGACCGCGGCCCGTGATCAGAACCTCCTGATCACGGGCCGCGGGCGTGGTGCGTCAACTCAGCCGAGCGACAGTCCGTATCCGCCGGACTTCTTCGACCGGGGGATCGCCCCGCCCGCTGCGGGCTTGGCCGTTGCGTCGGCATCCGAGGTCTCCGCAGCAGCGTCAGTGGCTGTATCGGTGGCCGTTCCGGCGGCAGCCTCCGCCTGTGCCGACCCTTCTGCCTTGACGTGCTCCGCCTTGACATCCTCCGCGTCGGCGTCCGGGGTCTCCTTCGGCTTCTCGGTTGCCGGAGCAGCCGCAGCCTTCGGGGCGCCCGGGGCCTTGGGGGCACCGGGAGCCTTGCCCGATCCCTTGAGACCCAGCCCGACGGTCGGCTTGGCCGGTGCCGCAGTCTTGGACTTCGTCTCCGCCGCCTCGCTGGCGTCCGACTGGGTCTCGGGTGCGGGAGCAGCAGACTCGGGTTCGACGGGTGCCTTGGCACCGGCCGGAGCCTTCGGAGCACCCGGGGCCTTTGGAGCACCTGGAGCCTTCGGGCCGCCGGGGGCCTTGGCTCCGCCACCGAGTGAGAGTCCACCCGACTTGGGTGCACCCTTTGTCACGCCGGTCGTGGCCGGAGCCGAGCCCTCGGCGGCTTCCCGCGTCTCCTCGGTGCGCTCGGCGTCCTTGACCGCGGACTGGGCCTCGGTGCCGGACGCCTTGCTCGCGCCCGGGGCCTTGGGGCCGCCCGGGGCCTTGCCTCCGCCGCCGAGCGAGAGGCCGCCGGACTTGGGGGCACCCTTGGAGTCGGCCACTGCTGCGCCGGTCGCGGCGGCACTGGCAGCACCGGCGGTTCCGGCTGCCGAGACCTCGGCGCCCTCGCCCTTGTCGACGACCTCATTGTCCGCTGCGTCCTCGGTGGGGGCAGTGGGAGCGGCGGACTTGGCGGCGGCGTCGCTCTCGGCCTGTTCGGCCTCCTTCTCGGCCGTGGTCTTCTCGCGCTTGGGCTTCTCGAGCCACTCCGCTTCACGCGGCTCGGGCAGGCTGCCGTCGCGGGAGACGGACTCCAGCAGAAGCTGTGCAACGTCCACGACCTCGACCTGGCCCTCGAGCTCGGTGTCGGCGGTCTGGGCGGTGGCGCCGTCGGAGAGCATCACGCGGCAGAACGGGCAGCCCGTGGCGATCTTCTTCGGCTTGACCGAGAGTGCCTCGTCGACGCGGTCGATGTTGATGCGCTTGCCGACCGTCTCCTCCATCCACATACGCGCGCCACCGGCGCCACAGCACATCGAGCGCTGTCCGTGACGGGGCATCTCCTTGAGGGTGACACCCGACCCGTCCATGAGCTCACGCGGCGCCTCGTACACCTGGTTGTGGCGGCCGAGGTAGCAGGGGTCGTGGTAGGTGACGTCGCCGTCGATCGGCGCCACCGGCACGAGCCGCTTGTCCCGCACGAGGCGGTTGAGCAGCTGCGTGTGGTGAACCACCTGGTAGTCGCCGCCCAGCTCGCCGTACTCGTTCTTGAGTGCGTTGAGGCAGTGGGCGCAGGTCACGACGACTTTGCGCTGGGCGGTGGGTACGCCGTCAAAGGCGTTGTTCATGGTCTCGATGTTCTGCTCCGCGAGCATCTGGAACAGGAACTCGTTGCCCGCGCGGCGCGCGGAGTCACCGGTACAGGTCTCTCCCTGGCCCAGCACCGCGAACTTCACACCGGCGGTGTGCAGCAGAGTGGCCACGGACTGGGTGGTCTTCTTGGCACGGTCCTCGAAAGCGCCGGCACAACCGACCCAGAACAGGTACTCGGTGTCGGAGAAGTCCTCGATGTCCGACCCGATGACCGGGATGTCGAAGTCGAGCGCCTTCATCCAGTCGTCGCGGCCGGAGTTGTTCTGGCCCCAGGGGTTGCCCTTGTTCTCGAGATTCTTGAACAGGCCAGCCAGCTCGGTCGGAAACTCGGACTCGATGAGCACCTGGTAGCGACGCATGTCCACAAAGTGGTCGACGTGCTCGATGTCGACGGGGCACTGCTCAACGCAGGCACCGCACATGGTGCAGGACCACAGGGCCTCGGGGTCGATGATGCCGGCGGCGGTCGGGTCGTCGTTCACATCGGCGGTGGTGGGGCCCACCAGCGGACGCTGAGCCTCGAGGCGGGCGGCCTCGGGGATCTTGGCCAGCTTCTTCTCGTCCGGGTTGCCATCGGCGTCGACAAGCCCGACCTCCTCGCCCATGACGGTCTTTCCACCGGCAAGCAAGTACGGAGCCTTGGCGGCGCCGTGATCGCGCAGCGACATCATCATGAGCTTGGGGCTCAGCGGCTTGCCCGTGTTCCAGGCTGGGCACTGCTCTTGGCAGCGGCCACACTCGGTACACGTGGAGAAGTCCAGCCAGCCCTTCCACGAGAAGTCTTCGATCGCGCCGGCGCCCAGCTTCGGCTCGAAGTCCTCGTCCTCTTCAGTGAGCTCTTCGACCTTCTCCATGGTCAGCGCGACGCCGTCCATGGTCATGGGCTTGAGGGCGCCCAGCGCGGTGCGGCCGTCGGCCTCGCGCTTGAAGTAGATGTTGAAGAACGCGGAGAAGCGGTGCCAGGCGACGCCCCAGGTGATGTTGCGACCCACGACGTACAGCCAGATCATGCCGGTGAGCAGCTTGATCAGTGCGAAGATCGAGACCATCAGTTCGTTGGCCGGGAGGATCGTCGACAGTGGTCCGGTGACCCAGTCGGTGGCCCAGTGGAAGTCGTTGCCGTCGGCGGCCTGCAGCGAGAGCTTGCCGGCCTTGACGAAGATCATGCCCAGGCCCTCGAGGAGCACGACGGCTTCGACGAAGTAGGCGGCCTTACGGTCGGAACCGACGAAGCGGTTGAGTCCGCGCCGATGGTTGACCTGGCGGATGATGATCAGCACGACGATGCCGATGACGGTGCCCAGGCCCAGGAACTCGTCGATGGCGTGGTACCAGGTCTGGTCCGACAGCCACGGCCAGCCGCCGCGTGGGTTGAACGTCTGGATGTAGGCCTCAAACCAGACGATGAAGCCCAAAAGGAAGCCCACCATGACAAACCAGTGGAAGAACCCGACCGAGCGTTTGCGAGCCATCCGGGTGTGGATACCCACTTCGACGACGACGTTCTTGAGCCGGGAGAACACCGGCCCGAATCGATTGAAGCCGTCCTTCTGGCCGAGCATGATGCTCCGCACCATCCGGGAGACTCCGCCTATGAAGGAGGCCCAGCAGAAGAGGCTGAGCAGGACGCCTATCGTCCCGAGGGTGATGGTCACGCCTGACATGGTTCGCGGCCTTTCGTCGCACTTATCGACGCACGGGCGCTACTGGACCAGCGTGGCGCCCGTCGACTGTGTCGAGGTCAAAGGTATGTCACGAAGGCCCCGTCGGACGAGTTGAGGCTGCCCTTACTGGAGCGGACTCGACTCGCCGGCGGGGCCTGCGTGTCATGAGGGTTTCAGTTGTCGCGCAGTGACAGGCCGGGGTGGGCGGCCAACACGTCGGAGATCGGGACCGCCGACAGGCGCGGGGTGATGCCGGCTGCGCGGGAGACGGTGTCGGCATTGGCGCAGGTCCCGGTGTCGGCGACGTTGGATGCGCTCGAAATTCCGAGCGCGCGATCGCCGGAGAACACGACGCCGCCGCTGTCGCCCGGGAGCGCGCACAGGTCGACGGTGAAGGCGTTGTCGATCACCCGCGAGCCCGACACGTCGATGGATGTGCCGACCTGCGAGATCGTGCCGCAGGAGAAGCCGGTGCGGAAGCCGGTCTTGCAGGCCTTCTGTCCCACGACCGGGTCGGCGGTGCCGATGATCTCCTGGGTGTTGCCCTCGCTGCTGCCCACGAGGTTGGTCTGGAAGCGGTCGGCGAACTCGGTGTCGACCGCGATGAGGGAGGTGTCGATACCTTCGCGCTTGGTGTCGCTCATGGTCCCGAACTCCTGGCCGTCGGCGAACGCCGCGCGCGTCCCGTCCTCCCCGGCGCAATGGGCGGCGGTGATGACGACGGGCTTGCCGTCGAGCTCACCGTTGAACCCGGTGGAGCATTCGAGGATCCCTCCGGGGACGGCGACCTGGTAGGCGGTGCCTCCCACAACCGGGCCGGAGGGCGCGGTCTCGGCCGCCTTGACCTGGCCGGCGGGGGTCGGGGTGATCGGGTTGGGCATGGCCTGGCTCATGCCGTCGATGATCGATCCGGTGCCGGGGGTGAGGCCCGACAGGAGATCGACGACCGTGCGCAGCGGTCCCTCGGGGATCACGCCGGCGTCGTTGAGCAGGCTCAGGCTGCCCAGTGATCCGGGGTCGCCGGCGGTCTCCGGCACTTCACGGGCGGTGGCGGGTTCGAGCCCGTCCATGGTCGGTCCGCCGTCGGATCCGGTCGCGCCTCCCTCGCTGCCGAAGGGCGCGGTGTCGGTGGCGGGGTCGGGAGCCTCGATCATGTCGATCTCGGCGAGGTCGCGCAGGCGGGCATCGAGGTTGCCCAACTTTGCTGCTTCGCCGCCCCGGGTGGTCACCACGACCGCGTTGCGGGTGGGATCGACGCGGACGTCGGTGACGAGTTTTTGCAGGTCTTCGGGGAAGCCCTCGACGACCTTGACGACCTGGCGCTCTCGAGCGTTCAGCTCACTCGTTGTCATGGCGACGTCTCGGACGGTGAACCCGGCCCGGGTTGCTTCCTCGCGCAGTCCCTCTCCGTTCGGCCCGTTGACCACGCCGACGAGGCCGGTTCCCGCCTCGTCGAGCCAGACCCCGCCGAACGCCTCGCGGAACTGCTGCTCCCACTTGGGGCGGGCCTCGGAAAGCCGCTCGCCGACACCTGCCTGGTCGAGGAACTGCTCCGGCGTGAGCCCGAGGTCGCGCTTGAGCGCATCGACCAGGCTCGTGAGTTGGGGGCCGAACGCGTCGGTGAGTGCCGGAAGCGTCTGTTCGGCGGCGGGGACCGGGGCGGGGGTCGTGTGAGAGGGGATCGCGCCCGCTGGTGCTGCGGAGACGACCAGCGCCGCGGCAGCGGCGAGGGCGACGAGTGTGGGTGAGGTGCGCATGTTGGCCTTCCGTGATGCACGGGTGGACGACGGCAAGTCGACCAGTTGCGGCCCAGATTACGGAGATGTGATTAACGAGTCCAGTGTGACACGTGTGATTAATGTGATTGTTGGGGTTTCTCGGTCATAGCGCACCGATCTGTAACCCCGGGAAACGCGACTCGATCGACTTGACGGTCACACCGACCATCATGGGGACCGTGCCGTGGTGGAGTCTGAGGTCGCGGTCGGCCTCGTCGCAGCTGCTGTAGGGCGCTCCGGCGGCGTTGAAGGCATTGGACAGGCTCGTGACCGCCACGGCGCCGGTAGCGGAGAACACCACCCCGCCACTGTCTCCCGCGATCACACACAAATTGATCTCCACTCCTCGGTGGTCAGATGTCGAGGCGGAGCCGACGCCGGTGACCTTCCCGCAGGTGTAGCCGGTGGTCTGACCGAACTTGCACAGGGTCTGCCCCTTGACGGGCGACTGGCTGTCCGAGAGTGCGAGAGGTTGAGCGCCCCGTGAGCGTACGTGTGAGTTACGGAAGCGCGACTGGTCCTCGGAGTCGATGGTGACGAGGGCGGCGTCGAGGATCGTGTCGGCTTCCTCGTTGGTGAAACTGCCGAGCTGAGTCCGGTCGAGAGTCTGTTCTGAGATCGTGCCGGGGGAGAAAACGGATTTGGATGTCGCGGGATCGGCGAAGGTGCTGCAGTGGGCCACGGTGATGTTGACCACCTTGTTGTTCCGGATCCCATTGAAGCCGAGGGAGCAGATGTTGGACGCGTCGCCGGAGGGGGACGTGACGTAGATGGGGGATCCACCGACCATGGAATCCGGCGGCAGCGTGGACGGGAGCGGGTCGACGGGATTCCCGGTGCCGGGCGAGGCATCCGGCGGGGCTGTCGAGGATCCGACGGAGCCCTGTGCCGGGCGGAACCCGCCGGGACGCACGCTGACCCCGAGTTCGGCAGGCGGAGGAGGAGCGGATCCGGATTCGCCGGTGACCATCGTGACCTCACCGGTGGACGGATCCACATCAATCGTCGCGATCCGGTCCCGTTGTGCCGGGGGTAGGGAGTCCGCCCAATTCTGGAGTCGATCCGCGGTCTCGTCGAGCTCACGCGCCGGTGCTGGGGCGTAGGAGACGGTGAAACCTCGTGCGAGGGCGTCGTTGATCAGCAGGTCCGAGCCGTCTGCACCGTGCACCACCGCGATCTGCCCGGAGTCCCCGACGATCTGAACGCCGGCGAAGGACGACGGGAAACTGGCGGTGTACTCGGCCGAGGCGGCGGCAAGTAAGTCCGCCAGCGAGGACTCCGAACTGAACTCTGCACGGGTGGTCCCGACCTCCGCGAGGGCATCCTCGAGTGAATGGTGTTCGATGGCGCTCGTCGCGCTGGTGCCGGCGCCAGCCCGGGTGCCGTCGTCGGGTTGGGCCTGGGCGGCGACGGGCACCGTGACAACGGCCACAGCGAGTAGGGCGCCGATACTCCACTGGCGAGGTCGCGGGAGAGGTCGCATGAAGTTTTCCTATTCGCTCATTAGTGCCGTTCAGCCGAGTCAGCCACGTGTGATCCTAAGGTGCGCTCCACATCTATGAACAGTTTCTTCCGTGTTTTTCAGTCTCGCCGGTCACGGGCTGAGTCGGAGATTCGGCACCAATACCGCTAGGCTCCCTCTTCGGCAAGGACGCACGCGTCTTCACCAATCACTTCACGCAGGTGTCTTCACCAAGACTTATCGACCGGAGGTCCCATGTCCGACGCAGACGCCGCACTTCACGACGCTCTCGACACCGTGGTGCGACGCAATCCCGGACAGGTTCTCTTCCGGCAGGCCGTCCACGAGGTTCTCGAGTCCCTTGAGCCCGTCATCCACCAGCACCCCGAGTATGTCGAGGGCGGGATCCTCAAGCGGATCATCGAGCCCGAGCGCGTGATCTCCTTCCGTGTGCCATGGGTCGACGACGCCGGTGTCGTCCAGGTCCAGCGCGGCTTCCGGGTGCAGTTCAGCTCCGACCTCGGCCCGTACAAGGGCGGCCTGCGCTTCCACAAGTCCGTGGACGAGGACACCCTGAAGTTCCTGGGCTTCGAGCAGGTCTTCAAAAATGCCCTCACCGGACTCGGACTGGGCGGCGGCAAGGGTGGCTCCGATTTCGACCCTCACGGTAGAAGTGACGCCGAGGTCATGCGCTTCTGTCAGTCGTTCATGGCGGAGCTCGCTCACCACATCGGCGAGGATCTCGACGTCCCCGCCGGTGATATCGGTGTGGGTGGCCGCGAGATCGGCTACCTGTACGGCCAGTACCGGAAGGTGACAGGCCGCAACGAGGCCGGCGTCATCACCGGCAAGGGTGTCGGTTACGGCGGCTCGTGGGCGCGTACCGAGGCCACCGGCTACGGGCTCGTCTACTTCGTGCGCGAGATGCTCCGCGACACCGAATACCAGCTTGAGGGTTCCCGGGTCGTGGTGTCCGGATCGGGAAACGTGGCACTGTACGCCGCGAAGAAGGCCGCCCAGCTCGGCGCCACCGTCGTGGCCTGCTCAGACAGTCAGGGCTACGTCATCGATGAGGACGGGCTCGACCTGGACCTGCTGTCGGACATCAAGGACGTTCGCCGTGAGCGGCTCACGGCGTACGCCGAGGAGCGCGGAAATTGCACGTATGTCGAGGGCCGTTCGGTGTGGGAGCTCGAGTGCGACATCGCGCTTCCCTGCGCCACGCAGAACGAGCTCGACGGCGACGCCGCGCGACTGCTGGCGGACAACGGCTGCCGGGTGATCGCCGAGGGCGCCAATATGCCGTGCACCGAGGAGGCCGTCCAGGTGATCCACGAGCGGGGCATCCTGTTCGGCCCCGCCAAGGCCGCCAACGCCGGCGGTGTGGCGACCAGCGGTCTGGAGATGCGTCAGAACGCCGGACGTCTGCTGTGGGACTTCGAGCGCGTGGACTCCGAGCTCGATCGCATCATGACCAATATCCACGCCACGGCCGCCGCGACCGCCGAGGAGTACGGTGCGCCTGGTGACCTGGTCGCCGGAGCCAACATCGCCGCGTTCCGTCGGGTGGCCGACGCGATGCTGGCCCAGGGCGTCATCTGAGTTGGTCCCGCGGCGCCGCCGCATCGATAAAGAGCGTTCCGCACACTCCGTCTTCGGGCGATGTGTGCGGGACGCTCTTTTTGTTGAGCTGGGCCTGCTCAAGTTTCAGTGTGAGTCCGGTCACCCCCGGAATGGATTCCGCCACCACGCGGTTGTAGGGAGTGTCAGACTTCAGTGGATCAGACTCAAGTAGGGTTGACCCGGCAACCTCCACGGAGGCATCCTAGGGTCTCAATCCGGTCCTTGAGCCGGGCCCGCTAAACACGAGTCAGAATTTGTCGAAAGAGAAGGAGATCACCATGGGACGTGCAGTAGGTATCGACCTGGGCACCACCAACTCGGCCGTCGCCGTGCTCGAGGGCGGCGAGGCCAACGTCATCGCTAATGCCGAGGGCGCTCGCACCACCCCGTCGGTGGTCGCGTTCGCCAAGAACGGCGAGGTCCTCGTCGGCCAGCCCGCCAAGAACCAGGCGGTCACCAACGTCGACCGCACCCTCCGCTCGGTCAAGCGCCACATCGGCACCGACTGGAAGTCGGATTCGATCGACGACAAGACGTACACGCCGCAGGAGATCAGCGCCCGTACGCTGCAGAAGCTCAAGCGTGACGCCGAGTCCTACCTCGGTGAGGACGTCACCGACGCCGTGATCACCGTTCCGGCCTACTTCAACGACGCGCAGCGCCAGGCCACCAAGGACGCTGGCCAGATCGCCGGACTCAATGTGCTCCGCATCGTCAACGAGCCCACGGCCGCCGCGCTGGCCTACGGGCTCGACAAGGGTGAGCAGGAGCAGACCATCCTCGTCTTTGACCTCGGAGGCGGAACGTTCGACGTCTCCCTGCTCGACATCGGCGACGGTGTCGTCGAGGTCCGCGCGACCTCCGGCGACAACCACCTCGGCGGCGACGACTGGGACCAGCGTGTCGTCGACTGGCTGGTGGAGAAGTTCAAGGCGCAGAACGGCATCGACCTCACCAAGGACAAGATGGCCCTGCAGCGTCTGCGGGAGGCCGCCGAGAAGGCCAAGATCGAACTGTCGAGTGGACAGTCCACCTCGATCAACCTCCCGTACATCACGGTTGACGCGGAGAAGAACCCGCTTTTCCTGGACGAGACGCTGACCCGCGCTGAGTTCCAGAAGATCACCCAGGACCTGCTCGACCGCTGTCGTAAGCCGTTCCAGGCAGTCATCAAGGATGCCGGGATCTCCGTGTCGACCATCGATCACGTGGTCCTGGTGGGCGGTTCCACCCGTATGCCCGCCGTGAGCGACCTGGTCAAGGAGCTCACCGGCGGCAAGGAGCCCAACAAGGGCGTCAACCCGGACGAGGTCGTGGCCGTGGGTGCCGCGCTGCAGGCCGGCGTGCTCCGCGGCGAGGTCAAGGACGTTCTCCTGCTCGACGTGACCCCGCTGTCGCTGGGCATCGAGACCAAGGGTGGCGTCATGACCAAGCTCATCGAGCGCAACACCACCATCCCGACCAAGCGGTCCGAGACCTTCACCACGGCGGACGACAACCAGCCGTCCGTTCAGATCCAGGTCTTCCAGGGTGAGCGCGAGATGGCTGCGCAGAACAAGCTGCTCGGCTCGTTCGAGCTGGCCGGAATCGCGCCGGCACCGCGCGGCGTGCCGCAGGTCGAGGTCACCTTTGACATCGACGCCAACGGCATCGTGCACGTGACGGCCAAGGATAAGGGCACCGGCAAGGAGAACACGATCGTCATCCAGGACGGCTCCGGTCTGTCCAAGGAAGAGATCGACCAGATGATCAAGGACGCGGAGGATCACGCCGCCGAGGACGCGAAGCGTCGCGAGGAGGCGGACGCCCGCAACCAGGCTGAGTCCACGATCTACCAGACGGAGAAGTTCGTCTCGGAGAACAAGGACGGCGGCAAGGTTTCCGCGGACCGCTTCGAGTCCATCGAGGCCGCTATCGCCGAGGCCAAGACCGCGCTCGAGGGTTCGGACGTCGAGGCCATCAAGGCGGCCGTGGAAAAGGTCAACACCGAGGCCCAGGCCGTCGGCCAGGCCATCTACGAGGCCTCAGCGGCCGAGGGTGCAGAAGCCGGTGAGGGCGCGTCCGCGGGCTCGGATGACGACGACGTGGTCGACGCCGAGGTCGTGGACGAGGACGAGTCCGAGGGTGGTTCCAAGTGACCCGGCCCGAAGGCACGCCCGATCCCGGCGCCCCCGAGGCCACCGATGAGGAGTCCGTGGACGAGAAGTTCGTCCAGGACACCCCGGTGGCCCCCGAGGCCGAGATCGTGGCCGAAGGCGAGTCCGACGTCTCGACCAGTGAGATCGAGAGTGCGGCTGATGATGAGACACTTCGAGGTGAGTTCGAGTGACCACACCACATGCGGACGGGCCCGAGGCGGACAAGGCCGCCTGGGCAGGCGGTGACGCCGAGGACGTGGCCGCGGCTCAGGTCGCGGACGAGCAGGCCGAGGTCGAGGGCGAGCTCGTCGAGGACCCCGACGCCGATGCCGACGCGTCGACGGACGAGGGGCGGGGCGCCGATGCGACCGCCGGGCTGCAGGCCCAGCTCGATGAGCGCACCGCGGACCTGCAGCGGGTATCGGCGGAGTTCGCCAACTACCGCCGTCGTGTCGAGCGCGACCGACAAGCGATGATCGACTCGGCCAAGGGCTCGGTCCTGTCCGAGCTGATCCCGCTGGTCGACGACCTCGAGCGGGCACGAGAGCACGGGGACCTTGAGGATGGGCCGCTGAAGGTCTTCTCCGACAAGGTCCGCGCGCTCCTCGCCTCGCAGAAGGTCGATGCCTTCGGCGAGGAGGGAGACCCGTTCGACCCATCCCTCCACGAGGCCGTGCAGGACGAGTCTGAGGGGTCCGAACCGGTCCTGGGCACGGTCCTGCGTAAGGGCTACCGCCACGGCGACCGGATCCTGCGAACGGCCATGGTCGTCGTTCGCTGAGTCCCCACCGGTGTGCAGGTGCGTCCCGTCTTCCGCCGGAGCGCACCTGCACACTGCTCTAGACCTGAATGGCGCGTGCGAGAGAAACGCGTAGAGAAGTAACCCGTAGAGAAGAAGAATCCAGTAGAGAACCTCAGGAAAGGAGGCGTCTGGTGAGTCAGCGCGAATGGGTCGAGAAGGACTACTACGCCGAACTGGGCGTCTCCAAGTCCGCAACGCAGGACGAAATCCGCAAGGCGTACCGCAAGCTCGCCCGCGAGAACCACCCGGACTCCAATCCGGGAAATACCGCCGCCGAGGAGAAGTTCAAGCGGATCAGCGAGGCCAACGACGTCGTGGGCGACCAAGCCAAACGCAAAGAATACGATGCGTTCCGGGCGCAGGTCTCCTCCGGCGGCTTCGGTGGCTTCAGTCCGGGCGGTGGCGGCGGCGGTGGCTACACAAGCACCGGCGGCGACTTCGACCTCGGCGACCTCTTCAACGGCGGCCCCGGCGGTGCTGGTGGTGCCGGCGGTGCCGGAGGGTTCTCCGACCTGTTCGGTGGACTGTTCAACCAGAGCCGCGGCGGCGCCGGTGCAGGTGCGGGCCGCGGGCGGGCCCAGCGGACGCGTGGCGGACAGGACGTCGAGACCGCACTGACACTGTCGTTCCGCGAGGCCGCCCTGGGCGAAACCGTTCAGATCAAGCTCTCTTCGGCCTCGCCGTGCCTGACCTGTCACGGCAGTGGCGCCAGGCCCGGCACCAGTCCGAAGGTGTGCGGCACCTGTCACGGTGCCGGCGTCACGCAACGCAACCAGGGCGCGTTCGGGTTCGCCGAACCGTGCGCTGACTGTGGCGGCACCGGATCGAAGATCGACGACCCGTGTGTCGATTGTGCAGGCAGTGGCGTCACCGACCGCACCCGCACCATCAACGTCAAGGTCCCCGCGGGAGTTCAGAACGGTCAGCGAATTCGTCTGTCCGGCCAGGGCGAGGCGGGGTTCCGGGGCGCGCCTTCGGGCGACCTGTACGTGACGGTCACCGTTCAGAAGGACGCGGTGTTCGACCGCGACGGGGCGGACCTGCTCGTCGACCTGCCGGTGTCCTATCCCGAACTCGTGCGGGGTGCCCAGGTGTCGGTGCCCACGCTGTCCGGCCGGGTCACCGTCAAGATCCCGTCCGGGTCGCGGGACGGTCAGATCCTCCGCGTCCGTGGTCGCGGCATCGCCCGCAAGTCCGGGACCGGCGATCTCAAGGTCACGCTCCGGGTGGCTACTCCCCCTGCCGGGACCGCGGAGGCGGAACTAGCCGCCTACGACGCCGCGCTCCGCGCCGCGGGCTTCGATCCACGGTCGGGTTGGGCCGGGTCGGCATGAGCCCCCGGCGGGACGTCGGGGAGCTGGGGCCGGACGACAGCGTCCTGGTGATCTCCGTCGCCGCGGAATTGTCCGGCCTGCACGCGCAAACCCTACGTACCTACGATCGACTGGGGATCGTCATCCCCGAACGCACCAGCGGTGGCGGCCGACGCTACTCACTGCGCGATGTCGCACTGTTGCGGGAGGTTCAGCGCCTGAGCCAGGAAGAGGGCGTCAACCTCGCCGGGATCAAGCGGATCATCGAGTTGACCAACCAGGTCGATGCACTTCGCAGTCGCGTGTCCGAACTGGTCGACGAGGTGGCCGCGCTCCGCCGCCGTACCGGAACGGCGGGTCGGGCCGGTGAGTTGGTCCACGTACCGCGCTCCACGTCGGTCGTGGTGTGGCGGCCTCGTCACGAACGTGAGCGCCGCGAAGACTGAGGTAAGGCTTGCCAATGGTAGATTTCGGGTGTTCCCGATAAGGCAATCATCGGAGTCTGTAGTGACCCATCGAACTCGCGGCCTCGCCGTCGCTCTCACCGCCGTCCTGGCGGCCTCGCTGACTGCATGCGGGCTGTCCGGAGGTAGCAGCGACGCGTTGGTCGTCTACAACGCCCAGCACGAATCCCTGACCCGCGAATGGGCCGAAGAGTTCACCGCGGAGACCGGGATCGATGTGGAATTGCGCAACGGTAGCGACTTTGACCTGGGCAACCAGCTCGTCGCGGAGGGAGATGCCTCCGGGGCGGACCTCTACCTGACGGAGAACTCCCCGGCTATCTCCATGGTGGCCCGTGAGGGACTCCTGGCGCCCGTGTCCGAGGAGACGCTGACGCAGGTGCCTGAGGAGTACCGGCCGTCCAGCGGCGACTGGGTCGGCATCGCTGCCCGCTCCACGGTTTTCGTCTACAACCAGGACGCGGTCGCCGAGGACGAACTCCCGAGGTCCTTCGCCGACCTGGCGAGTCCGCGGTGGAAGGGCAAGTGGGGTGCCGCGCCGGCAGGGGCGGACTTCCAGGCCATCGTCTCCGCCTCACTCGATCTCGCGGGCGAGGATGCCACCCGGACCTGGCTCGAGTCGCTGAGAGGTCCCGACGGTAAAACCGCCACCTACAAGGGCAACAAGCCGATCCTCGCCGCCGTCAACTCGGGTGAACTCGACGGTGGGGTGATCTACCACTACTACTACTTTGGTGACCAAGCCGGGACCGGGGAGTCCTCGCAGAACGTGGTCCAGCACTACTTCCGCAACG
The DNA here is from genome assembly GCF_000226215.1 of Dietzia alimentaria 72. Lineage (GTDB taxonomy): Bacteria > Actinomycetota > Actinomycetes > Mycobacteriales > Mycobacteriaceae > Dietzia > Dietzia alimentaria. The sequence goes on from NZ_AGFF01000014.1 coordinate 21,673, forward strand.
GCGGGCCGGAGTCGTTTGTCTCTCTCTCGGGCGGGGGCGTCCTCGCCGACGCCCCGCACGCCGAGGACGCGCAGCGCTTCTTGGCCTTCATCACCTCGAAGAAGGGCCAGGAGATCCTGCGGGACTCATCCTTCGAGTACCCCGTCGCATCCGGTGTGGAGGCGAACCCAGAGCTGGTCCCACTCGCGGAGCTCAACGCCCCGGCCGTCGACCCGTCGGGCCTGAACGGCCCGGAGGTGACCGACCTGATGATCTCGCTCGGACTGGCCTGAGCTGATGGCGATCGTCGCGCCACCACGGCCCACCGCACCGCCCGGCCCTGACCTGCAGGCCGGGCCATCAGAGCGGACTGTGCGCCCCGTGACGCGAGATCAGGTACGCCGCCCCCCGATCGCGCTGTCGGTGATCGTCGCGGCGCTCACGGTCCTGTTTCTGGTGCCGGTGGGCTACATCGTCTGGCTCGCCGCGGACATCGGACCGGCACAGGCCGCCGAACTGGTGCTGCGTGAGCGCGTCTTGCGGCTGCTCGGTTCCACACTCGCCCTAGTGGCGGTGACCGTCCCGCTCACCGTGGTGCTGGGCGTGGCCGCGGCCTGGCTGGTTGAAAGGACCACGCTGCCCGGCCGCCGGATCTGGGGAGTGCTCTTCGCGGCGCCGCTCGCGGTGCCGGCGTTCGTCATCAGTTACGCCTGGCTGGGAATCGATCCGTCGATCGGCGGACTGTCCGGTGGCGTGCTCATCGCCGTGTCGGCGTATTTCCCACTCGTCTATCTGCCGGCGGCGGCGACGCTGCGGTGGATCGACCCCGCCGAGGAGGAGGTGGCCCGGTCCCTCGGTCTGTCGGGGGCGTCGATCGTGTTCAGGGTGCTGGTCCCGCAACTGCGGCTCGCCGTTCTGGGCGGGGCGCTGCTCGTGGCGTTGCACCTGCTGGCCGAGTACGGCGCGTTCTCCATGATCCGCTTCGACACGTTCACCACGGCGATCGTGGACCAGTATCAGTCGTCCTTCGCCTCCGCATCGGGTGGCGTGCTCGCCGGGGTCCTGGTACTGGTGTGCCTTGTTCTGCTGGTGATGGAGGCCGGGGCCCGCGGGCGTGCCCGGTATGCCCGACTCGGTTCGGGCACCGCGCGTCGCACCACTCCGGTGCGTCTTGGGCGATGGACGCCGGTCGCGCTGCTCGGCGCGCTCGCGGTTGTGGTGATCTCCCTGGGCGTGCCCGTGTTTGTGGTGAGCAGGTGGCTCGTCGTGGGCGGGGTCGAGGTGTGGGCGAATCCGGACCTGGCGGAGGCGTTCGGACAGTCGGTGGGCTACGGGTTCTACGGCGCCGCCGGCGCCGTGCTGCTGGCGCTGCCGGTGGCGTGGCTGACCATCCGCTACCCCGGGCCCACTGCCAGGCTGGCCGAGGCCGGCAACTATGTGGCCAGCTCGGTCCCGGGCATCGTTGTGGCGCTGGCCCTGACCACGGTGTCTGTGCGGATGCTGCCGCAGATCTACCAGACCGTGGTGCTGGTCCTGGCCGCGTACGTCCTGCTATTCCTCCCGCGCGCCGTGGTGACCCTGCGCGCCGGCCTGGCTCAGGCTCCGGAGAGCCTCGAAGAGGCGGCCCGATCGCTCGGCTGCCCGCCGTGGCGCGCGGTCCTCACGGTGACTGTACGACGCATGGCGCCGTCGATGCTCGTCTCGTTTGCGCTGGTATTCCTGGCGGTGATCAACGAACTCACCGCTACGCTGCTGCTCTCACCGGCCGGCACCAGCACCCTCGCGACCCGATTCTGGGCTCTGGGACTGGACCTGGATTATGCGGCCGCAGCGCCCTTCGCGATGATCTTGATCGTGATGTCCGCACCCATGACCTATCTGTTGCTGCGCCAGACCACGGTGGGTGGGCGGTGAATGCGCGCCGAGACGAAGTCGGGCAGGGGCACCTCGCCGTACGCGACCTGACCAAGTCGTTTGGCGGGCGCGAGGTCCTGAGCGGGATCGACCTGGACGTCCCCTCGGGTGGCTCGGTGGCGGTGGTGGGCCCGTCCGGCTGCGGTAAGACGACGCTGCTCAGGGTGATCGCAGGCTTTGAACAGCCCGACTCGGGCTCCGTCAGCCTGGGAGGTCGTGAGCTCACCGGGCCACGCGGGGTTCCGGCGCACCGGCGGCGGATCGGGTACGTCCCGCAGGACGGCGCGCTGTTCCCGCACCTGAGCGTGGGTGCGAACGTCGGCTTCGGGTTGGCGCGGCGGGATCGGACCCGGGACAGGATCGCCAGCCTGCTCGAGCGGGTCGCCCTCGACCCCGATATGGCGCGGCGCCGCCCCGACCAGCTCTCCGGCGGGCAGCAGCAGCGGGTGGCGGTGGCGCGGTCCTTGGCCCAGTCGCCGCATGTCGTGCTGCTGGATGAGGCGTTCTCCGCACTCGACGCCGGGCTGCGTTCCGAGATTCGCTCGGCGGTGGCCGATATCCTGCGCACGGGCGGGGTGACGGCCCTGCTGGTGACCCACGACCAGGAGGAGGCGCTCTCGTTCGCCGATCGCGTGGCGGTGATGCGGGAGGGAGCCTTCGTGCAGGTGGGCCGACCGCGGGACGTGTACCTGCACCCCGCCGACGACACCACCGCCGAGTTCTTCGGGGAGGTGGTGAACCTGTCCGGGCAGGTGCGCGACGGTGTGGCCGAGACCGTGCTGGGGCCGGTCAGGGTCGATGCGGGGGATGGGCCCGTGGCGCTCACCCTCCGTACCGAACAGTTGGAGCTGAGCGCGCCGGAAGACGGCGCCGCCCGCGGGGTTGTCCGTGACACCCGGTTCTTCGGCCCGGCCGTGCGATGCGAGATCGACGTCTACGGCGCGGGGATGATGGTGGCCCGATGCCGACCGCAGAACGCGCCGGAGGTCGACGACGAGGTGGGCATATCCCTGGTCGGCGACGCCCGGCTGCGCGGTCGCTGACAGCACATTGATTCCTCTTCGATTTCTCTAAGGGTAGGATTGCCTAATACAGTGTCCGTGTGACGGCCACATATTCGCATCAGGCACTGGGGTCCCGGGCACCGATGTCGCTCGGCCTGGCCTCCGCGTTCACCGATCGCGGCAGCGCGGTGGCCGTGGTGACGGATGACGCGGAGTACTCGTACGCCGATCTCGCGGACATGGTCGACGTTCGCAGTCGCGACTACCCGAGCACGGTCACCGGACGTCGGATGGTCGGCATGCTCGCCCACAACACGATCGACTTCCTGGTGGACTACCTGGCCGCCCACGAGGCCGGCCACGCCGTCCTGCTGCTGCCCCCGGACAGTCCGGCCACCGATGCGCTGGTCAGCGCGTGGACCCCCGATGTGATCGCAGGCGACGGTCGCGCGATCCCGGATGCGGCCCACCACGCGGCGCCACGGCACGACCTGCACCGGGACCTCTCGCTACTACTGAGCACCTCCGGCTCCACCGGCGCCCCCAAACTCGTCCGACAGTCCCGTGAGGCGGTGCTGGCCAACGCCCGCTCGATCGCCGAGTACCTGCGCATCCGCGACCGGGACCGCGCCATCACCACGCTCCCGCCGCACTACTGCTACGGGCTGTCGGTGATCCACAGCCATCTGCTCCGGGGCGCATCCCTCGTGCTCAACACCGATTCGGTCTCCACGCCGGAATTCTGGGACCGGGCGGCCCGCCACGAGGTCACCACCTTCGCGGCCGTCCCGCACACCGTCGAACTCATCGAACGCGCGGGCCTGCACGTGCTCGACCGGCTCACCCGCCTGCGGTACCTCACCCAGGCAGGTGGCCGGCTCGCCCCGGACTCGGTCCGTCGGGTGGCTCATCACCTGGAATCGCGGGGTGCCGAACTCGTGGTGATGTACGGCCAGACCGAGGCCACGGCCCGCATGGGCTATCTGCCGCCGCACCTGGCGCGCAGCCGTGCCGAGGCGATCGGCATCGCGATCCCCGGCGGCTCGTTTCGCGTGGACACTCCCGCCGGAGCCGCACCGGGGGAGCCCGGCGAGCTGGTCTACGCCGGCCCCAACGTCATGATGGGGTACGCCCGAACCTCGGCCGACCTCGCACGAGGCTCCGAGCTGGCGGAACTGCGGACCGGCGACCTCGCCCGTATCGCCGATGACGGACTCGTGGAGATCGTGGGCCGCATGGGTCGCGAGGCCAAGATCTTCGGCCACCGGATCGACCTCGGCCGGGTGGAATCCGTTTTGGCGGACGGCGGGTTCGACGCCTGGTGCGTCGGGGAGCCGGCCCGGCTCGTGGTGGTGGCGCGGGCGCAGTCGCCGGAGTTGGTGGCCGCTGCCGCGTCTGCCTCGGGACTGCCGACGTCGGCGGTGGAGGTCCTCGTCGTCGTCGAACCCCCACGCACCTCCGCCGGCAAGATCGACCAGGCCGCGCTCCGCACACTCGTCGCGGATCGCGACCGCACCCACGGCCCCGGAACCGGACCAGGGGACGGCGCCCCCAGCGCGCTCGTCGCCCGCGAGCTCGGCTTGGACTCGTGCCCGCCGGAAGCCACATTCGTCGACCTCGGCGGCGACTCCCTGACCTACGTCGTGCTCTCCACCCGCCTCGAGGAACGCGTCCCTGACCTGCCGCGCGACTGGCACCTCCGCCCGATCGGCGAGCTGGACGCGCTGGCTGCCGGGCCGCCGCCCGCCCCGGTCTCGCGCTGGACGCCGTGGCGCGCGTGGACCCGCATCGACACCTCGGTGGTGCTGCGCGCGGTGTTCATCCTCACCATCGTCGGCGGTCACACCCGCGCCTTCGCGGTCTACGGTGGTGCCCACGTGCTGGTCGCGCTCACCGGATACTCCCTGGCCCGGTTCCGTCTCCACTCGCACTACACCCGGGAGCGGGCGCGCGGCGTCCTGGTCACCGCGAGCCGGATCGCCCTGCCGGCGATCGTGTGGTTGCTGCTGGTTACACCGCTGACCAGCCGATATCACTGGTACTCGCCGCTGCTGGCCACACACTTTTTCGGCCCGCACTCGTGGTCGGACGACCGCTGGTGGAACCCGTGGCAGATGTGGTTCATCGAGGCGGTGGTCTACCTCTTGCTGGGCGTGGCCGCGCTCATGGCGATCCCGGCGGTGACCCGGCTGGACCGGCGCTGGCCGTTCGCCCTGCCCGCCCTACTGGTGGCGGCGGGCCTGGTCGTGCGGTTCGGCGTGATCGACCTCGGCGGCGGGCCGCTGGTCTGGTACTCGGCGCCCGCCGTGTTGTGGCTGTTCGGCCTGGGTTGGGCGATCGCGCGCGCGGAACAGACGGGCACCGGTACGGAGGGCATCAGCCGTCGTCTCGGCCTGTGGCCCCGACTGGCCTGCACCGCCGTCGCCCTGGCGTGCGTGCCCGGGATGTTTGGGCACCCGTCGCGAGAGCTGCTGATCGTGGCGGGCATCGTGGCGCTGATCTGGGTTCCGGCGGTCCGGCTGCCGAGGCCGGTGGTCCGGCTGGTCACCCCGCTCGCAGCGGCGTCCCTGTTCATCTACCTGACGCATTTCCTGGTCTACCCGCCAATCCGCGATGCAGGCTACGAGTGGCTCTCGCTGGCCGCCTCGCTGGCCGTGGGGGTGGCTGCGTGGCTGCTGTGGGAGCGCGGGACCCGGGTGGTGCGGCGGCTCGTCGGCGCGTCTGTCGGCTCCCGCACGGACGGGTAACGTCGAACGCAGCCCGAGCACGCCGACGAGGAGGTCCTCCGTGCGCATCGCCGCCGCCCAGATCCTTACCGGACGCGACCCGCAGGACAACCTGCGTTTGGTTCGCGAATCGGTGACCGAGGCCGCCGCGCGGGGCGCCCGGATGGTGGTGCTGCCCGAGGCCACCATGCGCGCGTTCGGTGCCGGACGCCTGGACGAGATCGCCGAGCCGCTGGACGGCCCGTGGGCGAGCGCCGTCGCCGAGATCGCCCGGGAGCAGGGGATCGTGGTGGTGGTGGGGATGTTCACGCCCGGTGAGGGCGGCCGCGTCCGAAACACGCTTCTGGTCACGGGGCCGGCAGGCCGCGCCGATGGTGGCGCCGGCGAGGACCTGCACCTGGGTTACGACAAGATTCACCTGTTCGACGCGTTCGGGTACGCCGAGTCCGACAACGTCGAGCCCGGAGACGTCACCCGCGTGGTGACCGTCGACGGAGTGGGGATCGGGCTGAGCGTCTGCTACGACATCCGCTTCCCCGGCCAGTTCCGGCAGCTCGCCGCCGACGGTGCACGCATCACGCTGTGCAGCGCGGCCTGGGGGCAGGGGCCGGGCAAAGTCGACCAGTGGCGCCTGCTCGCCAGGGCCCGAGCCCTCGACGCCACCACGTTCCTGCTCGCCGTGGGGCAGGCAGACCCCGAGGTGATGGGGGTGGAGGTCAAGCCCGGCGCCCCCACCGGGGTGGGCCATTCGCTCCTCGCGGGCCCCGACGGGACCGTGCGGGCTGAAGCCGGCGCGGGCGCGGAACTTCTGGTGGTGGATATCGACGACGACGAGGTCGCCAGCATCCGTAAGGTGATCCCGGTGCTGGCCAACGGAAGGGTCACGGAGAACTCTGGCGCCGGGGTCGGTCGATGACCGGGCCCGACGGTACGCGCCCTGGCGACGACGCGCCCACGGAGAAGTTCCCGCCCACCGGCCCGGGCGATTCCGACGCGGACCCGCCCACGCAGCAGCTTCCCCCCACCGAGCAGGCCCCGCCGACCGCACACATCCCGCCCGTCCCCGGTGGAACGCCGAGCACGGCGTGGTCCGAATACCCGGATGACCCCACCGTGCCCATCCCGACCGGTGACGTGCCTCCACCGCCCGACGTGCCACCACCGGGAGATATGCCCCCGCCCGGTGGCGGAGGGTGGGACGACGACGGCTGGGACGACAACGGCGGCGGGGGCTCGACGCCCTGGATGATCGCCGCAATCGTGCTCGCGGTGGCACTGGTCGCGGGGCTGCTGATCTGGTTGGTCAACGTCACCGGCGATGACTCCGAGTCGACCGCTACGTCCACCTCGACCGCGCCCTCGACGGTCACCCGGACCTCCAGCTCCACACGGCCGACCTCGCCCACCGCCACCACGACCCGGCCGCCGAGTGCGGCCGAGCGATGCACGCCGGGGTTCGTGACCGACCGACTGGGCGAGGGCACCACCGTGCGTGAGTGTGACAGGGAGTTCCTGCTGGTCAGTGGCAAAGACGGCGAGACCGGCCTGTACACGTGGCGCGACGACAGCTGGGCGTTCCTTGCTGATCCGGGCTCTGACGTGTGCCGCGAACAGCTGGAAGAACTGGGCGTCCCGGACCGCTTCCGCCGGGTGTTCCAGCCCTGCGAGGCACCCATCCCCAGCCCCACGCGGAGCAGCACCGCCAGCTCGGAAGCCGCCCCGCCTCCCCGGGACACGGCCACCACCGACCGGACCACCACCTCGACATCGACCGACACCTCGACAAGCGAGGTCGACGAGGAGGACTCGGACGAGGTCAGGGGCGATCGAAACTGATGTGCTCGCGCGGGGTGCCGGCAGCGACCATCCCGCGGACAGTGGCCCGCAGCATGTCAGGCGACCCGGCAACGAGCACCTGCCGGTCGGCCCACGATCCCCAGCGGGTGACCGCGTCGACGAGCGTGCCCGTCTGTCGGCGGTGCAGGGTGCGGGGCAGCTCTTGGCGGGCACCCGCCCACCAGGGGTCCTCGTCCTCCTCGGAGACGGGCTGGATGGTCAGCCAGGGTGCTGTGGAGGCGAGCTCGACGAGAGTCGGCAGGTCGTAGAGATCGCCGGGGTAGCGGGCTCCGTAGAACAGGTGGACGCGTGGATTGGCGCCGTGGCGCATCATGTCCAGAAGCAGGCAGCGCAGCGGAGCGATCCCGGTGCCACCGCCGATCATCAGCACGTCGCGGAACGGCTCGGAGCGATCGACTTCGAGCAGACCGAGTGGCCGGGCGAGCACCCAGCGGTCGCCCACCCCGACTCCCCGCACCAGTGAGCCGCTCAGCGTTCCGCCGGGTACCTCACGCACGTGGAATTCGATCTGGCCGGCCGGGTTCGACGGCATCGACGGGCTCAGCCGACGCCAGACTCCGGGCGCATACGGCGTCAGCGCGCTGAGGTACTGGCCCGGGTGATAGTCGAGCGTCGAATCGCAGATGAGACGCACCACCACCACGTCGCGGGTGGGCCGCAGGACATCGACGACGGTGGCGCCCACCCGGGACGGGCCGACGTCGGAGTCCGCGCCTTCCTGCAGCGCTGTGGAGAGCACCCGGTACACGGTTGTCAGGGTGGTGGCGAGCGTGTCGTCCCAGCCCCGGCCACCGAGGTGGCGCAACGTGTCCGCCAAGGCGTCGCCGAAGTGCAGGTAATGGTGGGGCGACAGCTCGAGCTTGCGGTGGTCCGCGCCGAGGTGCCGTGCGAACTCGACCACCTCGTCGGTTCGAGCCCTGTCCCCGTGGGACGCCTCGGCGGTCTCCAGCGCCCACGTCATGGCGCGGACGAACTTCGTCAATACCGGCGTCGCGTCGCGGGGGAACAGTTCGCGGAAATCCGGGTGTGCGGCGCGGAGTGCGCGCGCGAACAGGCCGGGGAATCGTTCGTCCACGATCAGATCCCGCAGCGTGAGCAGGGGCGGCGACTGGTCGTTCACCTCGACAGGCCTGTCGAGCGGTTCGGTCAGTGGGGCGACGGGCTGCCCGAGAAAGGGGTCCAGGTCTATCCCCGACACCAGGCGTTCGACGTCGGATGCACGGAACGCATCGTCCGATTGGTCAGTTTTCGGGCTGTTGCCCACGTGGTGCACCTCCCGTCTCGTCGTGGTGCTGGCGGTGTTTTTCTTGAGTCGATGCTCACATTAGCCGCGGCGTCAGACTACTTGCCGAGCGTGATCTCGACTCCCGCCCGGAGTTCAGCCTCGGTGTAGCCGAGTTGGCCGCGGCCGGGTAGTTCGATCATGTAGATCGAGCTGCCGGGGGCGACGTCGGGGAACCGGAAGGTGAACGTGCAGGAGGCGAGGTCGCCGCCGTCGTAGACGAGTTCATCGCTGGTGACCTGGGAGGTGTCCGCCTCGTAGAGCGAGATGACGGTGCCCTCGCTGATGTCGGCGAGGGAGCCCGGCATGTCGCAGCCGGTGAGATCGCCCGAGACCGGTTCCCCGGGGGACGAGACCACGGTGAAGGTCCCCTGTACATCGAGGGGACCAGACTCACGCCCGGGGGCCGGGCCGGCCTGCGGGTACGGCCCGAGCAGGTCGGACGAGTCCCTGTCGGGCCCGGATTGACTTAAAAAGGCCAATCCGAGGACAGCGACACCGGGGATTGCCAGCCCCGCCACGATCGCCGCCGCCACGATTGTGCCGCGCGAGCGGGGTTGTTCGCGCGGCGGCTCAGGCGGTGGGCCGGAGGACTGGCCGGGGGCGAGAGCGGGAACGGGAGCGCCATCCGGACCCGGCGCAGGGTGGGGACCGGGCGTCGTGTCTGGACCTGGGACAGGGGAGGGCAGGGGACGAGGGGGGTCGCCGTAGCGGTAGGTGCCGTCGGAGAGCGGTGGATAGTGCATGGGCATGTCGCTCTCTCCTTTCCTGCCGGCCGCGACGTGAGGCGGGTCGCCTCGCGTGACGCTGCTGGTTGATTCTAGTCACCGGACGGGCGCCGGGTCGGGCGTCGTTCTGGCGCGGGTGCGGTCCACGAATGGCCGGTTGGGTGGTTCGTCGGGGAAGGTGGAGTCATGTCTGCCGAGCCCTCCCGCCCCGACTCCACCTCTCACGAGCGGGCGTATCACGATCCCGTCGATGATTCCGACCTGGATCCCCGCTCGCCCGTTCCGCAGCGACCGGGACCGGTCGGGGCTGTTGCCAACGTGGTGCGAGGAGCCCTCATCGGCATGGCAGAACTCGTGCCGGGGGTCTCGGGAGGCACCGTCGCGTTGGTAACCGGCGTCTACCCCAGGTTGCTGGACTCGGGGGCGCACGTCGTCGATGGCCTCCGCTCGGCCGCCCTCGGCCCCCAGCGGCGGGCCCGGACCCGTGCGGCGTTCCGTCACGTCGACTGGTGGCTGCTGCTGCCGATCGCGCTGGGCATGCTTGTGATGGTCTTCACGTTGGCCGGGGTGCTCAAGGGCTTCGTCGAAGGTAGTCCCGAGATCGCGCGCGGGCTGTTCCTGGGCATGGTCGCGGCCAGCATCGCCGTTCCGCTGGGGATGGCGCGGGCCACGCCGGGTGGGCGCGGCTGGGTGTCAGGATTGGTTTTTGTCCTCGCGGCCGTGTTGGCCTTCGTGCTCTCCGGCCTGCCGAGTGGATCGATCGACGAACCCTCCTACCTGCTGGTGTTCGTCGCGGCCGCGGTGGCGATCTGCGCCCTCGTGCTGCCCGGCGTCTCCGGTTCATACCTGCTGTTGGCGATGGGGCTCTACGCGCCAACCCTCGGTGCGGTGGACGACCGGAACCTCGCCTACCTCGGAGTGTTCGCGCTCGGTGCGCTGGTGGGGATCTCGCTGTTCGTCAAGGTGCTCGACAGACTGCTCGAGAGCTTTCGCAAGCCGACTCTGATCGCGATGGCCGGGCTCATGTTGGGGTCGCTGCGCGCGCTGTGGCCGTGGCAGACCGACGAGGCCGACGTCCTTGCTCCCGGTTCGGACTGGCCGGTCGTCGTGGCGGCTGTGGTGGGCGGTGCGCTCGTCGTCGGCATTGTGGTGATCGCGGAGCGGACGCTGTCTCGGCGAACGGCTGCGCGGTCGTAGGCCTTCTCGACTCCTCGGAGACGGGCGGGCAACGTGCGTGGAGACTCGTTGTCGTCGTCGTCATCTAACCTGGCGCCGTGCTCCAGTCAGACGTGTGGGTCCCCGAATCCGAGATCGAGTCCTCTGTGGGCTCGGCGGCTCTGGGACGAGCCCGCGGTTACGCGAACGCGGAGAAGATCCGGCGCGTCACCTACCGCGCGAGCGACCATCGCCTCCACGCCGAGGTCAAGGGCAGCGGCGTCCGGTGGTACTCCACGGCCGTCACCCTCACCCCTCCGCAGGCGGACGGTTCGGTGCGACCGACACGGGCCCTCTGCTCGTGTCCGGTCGCGCTGAACTGTAAGCACGCGGCGGCGCTCCTGCTGTTCGTGAGCGCCCGGGCGAACCCGGACGAGGCGCTCCCGGAGTGGCGGAGGAAGGCAGAGGAGTCTCTGCGCTCCCTCGACGCGCACCGCCCGCGGTTTGAGGAGGCTCCCGCGATCGGGTTGCAGTTGTCGTTGGTGGCCGACGACGCCGACGGTGACGGCGCCCCGAGCGCCATCCAGCCGGGCCTGGGCAACCGCCTCAAGGCGCGGATCGTGGTGCCGGGTAAGGGTGGGCGCTGGAAATCCGCGGGCGTGGAGTGGGACCGGTTGCGTTACGGCTGGGACGGCGGGATGTCCCACGCGCAATCCGGGTGGTTCCGGGCCGTCGACGCCCTCGCGCGCAGTCACCGTCAGGCGCGGGTGTGGCTGGATCTGTGCGACGCCGAGGTCCCCGCCCTGTGGCCCCTGTTCGCCACGGCGGCGGAGGCGGAGGTCGAGATCATCCCCGGCGACGGGTTGCTCGACGTCCAACCCGGGCCGCCGCGACGAGTGGGCCTGACCACCTGGAGCCCCGACGGATCGACCCTGGTGGTGACCGCTGCGGCCGAGGTGGCGCCGGATGCCGACGGTGGCCGCCAGTTCTTTGACGACGACGACGAGCTCAGCCTGCCCCTGCCCGGCGCACTCGTGGGTGATCGCGGAGACATGGTCGCGGTGATCAACGGCCGTGTGCTTGAGCTCTGCCCGGTAGGGCGGCTGGACCCCGGAGTGGCCGGGCGACTGCGCAGATGGAACGCACTGAGCATCCCCGACGAGGCGGTGGCGGAGTTCTGTGCGGAGTTCCTCCCCGACCTGGTCGAACGATTCCCGGTGATCGATCGCGTGGGCCGCCTCGAACTGCCCGAATTCGACCGGGTGGAGCTGGAGCTGACGATCCGCCCCTCGGTAGGAGGCGACGCGAGGCCCGGTCAGGGGTTGGACCTGGTCCTGATGTGGCAGCGCGTGGAGGTACTGCGGATGGCCGACGGGACCGAAGCCGGACGGCGGCATCCGCTGACCGACGATGACCTGGGCGAGGGTGGGCCCCTGGACGGCGATCCGGAGACGCTCGCGCTCACGCATTCGATCGCGGACGCCGGATGGGGCTGGCTGGTCTCGGCGGGATCGTTCCGCGTCTTCGGGCAGGACGCAGGGTCGCTCCTGGCCGAGGGTGTGGACGCACTGAACGCGCTGGACGGCGTCAGCGTGTCCGTGGCCGAGGAGGTGCCCGAGATCCGGCGGGCCACCGAGGGGCTTCGGGTCTCCGTGGCCACCGAGGATGACGGCTCGGGGATCGACTGGTTGGGACTGTCGGTCTCGGTGAGCGTCGAGGGACGCCCGGTACCGTTTGCCGCTGTTTTCCAGGCGGTCGTCCGGGGGCAGGACGAGTTCGTCACCGCCGACGGGGTCCTGGTGCCGGTGGATCTCGAGCGGTTCGGGGAGTTGCGGGTGCTGCTCGAAGAGGCGATGGCAGCGTCGGCCGATCGGGCTGGTCGTCAACCGGACGGCACCGGGATGCGTTTGGGACTGGGGCAGGCCGGACTGTTGGCGGATCTGGCAGACCTGGCTGACGACCTGGCGCCGCCCACCGGTCGCGCCAAGACTCTGCTGGACCTGGCCTCGGACACTCCAGACCCGGTTCCCGTCCCCGTCGCACTGAAGGCCGAACTCCGGCCGTACCAGCAGCAGGGTCTCGACTGGTTGGCCATGCTGTGGCGGCACCGGATCGGCGGGATCCTGGCCGACGACATGGGGCTGGGCAAGACCATCCAGTCGCTGGCGCTCATCGCCCACGCGCACGAGAGTGCGGAGGCATCCGGTGAGCCCGTGCCGGGGCCGTTCCTGGTGGTGGCGCCCTCGTCGGTCGTGCCGAACTGGGAGGCTGAATCGCGCAGGTTCGTGCCCTCGCTCCGCGTGACCCGGCGGTCGTCGACGGAGGCCAAATCCCCCACCACCGTCGCGGACGATGCGGCGGCGCACGACATCGTGGTGACCACCGCGACCGTCCTACGCCTCGACGCGGCGGCCTACGCGGGCGTCGGGTGGGCGGGCGTGATTCTCGACGAGGCACAGCAGGCCAAGAACCCCTCGTCCAAGCTTTTCGCTGCCCTGGCGGGGTTGCGGGCGGACTTCCTGTTGGCCGTCACCGGCACCCCGATGGAGAACAACCTCACCGAACTCTGGGCGGTGGCGGCGCTGTCCTGCCGGGGCGTGTTGCCCGACGCCAAGGAGTTCCGGGCGCTCTACCGGACACCCATTGAGAAGAACGGTGACGCCGAGGCGTTGCAGCGCCTGCGCCGCAGACTGCGCCCGTTCCTGCTGCGCCGCCGCAAGGAACTCGTGGCCGCCGACCTGCCGCCGCGATCCGACGCGGTGATGGAGGTGGAACTGTCGGCCGCGCACCGCCGGATCTACGAGCGCGAACTCACGCGTCAGCGGGCATCGCTGCTGGCGTTGCTCGATGACTTCGATTCGAACCGCATCTCGATCCTGGCCGGCCTCACCGTTCTGCGGCGGCTGTGCCTGGACGCGTCGCTGGTCGATCCCGACCACGCTCACATCGCTTCCGCCAAGACCGAGGAGCTCATCACCGCACTGGGCGAGGTGGTGGCGGAGGGCCATCGTGCGTTGGTGTTCAGCCAGTTCACCACCTACCTCGACACGGTGGTCGAGAGGCTGCGGAGCGAGGGCATCTCGGTGGCGCACCTCGACGGCAAGACCACCGACCGCGCCGGAGCCGTGGACGAGTTCACCCGTGGTGGGGCGCAGGTGTTCTGTCTCAGCCTCAAGGCGGGGGGCGTGGGCCTGAACCTGGTGGGGGCCGACTACGTGTTCCTGCTGGACCCGTGGTGGAACCCGGCGACCGAAGCCCAGGCCGTGGACCGGGCCCATCGCATCGGGCAGACCCGGCCGGTGCTCGTGTACCGGATGGTCGCGCGGGACACCATCGAGGAGCGCGTGGTCGAGCTGCAGAAACGCAAGGCCGAACTGTTCGCGTCCGTGCTCGACAGCGGAGAGCACTTCTCCGCGGCTCTCACCGCCGACGATCTACGGGGGCTGTTGGAGTAGAGGCCCTCGGTCACCGCGTCTCGGGCAGTGCGAGTCCGGCGGCCACGGCGGCGCCGAATAGTGCGGTGTCGCGTGAGGGGGAGTAGACGACCCGCGGAGTGGTCACGGACAGTGGCAGGCCCCCGAGCTGTTCCGCGACGGGGCCGTGCAGTGCCTCACCCAGACCCACCACGATCCCTCCGGTGAGCAACACGGTCCGCGGGCGGAACAGTTGTACGGCGTCCACGAGGAACGAGCCGAGTCGGTAGGCGTAGATCTCGGGGGCGCCGTCGCCGTGCTCGCGCTCGAGGTCGTACAGGCCGTGCCCACCGAGCGCCCACCACACCTCGGTGTTGGTTCCGTCGCCCGTCAGTCGCCAGTGCCCCAGATCCCATCCGGTGTGACCGCAGGGATGGATGAGTGCCCCGTGGTGGTTGAGCGCACCGAAGGACAAGGAGGCGCCGAGGGAGATCGCGATGCCGCCGTGCGTGACATCGGGTAGCCGGGTGAGCGCCAGCGCGTGAGCATCACCGTCACCGATCACGGAGACGGGAGCGTCGATCAGAGATACGAGTTCGGAGCGCAACCCGCCCTCGGCCCACGCGGCTGCCCGTGAAGCGAGAACCTGTCCCTTGTCGGCATCGACACGACCGTTGATGGATACGCCGACACCGGCGGGGGAACTGTCGACCGCCAGGATCGCGGCGGCCAGATCCTCGGCGGTGGACACCTGGGCGCTGTGAACGCCCACGACATTGCCGTTCACCACCGCGCCGATCCGCGTGCCACTGCCGCCCATGTCCACGACGACGCCGTTTCTCATCACCGACCTCCTGATCTCAGGCCCTATTCTTCAGCATCTGTCGGTGTAGTGCAGCCAGCGTTCTGTGGTCCGCGAGCATAGTCCATAGGCCGCGGAATTACATTGAGCGGAATAGACTCAAGTCGGGTGGCGTTACACGTACTGTCCGGCCCGAAGAGGTGCCGGTATTGACCCAGGTACGCTCCACAATACGTCGAAGAAAGGACCGGTCGATGAGCCAGTTCAACCCCACGACCAAGACCCAGGCGGCTCTGTCGGCCGCCGTCCAAGCCGCTTCCGCGGCGGGTAACCCGGACGTCCGGCCCGGCCACCTGCTCGTGGCACTGCTCGAGCAACAGGACGGGATCGCCAAACCACTGCTCCAGGCCTGCGGGATCGATCCGCAGCTCGCCCTCACCCAGGCGAAGGACCTCGTCGGCAGCTACCCGAAGGCATCAGGTTCGGGACTCGCCGCCCCCAACTTCAATCGCGACGCTATCGCCGTGATCAACCATTCCCAGACCCTCGCTGCTGAGATGGGTGACGATTACGTCTCCACGGAGCACGTCCTCGTGGGCATCGCTGCCGGGCACACCGGTGGCGACGCCGCCAAGCTTCTCAGTGAGTTGGGCGCCACCGAGGCCGCCCTCAAGCAGGCTTTTGCTGCCGTCCGCGGGAACACGCGGGTGACCACCGAGAACCCCGAAGACCAGTACCAGGCACTCGAGAAGTACGCCACGGACCTCACGGCTCGCGCTCGCGAGGGGAAGATCGACCCCGTCATCGGACGTGACTCCGAGATTCGGCGTGTGGTCCAGGTTCTCTCGCGTCGTACCAAGAACAACCCGGTGCTCATCGGCGAGCCCGGTGTCGGCAAGACCGCCATCGTCGAGGGCTTGGCCCGACGCATCGTGGCCGGTGACGTCCCGGAGTCCCTCAAGGGTAAATCTCTACTCTCGCTGGACCTGGGCTCGATGGTCGCCGGCGCAAAGTACCGCGGTGAGTTCGAGGAGCGGCTCAAGGCCGTGCTCGACGAGATCACCGCAGCCGAGGGCCAGGTCATCACGTTCATCGACGAGATCCACACGATTGTCGGCGCGGGCGCCACGGGTGAGGGCTCGATGGACGCCGGCAACATGATCAAGCCGATGCTCGCCCGAGGTGAGCTGCGGCTGGTCGGTGCCACCACGCTTGACGAATACCGCAAGTACATCGAGAAGGACGCGGCGCTGGAGCGCCGATTCCAGCAGGTGTACGTGGGTGAACCGAGCGTGGAGGACACCGTCGGCATCCTGCGCGGGCTCAAGGAACGGTACGAGGTGCACCACGGCGTGCGCATCACCGACTCGGCACTCGTCTCGGCTGCCACGCTCTCTGATCGCTACATCACCCAGCGGTTCCTGCCGGACAAGGCGATTGACCTCGTCGACGAGGCGGCCAGCCGCCTGAAGATGGAGATCGACTCCCGACCGGAGGAGATCGACGCCGTCGAACGCATCGTTCGGCGCCTCGAGATCGAGGAGATGGCGCTTCAGAAGGAAACGGACGCCGCCTCCAAGGACCGGTTGATCGCGCTGCAGGGCGAGCTCGCCGATTCCAAGGAGAAGCTCGCCGAGCTCACCGCGCGTTGGCAGAACGAGAAGCACGCCATCGAGGGTGTGCAGAAGGTCAAGGAAGAGCTCGACGCGCTGCGCACCGAGTCCGAGAAGGCCGAGCGCGACGGCGACTACGCCCGGGTGGCCGAGATCCGCTATGGCCGGCTGCCCGAGCTGGAGAAGCAGCTCGCGGACGCCGAGGAGTCCGAGGCGGCTTCGGGCGCCATGCTCAAGGAGGAGGTCGGTCCGGAGGACGTGGCGGAGGTCGTCTCCACCTGGACCGGCATCCCCGTGGGCAAGATGCTCGAGGGCGAGACCGAGAAATTGCTCCGTATGGAGGACGAGCTCGGCAAGCGGGTCGTAGGCCAGAGCGAGGCCGTGCAAGCGGTCTCCGACGCCGTCCGTCGTGCCCGCGCTGGCGTGGCCGATCCCAACCGGCCGACGGGGTCGTTCCTCTTCCTCGGGCCGACCGGCGTGGGTAAGACCGAGCTGGCCAAGACCCTCGCGCAGTTCCTGTTCGACGACGATCGGGCGATGGTCCGGATCGACATGAGCGAGTACTCCGAGAAGCACTCCGTCTCGCGTCTGGTCGGTGCACCTCCGGGCTACGTCGGCTATGAAGCCGGTGGGCAGCTCACTGAAGCGGTTCGGCGCAGGCCGTACACGATCGTTCTGCTCGATGAGGTGGAGAAGGCGCACCCGGACGTCTTCGACATCCTGCTGCAGGTTCTCGATGACGGTCGACTCACCGACGGGCAGGGCCGCACGGTCGACTTCCGCAACACGATCCTCGTGCTCACCTCGAACCTGGGGGCAGGCGGGTCGCGGGAGCAGATGTTGGACGCGGTCAAGCGGGCGTTCAAGCCGGAGTTCATCAACCGGCTCGACGACGTGGTGATCTTCGACGCGCTCAGCGAGGAGCAGCTCGAGCATATTGTCGACATTCAGATCGACGAGCTCGCGCAGCGACTCAAGAGCCGGCGCCTGGTCCTGCAGGTCGATGACGCTTCCAAGGGCTGGCTCGCACGGAGGGGTTACGATCCCGCCTACGGCGCCCGTCCGCTGCGCAGGCTGGTCCAGCAGTCGATCGGCGACAAGCTCGCCCGTGCACTGCTCGGGGGCGAGATCCGCGACGGCGACACCGTGAGGGTCTCGCTGGCTGAGGACGGGGAGTCTCTCAACCTCAACTGATCCACAATTGACGCACTCGGCGAGACGGGCCCGACCACGCAAGGGATGGTGGTCGGGCCCGTCTCGTCGGAGGGCCTATCCTTGACACGTGACCACTGACCTTGCCCCCGACCTCCAGGACAGCCCCCTTCTCGTCTCGGCGCGTGAGCTGATAAGCGACGTCGCCAGCTTGCCGACTCCGGTGATCCTCGACGTGCGCTGGCAGCTCGGCGATCCGCACGGCCGAACGCACTACTACTCCGGCCACATCCCGGGCGCCCAGTACATGAACCTCCAGGCGGACCTGGCGGGTCAGCGCAGTGCTCGCGAAGGCCGACACCCGTTGCCGAAGCGTGGCGAGTTCGAGGAAGCGATGCGCCGCATTGGTATCAACGACGACAGCCGCGTGGTGGTCTACGACGACTTCGGCAACACCTCAGCGGCGCGCGCCTGGTGGCTCCTGCGCTGGGCCGGCAAGAAAGATGTGTACCTCCTCGACGGTGGGCTCAAGGCCTGGATGGCGGAGGGCGAGGACCTGGCCGTGGGGCCCGGCAACCCGGTCGAGCGCGGCGACTTCACTCTCGGTCAACAGGATATGCGCACGGTCAACGCCGACGAGACCGCCGAGTGGCCCGACCGGGGAGTGCTCATCGACGTCCGCGCCCACGAGCGTTACGCCGGTCGCACGGAACCCATGGATTCCCGCGCCGGACACATCCCGGGCGCGGTGAACCTCCCCACGACGTCGTTCCTGGATGCCAAGGGTCACTTCCTTCCGGCGGAACGGATCCGCGAAATGTTCGCTGATATCGGTGTGACCAGTGGAAACGAGGCGGTGGTCTACTGCGGCTCCGGTATCCACGCCACTCACGCGCTGGCGGCGATGGAGGTCGCGGGCCTGGAGCCGGGCCGGTTGTACCCGGGATCGTGGTCGCAGTGGTCGGCCAATCGGCAGCGGCCGATCGCGGTGGGCGACAACCCCGGCTGACCTGGCGCCCCACGTCAGGTGGCGCACGGGGTTGGGGCTTCCCGCGCCCGCCTCACCGGCGACGGCGTAGAGGCTGACTACCCTCTGGGTCATGGTTGTGTTCTGGTTCCTCCTCGCGCTGGTGCTCCTCGTGCTGGCGATCGTCCTGTTGCGACTGGACGCGAAGCAACGCGGCGGGGGCGCAGGCCGCTCACGCCAGGCGGTGCCCGAAGCCGATCGGGCGGAAGAACAACCCGACGACGACGACGAGGCCCGGCCCGTCGCCGCGCCGGCGGACGACGTCGATCAGACGTCGGAGAACGCCGACGAGTCCGGAGTCGCCGAAGAACCCGGAGTCGCGGAGGAGAACGTCGAGTCCGACGAACCACCGACCGTGCCGGCCCCGCTGGAGCCGGCCGAGCCGACGCCGCTGGAGCCGGCCGAGCCGACGGTGGAGTCGTCGCCGCGACTACTGGATAAAGTCCGGGCCCTCCTGCCCGCGCGACGCCAGAACGGCCGCACTGTGGAACCTCCCGAGCAGGCGCCGGACAATCCGCTGGCGGACTCTCCGGTCGTACGTTGGCTGGAGGAGCGGGCCTTCGAGCCCACTCCGACGCCGGCACCCGAGTTCCGGCACGGCGACTTTGCTCTCGGCTTGAGCGCACTGGGCACGGTGTCGCACGGGATGTTCCGTGGTCGCCGCGCGATCATGGGCGTGACCGGTGGCCGCACGGTCCTGGCGATGCGACGCGACACGGCCTCTGATGTCGTTCTGGATCTGAGTCGCCCGGATGTGGACGTCGAGCCCGGGTTCCACGACGCGGGCGAGGTCGGTGTACTCGAGGCCCGGACCTCGGACTACGGCCGCCTCGATCTGGTCGACTGGGATCGCCTCGTCGACGCACTCAGTGAGGTCCCCGCCGACGTGCGCCGGATCTGGGCGGAGGCCGAGTGGGTGGCGGCGACGATCGACAGCGACGAGGACCCCTCCACGTGGGACGACGTGGTCGCGGCGTTGCACTCGGTTGCCGACGTGCTGGCTCCGTTCCCTCCGATCGGCGGGCGTGCTCGGGCGCTTCCCGCGGAGATCGACCCCGGCGCTCCCGGTGCCGCATCCGGTCCGGACGCTGATCCCACAGTGGGCATGGATGGCGAGGTCGGTACAGGAACGCAGTCGGCCCAGGCGCCCGCTGAGCAGGCCGCGGGCGAGCACGACGCGGACCCGATCGACTCCGCACCGAAGCCCGACGCGCCGACCGGCACCGAAACTACTGACGGCCCGGCCGACACTCCAAACGACGGCCCGGATGACAGCCCGGATGAGAGCCACGACTCGTCCCTGGCGCCGCAGCCGGAGCCGAGACGGACCGGGCACCTCCGATTGGTGCCTGACCGCTCGGGCGCCCGGGACCTCACCGGGCAGCCGGTGGTTGCGGACCGCGGTGACACCGATATCCAGGCCGAGACCGAGGACCAGGCGGAGCGGGACGATCACGCGGAGCATGGTGACTCGGCAGAGCCGACGCCGATCGAACCCGACCCGTTTGCCGAGATCATGGAGCCGTCGTCCCCTGTTCCCGCGCGTGGAGACGTGGCATCGGATCATCTCGCCCCGCGTCCGCCGCTGTCGCGCCCGACCAGGGGGACCGGCCAGGCCTACCCAGAGGACGCCTCAGTGCCTCCGCTCGCGGCCGGCGCGGCCACCGGCAGTGCTGGTATCAAGCCGCTTGGTTCTGACGATCCCGAGGACGAGGACGAGATCCGCGGCGAGGTCGAGCGGTTCGACGCCGCGCGCATTGACGGCGGGTCGGACCTCGACGCCGCAACCACCGGCCGCCACGGGGCGGTGGACGACGAGAGCAACCCGGGCGGACAGGCAGGTCGCCTGACGGTCGCCGATCTCGCTGCCCGGGCCGGCGTGACCCCGTCCAGCGGTGGGCGCCGGCGGCGTGCGGAGCCGGAGGACGACGATGCGCCGCCCGCCGGCCGCGAGCGTCCGGGCATAGAGCCGGACGTTGAGCAGACCGCCACCCTGCGCCTCCCGCCCGACATCCGGGACTGACCTTTCACGCCGGAAGAGCCCGCCCACGCACTCAGCGCGGGCGGGCTCTTCTGCGGTTCGCGAGCTAACTCAGCTGGCCGAACTCAGCATGCCGGTGACCGTTGGGCTCGAGAGGGGCGCGAGGTCGTAACCGGCGGAACCGGACAAGCTGGAGGTGAGTGATCCGGCGATCGCGGAATCGATCGGATCAACCAGAGAGCCGATCCCGATGGAGCCGAAGTCCAGCGACCCACTTCCTTCGGGTGCCTCGCCGGTGCCGGTCACGATGACGGGGGCTTCGGCTGTACTCGCGCCGGACCAACTGTCTCCGGACTCGTCCGTGGTCTCGACGATCTCAGCGGTGTAGCGGTGCACCTTATTTTTTGGTGCGCGCGTCAACTCATCCGCAAGAGTCACGGAGGTGCCGGTTTCCGGGATAGCGACGTCACCAATCGCTTCCCCGTCGCGGAAGACCCGGATCATCGTTCCTTCGGGGAGGTCTTTCGCAGGCCGAGCGAACGTGGTGACCACGTCCACCGGAAGGGTCGTCTCCCCGAGCGTTCCGACCTTGGCTCGGACGGTCAGATCGGTTTCCCACTCGAACGGGACCCAGGGGGCGTCACTGACGGTGGTGGAGGTGAGTGCGTCCATTCCGTCCGGGTTGGTTGGCGTACACGTGACGGCGGTGCCCGAGTTGCTCGTCCCGCGGGTGTAAAGGAACTGGCCGAGGTCGAAGTTGATCTCCGTGCCTGACGTACTCGGGGCGCGCATACTGAAGGAGACCTCCGGCAGCTGGAACGGGGTGGAGCTGGACGTCTTCGCCAACCCCGAGTTCGTCGAGGTGCCATTCTGGGGCGAAGTGCCGCCCCATATCCGGACCGTGGTGGCATCTGGGGCGGTCAGTTGCGCCGTACCGTTATTGAAACCGGTCGCGCTGCCCGTTATCCCGTATGACAGATAATCCACATTGTTTGGCACACGGATGTCGTAGGTGACCCGGCCAGTCCTTGTTTGATTCGGCTGCATGGACCCTGGGTGGATCGACACGGAAAAGAACTCACCGGGCGCGACGGTCTCGGGGTAGACGACCTCGACCTCGTTGACCCAGGCGCCCTGCCCGCCGACATTCTGCGTGGCATCGGGGGTGCAGGTGTAGGAGACGGCCACCGGCGACGGGTCGGCCGGAGTTTCCTGCGCGGTCGCCGTGGGGGAGAGAGCAACAGTGGCGGCCAGTGGCATAGCCGCACTTGCCACGATCGCCGCAGCGCGTTTCAACAACATTGGACGTCCTTTTTCTCGAGAGGGCTCGCCCGAACCAGTCCATGAACAAAAGGTGAAGTAAAGCAGGGCCCGGGCGGAAGGCGTGCGGGTCTGGTGGTCCCATGTGCCTCTAGCGTTCGAATTGTGACACAGATTACTAAGCCGCATCACGAATTCGTCGGCCCGACTTGGACAGGTTGTGTTTTCGATCCACCCGGTGGTGGGCGCATCCTCCGAAGATGTTCCCTGTTTAGAGGGACTTTTTTTGCCAAGTCTCCGGGGGGTGCCAGCGGGACGGGGGGTGCCAGCGGGACGGGAGGGAAATTTGATTACAAAGTTTTATAAAGTTATGAGAATGAGATGCCAACAAACGCACTATTGCTGTGTGGCGTGTCACAGTCTTGGGGACTATCGATGTGGGCCGAAGGCCGGGCCCCTGATGGCGGCCTGGAATCCCACCTCGACCAAAGTTAAGCTGACTCTAAGGAGAATGATCCATGGCACGCACGTGGCACCCTTCCGCCAGGTTTGCGGCGCTCGGAATGGCCGCGGCGTTCGTCGCTGCTGCAGCGCCGACCGTCAACGCTCAGATTCCAGGCAATAACCCGCGCACCACCGTGTACCCGGTCGACAGCACTCAGATCCAGCTCGACATCGAACCCGTAGATCTCGCAGCGGGGACCGTCCGGGTTGTGGTGCAGAACAACACTGATACGAACCTCAACTGCACCGGAATCGACGGCGGTCCGGCGGCCACGGTCACGACTGCCGAGGTCGTTGCCCGGTCGATCGACTACTTCACTCAGTACCCCCTATCCGAGCTCGCGGATCTCACCCTCAACCTCCCGTCCCAGGCGGGCGGTGCTCAGCAGATCAGCCTCGGCTCCGCGCAGGTACAGGCAGGCAGCGCCGCCGAATTCCTCAACCCGGAGTGGGATGCACTGAACCAGAACGATGCAGCCCTCGAGCAGGCGCGGCTCGCCGGCCACTACGGCGTGGTGGGAACGAATATTTCCATCCAGGCCAACCAGGCGTTCGAAAGGACTGTGAGGCTCGACCACCCGTCCTCGGGGCAGCGCGCCGACTTCCAGACCGGCGTGTTCATGACCTGCACTGTCGATGGCCAGCGCTACGCGTTCCATGCCTACGAGGGTGGGGTAAAGCCGAACTACGGAACGAATGACTCCACAGGCAGCCTCGGCAGCGCAGGCCTAGGCAGCTGACGACCATGGCGGCAGCTTCACTGCACGCAGACAGATTCGACAGGAACCCGGTCCCGCCACGTGGATCGGTACGACAGGAGCACTCAAGCATGATCTCATCCACCTCTACAGCAGTACGAGGGGCTGTTGCCGCGGCTGCCGTTTTCGGACTTGTCGCCGGCGCTGCCCCGGCGCTAGCTCAGGTGCCCGGCGGTAACCCGGGCGGCTACGTCGTCAAGGTCGACGACCCCTCGCTCATCGTCACGGTCGCCGACAAGGGTGAGGCTCCCAGCCAGATCACCGGGACCATCGAGAACACGACGGATGCGAACTTCCGTTGCGAGGTCCCCCAGTTCGATATCGGTGGCGTGAACACCACGCTGGGGTACGGCCAGGTGAGCACCGCAGCAGTGGCGGTGGAAGTCGAAGAGTTCTATCGGACGCGGGTGTTCACCGGGCCCGCTGACACCAACGGTGGTGGCGACCTCATCTCGTTCGGATCAGCCATGGATGCCTTCCCCGCGGGGAGCGCGATTGGTTCGGCGGAGACGGCTACGCGCCAGGCCCACAACGAGGCGCGGGTTGCCGGTCGCACTGGTGACCCACGAGTGGGTGGCGCACTTCAGTTCACGGTGAACGCCAATACGACGGTGGACTACAGCGCCACCCTCGGCGTCCCGTCCACCGCAACTGGTGAGCGTGGCGAGTGGCGGGCGGCTGCCATCTTCATGTGCCGGAACACGGAGACCAACGACTGGTACCTCTTCACCGGTCTTGAGGACATCGAGGACCCGAATTTGGTCCCCGTGCCCGAAAAATCGGGCAGCCTCAGCGCGGGCTCCCTCGGCTCATAACCCCCTCAAGACCGAAACTTCAAGGAGTCTCATGTCCACCTCCAGTACCCTCAAGGGTTTCACAGCGGCCACCGCGAGCGCCCTCCTCGTCATGGGTGGCGCCGGGATCGCAAACGCACAGAACACCGTCACAGTCGTCCCCGGTGACAACGGCGATGGCCGCACCGTCGTCGTCAACAATGCAGGAATGGACGTTGATGTCGTCAGCGTCGACCGGACCGCTGGCACAGTCGATGTGACAATGACCAACAACCTCGGCTTCACCGTCTATTGCGAGGCACCGAACGCGGACACGGCGCCCGGCGCCCGGCCTGGTGGAACAGTGTCCACGGCACCGGTCGCTGAGATGTCGGCCGAATACTACGAGCGCTTTCAGAACGTGAAGGCTGAGGAACTCAGCATCCAGAACGGGTCGGTCACCATGAACTTCTGGCCGCTCGGTCAGCTGCTTCCGCAGGGCAGTCTCGCTAACCTGGCGAGTGAGTCTGTCCAGCTACGTTCACAGATCACTGAAGCCAACACGAAGGCGAAAGTTGACGGGTTGTACGGAACGACCGGCGCCTTCCAGTTGACGGACGGCGCTACCGTGTCGCGGACGATCACGCTCGGGCCGCCGGCGACGAACCCTCGGGGTGCGGACAAGGTCGGCTACTTCACGATGTGCGCGCAGGGCACCAACTCTGCGGCTGCGCAGGGCACAGGTCAGCTCTACGCCTGGTCGGCATTCGAGGAGGGCTGGCCCCCTGCCGACGAGGGCAACGGGAACTCTGGATCGCTCGGGTCCGGGTCGCTCGGCTCGCTCGGCAGCAGCGGCCCTGCCGACGATAGCGGGGCAGGCGACGGCAACGGCGACGGCGGTGACGGCGGCGGCGGCGAGGGCTGACGTC
Source organism: Dietzia alimentaria 72 (assembly GCF_000226215.1). Lineage (GTDB taxonomy): Bacteria > Actinomycetota > Actinomycetes > Mycobacteriales > Mycobacteriaceae > Dietzia > Dietzia alimentaria. The sequence continues at coordinate 46,530 of NZ_AGFF01000014.1, forward strand.
CAACCCGCAGATAGCACCGACTGATCAGTTGAGGACGGGCCGGCCGCGTGAGGCGGCCGGCCCGTCCACGTCCGTCCGGGGGCCGTCTAGAGTCGGCAACGACGAGATGGCGTTCCCGCCGTTGACACCGATCGAAGGAGCCCGATGCCCGCCGCCCCCGATGTCGATCCCGACGCGCGCCGCAGGCTCGCCGAGCTGGTGGCCGACCTCGCCGTTGTCCACGGCCGCGTCACCCTCTCGTCCGGCCGCGAGGCGGATTACTACGTGGACCTGCGCCGCGCGACCCTCCATCACGAGGCGTCCCCGCTGATAGGCCGCCTCCTGCGCGAGCTCACCGCTGACTGGGGCTTCGACTCGGTGGGCGGGCTGACCCTGGGCGCGGACCCGGTGGCCACGGCGATCATGCACGCGCCCGGCAGGCCGATCGACGCGTGCGTGGTGCGCAAGGAGGCCAAGAAGCATGGCATGCAGCGTCGCGTCGAAGGCCCCGACATTGTGGGCCGCCGCGTGCTGGTGGTCGAGGACACCACCACCACCGGTAACTCGCCGCTCACGGCAGTGAAAGCGTTGCGGGAGGCGGGCGCCGAGGTGGTGGGCGTGGCCACCGTGGTGGACCGCGCAACCGGCGCCGACGACGTGATCCGGGCCGAGGGCGTGGAGTACCGCTCGCTGCTGGGACTGTCCGACCTGGGACTGAAGTGAGCGATATGAGCGCGACGACGACAAAGTCCTTCGCAACGACCCTCGGGCGGGCACTCCGGGCACGAGTCGAGGCACTGATGAACACCGCCCGCCTGGAGGGGCCCGCGTTCCTCGCGGCTGTCGGCGGGACGGAGATCGCCAAGGCCACCGGGGTCGGTGCGCTGGAGAAGCTGTGTAAGCCCCTGATCGTGCCGGCGGCGCTGACGCTCGCGCTGCGGGACGGTCGGCTCTCTGCTGGGGATGCGGCGCTGCTGTCGGCCACGGCGGCGGGCTACACCACGGGCGATGTGATCCTCATGCTCGGCGGTGGGCACGCAAGCCGGTCCAAGGGGCGACTTGTTGCCGGAGCTGCCGCGTTCGGCGTGGGTCACCTGGCACTCGGAACACTCATGCTGCGGTCGGGGTTGAGGTTCAAGCCGGCACAGTCAGTCGCGCACGGGACCATCGCGGCAGGTGCGGGCGCGGTGCTGCTGTCCGAAGGTAAGGAGAACGCGCCGCTGGCGGCCTACGGAGGACTGCTGGCCGCGCTGTCGGCACTGGCCACCTCCGTCGACCGCTCGCACGGCCCGGCGGCGTCGGTGCTGGCGGTCGCCGGCCCGGCATTCCTGCTCAGCGACGGCCTGATCCTGGTGCGTCGCAAGGCGAAGGCCGGGTCGCTGGCCGCGCGCGCACTCGACGTCGCAGTGATCGACACCTACGCGACCGCCGCGCTGCTGCTGCTCACCGGCACCGCCGCCGCGGCACGGTCGGCCGGCAGCGCGACGTGACCTCGTGAGTGGTGCCGACGACATGAGCGGTGCGCACGACGTGAGTGGTGCCGACGATTCCGCGGCCGGACCCACCGAATGGGGCGAGGGCCAGGTCGGCGTGGGCCCCTGGGAGTTTCAGCATCCGGGCGAGCCGCGGCCCACCGGCCACCAGTGGGATCCCGAACTGCTGGACTCCGGCGACCGCCGCAACGTGGTGGACCGCTACCGCTACTGGCGTCGCGAGGCGATCGTCGCGGACCTGGACACCCGTAGGCACTCGTTCCACGTGGCGATCGAGAACTTCGGCCACGACGCCAACATCGGGACCGTGGTGCGGACCGCCAATGCCTTCCTGGCTGCCGAGGTGCACATCGTGGGCCGTCGCCGCTGGAACCGCCGCGGCGCCATGGTGACCGACCGTTACCAGCACCTGCGGCACCACGAGGACATCAGCGCACTCATGGACTGGGCCGAGGCCGAGGGGTTGCCGGTCGTCGCCGTCGACAATCTCCCCGGCGCCGACCCGCTCGAAACGGTGAGCCTGCCACCCGCGTGCGTCCTGTTGTTCGGCCAGGAGGGGCCCGGGGTCAGTGGCGACGCTCGCTTGCGGGCCGTGCGGACCGTGTCCATCGCGCAGTTCGGCTCGACGCGCTCGATCAACGCGGGAGTGGCCGCGGGCATCGCGATGCACGCCTGGATCCGCGAGCACGCCGCCCGGTCGTCACTGGCCCGGCCCTGACTAGCCCGAGCCTGACCGGCCCGGCCCCGAGCGGCCCGGCGATTCTCAAACGGCCGGGGTCGCGGGGCCGTTGCGGATGCGAGTGATGAGCTTCGGCCCGGCCGTGATGAGCATCGGCAGTACGGAGACCAGCACGATCCCGATGAGGATCAGGTCGATGTGCTCCTTGATGAAGGTGAACTGGCCCAGCCACGCGCCCAGTGCGGTCACGCCCGCGGCCCACAGGACAGCTCCCACCACGTTGAACGTGACGAACACCCGGTAGCGCATCCCTGCCATGCCTGCGACCAGTGGCGCATACGTGCGCACGATGGGGATGAAACGGCACAGGATGATCGTGGCCGGGCCCCACTTGTCGAAGAAGTCATGGGCTTCTTTGATGTAGGCCTGCTTGAAGACCCGACCGTCGGGACGCTCGCGGAGGTGATGCCCCCAGCGGTTACCGATGAAGTAGCCCACCTGATCGCCGAGGAACGCCGCGATCGGGGCGGTCACCAGAACCACCCACAGTGGCGCGAACGGATCGTTCTGTTGGGTGAGCAGGCCCGCAGTGAACAGGAGTGAGTCGCCCGGCAGGAAAGGGAAGAGCAACCCGGATTCGATGAAGACCACCGTGAGCAGCGCCGGCAGGATCGCCTTGCCGAACGGGCCGTTGCCCGAAAGCCAGAACTCCGGGTCCATGAAACCCGGGCCCAGGGCGAGGACCTGATGGGCCTGTTCGGCCAGAAGATGCGTATTCACCGGAGAAGCATAAGCCCAGCTGACTCAGATATGGCGGGAGGCGGTACCCGAGTCGCCCGGGCCGCTACGGTGGGCTCGTGGCCACCACCGATCTGCCGGAGACCCTCCGGATCAGTCTCCTGGACAGGTCACGCACCCGACACGGCGAACCGCATGCCGCTGCGCTCGAGGCCACGCTGCGCCGTGCCGAGCGCGCGGATGTACGCCGATTCCATCGGTTCTGGACTGCCGAACACCACGCCGTGCCGGGCATCGCGAGCGGGAGTCCGCCCCTGCTGATCGCCGCCGCCGCGGCACGGACCCGCCGGATCCGTCTGGGGTCCGGGGGAGTGATGCTGCCCAATCACCGGCCGCTGGTCATCGCCGAGCAGTTCGCGATGCTGGAAGCCATGTTCCCGGGCAGGATCGACCTCGGGGTGGGCCGTTCCCTGGGTTTCACCGCGCCCGTCCGCGAGGCGCTCGGCGTGAGCGAATACGACACCGACGCGTTTGCCCGGGACCTCGCGGCCGTGCAGGACTTCTTGCATGCCCGTGGGCCGGTCACCGCACTGCCCGTGGTGGAGAATCCGCCGCCGATGTTCGTCCTGGCCACCGGTCGGGGCCTGGAAGTCGCCGCTGGGGCGGGACTGCCCGTCGTGGTGGGCGGCCCGCGATTGCTCTCCGACCCGTCTCCGCTCGACCGCTACCGCAGGCATTTCCGGGCGGGGGCTACGTCGGAACCGTATGTGGTGGTGAGCCTCGAGGTGATGGTCGCGGAGTCGACCGACGCCGCCCGCGAACTGCTGCTGCCGGAGGCGTGGTCCATGGCCCGATCGCGAGAAAATGGGGTGTTTGAACCACTGCGCTCCCGCGAGGAGATCATGGACCGCAGATTTCGGCCCCAGCAGCTCCGGCGCATCGAGCAGTGGATGGCCGGAACCGTCCACGGTGACGAGGACAAGGTCACCGCCGAGCTCGCCTCGTTGGTGGAGCGCACGGGGGCCGACGAGATCATGGCGTCCACCTCGACGTATGACCGCGATGCCCTCGACAGGGCCGACTCGGCGCTGGCGGAATTGATCCCCGGATAGCCCCCGGCGCGCGGCTGGCAGGTGCCGCGCGTCACGCTGGCCTAGGCTGGAGGGTGTGCGACCGCCGCTACTGCGGTGTGTCGCCCCGAGATCCGCACGTCGCACAGTCGAGAACCCCTGGAGGACCAGATGCCAATCGCAACTCCCGAACAGTACAAGGACATGCTCGATCGGGCCCGCAAGGAGGGCTTCGCCTACCCGGCGATCAACTGCACCTCCTCGGAGACCATCAACGCGGCCATCAAGGGCTTCGCTGACGCCGGCTCCGACGGCATCATCCAGTTCTCCACCGGCGGCTCCGAGTTCGGTTCCGGCCTGGCCGTCAAGGACATGGTGACCGGCGCGGTCGCGCTCGCCGAGTTCGCCCACGTCGTGGCGGCGAAGTACGACGTCCTGGTAGCGCTGCACACCGACCACTGCCCCGAGGACAAGCTGGACACCTTCGTGCGGCCGCTCATCGAGATCTCCCAGGAGCGCGTGGACCGCGGAGAGAACCCGCTGTTCCAGTCGCACATGTGGGACGGCTCGGCCACCCCGCTCGACCGGAACCTCGAGATCGCCAAGGAACTGCTGGAGAAGACCGCCAACGCCAAGCAGATCCTCGAGATCGAGATCGGCGTCGTAGGCGGCGAGGAGGACGGTGTCGAGAACGAGATCAACGAGAAGCTCTACACCACGCGCGAGGACTTCGAGGCCACCATCGACGCCCTGGGCGCCGGCAACACCGGACAGCGGTACCTGCTGGCCGCGACCTTCGGCAACGTCCACGGGGTATACAAGCCGGGCAACGTCAAGCTCAAGCCCGAGATCCTCAAGATGGGCCAGGACGTCGCCGTCTCCAAGCTCGGACTGAACGAGGGCGATCTGCCGTTCGACTTCGTCTTCCACGGCGGCTCAGGCTCGGCCAAGAGCGAGATCGAGGAGGCGCTGTCCTACGGCGTCATCAAGATGAACGTCGACACCGACACCCAGTACGCGTTCACCAGGCCCATCGTCACGCACATGTTCTCCAACTACGACGGCGTGCTCAAGGTCGACGGCGACGTGGGCAACAAGAAGTTCTACGACCCGCGCTCGTACCTCAAGAAGGCCGAGCAGTCTATGTCCGAGCGCGTGGTGGAGGCGTGCAACGACCTGAAGTCGGCCGGCAAGTCCCAGGGCGCCAAGGCCTGAGACCGAGCACGGCGCGACACCGCTGCGGCCTGACACCCGCCACGGCTACGAACCCCGCGTTCCCCTCTTCGGGAGCGCGGGGTTCGTCAGCTCAGCCCGGCTGCTCGGTCTGCGGCACCGCACCCATGCCGACGCCCGGCTCGCACAATTTCCAGGAACCGTCCTCGTCCCGCATCCGCACCTGCTCCTCACCAGTGCCCTCGGAATCCGACTCGACGTTGGCAGTGGCCCCGACGCCGTCATCGTCTACCTCGACGCTGGTTACCCGCAGGTCGTCCGGGAGGGTGCCCGCGATGGACTCGCGCAGCATCGCGTCCAGATCGGTGCCGGTCTGCTCCCCCGAGGCGGTGATGTTGTTGACCAGATCCTGCGGCACCCGGTTCTCGGCGCAGAGGTAACTGTTGAACTCGGAGAACGTCTCGGCGGACGTCATATCGCGGATCGCCTGCTCCACGTCACGCTCCGCCCGCGCCGACGACGACATCGGGCCGGCGACGAAGAACCACACCACCGCCGCGATCAACACCGCGGTCACCACGCCCACCGCCACGAGAACCCCGCCGAGACCGCCACGTCGGCCACCGGCCGGACGTGCCCCACCCACCGGACCGCTGCCGGAGTGATCCCCGGGCTCGGGATTCCCTGCGGGCTGTTGCTGGCTCGTCGTCGTCATCCATTACTCCCGGTACCTACGTCGCGGGCCCGGCCGGGCCGCATCGACCCGCCACCGTAGCGGACCGGCCTGTGAGAACGGGAAGTCAGGGCAGCAGGCCCGCGGGCTCCAGATGGTTGGAGCCGTGCGGTGTGCGCCAGCTGGCCATCGGGTAGGCGCCGCTGTTCGGATCCTCACGAGACACCACGGCCCAGTAGTCGGTGTGGGCGTAGTCGGTGGTGAACTCCAGGACCGAGAATCCGTGCCGATCCAGATCCACCCACCGGACGTGCTGGTTGGCCGCGGTCAGAGCGCCCTGCGCCGCGAGGGAGAGTCCGTTGCCCTCGGGTAGCCCCACCATGTCGTCGATGTTGTTGCTGGTGACCGAGGGCGTCACGAACTCCACCGCGGCCGTGTCGGCGCCCGGGTAGTCTGCCGCGGCGTAGGGGACGTCGTTGGCCCAGGACGTGTGGATGTCGCCGGTGAGGAAGACGTGGTTGCGGTTTCCCGTGGAACGGATCACCTCGAGCAGTCTGCGACGCTCCCCGGCGTAGCCGTCCCACTGGTCCGAGTTGTACGTGATGCCCTCACGCGGCACGCCCAGCAATTCGGTGAGCGCCCCGGTCGTGCGCGGGTCGAGCGGCGGGATCAGAACGGGGCTCAGCATCACGGAGTTGCCGATGACGTTCCACCGGGCGGTCGACGAGCTCAGTCCTCGCGCGAGCCAGTCGAACTGCTCCGCGCCCGTCATGGTGTTGGTGTGGTCGATCGCGTGGCCGTCGAACCGGTCTGGGCCCTCCGACCGGTACGAGCGCAGGTCCAGCATGCTCAGCTCCGCGAGCGAGCCCCACCGCAGTCGTCGGTACAGGTGTCCGCCATCGCGCAACGACTCCGGACGCACGGGCATCCACTCGAAGTAGGCGCGGGCGCTGGCGGCCTTGCGGTCTGCGTAGGGGCCCTCGTGCGGCTGATGGTTCTCGGCGCCGTGCGCCCACGAGTCGTTGGCCACCTCGTGGTCGTCCCAGGTGCAGATCCAGGGCAGGTGCGCGTGCAGCGATTGCAGATCCGGGTCGGTGCGGTGCGTGGCCAGGCGGATGCGGTAGTCGGCGAGTGTGACGATCTCGTGCGGCGGCTCATGAGGGCGGACCGCGCCGTTCTTACCCGCGTACTCGCCGCGCTGGTACTCGTAGATGTAGTCGCCCAGTTCGATGATCGCGTCGAGGTCACCACGCGCCTCGAGGTGCCGGTAGCTGGAGAAGAAGCCGGCCTCCCAGTTGGAGCAGGACACCACGCCCACGCGCCAGCGGCCGGTGGCCGGCATCGCGCCGTCCGCCGGAGCAGTGCGGGTCCGGCCGACCGCCGAAGTCTGTCCGAGTGCGCGGAAGCGGTAGTGGTACCAGCGGTCCGGGGCCAGGCCGGTGCAGTCGAGCTTGACCGTGTGGTCGCGGCCGGCGTCGGTCACCAGCGACCCGGATCGGACGATCGTCGCGAAAAGCGGGTCGGGGGACACCTCCCATCCGACGACGACGGGGGCGCCCAGCCCCGAACCCGGTGCGACTTCGGGGGAGGGCGTGACACGCGTCCAGAGGATGATGCGATCCGCCATGGGATCGCCGGAAGCGACGCCGTGGCGGAAAACGCCTTCTTGCGCTCCCGCGACCGCCGCCCGCCCCGCCACGGCGGTCGTCGCTACGGCGGCCCCGGCCAGCGCGCCCGCCCGGAGCACAGCCCGGCGAGCGATTCCGGCTACGCCCGCACCGGCCGCGCCCTCGGGGGAGGCACTGCCCGCGGTGGACACGTTCTCAGGGGACGACTCGGAGGATGAAGGCCTACGCATTGCTCCAGTCTGGCTTACGCCGGTGGCGTCCGGAGCAGACTCCGCCGAGTCGTCCCCGATTGTTCACGCCGTGCTGGCCGGCACGTCCTTTGCCGGCGCCACGACTCCGTTTGAGGAGGGTTCCGCTCCGGCCAACGCGGCCTCGGCGGTGGGCTCGGCAGTGGCCTTGGCGGTGGGCTTGGCCGGAGTGGTCGGGCCGGAATCCCCGGGCGTCGAGAGGTAGCGGTCGAGGGAGTCGTCCAGCTCCTTCAACCACGGCGTGTGGTGCGTCGCGGCCATGGTGCCGGTGATGACGGAGCGGTGGTTCTTGTCCCGGTAGGTGAGGATGTTTTTGGCCTTGTCCTTCTTCCAGTCCAGGAAGATCCGCACCACCTCGTCGATGTCGAACATCGGATAGTCGGTGGCGTCGATGAGGTCCCTGATGTAGTCGCCCTGGAAGCGCACCTCATCGGCGTCGCCGTCCAGCGACTGGAAGCGGTCACGCCACGCCCGCATGTGGTTTGCGCGCTGCTCGGCGGCGGGCAGCTTGGCCCGGCCGAGGATGAGGTCGCGGACGTACCAGGCCTGTGCATCGAACATGTTGAACGTGAACCACTGGTCCTGTGCGCCGAGGTAGTACATCTTCGGGTTCTTCTGCCACACCACGCCCCGGTAGAGACCGGCGGGGTAGATGTTGTTCGGCGACTGCAGGGAGAGTTCCGCCGGCAGGAACGGGTACTTGTGCAGGTACCCGGTGCACAGGATCACCGCGTCGAACTCGCGTGTCTCGCCGTTCGAGAAGTGGACGGTCGAGCCCTCGAACCGGTCGATGAGCGGCAGCTCCTCCATGCCTTCGGGCCAGTCGTAGCCCATGGGGCGGGTCCGGTAGGACATCGTCACCGAGCTCGCCCCCATCTTGTGGGCCTGCACGCCGATGTCTTCGGCAGAGTACGAGGCGCCGATCAGTAGCACCCGCTTGCCGGCGAGCGTCTCCGCACCGCGGAAGTCATGGGCGTGCCGAATCGACCCCGGGAACGTGGCGATCCCCTCGAAGCCCGGAACGTGCGGGAAGCTGAAGTGCCCGGTTGCCACGATCACCCGGTCGAACTCGGAGCTCGTGGTCTTGCCTGAGCGAAGATTCTCCACCGTGACGGTGAACGTGTCCTGGTCGCGGTCGTAGTCCACCCAGCGAACCGCTGTCGAGAACTGCACCTTGCTCTTGACTTTGGACCGGCGGACCCGGCCGTCGATGTAATTCCACAGCACTTCGCGCGGCGGGTAGGACGAGATGGGCCGGCCGAAGTGCTGATCAAAGGTGTACTCAGCGAACTCGAGGGCCTCCTTGGGGCCGTTCGACCACAGGTTGCGGTACATCGAGGAGTGCACGGGCTCGCCGTACTTGTCAGTGCCGGAGCGCCAATCGTAATTCCACTGGCCGCCCCAGTCGTCCTGCTTCTCATAAGCAACGATCTGCGGGATCTTCGTCCCGGCCCGCTGGGCCGATTCGAACGCGCGAAGGGCCGCGATTCCGCTCGGTCCTGCTCCGATGATGGCGATTCTCTGGTTGGACACAGGTTTCCTTCCGGCCGACGTGGCCTCTAGTCCGCTCTGCGGAGGTGAGCCTGTGGAGGCGCGTGCTTCGCGGGCCGTCAGTCCGCGTTCACGCCTCGACACAGGGTCCGAGAGTCCCCTCGTGAGACGGCGGTCAATGGACCCGCACCGGCGAGGGGGCGGCGCGCCATTTCGGGCACCGCATACCCTCCACCGTACCAAATGTCCGCTTGGTGGGGGCCGGGCGCAAATAGTGGACAATGGGCCGCATGACCCAGTTCGGAGATCTCCTCGGCCCCCCGCCCACCCGTCTTCCCGGTGATCCGGAGGCGGAGGACGCGCTTGATGCAGGCGACGATCCGCGCACCGTCGCGGCCGGCCACCCCACCGCTTCGGTGGCGTGGGCGGAGCTGGCGGAGCGTGCGCTTGAGGCCGATGACGTGATCTCGGCCTACGCCTTCGCCCGCACCGGCTACCACCGCGGCCTCGACCAGCTGCGTCGCAACGGGTGGAAGGGCTTCGGGCCCGTCCCGTACGACCACGAGCCGAACCGTGGCTTCCTGCGCAGCGTGGCCGTGCTGGCCCGGGCCGCGAAGTCCATCGGAGAAGAGGACGAGTACATCCGTTGTCTGGACCTGATCAATGAGTCAGACCCGCACGCCGCCGCGTCTCTCGGCCTGGCGTGATCGCCTAGACGCCCGCGCGCTGGGCGTCTACGCCGCGCTGCCGGTTCCGCTGCGGACGCGGACCCGGCGGCTGGCGTACGCCTTCCTGCCGATCCTGCAGTGCGGCGTGGCGGCGGGTCTGGCGTGGTTTATCGCGCACGACCTGCTGGGGCATGAGCGACCGTTCTTCGCGCCCGTCGCTGCCGCCATCGCGCTGGGCGTGGGGATGGGCAGACGACTGCGCCGGGGGATCGAATTGGTACTCGGGGTGATCGTGGGCGTCGGATTGGGCGACCTGCTCATCGCCCAGATCGGATCCGGACCGTGGCAGATCACGGCCGTGGTGGTGCTGGCGATGTCGGCGGCGGTGTTCCTCGACAGGGGTGCGCTGGTCGGCACGCAGGCGGCGTCATCGGGGATCCTCGTGGCCACACTCCTGCCGCCGGGCAGCGCGGGCGGGTACGAGCGGATGCTCGACGCGGCGGTCGGTGGTGCGGTAGCGCTGCTGCTCATGTCGCTCATGCCGGTCCACCCGCTCAAGCGGGCCCGACGGGAGGCCGCATCTCTCCTGGGCGTGGCGTCGTCGGTGCTCGCGGAGGTATCGGAGGGGCTCGATCACCGCGATTCCGAGACGATTCGCGCAGCGCTGCAGGACGCCAGGGACACACAGCCGGCGATCGACGCTATTGACGAGCAGCTCGCCGGTGCGCGAGAACTGGTACGGATCTCCCCGTTCTATCGGCATCGGCGTCCGGAGGAGATCATGCTCACCGGGCTGCTCAACCCCTTGGACAACGGCATTCGCAACATTCGGGTGCTGGCCCGCCGGGCGATCGTGGCGGTCGACGACCAGGTGGACGTGGCGCCGGCACTGAGCGCGCTGATCGGTGAGCTCGGCAACGCTCTCGTCCTGCTCGCCCGACGGGTCGCCGGGCACTCGGACGCACTGAGCGACGCCGAGATCCACCGTGAGTTGCGGGCGGTCGCCTCACGTGCGCGACGTGAACTCGTCTACGACTCGGGGATGACGGAGACCGTCATGCTGGCCCAGCTCCGCTCGATTCTCGTGGACATGATGCAGGTGGCAGGACTCAGTAAGGTCTCTGCGCTGGCCACGTTGCCGCCGACCGTGTCGACCCCCGCGGTGGAGCCGGAGCTCACCGAGGAGTGGCCGGACTCGCCGGACCGACCCACGACGGTCATGCCTCCACTCAGGGCGACACGAGCCTCCATGGCTCGGTATGACGGTAGAAAGAAGTCCTCTTGACGGCTCGTCGCCCGGTGATCCCGTCCCGGGTGATGATCCCGGCCGGGGTGCCCAGTTGCACCGCGCGTGCCGCCTGCCAGGCCCGCCGTATCACCCTGCGCGGCCGGGCGGCGGTGGCGCGCACGCCCGGCATCTCGCGGGTGGGCCGGACCGTGAAGGCGGGAATCTCGCCGGAGAAGACCCGGCTGTCGTCGGCGTAGGCCTCACCCACCAACGGCGCGTCATCGGGGCCGGTCACGATCGCCTCGCCCACCAGGACCGTGCCGGTCTCGTCGCGAATCAGTGGCATGTCGTGGGCCTCGCCCCGAACACCCAGCTTGGCCGCCTCCGAGCCGGTCGGCAGGCCGTAGGCTCGGGTCGCCGGGGTGGGCTCGTCGGCGATGTAAGCGACCTCCATGTCCAGGTTGTCGCTGCGCATCAGTCGCGTGAGTAGTGCGGCCAGTCCGGCGTCGGTACCGCAGATCAGGAGCCGGCGCCGGGGGCCGACCTCGAACAGGGCCTGATTGACCTCGTCCTTGGTGGGCACCTCGCCGACCTCCAGCCGGGGATGCTCGCCGAGGACCGTCGGTACCGGCGCTGAGCCGCAGCGGATGACGATCATGCCTCCATCATGGACTCATCCTGCCCAGGGGTCGAACCTGGGGCAGGATGGAAGGGTGCGACGAATCGATCTCAACTGCGACCTCGGGGAGGCCCGGCGGGGGACTCCGCGGTGGCCCGCGTCGCTCGCGGCGGGTGCGGGTCCGGATCCTGTGGACGCGGCGTTGCTGGACGTGGTCACCTCCGCCAATGTCGCGTGCGGTTTCCACGCAGGCAATCGCCCCACCATGAACGCGACCGCCGTGGCCGCTGCCGAGCGGAACGTGGCGCTGGGCGCTCACCCCTCGTACCGGGACGGCGCGAACTTCGGACGTGTGGAGCACAATCTCAGTCGCGACGAGGTGGCCCGCATCGTGCAGTTCCAGCTGGTCGAGCTCGATATGGCGGCACGACGTCACGGCACGATGGTGCGGTATCTCAAGCCGCACGGGGCGCTCTACAACCGTATTGTCCGCGACGTAGAGCAGGCGGCCGGCGTGATCGACGCGGTGCTGGCGTATGCCGAACTCGCCGGCGAGGACCCGCTACCCGTGCTGGGACTGCCTGGGTCCGCGGTGCATGACCGGGCGCGCGCGGCCGGGGTGCCGACCGTGTCGGAGGCCTTCGCGGACCGTGGGTACCGCCCTGACGGCATGCTCGTGTCCCGCTCCGAGCCGGGTGCCGTACTCACCGACCCGGACGAGGTGGCCGCTCGCGTGGTGGCCATGGCAACGGGGCGGGAGATCACCGCGACGGACGGTTCACTTGTCGTGGTGGAGGCGGCCTCGGTGTGTATCCACGGCGACACCCCGGGTGCGATCGATCTGGCCCGACGCGTGCGCGGTGAGCTGGAGGCCGCCGGCGTCGAGGTGGCGCCGTTCGTGTCTCCGGGCACGTCGGTGGGGCGGTCGGGTACGGGATGACGACGACGAGGATCCGCCCCTGCGGAGAAGCCGCGCTGTTGCTCGAGTGCGCTGATCTGGCGGAGGCGGTGGCTCTGGCCGGGATCCTGGAGAGGTTGCGACCGGATGCCGTGGACGTGGTGGCGGCGGCCCGCACGGTGCTGGTGACCGCGCCGGATTCCGCGACGCTTCCCAGGCTGCGGCGGCGCATGAATGCGCTCCTCGCGGGAGCCCTTCCCGACTCGGGCGGGCAGCCTCAGTCGCCGCCGGCGGCCTCGGAGTCGACGGGGTCCGGCGGGGCACTGGCAACGGGGTCCGGCGGCGCACTGGCGGCGGGGTCCGGCGGGGCACGGGAGGTGACGATCGACGTGCGCTACGACGGACCCGATCTGGCCGACGTCGCCCAGTTGGCCGGCATGTCGACCACGGCGTTCGTGCGGCTGCACACCTCCATCACCTGGCGGGCCGCATTCGGCGGATTCGCGCCGGGCTTCTTCTACCTTGTCGACGCCCGCGACCTCGACGCCCGCGAACGCGGCGACGACGGCTCCGGTTCTATCCAACGCGGCGCAGCCTCGAACGAACGCGGCGCAGCCTCGAATCGCCTTCCGAGCATTCCCAGGCTGGGCTCGCCCAGAACGCGGATCCCGGCCGGATCCGTGGCGGTGGCGGACCGCTTCTGCGCGGTCTATCCCGGCGCCTCGCCCGGGGGCTGGCGACTACTGGGCACCACCGACGCGCAGCTCTGGGATCTCGACCGCCCCGAACCCGCCCTGCTGGCACCCGGGACCAGCGTGCGCTTTCGGAACGTCGACGCGGAACCAGGCGGCGCCGCCGGGCTGCGCGTAGCCGAGCCGGACGGGGCCGGATGAGCCTCTTGATCCTGCGGGCCGGCCCGTCGACGCTGGTCCAGGACCTCGGCCGACCCGGTCACGCAGCCCTCGGGGTGACCGCGTCCGGGGTCGCCGACCGCGCCGCCGCAGCCACCGCACTGCGGGCCACCGGCACCGACCCCGCCGCCGCCGTGCTCGAGGTACTGCTGGGTGGGCTCGTGGCCATGACGGACACGCCCGCCATCGCGGTGGTGACGGGGGCTCGCGGTGTCGTCGTCGTCACCGATTCCGACGGTTCCCGCCGCACCGCAGCCACCGGCGAGGTTCTCCGGCTGGCTGCCGGCGCCACGCTCGAGATCCGCCAACCCACCAGCGGGATACGCAGCTACCTGGCGATACGCGGGGGCATCGACGCGTCGATCGTGCTGGGCAGCAGATCCCGGGACACGCTCGCCGGACTCGGCCCGGCGCCGTTGGTGGCCGGCGACGTGCTGGGAGTGGGCGACCGCGTGGTGGGGCCCTGGGCTGACGGATGGCATGCGGCCGTCGGCGGGCTGGTCGCACAGGGGAGTGCGCCCGTCGCGTTGGACCTGATCCCCGGCCCCCGCGACGATCTGTTCCCGCCTGAAGCCTGGGACGTGCTGGCCGCGACCGGCCACGTGAGCGGGCACGCCGACAGGGTGGGCGTACGCATCGACCCCGCGCGGCCGGTGCCGCGTTTGCGGACGGACGAGATCCCCAGCGAGGGGATGGTCCGCGGCGCCGTCCAGATCCCCGCCGACGGCGCGCCCGTGGTGTTTGGCCCCGACCACCCGGTCACCGGCGGCTACCCCGTGATCGGGGTGCTGACCTCCCGATCCTGCGACGCGATCTCGCAGCTCCTCCCCGGAACGCCGGTCACATTCCGCAGGCTGCACAGGTGACCGACTAGGGTGGACCCGGCTGAACAGGCTATTCTGGGGCGTTGGTGTGCGCGGAATCACCTCGAGTACTTCCGTCCCTCACCGTGCAGACGACTCATTCAGAGGTGAAAGCGAACCATGCCAGCGATCGTTCTGATCGGCGCCCAGTGGGGCGACGAGGGCAAGGGTAAGGCCACCGACATCCTCGGCGGCCGTGTCGATTACGTGGTCAAGCCCAACGGCGGCAACAACGCCGGCCACACGGTGGTGGTGGGCGGAGAGAAGTACGAACTCAAACTCCTTCCCGCCGGCATCCTGTCGCCCACGGCTGTGCCCGTGATCGGCAACGGCGTGGTGGTCAACCTTGAGGCGCTTTTCGCCGAGATCGAGGGCCTCGAAGCGCGCGGCGCCGACACCTCTCGCCTGCGGATCTCCGCGGACGCACATCTGGTGGCCCCGTACCACCAGGAGCTCGACAAGGTCACCGAGCGATTCCTTGGCAAGAAGGCCATCGGCACGACCGGCCGTGGCATCGGCCCCACCTACGCGGACAAGGTTTCACGGGTGGGCGTGCGCGTCCAGGACGTCTTTGACGAGTCGATCCTGCGGCAGAAGATCGAGGGTGCGCTGCACCTTAAGAACCAGATCCTCGTGAAGGTCTACAACCGTAGGGCCGTGGAGGTGGAGGAGATGGTCGAGTACTTCCTCTCGTACGCGGACCGATTGCGGCCCCTGGTCTGCGATTCCACGCTGATGCTCAACCAGGCGCTGGACCGCGGCGAATCCGTTCTCATGGAGGGCGGCCAGGCCACCATGCTCGACGTGGACCACGGCACCTACCCGTTTGTGACCTCGTCCAACCCGACCGCCGGCGGCGCGTGCGTTGGCGCGGGCATCGGTCCCACTCGCATCACTCACTCGTTGGGCATCGTCAAGGCGTACACGACCCGCGTCGGTGCGGGCCCGTTCCCGTCTGAGTTGTTTGATAAGTGGGGCGAGTATTTGCAGGTCACCGGTGGCGAGGTGGGCGTCAACACCGGGCGCACCCGGCGCTGTGGCTGGTACGACGCCGTGATCGCCCGGTATGCCGCGCGCGTCAACGGCTTCACCGACTACTTCCTCACCAAGCTCGACGTGCTCACCGGCATCGGCGAGATCCCCATCTGCGTGGCCTACGACGTGGACGGCGTGCGGCACGACGAGATGCCCATGACGCAGACCGAGTTCCACCACGCCACCCCGATTTACGAGACCATGCCCGGCTGGGAAGAAGACATCACCGGCGCGCGTGAGTTCAGCGACCTGCCACCGCAGGCGCGAGATTATGTGTTGCGGCTCGAAGAGCTCGCCGGGTGCCACATGTCCTACATCGGCGTGGGCCCCGGCCGCGACCAGAACGTGGTGCGACGCGACATCCTGGGGTAGGCGGGGTCTGGATCGAGCTGGCGCCGGCACTCACGGAGGCGCCAGCATCGACACAGTCGCTGCGGAGATCTCAGAGGGGCTGGGTTTCGATCAGAACGGCAGGCCCGGGATCTGCGGCAGTTCGATGCCGCCGGCGGTCACGCCTGCGCTGACCGCGAGAGCGGCCGAGACGGCGACGCCTGCGAAGAGGAGCAATCCGGCCTGGACGAACTGGTTCTCGAGCGAACCACTGTCCGCGGACCCGGAGGCTTGCGCGACGTACCGCACGGCGGCGGGGACGGCTGCTGTCTCTGCCTGGGCGGGTGCTGCGTGCGCGGGTGCAACGGCCACAGTGGTGGCGGCAGTGAGTGCGAGGGCGGCTGCGAAAGTTCTGGTGCGAGTCTTGGTCATGGACTGACTATCGCGTTCGACGCAGCCGGCATTACGCCGGGTGAGAAAACGCGGCTTCAGCCCCTCGAGCCCCGCGGCATCGAGCTTTGGGAGCAGGAGCAGGAGCAGGAGCAGGGGCAGGGGCAGGAGCAGGGGCAGGTGCCTGCGCCAACGCCCCGATCGGTCGCGTTTCTGGATGTATCCGACGAGAGGGACCCGCCAGAAACCCGACCGATTCTCACGAATTGCGACTTGATCTCACGAGATGCGACGTGACTCCCGGGAGGCGGCGGATCCGGACCCCCGGGCACCCCTCCTCGGTGCGACGGCGTGAAATTGGATTGCCCCATTTCGGAATTCGGCGTCTTTTAACCGCATTCGTGCAGGTCAATGGCTGTGGATAACCGGCGAATCATTCACATGTCGGCTCCACGTGCGGCTATCGCGGCTATCCCACGTCGGACTATATGTGAGTGACCACCGAGAACCAGGCGACCCATGAGCACCGGCTGACCGCCGCACGATTCGTCGATGCTGTTTTTGGCGGCGACCCGTTCCTGGCTCGGACCGCGCTCAGCGCCGGCATCATCAGCCGGCAGGATCTGCGCACGCGATTCCGGCAGGTGCACCCGAAGGTCTACGCGTGGAAATCGTCCGAGTTAAGCACTTATCAAAAGATTCGAGCCGCTTGGTTGTGGGCGGGCCCGGAGTCGGTTCTGTGCGGTGGCGCAGCGGCGTACCTGTTGGGTGAGCAGTATTTCGGCGCTGAGATCGTCGACGACGAAGTTCAGCTCTGGCGGCCGGGATGGCGCACGCCACCGGACGGGATCGTGGCTCGCCGATGGCGCTCAGCACCGGAGCACATCCGGCGCTCGGGTATGCGAATGACGACGCCGGCAAGGACCGCGATTGACCTTGCTCGACAGGTCACGCCGGATGTCAGGGCGATCGCCGTGATGGATTCCATGTGCCGAACCGGACACGCGGATCCGGACGCCATAGCGGAGACCGCGTTTGCCATGGCCGGCAAGCCGGGCGTGCGCCGCGTTCTGGAACTTCTGCCGCAGGTTGATCCGAAGGCGGAGTCGCCAAAAGAGACTGAATTGCGTCTGCAGATGAAAGGGGCGGGACTCCCACGGTTCGAGTCGCAAGTCGAGGTGTTCGACGAGTTCGGCACTCTCGTTTCGCGCCTCGATCTGGGGAATCGGCAGTGGAAGGTGGGGCTTCAATACGACGGCGACGGGCATTTGAAGAGGGATCGTCGCGATCATGATTCGTTGACGATGATGCGCCTGGCCTCACTGGGGTGGGAGGTGAAGCGGGTGACGCAGGGCATGCTCCGGGCCCCGCGGACGCTGAGAGGATTCGTGAAGGAGGCCTTCGAACGCCAAGGATGGGAACAGTAGGGGGTGTTCGAGGGATGCGCCACGATCGGTCGCGAACTGTGAAATCCAGTCGCAAATCTCAAATTCATGTCGCGTTTCCGGCGGAGCTAACTCGGCCGATCCATCCAGAAACGCGACGACTCGGGGAGTGAGGCCCGTGGAGTAAGGGGGAAGCGGAGTCGCGACAGGCAAAGATACTGGCTGGGGCGGCGGCGTCAGTCGAGGTGGCTGAACGCGGTGCGGACCGCGTCGATCGCCTCGTCGGCACCGAATCCGGACCCAGCGGCCTGCGCGGCGAACTCCGCCGCGGCACTGGCCAACACGGCACCGGAGGCGTCTGCGGCCGCCACGAAGGTGCCCGAGCGGCCGCGGCCCTCGAGGACTCCGGCCTCCTCGAGTTCGCGATAGACCTTGGCGGCGGTGGCAGTGGACAAACCGACATCGCTCGCGAGGGCCCGGACCGGGGGCAACCGGGTACCGGTCGTGAGTCGGCCGCGGTTGATCGCCTCGACGATCTGGTCCTTGAGTTGGCGGAACGGCGGCTCAGCCGAGGCGGGATCCACGGCCAGCAGGACCGCACCTACCCGGGAACCAGTAGACGTGCGCAGGGGGCCACTGTCCGAAGTTCGGCTGGTGGCCCCCTGGTCGCTCATGCTCAGGCCCAGACCTGATCGACGGCGGTCGCCTCGGTGGGCGGGACGGCCGGGACCGGGGCCGCCGGGGTGCGCGAGAAGCGCGGCGCGGGCGCAGGGCCCATGTCGCCGTTGACGTCGACGAACGTCTCCCGCGCTACGTTGTGCGGATGATCGAGGGCCTCGGTGTAGGTCAGCACCGGGGTGGTGCAGGCGTCAGTGCCGTAGAAGACCTCAGCCCACTCGTCTCGGGTCTTCTCGGCGAACTTCCCGGCAATGACATCGCGTAGCTCGTCCCAGCGATCGAAGTCGAACTGGCCGGGCATGCCCTCGCCGTCGATACCCAGCAGCCGGGCGAACTCGGCGTAGAACTGCGGCTCCAGGCAGCCCACGGCCATGAACTTGCCGTCCGAGCAGGTGTAAACGTCATAGAACGGGAAACCGGTGTCCAGCATGTTGGTTCCGGCCACGTCCGACCACTGGCCGCGGGCGCGCATCGCCCACTGGAACTGGCCCAAAACAGAGGCGCCGTCGGTCATCGCGGCGTCGATGACCTGCCCCTTGCCGGAAGTAGCGCGCTCGATGATCGCGGCGAGGATGCCCTGGATGAGGAACATCGAACCGCCGCCGAAGTCGCCCACGAGGTTGAGCGGCGGCACCGGACGCTCACCCTTGCGGGCGGTGGCGTTGAGATGACCGGTCAGGGAGATGTAGTTGAGGTCGTGGCCGGCGGTCTGCGCGAGCGGGCCGTGCTGACCCCAGCCGGTCATGCGGGCGTAGACCAGTCGCGGGTTAAGCTCTAGGCAGTCGTCGGGGCCCAGGCCCATGCGCTCGGTGACCCCGGGTCGGAAGCCCTCGACCAGCACGTCGGCCTTGCCGATAAGACTCCGAACCTGCTCCAGGCCCTCCGCGCTTTTGAGGTCGGCCTCGACCACGGTGCGGCCACGGCGGGTCACGTGCGCCCAGCCGTCCACCGACTTGGCCAACTCGCCGGGTCGCATGACGGTCACGACGTCAGCGCCCAGATCAGCGAGCATCATGCAGGCGTGGGGGCCGGGCCCGATGCCGTTGAGTTCAACGACGCGGATGCCGGCGAGCGGGCCGGAGAGGGAAGTGGTCACAGGTGTGCCCTTTCTTGTGGTCTTGCACACACGTTATCGTCTCGCTCACGCCGCGGGTGCCGGAGGTGGCGGCGCTCATAGTGACGGGTCTACTAGCGTGGACGCCATGACCGCTGCGCACGATCCCCTCGCCCCTCCAGAAGTGCACCGCTTCGGCACCCCCGGCACGCCCGACGCCACCCGCGTCATGCTGCTGGGCTCAGGTGAGCTGGGCAAGGAGGTCACAATCGCGCTGCAGCGGCTCGGTGTAGAGGTGATCGCCGTGGACCGATACGCCGGCGCCCCCGCCCATCAGGTCGCGCACCGCAGCCACACGATCGACATGACGGACGCAAAAGAAGTGCGTCGCGTCGTGGAGCTTGAGAAGCCGCACGCGATCCTCCCGGAGATCGAGGCCATCGCCACGGCCGCACTCGCGGAGATAGAGAAGGACGGTCTGGCCCGGGTCGTCCCGACTGCTCGCGCCGTGCAGCTGACCATGGACCGCGAGGGCATCCGCCGCCTCGCCGCCGAGGACCTGGGACTGCCCACGAGCCGCTACGCCTTTGCCGGTTCGCTGGAGGAATTGCGTGAGGCGTGCACCGAGGTCGGGTTTCCGTGCCTGGTCAAGCCCACCATGTCGTCGTCGGGAAAAGGCCAGTCCTCTCTGAACGGCCCCGACGACGTGCAGGCGGCGTGGGATTACGCGCAGTCCGGCGCCCGCGTGCAGGGGGCGCGCGTGATCGTGGAGTCGTTCGTCGATTTCGAGTACGAGATCACCCTGCTCACCGTGCGCAGCGTCGACCCCGCCACGGGCCAGATCCGTACCGATTTCTGCGAGCCCATCGGCCACCGGCAGGAGCGCGGCGACTACGTGGAGTCCTGGCAGCCGCAGGCCATGACGCAGGACGCGTACGACTCGGCGCGCTCGGTGGCCGCGCGGGTCACGGGTGCGCTCGGCGGCGTCGGCGTGTTTGGCGTGGAACTGTTCGTCAAGGGCGTCGACGTCTACTTCTCCGAGGTCAGCCCCCGCCCCCACGACACCGGCCTGGTGACGATGGGCAGCCAGGTGCTCAGCGAGTTCGAGATGCACGCCCGCGCCGTTCTCGGCCTGCCCGTCGTCACGACCATGTCCAGCCCGGGCGCGTCCGCGGTGATCTACGGAGGCGCCGACGGCGAGGGGGTCGGCTTCGAGGGGGTGGCCAGCGCGCTCGCCGTGCCCGAGGCGGACATCCGACTGTTCGGCAAGCCCACGGCCAGCGAGTTCCGCCGCATGGGCGTGGCCGTGGCGACTGCCGAGGACACCGACACCGCCCGCCAACGCGCCGTGGAGGCCGCCTCGCGCGTCACTGTGGTGAGGTAAGCAGAGGGATATGACGACGACGAGCTCGTCCGCCGAGGACGCCCGCGGACTGCCGCGTGAACCCACGGCGCGGTGGATCCTGGTTCTGATCGCCGGACTGACAGTCGTCTGGCTGGGCGCGCTCGCCTGGCAGGTGGCCGTTTTGCCCGAGCTGGTGGCAACACATTTCGACTCGTCAGGGGAGCCTGACGGCTGGTCGAGCAGGGCCAGCGCGCTGGCCATCTCGGTGCTGGGGCCGCTGGCCGTGGCGTTCCCGATGCCGCTGATGTCGCTACTGGTGATCCGGTGGCCGCAGTCGATTAACGCGCCGAACCGCGAGTGGTGGACGGCCACCGGCCCGCGATTGCGTCGCTTCGAGCGGCTGCTGCGGGAAGATCTGTGGCTCATCTCCGCGGCGACTCTGCTCTTGCTGGTCATGGTCCAGGTGGGCATCACGGAGACGGCGATCTCGGACTCGGGGGCCATGCCGATGGTCTACGTCTGGGCGCCGATCGCGGTGGTCCTCGTGGGGGTCGGCGCGGTGATGATCCGGATGCTGGGAAGCCGCTACGGCGAGCAATCCGACCTGGCCTGACCGGGCTTAATGGTCGCTGATCGCGCGTGCTGTGGATGGTCGTCCATTCCATCCACAGCCACCTTCCGTGATCCCGACTCCGCTCCGCCGGACGCCTAGCGTGATCCCTCGAGGGGCCCGGGCGTGCGGGTCGGACGGGAGCGGGTCAGATGGCGAAACACGAGGCGAGACAGGGGTCGCAGCGCGGGCCAATTCGTGCGGCGCTAGTCGCGTTTGAGCAGGCCGCGGTGACGATGGAGGCCATCCGGGTCCGCGAGGCCGGGGAGCAGACGGCTGCTGACGCCGCGGAGTTGGTGGCGGCGCTCGAGGAGGCCTCTGCCGCGGCGTCCGGGGTCCGGGCCGGCGCATCCGGCGGGCTGCTCTCCGGCCCTGCTTTGGCCGAATGCGCGGCATTACTGGCTAGACGCGCGGATCACTTGGCCGCGCGGTCCGGGGAGATCGCGGACTCGATGACCCGCGCAGCCGCGCTGCTGATCGCCGAAGACGAGGGGGTGAGCAGCCGTGTCTCCCGCACAGCTGGCTGAAGAGCTGGTCGTGGAGATCGACCGGGCGAAAGCGCGGGCGGCCGAGGCGGGGCGGGCGATAGCGGATTCGGCCGAGGATCTGGACTCCGTGGCCCGCCGGCTCGGGGTCGATCCTGACGACGGCGGGTGGTCTGGCGAAAGCGGCGACTCCGCCCGGGGCCACACAGCTGATGCCGCGGCGGAGGCGAGGCTGTTGTCCGGCAACTGCCTATTCCTGGCGGACGTGCTGCGGGTGGAGGGCTCCCGGTTGGCACGGGCCCTCATCGCGTGGGCGGATGACACCGACGCCGCCGACACTGACGTTGCCGGTGCCGAGCCCATCGACTCAACAGAAGTAGTGGACGCTGACCGCGGGCTCGTCGTGCGACTGCGCGAGGCCGCGAACTCGCTCGCCGGCAGCAGTGACCCCGGCACGCGGCCGTGCATCGACCTGTCGGGAACCACCGGTGACGATCCCCGGAAGACCGCGCAACTGTGGCATTCGCTGGATCCCGCTGACCGCGAACGCCTGGTTCGGGACCACCCGGAGCTCGGTTCTGCCCCGGGACTGTCCACGGCTACCCGGGACGCACTCAATCGGACGCGCCTGCGCCGGCTGCTGGACGTGGCCGCGAGCGGGTCCGGGGGCGCGGAACTGGCAGGCGCTGCGCCGGGCCTGTCGGCACTGGCCGCGCACCTGCAGGACGATCCGAGTCGGCACCTGCTGGAGCTGCACCCTGACGGCCGGGCCGTTGTGGCGAGCGCGGACCCGGACTCAGCCGACCGGGTAGTCACGCTGGTGCCGGGCACGGGCTCATCGCTCGAGTCGGTCGGCCGCACGGCTGAGCGCGCGCAGGCAGTGTGCGAAGCCGCCGGACCAGCGGATGCCGGCACAGAGTCGTGCGTGGCGGTGTCGTGGATGGGCTACGACGCACCGGACACTGTGTCGGAGGCAGCGGTCTCGCCGGGGCTGGCGCGGGAGCACGCGGGCGACCTGCGGACCTACGCCGCCGGGCTGGACGCGGTGGAGTCCATGGACGGCGAGAATTCCCCGCACGCCGCGGTGGGCTACAGCTACGGATCGGTGACGCTCGGCGCGGCTGCCGCCGATCCGGGAGGGTTGGCGGCGGACCGGATGATCCACGTGGGCAGTCCCGGCTCGTCGGTCGACTCCATCGGGCAGCAGTGGATCGACGAGGCAGGCGCCCCGCGCCCAGCGGCGACCGACGACGTGGTGGGCGTGGCGTCGCGCTGGGATGCGGTGCCCTGGTGGTCGATCACCGGGGTGCTGGGCGCGCGCCCGGGGACCACCGAGTTCGGGGGACTGGCAGTCGATGCGACCGAACCCGGGTCGGGACCGGCGTCGGCGCGAAGTGTGCACTCGCGCTACTTCGACCCGGGCACCGTCTCACTCGAGGAGATCGGGCGCCTGGTAGCCGAGACCGACTGACCGCGCGGTCCGGCCTACGAATCGGACGGGCCGACAGGCTGACGAGCCGACGGGCGGCCGTGCTCGTCGACTCTAGGGGCTACTCGGCGTGGGCGCCGCGGGCCACGTCGAGCATCTCGGCCCGACCCGGCAGCTTGGTGCGCTCCCGCCCTGCAGACTCACCCAATCCGCGTTCGTGGGCGTCGATGGCCAGCCAGGCGGCGCCGTCGACCAGGTCCACCCCCCGGTCGATGAGCAGGTCGCGGACGGACTGCGGGTCCGGGGACTCGGGCTCCGGGAGCGTGCCGGTTTCAAGCTGCTCGGTGAGCTGGCCGACCGTCTGCACCGCACACGAGCGGTTGGTGCCGATCACCCCGCTGGGACCGCGCTTGACCCAGCCGGCGGTGAACAGGCCGGGCAGGAACTCGCCGTCGGGGGCGTCCATGACGCGGCCGTCGATGTTCGGGATGGTGGCGGTGGCGTCGTCGAACGGCACGCCCTCGAGCGGGCCCGAGCGGTAGCCGACCGCGCTGTAGACGGCCTCCACCGGCAGGTCCTCGGTCCGACCGGTTCCGCGGACGCGGGTCCCATCCGGCTCGGTGATCTCCAGCCGCAGTCCGGACACCCGGCCATCGGAACCGAGGATCTCGACGGGCGCCCGGTGAAAGCGGAAGCGCACAACCCGATCGCCGGCGGCGAGGGCAGCCTCCTCAGCCTCCTCGGCCGTCTTCAGCCCGGCCTCACGCTGGGCATCCAGCCACTTGTCGAGCTGCGCGCAGACCTGGCCCACGCGACGATCACTTTCCCGGAGGGCGGTGGCGTCGTCGTCGTACTCAAAGTCGTCGGGGTCCACCACGATGGTCACCCCCTCCACCTTGTCCATCTCCCGCAGTTCCAGGGGCGTGAACTTGGCGTAGGCGGGCCCGCGGCGACCCACCACCGACACCACCCGCCCGGCGTTCGAGGCGAAGCCCTCGCGCACGTGCTCGGGGATATCGGTGGCCTCGAGCTGCTCGGGTGCGCGCACGAGCATGCGCGCTACGTCCAGCGCCACGTTGCCTACACCCACCACGGCCGCGCGCTCGGCGACGAGTTCCCACTCGGGATGCGAATCAGGGTGACCGTCGTACCAGGTCACGAACTCGGCAGCCCCGTAGGCGCCCTCCAGGTCCTCACCGGGGATGCCCAGCTTGCGGTCCGCCAACGCGCCGGTGGAGAAGATCACCGCGTGATAGTGCTTGCGCACGTCCCCCAGGGTCAGGTCGTGGCCGAACTCCACATTGCCCAGAAACCGGATGCGTGGATCCTGCGCGATCCCCTCCAACGTACGCGCGATGCCCTTGATGCGCGGGTGGTCGGGTGCCACGCCGTGGCGGAGCAGTCCGTAGGGGACGGGCAGGCGGTCGAGCAGGTCTACCACGATTCCGCGGCCCGACGGATCCTTGTTATCGCTCCAGTCGAGCAACGATTCGCAGGCGAAGACACCCGCGGGGCCGGATCCGACGACGGCCACGCGGAGAGCAGAATCTGAGGGGGTCGTCATATCCCGATCGTCGCACATATAGCCGAGCGAGGGACCTCGACCGGCCCGATCCGAGGTGAGGGAGCATAATCAACATCCATGAGCGACTATGCCGGGGATATCCCGCCCCTCCTGGCCTGGGAGCTGCTCGCCAGTGACCCGGACGCGGTGCTGGTGGACGTGCGGACCAGCGCGGAATGGCAGTGGGTCGGCGGTGCCGACCTCTCCGGGTTGGGCAAGCCCGTGGTGGGCATCGAATGGATGAGCTCGGACGGCCAGCCCAACTCCCGGTTCGTGGAGCAGCTCACCGAAGCCGGCATCGGTCCGGACACGCCGGTGCTGTTCCTGTGCCGTAGCGGGGGCCGGTCGGCTGCCGCCGCGCAGGTCGCCACCGCTGCAGGATTCGGGCCCGCCTACAACGTGGCCGAGGGCTTCGAGGGCGACCCCGATCCACACGGTCACCGGGGCACCCTGAACGGCTGGAAGGTGGCGGGCCTGGCCTGGCGCCAGTCCTGACCGAGTTTTTTGACGACGACGACGAGGAATAGCAGCGGATGAAGAACAACGAGCTCCCCGACGGACTCCACCCCGACACACTGGGAGTGCGGGCCGGGCAGATGCGCACCGGCTTCGAGGAGACCGCGGAGCCGATGTTCCTCAACTCCGGCTACGTCTACAGCTCCGCCGAGGCCGCGGAGGCGTCGTTCAACGGCACCACCGAGCGCTTTGTGTACTCCCGCTACGGCAACCCCACCGTCGCGATGTTCGAGGAACGCCTGCGCCAGATCGAGGGCGCCGAGGATTGTTTTGCCACCTCGTCCGGCATGTCCGCGGTCTTTGTGGCCCTTGCCGCACTGTGCGGTCAGGGCTCGCGCCTGGTGGCGTCCCGAGCGCTGTTCGGGTCGTGCTTTGTGATCTGCGACGACATCCTGCCTCGCTGGGGCGTGGAGACCGTGTTCGTGGACGGCACGGACCTCGAACAGTGGCGCGAGGCCCTCAGCGAGCCGACCGACGCGGTGTTCTTTGAGACCCCCTCCAACCCCATGCAGGAACTGGTGGACGTGCGTGCGGTGTGCGATCTCGCCCACGCCGCCGGCGCGAAGGTCGTGGTGGACAACGTCTTTGCCACCGTCCTGCACCAGAAGCCGCTCGAGCTGGGCGCCGACGTGGTGGTCTACTCCACCACCAAGCACATCGACGGTCAGGGTCGCGTCCTCGGCGGCGCCGTGCTGGGTACGGAGGAATTCGTGTCCGGCCCGGTCAAACACCTCATGCGCCACGCCGGGTTTGGCATGAACGCGTTCAACGCGTGGGTGCTGCTCAAGGGCCTCGAGACCATGAGTCTGCGGGTCGAGCGGATGTCGGCCAACGCGCTGGAAGTGGCGCGGTTCCTCGAGTCACATGACGCCGTGGAGTGGGTTAATTTCTCCATGCTGGAATCGCACCCGCAGTACGAGCTGGCCCAGTCCCAGATGTCCGGGGGCGGGTCCGTGGTGACGTTCGGACTGTCCACTTCCGGAGTGAGCGACGGCGGCAAACAGCGCTGCTTTGACCTGCAGAACGCCCTGCAGGTGATCGACATCTCCAACAACCTGGGCGACGCCAAGACCCTCATCACGCACCCCGCCACCACCACGCACGCGTCCATGGACCCCGAGGCCCGCGCCGCGGTGGGCATCGGCCAGAACGTGATCCGGCTCTCGGTGGGCCTTGAACACGCCGGCGATCTGATCGCCGACCTGGCGCGCGGGCTGAAGTGACCTGACATGGATGCCCCCGCCGGCCGGACCCGCGTGGCGGTGCTCCCGGCCGCGCACCCGGCCGCGCGGCGCATCACCGGGCTGGACGTGGACGGCCCCGTCGAGTTGGTTCCCGTACGCCCTGGCGTGGTGAACGGCAGGACCCCGTCGGTGGCGTTCACTGCCGCCGAGTGCGACCCGGCCGACGACGCTTCCGGCGACATCCACCGCGATGCCGACCCGCTGGTCAGTGTCAACGTGGCCCACGTGCACTTCGGTTACGACTATCTGGCGCCGGAGAGCGCCGACGACGTGGTGCGCCACCTCGCAGGTGTGGACGTGCCGATGGTGCTGACCGTGCACGACATCGTGTACCCGGCCGACGACGACCAGCAGCCCCATCGCAGCCACACCGGCACTCTGGTCGAGGCGGCGACCACAGTGGTGACGCTGACCGATGTCGCGGCGCGGGAGTTGTGGGTTCGGTGGGGCGTGCAGCCACTGGTCATTCCGCATCCCCGGCTGCTCAGCGAGGAAGAGATCTCGGCCGCGGTTCGTGGCTCCAAGCATCTGCGCAGCACCGATTCCGAAGTAGTGGGCGTGTTGTTGGAGCGGATGGTGGAGAACATCGAGGGCCCGGAGCTGCTCGATCAGCTCGCCTCGGTGGCGTCCGGCCGGCCCGGGGCGGAACTGCGGATCCTGGTGGAGGCGCAGGCGTGGCGGGACGCGTGTGGCGACGACGGGGCGAGCAGTAGCAATCACCTGGTGGCCGAGCTCGCGGCCGAAGGGGACTGGACCGCCGTGCGGCTGGTGCGCTACGAGTCACTCGACCTGGGTTCGTTGCTCGCCGAGGTCGCAGCACTGGATGTGTGCGTTCTGCCCTATCGATTCGCTACCCATTCCACGTGGCTCGAGTTGTGCCGTGATCTGGGCGTGGCCCCGGTGTTCCCGGCCGTGGGGTGCCTCCGGGATCAGTGGTTCGATCGCTGCGATCCGGCCGAGCATTCTGGCGAGGTCTACGATCCCCGCGATCCCGCCGCGGTGGCAGCGGCGGTACGCGCTGCCCTCGATACGCCGTTTGCGGTGCCTCCCCGCGTCGAGGGCGCCGATCCGGCCGCGGTGATGGCCGAATATTCGAGGGTGTATCGCGAGGTCGCTGGCTTTCGGGCTGAGTGACGCGATGACCTGCCTGGTTTTTACGCCTCGGCGCCGCTGCGGCTGATGTCGAGCGGCCATGCCAGCGTGAGCGTGGAATCCGGGGCAGGCGACAGCGAGTCCATGCTCAACTCCAAGCACACGGTGACGGGCGCGCCCGGTGTGGTGCGGGTAGCTCCCGGCAGTACAAGGGGTTCGGTTGCGGTCTGAGCGTCTACGGGTACGGGTCGGGTGGAGTTACCGGTGAAGATGCCGGGGGAGCCGGAGTCGAAGGTCGGCTCCGCGCACGCCCCGCCCGCGGTGGTGACGGCCCGGATGCGGACTGCCGCCGCGGCGTCGGGGTTGCCGTCCACCAGGACGCCTGTGCCGATGCTGACGTGCGCGTCGTCCTGGGAGTCGATGCTGGTGCGCAGGGTGAGGGGTTGGTAGGCGGATCGGTTACGTAGTCCGGAGGTATCTACGCGGACGGGGAAGTGCCCGCCGTACGAGGAGACAGGGGCGGTCCAAGTGGTGCCGAAGTCGGTGGAAGCTTGGACGGACCATGCGGAGGCGCGGAGTTCGGATTCGCGAACCTGCTCGTCGTGGTCGTGGATGATCATCGAGGCGCCGAGCGCGCATGCGGAGGTGGCAGCGAGGGCGACCAGTGCGCTGGCTGCGTGCCGGATCCGCATACATCCTCCGAGACGTGAGGTGCCGGGTGCTGGTCAGGGGAGGGGCCCTGGTTCGCGGTGCGGTACCGCAAGTGCAACCGGTCTCCTAGAGTATTGCGGTTCGTTCTAGTTTTGTTACATCTCGGCCGGCGAGTGAGCATTCTCACTCCCCTAGGCGAATTGTTCACGCCTCAGCGGGGGGTGCGCTGTCAAGTCAGGCAGGACTGTCGTGGGTCGCTGGCATACTCGGCGCCAGACCCCGGCACGCGTGTCGGTGACATGACTTGCCGTCCATAAGGAGACCCCCATGCCCGACACCCCGTCCCTCAAGCTCGGCTACAAAGCCTCCGCAGAACAGTTCGGACCGCGCGACCTGGTCGAATTCGCGGTGCTCGCGGAGCACGCGGGGATGGACTCTGCCACGGTGTCCGACCACTTCCAGCCGTGGCGCCATGACGGCGGCCACGCCCCGTTCTCGCTTGCGTGGTTGACGGCGGTGGGGGAGCGCACCGAGCACCTCCAGTTGGGCACCTCGGTGCTCACCCCGACGTTCCGGTACAACCCGGCGGTGCTGGCCCAGGCGTTCGCGACCATGGCGTGCCTGTACCCGGGGCGGGTCTTCCTGGGGGTGGGAACGGGTGAGGCGCTCAACGAGATCGCCACCGGCTTCCAGGGCGAATGGCCCGCGTTCAAGGAGCGTTTCGCCCGCCTGCGCGAGTCCGTCCGCCTCATGCGTGAGCTGTGGACGGGTGAGACGACCACCTTCGAGGGCGACTACTACAACACCAGAGACGCATTCCTCTACGACGTCCCCGAGGGCGGGGTGCCCGTGTACATCGCCGCGGGCGGCCCGGTCGTGGCCAAGTACGCCGGCCGCGTCGGCGACGGATTCATCTGCACGTCCGGCAAGGGCATGGAGCTCTACACCGACAAGCTGCTCCCGGCTGTCGAGGAAGGCGCCGGTATCAACGAGCGCGACTCCACAGCCATCGATCGGATGATCGAGATCAAGATCAGCTACGACCCCGATCCGGCCGCGGCGCTGGAGAACTGCCGCTTCTGGGCGCCGCTCTCGCTCACCCCCGAGCAGAAGCACTCCGTGGATTCCCCGCGCGAGATGGAGCGTCTGGCTGACGAGCTGCCCATCGAGCAGGTGGCCAAGCGCTGGATCGTGGCTTCCGACCCGGACGAGGCCGTGGAGCAGGTCAAGCAGTACGTGGACGCGGGCCTCAACCACCTGGTGTTCCACGCACCCGGCCACGACCAGAAGCGCTTCCTCGACCTGTTCAAATCCGACCTCGAACCCCGTCTGCGAGCACTTGCATGAGTGACACAAACACACCGCCGGGCCCCGACCAGTCCGACCTCGCCGGCCTCGAGGGCATCCTCGCCGGCAAGGAGTCTGTCCGCGTCCTGCGCTATCCGCACGAGACCGAAGCCGACGAGGAGGGCAACACCACCGAGTGGCACTGCGACATCGTGATCGTTGACGACATGCCCGCCGCCGGATTCTCCACCTACGCCACCGCGGGCGCCCGAGACCTCCCCACCAACGTCACCACACCCGAGGGGCGGCAGATCCGCAGTGAGTTCGTGATCGTCGGCCGCACCGGCCACCGGGCCATGGCAGACGTGCTCGACGCGTGCGCTCTCGCCGTCGCGACCGGTTCTATCCACGTGGCCCCCGGCGCCGTGATCCCCAACGCGGTGGGGTTGGTCGACTCCGGCCGCAGCTGCGAGCACCTCGTCTTGACCCCACCGTTCCTGTGGCCAGACCTGGAGGTCGTCGACGAGTCCGGCGGCGAGGATGGCACTGGGCCCCTGCTCACCCGTCTGCAGGCCGTGCCCATCACCACCGCCGAGATGTCCTTCCTCGTGCGCGAGGGCCCCGACGCCTTGTTCGAGAAACTCGACAGCGCCGACGCCGACGTCACCAACCCGGACCGTCCGAGCGTCGTGTGAGCGTGCCCGCGCCCCGGTCGCCCGGTGGCGTGGTGCGCCTGCTCGACACCGCGGCCGGGCCGATGATCGTCGAGGCCACGTCCGAGGGCGTCGCGCGCCTCCAGCAGGTCGAGGCCCCCGACTTCTACGCTGCTGATCTCCACGCTTCCGAGATCGAAACGTCCGAGGCTAGCGGCGCGGAGAGTCATTTCGCCCGCCTGGCGGAACAGTTGGAGGCGTACCTGGCAGGAACGGCCCGCGAGTTCGATGTGCCGCTGGACTGGGCTGCGGCGGGGGTCCACGACGAGTTCTCCCGTGAGGTCTACCGCGAGATCCAGCACATCCCCTACGGCGAGACCGCCACCTACGGGCAGATCAGCATGGACGCCGGTCGTCCGCGCAACGCCCGCCGCGTGGGCAGACTCTGCTCGCTTGTCCCAGTGCCGTTCGTCATCCCCGTCCACCGCGTGATCCGCGCCGACGGCGGCATGGGCAACTGCCCCGAATACCGGCTCCGACTGCTCCACCACGAGCGCAATGCCATCGAAGCCGAACGCGCAGGGAAGCCGGCACCTCCGTTTGCATAGGGCGTTGCCGCGATCGGTGGGCGGACGGCCGCTGCGTGGTTAGTGTGGCTGTCAGCATTCGGTAGCCGAGAGGCCCGCCGTCGCCCACGACCTGCCGTCGACACAACCCACGGGGGAACCCATGACAGCCGGAACCGTCGCCACCACCGCGCACGCCGAGAGCGTGGCCGAGAAGTTCTTGCGGGTCCGCGGACTCACCGATCTGCTCGCGTCCCGGCTCAGTCCCGAGGACCAGATTCCGCAGTCGATGACCGCCGCCAGCCCGGCCGCATGGCATCGCGCGCACACCACGTGGTTCTTCGAGGAGTTCGTCCTGGGTCGGCTGCCGGGGTACACCCCGCCCGACCCGGTCTTCCGGTTCCTGTTCAACTCCTACTACGAGGCGGTGGGCCCGCGGCAGCCCCGACCGGACCGTGGACTCATCACCCGTCCGTCTGTGGCCGAGATCGGGGACTTCCGCGCGCGGGTAGACGAGTCCGTGGTCGAAGCGCTCGAGGCGGGCCGGGTCGACGAGCGCGGGCTGGAACTGATGGAGCTGGGCTGCCACCACGAGCAGCAGCACCAGGAGCTGCTGCTCACCGACATCAAACACCTCTTCTCGCACAACCCCACCGATCCGGTGTACGTCCACAGGTCTGCGGATTCGGTTGCGGCGGCGCCGGGGGAGACCGGCTGGCTCGCCGTCGTCGAGGGGGTCGCCGAGATCGGCGCGCAGAACCCCGTCGACGGCGACCCCGGCGCAGCGTTCTCGTACGACAACGAGCGCCCCCGCCACCGCGTCTGGATCCCCGGCGGCGAGGTGGCGACCCGCCAGGTCACCGTCGGTGAGTGGAAGCAGTTCATTGCCGACGGCGGCTATTTCCGGCCCGAACTGTGGCTGTCCGACGGGTGGGCCACGGTCCAGGCCGAGCGCTGGGACGCGCCCGGGTACTGGCGGCGCGAGGACGACGGCCCCACCGCCAGCGCCGCAGACGGCGAGTGGACGACTTTCACCCTGAGCGGTCGACGCCCGACCGTGGACGCCGAACCGGTCATCCACGTGTCCTTTTACGAGGCCGACGCCTACGCCCGCTGGGCCGGCGGACGACTGCCCACCGAGTTCGAGTGGGAGGTCGCCACCACCGGCTGGGAGGTCCGCGACGAGCTCGACCCCGACAGGTGCCACCCACAACCCGCTTCGGAGCGTACAATCGGCGGCGTGTGGGAGTGGACGTCCAGCGCCTACCTGCCGTACCCGGGATTCGTCACCGAAGAGGGCGCGGCCGGCGAGTACAACGGCAAATTCATGTCCGACCAGCACGTCCTGCGCGGAGGCAGCGCCTTCACGCCCGCCGGTCACACCCGCCACACGTACCGGAACTTTTACCCCGCCGCGTCACGGTGGGCGGCCGCCGGGCTGAGGCTCGCCCGGTGAGCGGCGCGCAGGACGTGGACGCCCAGCGTGGAACGACCAGCACGACCACGACGACGACGAGCCCCGCCGATCCTGACACCGCTGCCCTTGAATCCGACCTTCTCGAGGGGTTCTTCAACGACCCGCCAACGCTGCCGCCCCGCTGGTTCTACGACGAGAAGGGCAGTCTGCTGTTCGATCAGATCACCAGGCTGGCCGAGTACTACCCCACCAGGGCGGAGGCGGAGATCCTGCGGGCGCGGGCCGCTGACATCGTCGGCAGCGCGGACACGATGGTCGAACTCGGGGCCGGGACCTGCGAGAAGACGAGGGTCCTGCTGGACGTCTTCGCGCCGGAATCGAACTCGGACCCGGACGCCGCCGGGCCGCTGTTCGTGCCGGTCGACATCAGCACCGAGATGCTCTTCGGTTCGGCCCGGGCGCTGGCCTCCGAGTACCCCGGGCTTCGAGTCGTCCCGGTCGTCGGCGATCTCACCGCCCTCGTCGGACCCCTTCCGGGCGAACCGGGCGGACGGATGGTGTTGTTCCTCGGCGGGACGATCGGCAACTTCTCCGAAACCCAACGCGCCGACTTCTTCACGATGCTGCGCGGCATCATGGACCCGGGCGATCGTCTGGTGATCGGATTCGACCTGGTCAAGAGTGCCGAGCGGCTCGTCGCGGCCTACGACGACGCGGCCGGGGTCACCGCCGAGTTCGACCTCAACATGCTCGACGTGATCGCCCGGACAGTCGAGTGCTCCGGACTGGACCGCGCCGATTTCCGGCACGAGGCCGTGTGGAACCCCGTCGAGAGCCGGATCGAGATGTGGCTGCGCGCGGTCCGCGACGTGCTCATCGATTTCCCCACCCTGGGACGCTCGCGAACTCTCGCCGCTGGGGAAGGCATCCGCACCGAGATCGCGCGGAAGTTCGAGCCGGACGTCCTCGCCGACGAACTGGCGGGCTACGGGTATGTCCGCCCGACCGTGTGGACTGACGAGGCAGGGGACTTTGGGCTGCTCGTCGTCGTCGTCGACTAGAGGCGGTCCCCACCGCCCACGGCGAGGATCGTTCCTACGGCGGGGACCGTTCCCACGAGGGGCGCAACGCTGCCCAGATAGGAGGAGTGGTCGGTGAGCTCGGACAGATCGGATCTGGCGGACCGGGCGCGCGGCCTCCTCGAGGATGCGCGGGCAGCCGAGGAAGCCCTCGACTCGGCGGCCGCGGCGATGTTCAGGCTGGGAGGGGACGTCGCGCGGGCCGGCACCCGGCGCCAGGCGGCGCGGAGCGGGGCGCACGTGGCGGCCGAGCGGGATTTGGTGAGCGGCTTGGTCGACGAACTGCAAGCGATCACGCAGGTCGCTAACCGGCTCGGCCGGGAGATCGACCGCGCGACCGACGGAGCTTCATCCGACGCCGACCGCGGTGCTGCGGAGGCGCGGGCTGAGCTGCGCTCGGTGCGGCGCAGTATTCAGGCGGCGGGTAGCCGGGGCCGCGAATGCGTGTGGATGGGTGAGCTCGCTGCCGACCGGGTGCGCGAGTTCGCCGAGTTTGAACTTCTCTACTCGCAGACCTCTCGGCACCTCGACGACGAGAACTTGGACGCCGCCGACGCCGCTTTTCCGCGGCTGATCGCGCTGGACCGGGCGCTGCTGAGTGCCGAGGTCGGGGCGATGCTCGACGAGCTCAAGTTCCGGGCCATCACCTCCCGCGGCTGACCGGATCGGAGATGTGCGGGACTCGTTGTGGGCGGCTTTGTGTCGTACGTGTGTTCTATGGTGTGAGGCATGGATCAGGAAGTGCGAGACGCGGATGCGTGGGCCGGTGAGCGCGATGCGCCGGCTCCGCTGACCGACGTTCTCGCCTTCCTCGAGGCGTCGGTGGAGACGCTGTGTGCGGTTGACTGGGCTGAACACGACGCGGAGATGATCGCCGCCGCCGTGGGGCGCGTGGAGGTGGTCGCACGACGGCTGGACGCCTGCGGCGCCCGGGCCACCGCCGAGCTCGCCGCGTTGCACCGGCTAAAGGGGCGCAGCGCCGGCGGTGTCGCCGCGATGCTCGCCGAGAAACTGGGTCTGGCCAAGGGAACGGTGCACGGACGGATCGAGGCCGGCGGACGCCAGGCCACCCCGGCGGGCCGAGCGGCCGCGGGCGGGGAGATCACGGGCGAGCATGAGCGGATCATCGCCAAGGCGGTCTCTGGGCTGCCAGGGACGATGGGCGGCGACGCCACACTCCGCTTTGCCGAGGAGCTCACGCAGTTCGCGCGCTCGGCAGCTCCCGCCGACCTGCGAGCCGAGGCAGCGCGTCGTGTCGCGGCCCTTTGTCCCGACCGGGGTAGGGACCGCGAAGAGCACCAGGAGCGGCAACGTACCGCCCGGCTCGGCGCGGTCCGGTCCGACGGCACCAGCACTCTGACCATGACCCTCACGCCTCGCGCTCGCGCGCTTGTCGAGCGGGCCCTGTGCGACTTCGGCGGGCCCGGCGGCGCCGTGGAATGTGAGCCCGGGACCGACGATCGCACACCCGAACAGCGCGCGCACGACGCGCTCGTGCACCAGTGGGCCCTCGGGTCAACCGTCGACCCCGCACGGCCCAAGGGCATCGGGACCATCATCGTGCGGGTGACCCCCGAGCAGCTCGAGGACCCCACCGTGCTCGTGCGGACCGACGCCGGCACCCAGCTCAGCGTGCGACAAGCGGTGTCCCTGGCGGGCGCGATGCCGTGGTTCGTCTCGCTGCTGCGGGACGGGCGCGAGGAACTGCACCGGATCGACGTGGACTCCCATCCCGACCGTCGACTGGCGTCGGCGATCCAACGGCTGGTCCTCTACGCAGCACACGGAGGATGCACATACCCCGGGTGCAGCGCACCAGCCAGACGAAGTCAGTTCCACCACGTGAGGCAGTGGTCCCGAGGTGGGCCCACGACCGTCGCCAACGGCGCGCTCGCCTGCCCCGTTCACCACGGGTTCGTCGGCGATGGCCCGAGTGGGTGGAAAACCGTGGTGGACGCCGCCTCTCCCGGGCTGTGCAGGTGGCTGCCGCCCGGTGTCGACAGGCTCACCGATGTCTGACGAGCGGTCCCGCGCTGAGGTGCGGGATCGGGGCTCCGGGTGTGTACGAGGTGTGCTGCGGGGCCAGCGCTGTCACAATGCCTCCGTGCCCGATTCTCTTCCGCCCGAGTCCGTTGTGTCCGCGTCTACTGCCTCTACTGAGCCAGCCGGAGCCGAACTATCCGAGGCCGAGGTCGCTGCTCTGTCGATCCCCTCCCAGTCGGCGGGCGAACCACTCTCGTCATCGGCGGTCTACGTCGTGGCCCCCGAAGGTGACACTGGAAAGTCAACGGTCGCACTCGGGCTACTCCGTATCCTCGCCGGGTCCGTCCAGCGGGTCGGCGTGTTCCGACCCGTCACTGTGGCGCCGCGCGCAGCCGCCGCGGGACGCGGTGACGGTGAGCCCGCCCGCGACCGGATAGTGGAGATGCTGCTGCAGCACACTACTGCGGACCTGGAATACGAGGACTGCGTCGGCGTGAGCAACTTGCGGGTCCACGAGGATCGCGATGCTGCGCTGAGCGAGATCGTCGACCGCTACCACGTGGTGGCCCGGCAGTGTGATGTCGTAGTGATCGTCGGTACTGACTACACCGGCGTGCCCAGCCCCACCGAATTCGACTTCAACGCCACCATCGCCGTGAACCTCGGCGCGCCTGTCCTGTTGGTGATCCGTGGCGCGGACCGCACCCCTGAGGAGATCGGCACCAACGCCAGGCTCACGCTGGACGAGTTGAGAGCCGAACACGCGCACCCCGTCGGAGTCGTTGCGAACCGGTGCGACCCGGAAGCGCTCGACCAGATCCGGGCCGAGCTCAGTTCGCTGGGTGTCTCCTCCTGGACGTTGCCCACCGAGTCAGTGCTCACAGCCCCCACGATGGGCGAACTCATGGAGGCCGTCGACGGCGACCTCTACTCGGGTGACCCGGCCCTACTCGACCGCGAGGCGATGGCCGTCATGGTCGGAGGCATGACCGGCGACAGGATTCTCGAGCGTCTGGTCGACGGGATGGTCGTCATCGTCCCCGCCGACCGCACCGATGCGGTGCTGGCGATCCTCGCCGCGCACGCCGCCGAGGGCTTCCCTTCACTGGCCGGGATGATCTGGAACGGCGGGGTCAAGCCGAACTCGGCGATGGACAAGTTGGTCTGCGGCATGCGCTCCACACTGCCGATCATCTGCACAGATCACGGAACCTACGACACCGCTCGTCTGGCGGCGGAGACCCGCGGGCGGGTGTACGCGGGATCGGGACGCAAGGTGGAGACCGCGCTCAGTCTGATGGAAAAATACGTCGACACGGAGGAATTGCTCGCACCACTGCGCGTCGATGCCCCGGATGTCATGACGCCGCAGATGTTCGAGTACCAACTGCTCGAACGCGCCCGGACCGACAAACGCCACATCGTGCTCCCCGAGGGGGACGACGACCGCATCCTGCACGCCGCCGGCCGGCTCCTGCGACGCGAGGTGGCGGACCTGACGATCCTCGGCGACCCCGAGTCGATCCGTCGCCGCGCGGACGAACTGGGCATCCAACTGGGTGGTGCGAATGTGCTGGATCCGCGCACGAGCGAGCACGCCGACCGGTTCGCCCACGAGTACGTCGAATTGCGTAAGCACAAGGGCATGACCCTGGATGTGGCGCGCGACCGCATTCTCGACATCTCGTACTTCGCCACGATGATGGTGCACACAGGCCTCGCCGACGGCATGGTCTCCGGTGCCGCACACACCACCGCACACACCATTCGCCCCGCCCTGGAGATCATCCGCACCCGACCCGGCGTGAAGACGGTGTCCAGCGTCTTCCTCATGTGCCTGGCCGACCACGTCCTGGCCTTCGGGGACTGCGCGGTGGTACCCGACCCCACCGCCCAGCAACTCGCGGACATCGCCCTGTCATCCGCCGAGACCGCCTCACGTTTCGGGATCGACCCGCGCGTGGCCCTGCTCTCGTACTCCACCGGCGATTCCGGCACCGGGGCCGACGTCGACAAGGTGCGCGAGGCGACCGCGCTCGTGCGGTCCAGGATCGACGAGGCTGCCGAGGACGACCCCGCGGCCGGCCTCGTGGTAGACGGACCGCTGCAGTTCGACGCCGCCGTCGACCCCACCGTCGCACAGAAGAAGATGCCCGAGTCGCCGGTCGCCGGACGAGCCACCGTCCTGGTGTTCCCCGACCTCAACACGGGCAACAACACGTACAAGGCCGTGCAACGGACCGCCGGCGCGGTGGCGATCGGCCCGGTCCTGCAGGGGCTCCGCAAGCCCATCAACGACCTCTCACGGGGTGCGCTGGTCGAGGACATCGTCAACACGGTCGCGATCACTGCCGTGCAGGCGCAGGGCGTCGCAGACTCTCAGGAGGAAAACTCATGACCCGAGTGCTCGTCATCAACTCGGGCTCATCCTCGCTGAAACTGCAGATTCTCGACACCGCCCTCGAGAGCGAGCTGGCCTGGGCGCTGGTCGAGCGGATCGGTGACGCCCTCGGCACGGTGACCGTCCGCCGCAGTGATCTGCCCGGAGCTCCCGGTGACCAGCGCACCGTCGAGGAGTCGTTCCCCGACCACACTGCCGCGCTCTCCCGCGTACTGGAGCTGACACGCGAGTTGCACGTGCACCCGACCGAGCTGGGGGTTCAGGCGATCGGCCACCGAGTGGTCCACGGCGGTCCGGCCTTCCACGACCCGGTTGAGGTCACACCCGAAGTGGAGGCGGACATCGAGGAGCTCGAGCTCCTCGCGCCATTGCACAATCCAGCGAACCTCCGCGGAATTCGTGTGGCCCGCGACTTACTGCCCGGGCTCCCGCACGTCGCCGTGTTCGACACGGGCTTCTTCCACACGCTTCCCGCCGCAGCGCACACCTACGCCATCGACCTCGAGACGGCCCGGAAGTGGGACCTGCGTCGATACGGGTTCCACGGCACCAGTCACGAGTTCGTATCCCGCCGGACAGCCGACGTCCTGGGTCAGCCCTACGAGCAGCTGAACCAGATCGTGCTCCACCTCGGTAACGGGGCGTCGGCGTCAGCGATCGACTGTGGCCGCGCCGTGGACACCTCCATGGGCCTGACGCCGCTTGAGGGGCTGGTCATGGGGACGCGGCCCGGCGACGTTGACCCCGGACTGCTCATCCACCTCATCCGAGACCGTGGCATGACGCCGCAGGACGTCTCCACCCTCCTCAACAGGAAGTCCGGGCTGGAAGGAATGTGCGGGGCGCGCGACTTCCGCGAGCTGCTCACCAGGGTGGATGACCACGACGACGACGCCATTCTCGCCTACGACGTGGTGATTCACCGGCTGCGTCGCTACATCGGCGGCTACTGGGCGATCCTCGGCCGAGTGGATGCGATCACGTTTACCGCCGGGGTGGGAGAGAACGTCGCCCGCCTGCGGGCCGATGCGTTGTCCACCTTGGCAGGCTGGGGCGTGGAGCTCGACGCCGACGCTAATGAGAACGGCTCCGGCGAACGCATCATTTCTTCACCAGGCAGCTCGGTGAAGGTCCTCGTGGTGCCCACAGATGAGGAGTTGGCGATCGCCCGCGCGTGCGACGATGTCCTCGGGCTGAAGAGTTGATGCGGCCCCTGCTCCGGCTAGGACGGGGACTAGTCCGACGGGTGCTGGAACGCGGTCCCCGACCGGTCAGAACAGGGTGCGGGGCCGGATGCTGTTTGCCTGATCCACCAGCCGGAAGCGTTGCTGCCGTGTCTCTGTGGATCGGGCCAGTGTCCGCAGCACGCTCTCGGCACCCGAGCGCAGTCCGAATTCCGTGAACGGCACGCCCCGCATCAGAGGCGACGGCGACGGGTCGCTGCCGGGCTGCTTGATCCAGGCCAGTGCCGTGGTCAGGACGGTCAGACGGATCTGGAACGCGCGGTGTTCGCCGGCGGGCAGGTTGTGCACGCGGCGGGCGGCTTCACGCAGGTGCGACTCTTCTGTCTCCTCGATCGGGCGGCCCTGGCACAGCAGGAGGATGGCGGTCAGTTTGCCCAGGGTGGCGTAGCGGGAATTGGCGGGAACCTGGTCGAGCTCCTCGATGGCGGCGGTGACTTCGCCGCGTCGCTGGAGCTGACGCGCCAGGCCAAACGCGGAGCTGATGACCGACCGGTCGACTGACCACACGGTTCGGTAGAAGTGTTCACTCGAGCGGGCCCAGCGAGTGCGGTCGCTCTCGGGGCACACGTCGAGGATCAGTTCGGCAGTCGCGGCCAACGCTAGTTTGGGACCGTTTTCTCCCGGCATAGCGGAGAGCACCTGCTGGAACTTGGGGTAGGCGCCCACCGGGTCGCCCTTGAGGAGGGCGATCACTCCGCGATACCAGACGAGACGCCATTCGGATCTCATGCGATGGGCGTTCTGATCCAGTAGGGCCTCGGCTGCGGCGAGGTCGCCGCTCTCCAGGTAGGCGCGCGAGAGGGACATGATCACGCCGACGCTTTCGTGGGCCTCGGACTCGGCATCCGAGTACAGCTCGCGCAGGGTGTCGATCCGCTGCTCGACCGAGGTGTACGAAGTGGCCGCGAGGATGCGGCTGGCCGGGTCGGAGGCCTCCATGAGCGGGACCGGGAGGGCGTCGACGAGTTCAGATCCGGTGAGGGTGGTGTCGCGGGCGTGGCCGTCGACGAGGAAGTCGGTGGGCTCGACCGTGAACAGGGTGCCGAAGGTCGACCGCTGAGGCGAGAACACCTGTGAGAACGCGGGATGCGGTACCCCGGTCCGCAGGGCCAAGACCTCGCGCAGGACGCCCATCAGCTGGCCGGCCATACCGATGGCGCTGCGGAACCGCATGTCGGGGTCCTCGTTGGTGGACCGCAGCAGGAACCGGTACAGAGAGTCGTACCGGCTGAACACCGGCTCCTCCATGGGGGAGGGGATGCCGTCGGCGTAGCGCCCCTCGACCACGGGCAGGCGGACGATGAGCGCGGCCAGAGTGCGGCCGACGGTGTAGAGGTCCGAGGCGATGGTGGGCCCGGTGCGGGGGATCTCCGGGGCCTGGAAGCCGGGGGTGCCGTAGATGTGGCCGTAGTCGCCGACGCCCGAGACGGCGCCCATGTCGATGAGCTTGACGTGGTCCTCGGTGAGCATGATGTTCTCGGGCTTGAGGTCGTTGTAGACCAGCCCCACCGTATGGAGGTACGAGAGCGCCTGGAGGACCTCAAGAATGTAGGCAATGGCCTTCTCGACGGGCAGGACTCGACCGGGCGCGGCGCGCCGGACGTCCCGGAGGCTGGGCCCGCCGACGTACTCCATGACGATGTACCCGCCGTGCGTGGGCGAGGTGGCCCAGTCGTCGTGGATGAAGTTGTAGATTCGCACGATCGAGGGGTGCGACAGTTCTGCGAGGATCTCCCGTTCGGCCACGGCCACTTCCTGGGCCTCGGCCTGGTCCGCGTGGAGCAGGCCCTTGAGCACCACCCAGCGGTCGGAAACGTTGTGGTCGACCGCCAGGTAGATCCAGCCCATGCCGCCGTGGGCGAGCGCGCCGCGGACCTCGTACTGGTCGGCCACCAGATCGCCGGGCCGCAGTTCGGGGCGGGGAAGCCGGCCGTTCGACGCCTCGCATTCGGCCTCGATGTCCTCCGGCGACAGCATGGCCGAAGTGGGGTCGACGGGGATGATGTATGGCAGGTCGACCAGGCCTTCGGCCGCCTGGCTGGGGCGGTCCTCGGGCTTGGTGGGTTGCCGGAGTCGGAATGGGGCCGAGGTGGCCCGCTCGCCGGTGGGGGCATCGCCCATCCGGCTGGAGTGCCCGGCGCCGGGCACCGATTCGGTGCGGGATTCAGGATCGTGGTCGGCGTTGGCGTCGGCGTCGGGTTCGCCCGGCCCCGTGTCCTCGAGGAGACCGGTCATGGGCACGGCCCCGGTGGCATCCATCGGCCCGGTGGCGTCTGTCAGCCCGGTGACCTCCATCCGGCCGGTCACCTCCGTGGGCCCCGTGTACGCCACGCCGCCGGAGGCGGTGGCACCAGTCTCGGCCATCCCGGCAACCGCTGCCTCGGTCACCGCCACGGCCTCCGTCCGCATGACGGCCTGGGTGCCGACGGTGGGCTCGCCGTCATCTGAGACGGGGTCCGATGCCGACGAGGCTCCGGCGCCGTCCTCCCACTCGTGCGCGCTCATCGCGGCTCCTCCGGGATGTACTGCGGCGCGGGCATCCCGGGGTTGGGTCCGAGCCCGGAGAGCCAGGTCGAGTACATGCGGCTCCAGGTGCCGTCGTTGCGGATCCTCTCGAGAGTCGAGTTGACCTGCCGCACCAGCCCGTCGGTGTTGTGGCCAGGTCCGGACTTGGCGATGCCCACCCCGTACGGCTCGGCATCCAGCTGAGGGCCCACGATCTCCAGATACGGGTCCTGCGCGGTGATGCCCACGAGGATGGCGTCGTCGGTGGTGATGGCGTCCACCTGGTTCTGCTGGATTGCCACCAGGCAGTCGGCCCACGTGTTGACCGAGAGGACGGTGATCCGGTCCAACTCGGACCACAGACGCGAAGCGGAGGTTGTCCCGGCCGCCACGCACACGCGCTTGCCCTCAAGATGTTCGATTTCCGTGATTCCTGACCCTCGCACGGCCAGGACCCGCTGGTACGCCTCGTAATACGGCACCGAGAAAGTCACCCGCTCGCGTCGCTCACACGTGATGGACATCGACCGGATCACCACGTCCACCGAGTCGTCCTCCAGCGCCTCGATCCGGTTGGCTGACGTCAGGGACCGGAATTCGACCTGGCGGGGGTCGCCAAAGATGTCGGTGGCTATCTCGCGGGCCAAGTCCACGTCAAAGCCCGTGAGCTGGCCGGTGGCGGGGTCGCGGAAGGAGAAGAGGTTGGAGCCCTGATCGAGTCCCACGATGAGCCGTCCCCGCTCCTTGATCCGGGGTACGCGCTCTTCGGGCGGGGCGGCGTCCGGTCGGAGGCTGGGCAGTGGGTTGCACGAGTCGTCATTGTCGACGGGGAGACCGGCGGGCAGTTCGGTACTGATCACGGCCCCGGCCGGGAGCGGCATCACGGCATCGACTTTCGGGATGCCAGCCCCCGAGGCCGCCGCGAACTCGGAACCCACGTCGGAGCCGGGATCGCGCACGCCGGAGCCGCCCTCGTCGTCGTCGACCCCACAGGCGCCACCGACCGCCAGTGCCGCCACCAGCGCGCCCCCGATCGCACTCCGCACGACCCGCGCCCGCGCCCGCGCACTCACAGGTACTCCCTGATCCGCGGCGCGATTCCCACGACCACGGCGAAGGCGGCCAGTGTGGATAGCGCGATGATGAGATTGGGGCCGCTGGAGGAGGTGCGGCGCGCCTTGTCGATGCGGGTGCGCAGGGTGTCGCGGGCTTCCTCGATGGCCTCCTGCATGGACTCGTCGAACTCGTCGAACGCGGCGCCCGAGTCCCCGGCGTCCTGCCCGGAGGAGATGGTGATCGCGCCCAGGTAGTCGCCCTGTTGGTAGAGGGAGTCGGCACGGTTCTGGGCGGCCATCCACTCGTCGAGGGCACCGATGGCGTCAGTGACGGACCCGTCGGCGTCGAGACTGATGCTGTTGTCGGACGCTTCGTCGTCGTCGAGGTACACCGTCAACGTGTCGCGCACGCCGCCGAGGATGGCCGCCCGATCGGCCGCGGAGCCCTCGGGGTCGGTCCGCCGCACCAGGTTGAGGGTCTCCTGCGCCCGCACCTTCTGCGCGTTGATGCGCTGGCGGGTCAGCTCGTTCATCGGCGCCGCGCCCTCGGACAGGCCCTTGGCGTTGTCGTTGGCGGCCAGGAACCCGGCGACCATCGTCAGCAGGAACGTGGCCACCATCAGCAGCGTGGCCAGGGCCAACGCCGGGTTGGCCCGCCGCCCGGTGAGCCGCCACAGCCACTGCTGCATCAGCACCAGCACACCGATCGCCAGCCCCAACAGCAGGAACGACCCCCATGGCGGCGACGACCACTCCCGATCCGACTCACCGACCGACGTGGCCTGCCGGTCGTAGAGGTCGGCGGCCGCCGGAAGAATGGTGTCCTGCATCAGCGCCGATGCGGACGCCAGGTACGCCGAACCGACCGGGTTGGCCACGCGGTTGTTGGTTCGCGCCGTCTCCACGAGGCCGGTGTAGGTGGTCAGTTGCGCGTTGATGTGGGCGAGCTGGTCGATGGATTCCACGTCGGTGCGGTCGAGGCCCTGGGAGGCGGCGATGATCGACGACGACGACGTGGCGATCGCCTGCAGGTAGCGGTCGCGCAGTTCCGCGGGCTCGATGCCGCCCGTGATGAAGGCGGTGTTGGCAGCCGAGTCCGCGATGGTCAGGGAGCTGTACAGCGATTGCGAGGCGTTGGCGACGGGCTCGACCTCGGCCAACAGGGTCTCGTGGTGACTCTGACGTTGGGTGATGGTGTTGGACGCCACGATCCCGCCCGCCAGCACCGCGATGATCGCCAGCAGCGCGAAGACCGACATCCGGCCCGGCGTGGTGAGGACGTCGTTCCAGTAGCGGGCTGCGCGCCGGCGGACCGGGCGCCGCGCCTGGACCACGGTCGAGGTGCCGGTGGCCGAGGAGGCGGTGGCTGAGGCGGAGGCGGCCGCGGCGACCGCGGTGGGGGACCTGCGGGTGCCGGTGGGGGCCTCAGACGCATTTCCTTGCGTGAGTATGGGGGCGCGCATCGTGTCCGCTCACC
Organism: Dietzia alimentaria 72; assembly: GCF_000226215.1. Taxonomy (GTDB): domain Bacteria; phylum Actinomycetota; class Actinomycetes; order Mycobacteriales; family Mycobacteriaceae; genus Dietzia; species Dietzia alimentaria. The sequence continues at coordinate 90,364 of NZ_AGFF01000014.1, forward strand.
TCCCGATCCTCGCTCTCCGGACATGGCGTCCGACGGCAGTGAGTACCAAGGTTAGTGAAGTGCGAGCGTGGAGTCGGGCAGACTGGTCGACGAGTACTCAAGGTTTCGCCCGATCCGGGGTGGAACCTGTCCCGGGAAGTGGGTGACCAGTGGCCGCGAGCGAGGGTGACGGCAACGCCTGGGTGGTGTCCGCCGACGGTGATCGGCGGTGGGGGAGGTTCGGCGCGGCCGGCCTGCTGCTGCGAGCTGCAGACCCCACGGATCCGGACATCCCGCTGGTCCTGCTGCAGCATCGGGCCGTGTGGACCGCCTCCGGTGACACGTGGGCGCTGCCGGGTGGTGCACGCGATTCCTTCGAGGACGCCCCCGAGGCCGCGTTGCGTGAGACGGAGGAGGAAGCCGAGATCCGCCCCGCCGACGTGGTGGTTCGCACGGAGATCGTGACCTCCCGCATGCCGGGCACCGTGTGGCATCGGCCCGGCATGGACATGCGGCACGTGGCCGAGATGCTGCGGCGTCTGCGGCCCGACCAGAAACACTCGGAAGAGGCGGACCCGGAGAGCGGAGGGGACTCCCCGCCTCGAACCATCCCACCGTTGGTAGAGGCCTCGGCCGACCCCGTCGAGTGGACCTACACCACCGTGGTGGCCGATGCGCCGCGCCCACTGGAGACGGTGGCCAACAACGAGAGTCTGGAACTGCGGTGGGTGCCCGAGACGCGGGTTTCCGACCTTCCGCTGATGCCCGCCTTCGCGGTCGCGTGGGACGACGGACTGCGCAGCCACCCGGTCGAGCTGGTGGTGGACGTGGCCAATGTGCTGGGCTCACGTCCGGACGGCTGGTGGAAGGACCGCGCCGGCGCCACCGGGCGGTTGCTCGACGAACTGGGTGCCGGGATGCCGCGCACCATCGAGCTCGCCGCCACCGGTCCGGCCCGCTTCGGCTGGGTGTCCCGCGCCCATGCGGTGATCGAGGGGGCCGCCCGCTCCGCCCGACACGACGGGCCCTTTGTGGTGCACCATGCTCCGGGCTCCGGCGACGACGCGATTGTCCACCTGGCCACCGAGCTGGACGGCGGGCCCCGCCGGGTGGTGGTGGTGACGGCTGATCGGGGCCTGCGGGCCAGGTTGCCGGGCGGGGTCGTCGTCGTCGGTCCCCGGGCTCTTCTCGGATAGCACCCGCTCCCGCGAGAACGCGCGGAGATCGTCCGCGCGGGGGCACACTGGTCCCCATGACCCCGACCTCCTCACGCCCTGAGATCCTTGTCGGCCCGATTCTTCGGTTCGTCGACCGGACCGCCGCCACGGTGTGGATCGAGGTGTCCACGCCGTGCCGGGTGACCATCCGCGCCGCCGACGAGGTGGTCACCGATCAGACGTGGGGTGTGCACGGGCACCATTTCGCGATCCTGCACCTGCGCAACCTGCCGGAGGGCGTCGCGACGCCGTATGAGGTCGAGCTGGACGGCACTTCGGTGTGGCCGATCGACCCCGAGCGACCCAGCGTGATCGGCACTCCGCGCGTGGACGACACGGTGCGGCTGGCATTCGGATCGTGTCGTCGCGGCGAGAGCCAGACCCCCAGGGCCCTGCGCAAGATCGGTGCCGACGCACTGGTGGCGCTGTCGCACCAGATGGCCCGCACCGATCACGACGAGTGGCCCGACACGATGCTGCTGCTCGGCGATCAGGTGTACGCGGACATCCCCAGCGGTGACATCGCTCAACGGCTGGCGGAACGTCGCCGCGCGGGGCTTGGCCCGCAGGCCGTGCGTGATTCGGCCGGCGCCGGTGGTGACCGCGACGTGTCCGAGGAGATCTGCGACTTTGAGGAGTACTCGTGGCTGTACCACGAATCGTGGAATGACCCGGACGTCCGCTGGCTGCTGTCGACGGTGCCGAGCTGCATGATCCTGGACGACCACGACCTGCGCGACGACTGGAACTCCTCGCACTCGTGGCGCCGCGAAATGACCGCGCAACCGTGGTGGCGCGATCGCGTGATCGGCGCGTTCTCCAGCTACTTCGTCTACCAGCACCTGGGCAACCTCCCGCCCGACGAGCTGCAGTCGAACGAGACCTACCGGGCGCTGCGCGCCGCTGACTCCGACGCAGAGCGGGAGCGGATCCTCGCCGACTTCGCCGTGTCCGCCGACGCCGAGCGCGGGACCTCCCAGTGGAGTTTCAAGCGGGACTTCGGTCGGGTGCGCGTGGTGATGCTGGACGTGCGCGCCTCCCGCGACCTGGACCCCGACAACCGCCGCGTGATGGATGCGGACGAGTGGGAGTGGGCACGCCGGTCCTGCCTGGACGCCGACGTGGATCATCTGGTGATCGGTTCGTCGCTGCCGGCGTTCATGCTCCCCGCGCTGCACAACCTGGAGGGGTGGAACGAGGCGGTGGCCCGAGACAGGCCGAACAAGCCGCTCAGCGCGCGGATCGGAGAGCGGATCCGCCTGGCGGTGGACCTCGAGCACTGGGGCGCGTTCCGTCGCAGCTTCGACGACCTGGTGGGGCTGCTCACCGAAGTGGCCACCGCCGGGCCATCTGGCCCCGCGTCGATCCTCATGCTCGGCGGCGATGTCCACTGCTCGTACCTGGAGGAGGTGGAGCTCACCTCGCAGCGCGTGGCTGACTCGCCCACGCGGGTGCACCAGCTGGTGATGTCGCCGTTCCGTAACCCTTTACAAAAGTCTATTCGTGTGGTGAACCGGCTGTCGGTGCGTGAACCCATGCCCACTCTGACCCGCCGACTGGCCCGTGCGGTGGGGGTGCGCGATCCCGAGGTCCGGTGGCGGGTCAGCGATGGGATCTGGTTCGACAACGGTGTCATGTCCCTCGAGCTGCGCGGCCGCCGTGCCACCGTCAACGTCGACCATGCGGTGGTGGAGTGGCCCGCGCTGGGCCTCGGCCGGGCGCTCACGTTGGTGCCGGGGTTGGCCCCGAGTTCCTGGGGACGACGACGAGGCGAGAAGGGCGACGCACTCGACGAGAAGCCTCGACAGGTGTTGCGGAGGACTCTGACCAAAGAATTGGCGGAATAGCCGGTCTGCGCTGCGGCGCTACCTCGTCACGGCGTCGCGCAGTTCGCGGGCTGCGGCGGTGGGGTCAACGGCATCCGTGATGGCGCGCACCACCACGATCCGCTCCGCGCCCGCGGCCAGCACCTCGGGCAGGTTGGCGGCGTCGATTCCGCCGATCGCGAACCACGGCTTCCCGGCCAGACCCACTCCGGCGATCTTGGCCGGGCTGCTCAGTCCAGCCGCGTGCCGCACCAGCTCCGGCCCCGGCGCGTGGCGGCCCGGCTTGGTCGGGGTGGGCCACACCGGGCCGGTGCAGAAGTAGTCGAAGAGCGGGTCGGCCGCGGCCGCGTCCACCTCGTCCGTGGCGTGGCAGGAGATCCCGAGGATCACGTCGTCGCCGATGATCCGGCGCGCCCATTTCCCCGGTAGATCGTCCTGCCCGACGTGCAGCACGTCGGCGCCGGCAGCCGCGGCGATGTCAGCGCGATCGTTCACCGCCAGCAGCGCGCCGTGAGCGTCGCACACCTCGCGCATCACCGCCAGCGCCCGCAGTTCGTGCCCGGCCTCGAGCGGCCCGTGCTCCCGCTCTCCGGCGGAGTTCTTGTCCCTGAGCTGCACGATGTCCACGCCGCCGGCCAGCGCGGCCGTGACATCGCGGCGTAGCGCCGGGTAGCTGCCGGTCCAGCCCTGCGCACGGGCGTGCTCGTCGAGGTGCCGGCGGGTGTCGATGCAGAGATAGAGGCGGGCGTCGGCGAGGCGGGATCGGAGGTCGGCTGCGCGGGAGGTCATGGTCTCAACCGTAGGACACGTCCCGACTAGGCTTGCCGCCATGACCGCCGACGTCCGCCCGCCCGCCGCGAGCAGCTCCGTCTCTGACGCAGGAGTGGGCGCGCGCCGGGTAGCGGTGGTGGGTGGATCGGTGATCGGCCTGGCCTGCGCGTGGTCGCTGGCCCGCTCGGGAGTGGCCGCGGAGGTGGTGATCCACGAGCCCGACGACTCCGGGCCCGACGGAGTCCCCACCGGCGGCGCCTCCTGGGTGGCGGGAGGCATGCTCGCACCGTTCAGTGAGGCCTGGCCGGGGGAGGAGACGGTGTTCGCGCTCGGGGTGAGCTCGCTGCGCATGTGGCCGGCGTTCCTGGAGGCGCTCGAGGCGCATCGCCCACCCGGGCCGCCGATCCGCACGGCCGCGTACACGCACCTGTTGGCTGTCGACGACGCCGACGCCCGTGATCTCGATATGGCCATGAGCTGGGCTGCCCGCCAGCCGGAGCCCGCCACCGGCTCTGCCTCCTCCGCGATCACGGAGGCGGACCTGCGCCGCGTCACCCGCCGCCAGCTCCGCGAGGCCGAACCGTCCTTGGCCCGCGTCGCCCGTGCCGCCTACCGCATGGACTCCGAGGGCTCAGTTGACAACCGGATCCTGCTCGCCGCGCTGACCCGCGCCTGCCGCGCCGAGGGTGTGACGTGGGTGCGCCGGGCCGTGACCGACCTCGACGACGTCGACGCCGATCGCGTGGTCCTGTCCGCGGGCTCCGGCTCGGCGGAACTGGCGGAGCTGCCCGTCCGCCCGGTCAAGGGCGAGGTGCTGCGACTGCGTGCCCGGCCGGGCTGCGAGGACCCGCCCGTCGGTGTGGTGCGTGCGTTCGTGCGGGGTCGGCCGCTGTATCTGGTCCCGCGCGAAGGCGGACTCGTGGTGGGCGCAACCCAATATGAGCACGGCGATGACCGACAGGTCACCGTTGCCGGAGTTCGCGATCTGCTCGCGGATGCGGAGACCGTCTTCCCCGGCATCGGCGAGTACGAGCTGGCGGAGACCATTGCCGGATTGCGGCCGATGTCCCCGGACAACCTGCCGATTCTGGGCGCCGACGCCAACGACCCGCGCCTGATCCACGCCACCGGTCACGGGCGTAACGGGATCGCGCTGACCCCGGTCACGGCGGCCGCCGTGCGGGCCGAGGTGCTAGGACTGCCCGTGCCGACCGCCGCGCTCGCCGCCGGACCGGATCGGTTCACCCGCGCGTGATCGGCTCCGCCGCGCCGGGTTCACCGGACCCGGCGTGAGTTGACTACCGTGGAGGGCATTGCACCGTCTTTTCCGCAGGAGGAATCATGATCGTCCGTGTGAACGGGGAGGACCGCACCCTCGAGGATGGCGCGACCGTCCGGGCACTCGTCACCGAGCTCGACCTGCCCGAGGAGGGCGTGGCGATCGCGGTCGACGGCATGGTGGTCCCCAGCTCGGGCTGGGACGCGGCCCCGTTGGGCTCCGGCGCGGAGGTGGACGTCCTCACGGCGGTCCAGGGTGGCTGACAACACCGGCCCCACAACCTCGGACCTGGTCGCGAGCGTGTTGGATTCCCCGCTGGTCATCGCCGGCGAGGAACTGGGTTCGCGACTGATCACGGGCACCGGCGGCGCCGGCAACCAGGAGGTGCTGCGCGAGGCATTGATCGCCTCCGGCACCGCCCTGACCACCGTGTCAATCCGCAAGGTGGACCTGCGGCTCGGCTCGGACGGCGTCGGGCTGCTCGGACTGCTGAAGGAACTCGGAATCCGTCCACTGCCCAACACCGCGGGCTGTCGGGGCGCAGCGGAGGCGGTCAAGACGGCCCGGCTGGCCAGGGAGGCGCTCGGCACCAACTGGGTCAAACTCGAGGTGATCGCCGACGAGCGCACGCTGCTGCCCGACGGGGTGGAACTCCTCGAGGCTGCCGAGGACCTGGTCGATGACGGCTTCGTCGTCCTCCCGTACACCACCGACGACCCGGTCCTCGCGCGCCGACTCGAGGACGTGGGCTGCGCGGCGGTCATGCCGCTGGGCGCGCCGATCGGCACCGGGCTGGGCATCTGCAACCCGCACAATATGGAGATGATCGTCGAGCGTGCCGGGGTGCCGGTGATCTGTGATGCCGGGATCGGCACCGCCTCCGACGCCGCTCTGGCCATGGAACTGGGCTGCGATGGCGTGCTGCTGGCCACCGCCGTGACGCGCGCCGAGAATCCGCCGCTCATGGCCGCGGCGATGCGCGAGGCGGTCCGGGCCGGGCATGCCGCCCGCGTGGCCGGCCGTATCCCCAAGAGGTTCTGGGCGCAGGCGTCCAGCCCGCCGGTCGACTGACCCCTGGCCGGGTAGGCCGCGCGGACCTAACTCTCCCGTCGGGGAACGCGCCTGACCCCGACCCCGCCCATCAGCGCCAGTCCGGTCACCCGGACGGTCGGGGCACCGGGAGGGGCCTGCCGCACCGGCCTGGGGTCCTGCTCCCAGGCGCCGGACTCCTCGGCGAAGCCACCCATCAGCCCGAAGCCGTCCATCACGAGGTTTAGATCGTCCGGAACGAGGATCTCGATGCCACCCCACACGGCGAACGCCCGGACGGTCACCTCGCTCGACTGCAGGTAGGCCTCCCGCAGATCAATCGTGATGCCGCCCATGACCGCCACCGCGATGTGACTGGTGGCGAGGGTCCACGGCCCCGAGCGGTCGCATCCGCTCATCACCGCCACCGACGCGATGGTTCCGGTCTGGCCCGTGACGCGGCTGGCCGGAGTGCGGTCATCCCGAGAATCGGGCCACAGGGCCGGAGGAAAATCCATATCGCCGTGGGCGGGTGACAGGTCGACTGTCAGCTCGGCGAGCTCGGTCCGGAATCGCGCCTGGTAGACCTGTTCGGTGCGTTCGTCGAACTCGCTCACGGTGAGCCGCCCCTCCGCGAACGCCTTCTGGAGGAGCCTGGCGGTCTCGTGACGCTCCGCATCCGAGGCCCGCACCGCGGGGCGATTGTGGTCCGGGTCGGACGTGCCGTGGTCCATACCAGCCGAGCTTAAGGGGTTACCAGCCGTGCCGTAGCCGTCTCTGCCCAACTCCACTAGACCAATTACAGGGCGCATTCCACGACCCTGCACGACAGCTTGCGCGGCGGCACTGCGGTCGGTGACCTCGATCACTCCTGTATGCGCGCTGAGTAGGTGGGCCCACGCTCTCCGAACCTCGTCAGGCACACTGGTGACCATGATCGAGGTACGGAATCTCACCAAGCGCTTCGGCGCGTCCACGGCGGTGGACGATCTCACCTTCACGGTGCGCCCGGGCGTCGTCACCGGCTTCCTCGGGCCCAACGGCGCGGGAAAGTCCACGACCATGCGGATGATCGTCGGACTGGACACGCCCACATCGGGCGAGGCGTTGGTCAACGGCACGCCGTACCGGGAGCTGGAGAACCCCGCGCACACGGTCGGCTGCCTGTTGGACGCCTCGTGGACGCACGCCAACCGCTCGGCCGGTTCTCACCTGAAGATGATCGCGGCGGCCGGCGGTTTCGCACCCTCCCGCGTGGACGAGGTGTTGGGTCTGGTCGGCCTCTCCGACGTTGCGGGCCGCAAGGTCGGCGGCTACTCGCTGGGTATGCGTCAGCGTCTCGGACTGGCCACCGCCATGCTCGGTGACCCGGACGTCCTGCTGTTCGACGAGCCGGTCAACGGTCTCGATCCGGAGGGCATCCTGTGGATCCGCCGGTTCATGCACTCGCGCGCAGCCGAGGGCCGCACGGTGCTGGTCTCTTCGCATCTGCTGTCGGAGATGGCGCAGACGGCCCAGGACCTGGTGGTGATCGGTCGCGGAAAGCTGCGTGCCGAGACCTCCGTGGAGTCGTTCCTCTCGGCCGCTAAGTCCTCGGTCGTCCTGCGGACGCCGCACGTGGAGGAGTTCGCGTCGGCAGCACGCGAGGAGACAGTCAACGCCACGTTCGACCCGGCGCAGGGCGTTTTCCTCATCGAGGGGGCCAAGGCCGAGCAGATCGGGGACCTGGCCGCGAGCCTCGGGATAACCGTCCATGAACTGCACGAGAAGCGGGCGTCCCTGGAGGAGGCCTTCATGGCCCTCACCGAGCACGACGTCGAGTACCACGGTCAGGAGTCCGCCCGATGAACCTGCTGAAATCCGAGTGGATCAAGGTCACCTCCACCAAGAGCGCCTACTGGCTCTACGGGATCGGGATCTTCCTGGCGGTGGGTCTGGCGGTGCTGTTCGGTCAGCTGGAGCAAAGCTCGAGCGGTGATCCGATCGTGGGTGAGCCCGGCGGCGGCAGCGACCCGCTGTTCGCGCTCGCGGGCGTCAGTGTGTTCACCGTCCTCCTGACGTGGATCGCGGCGATCGTCGCGGTCACCGGCGAGCACCGCTATCACACGATTCGGTCGACGTTCCTGGTCACGCCGTCGCGCTGGCCCGCCATTCTCGCCAAGACGGCGCTGTTCACAGTGCTGTCGATGGTGGTGGTCGCGGTGGCCGTCGTCGTCTCGCTCCTCGTGGCGGGCGGACTGTCGGGCAACGAGTCGTGGACCCCGTTCTCCGGGGACGGGCTGCAGTACATGTGGCGTTTCCCCGTCTACGCGGGCCTGGGCACGGTCGCGGTGATGGGCCTGGCGAACATCATGCGCAACGCCGCGGGTACTATCTCGCTGTTCCTGGTCTGGATCCTGGCCCTGGAGGGCATGGTCTCCATGATCCCCAAGGTCGGTACCGATATCGCCGGCTGGATGCCGTTCGCCAACGGTGATTTCTGGACGCAGGGCGAGACTGCTCGCGGACACATCACCTGGGGTGAGTGGCCCGCGTTCGCCCTGTTCGCGGCCGTATGCGTGGCCCTGTGGCTCGTCGGCCTGGTGGTCACGCTGCGCCGGGACGCCTGACCCCGCGACGCCGCGCCCGGTGTCGCCCGAGTGAAGCGAGTGACATCCGTTGGCGTCGTTTTCCACCCCTGCCGCCCGGGCCCGGGATGCCGCCGCGCGGGCTGAGCGTTCCGCCGCCCGCCGAGCCGCACTCCGCGGTCCGGGGGCGCGGCGCGGGCTGGCCGCTGGCACGGTCGGGCTCGTCGTGGTGCTTGCGGTCGGTCTGCTCGGGGGAGTGGCGCTGGGCCGAGTAGGGACGCCCTGGAGCGGCGCGGAGTCTGCGGAAGCCCGCGTTCGGGCCGGCGACGACGAGGCCACGCAGAACACCCCACCCGTGCGGCCCGCGGAGCGGATCACACTGGCCTTTGCCGGGGACGTCCACTTCGAGAACCATCTCGCGCAGCTGGCCACCACGCCCGGCGCGCTGGCCGAGTTGCGCTCGACTCTGGGCGCCGCGGACGTGTCGATGGTCAATCTCGAGACCGCGCTCACCGAACGCGGCACACCGGTGCCCGGGAAACCCTTCACCTGGCGAGCACCGGCCCAGGCGTTGGATGCGGTCGCGGGTGCGGGCGTCGACCTGGTGACCATGGCCAATAATCACGCGGTGGACTTCGGCGATGAGGGCCTGGCCGACACGTTCGACGCGATCGAGGCCTCCCCGATCCCGGTGGTCGGCATCGGTCGCGACGAGCAGGAAGCGTTCGCGCCCGTGGTCGTTGATGTGCGGGGAGTCAAGGTCGCTTTTGTGGGCGCCTCGCAGATAGTCGAGGAGACCACTAGCTATTACGCGGCGGGACCGTCGAGTGCGGGGATCGCCTCGGCGCTGCCCCGGGGCCGGCTCCTACAGGCGGTCCGCGAGGCCCGCGAGGAGGCTGACGTAGTGGTGGCCTACGTGCACTGGGGGCTCGAGGGCTACACCTGTCCTGGTGACGAGGCGATCGCCTCCGCCGAGGCGTTGGAGGCCGCGGGAGCGGACGTGATCCTGGGCGATCACGCCCACCGCGTCAACGGCGCCGGCTGGGTGGGCGACTCGTACGTCCACTTCGGACTCGGAAACTTCGTTTACTACCTGAACACCGAGCCGGCCGGCCACACCGGCGTGCTGACCGTGACCGTGGACGTGCCCGCCTCTGACGAGCCGCGACCCGATAGCCCACTGGTGACCGACGCCGACTGGGACGCCATGCTCATCTCCGGTGACGGCATCCCGCGCAGGCAGGACGAGTACACCACGCAGCGGCTGCAGCAGACGTTCGAGGCGTCTAGAGAGTGCACGCCGGCCCGGGCGACCCCGTAGCCCGCACGAGCCCTGCTCGAGCTCGGCCCGACCCGGCTCGCGGCCCGGTGGCCCGCTTCGCCACGAGCGGCACGTGACGCAGCAGCAGGCCGGCGTGGATGGTCATTCGACGCACTGCTCACGCTGCTCGATAACTGTGTCGCGGTACAGCTCCCAGGTTAGGGCTGCAGGGTCGCCGTCGACCTTGTCCAGAGTCTGGTAGATCGGCTGGGTTCCCACTGGGACCGGCAAGTTCCGTAGGATCCACTCCCGCGTGGCGTGGATGTCCTTGCCGGTGGACAGGTCCATGATCGTGTCCGCACCTCAGCGGGTGGCCGGGGTGGGACACCTCGCGGTGGGCGGGCAGGTTCGACCATCGACAACCCGACTGGCCGTGCTCTCAGCCCGCGCTCCGAAGCGGGCCCCCGTGTGGATTCGATATGAAGTTGTGTCGGACGAGCGTAATGCGGGGGTAGGGTCGCAGGGGAGAAAAGGTCGTCCCTAAGGAGTCCTCATGGCCGCCGGTACGTCGCTGAAGTTGGTCCACAACACCGATAGAGATCGGTTCGAACTCTGGGACGATGACGAATTCTTGGGCCTCGTCGGATACGAGATGGACGGCGATGTCTTTATCCTGCTCCACACCGTGATCGAGGAACACTACGGACAGCAGGGCATCGCCCGACTGCTGGTCAGCCTCGTTCTGACCCGGATGCGACTGGACGGTTCCAAGATCCGGCCGGTCTGCAGTTACGTGCGTCGCTTCCTCACCCGCTTCCCCGAGTACCAACTGCTCGTGGCAGCCCACTGATTCCGATCGGCTGACCTCGGCCGGCTGACCTCGGCCGGCTGAACCCGGCCGGCTGAACCCGGCCGGATGAACCCGGCCGGCTAAGCGGACCAGACCGCGGCCGGCGGCGTCCCGGGCTCGCCGTAGGCTGGGAGTCCAGACGACCCGCTACCGCAGAGGACAGTTGATGACTTACCCGCCGCAGGATGACATTTCCGGCCAGGACTCCTTCGGACAGGAGCCCTATGGCCAGGGGCTCTATGGTCAGGAGTCCTACGGGCAGCAGGGCTCGTACGGTCAGGAGTCCTATGGGCAGCAGGGCTCGTACGGCCAGGGCGGCTACGGTGCGCAGGCCGCGCCGTACCCCGGGCAGGATTCCGTGACCGCCAACCCGGCCGGAGCTCCCGGGCCGCCGTCGAACGTCGGATGGGCCGTCGCGTCGATCGTGTTCTTCTGGCCTCTCGCGTTTGTCGCAATGACTCGCGCTCTTGAGGTCTATCCGCTGTGGGCGGCTGGCCGCCACGCCGAGGCGGAGGCCGCGAGCGCCACGGCCAAGAAGCTCGGAATGATCTCTCTCGCCGTGATCGCGGCGTTCTTCGTGCTGTACGTGGTCTTCATCATCGTCATGGTCGGGTTGGCTTCCTACAGCGGTTACTGACCCGCCACCCGACGCGGCGGCCCGGAGCCCGTAGCCCAATCCGCAGCCCGGCCGCCGTGCGGTGTCAGCCGATGCCCAGGAGCGGCGCTTCGATCGCCGGGCAGGTGTTCATGACCACGTCGAGTCCCGCATCCTTCGCGCGCCTGGCCGCATCCTCGTCGATCACGCCTCTCTGCAACCAGACAGCTTTGGCGCCCTTGGCGATCGCGTCGTCCACCACGGCGCCGGCGAGGTGGGAATTCACGAATATGTCCACCACGTCGATATCGCCGGGAACGGATGCGAGATCCGGGTAACCCTGCTGGTCGTGAACTGTCTCGGCCTTGGGGTGGACTGGAACGATCTCGTGACCGAGGTCCCTGACGTATTCGGCGATCCCGTATGCGGTGCGCTCCGAATTCGAGGACAGGCCCACCACTGCCCACCTGCCCTTTTCGGTGAGTAGGCGCTTGATGACATCTCGATCGTTGAAGTGGCTCATACCAAGTGCAATGCCCGCGGCCGCGCAGACATTCCCGCCGCCTCACTCTCGGCCACCCCCGGGCATCCGCACCCGCGCCTGTTCTGCCACACCCGGCACTTCCGCACCCGCGCCTACCAGCTCTCGATAGTTTCAAGCAGCTCCTGCCCGCGTTGTCCGCCCGCCCCGCATCCGCTACCCGCCATGCACTCGCGCGGCGACCGCGGCGGTGGCGGGAGTTCATCGCGGGTAGCGGGTGCGATTTAGGTGTACAGGCGCGGGTGCAGATGCGCGGGAGCTGGGGAGGCGGACGTGTTCGGGCAGTCCCCGACTGGGCGTGTGCGCGGTGTCTGCCCTCGCCCGCTCGGTCAGTCCCCGACTGGGCGTGTGCGCGGTGTCTGCCCTCGCACGCTCGGTCAGTCCCCGACGGCGTCCTTGCCGCGCCGGACGATCTTCGGATCCGGAGCAAACACGACCTGGGGATCCTTTTCCGGGTAGTCGTACTGGTTGAGGAAGTAACGCATCGCGTTGATGCGCGCCCGCTTTTTGTCGTTCGACTTGATGGTGATCCACGGCGCGACGTCGGTGTCGGTACGCCGGAACATGGCCTCCTTGGCCTCGGTGTACTTGTCCCACTTGTCCAGCGACTCCAGGTCCATCGGCGACAGTTTCCACCGACGCACCGGGTCGAGCTGACGGATCGCAAACCGGGTCTTCTGCTCCTCGCGCGTGACGGAGAACCAGAACTTGGTGACCCCGATCCCCGAGTCCACCAGCATCTTTTCGAACATGGGCGCCTGCTCCATGAACGTCTCGTACTGCGAGTCAGTGCAGAAACCCATCACCCGCTCCACGCCCGCCCGGTTGTACCAGGAGCGGTCGAATAGCACGAGCTCACCGTGGCTGGGAAGGTGGCTGACGTAGCGCTGGAAATACCACTGGTGCAGCTCCGTCTCCGTCGGCTTGATCAGTGCCACGACCCGGGCCTGGCGCACATTGATGTACTCGGTGAATCGCTTGATCGTCCCGCCCTTGCCGGCCGCGTCACGGCCCTCGAACACGATCACCTGCCGGTGTCCGGTCTCGGCCTGCCACCGCTGGAATTTCAGCAGTTCGATCTGCAGGAGGTACTTCTCCACCTCGTACTGATTGCGGTCCATCCGCTCGTCGTACGGGTAGTTCTCGCGCCAGGTGTCCACCGCCCTGCCGTGGATGTCGATCAGGTCGGGGTCCTCGCCTTGGTCGTCGCGGACCGTGAACCCCTCGGCGCGTAACCGGTCGATGTAGTGCCGCAGCTGGAAGGTGGACATGACTCAGCCGAGGTCGACGACGACGGGGGCATGGTCGGAGGCGCCCTTGCCCTTACGTTCCTCGCGGTCGATCGACGCTCCGGTCACGTGGGCGGCAAGAGCGGGGGAGTGCAGCTGGAAGTCGATGCGCATCCCCTTGCGCTTGGGAAAGCTCAGCCCGGTGTAGTCCCAGAAGGTATAGACGCCCGGGCCCGGCGTGTACTGACGGGTGACTTCGCGGAAGCCGGCGCCGTCGAACGCGGCGAACGCCTGCCGCTCGGGCTCGGAGACGTGGGTTTTGCCGTCGAAGACCTCCATGTCCCACACGTCTTCGTCGAGCGGGGCCACGTTGAAGTCGCCCACAAGAGCCACCTGGGCGTCGGGGTCGGCGGCGAGCTCAGCGGAGGCGTGGTCACGCAGTCGGGCGAGCCATTCCAACTTGTAGGTGTAGTGCGGGTCTGCCAGCTCGCGGCCGTTGGGCACGTAGAGGCTGTAGACGCGGACGCCGTCGCAGACCGCGGAGATGGCCCGCGCTTCCGGATCCTGCGAGGCCTCGGGGTCCTTGTGGAAGCCGGGCATGCCATCGAATCCCAGCTGCACGTCCTCCAGGCCGACCCGCGAGGCCACGGCGACGCCGTTCCATTGGCTGAGCCCGTGGTGGGCAACCGTGTAGCCGATCTCCTCGAATGCCTCGTGCGGGAACTGCTCGTCCTTGCACTTGGTCTCCTGCATGGCCAGGACGTCCACATCGGAGCGTTCGAGCCACGCCACCACCCGGTCACGACGAGCACGGATTGAGTTGACGTTCCAGGTGGCCAGGCGCATGAACCGCAGTCTATTACCCGTGCCCGCACCCCGCACGGAGCGATCAGGTGGGGTCGACGACGACGAGGTGCCGCAGCGAATGGTGTGGCTGCAGTCCGAGCTTGGCCCAGAGGCCGCGGCCGGCGGTGTTGTCGGCAAAGACGTGCAGGTTCACCTCCTGCGCTCCCAAGCCGAGTCCCCATTCGGTGAGCGAGCCGGTGACGATCTCGGCCAGGCCACGCCGGCGGTGGCCGTCGGCGGTCTGCACGCAGGACACGGCGATGCGGGGCGCGCCGTCCGGGCCGGCGGTCACGGCGCCACGGGCGATCGCGGCCAGTTCGCCCCCGTCGGAGAGACGGGCAAAGACGACGTGGCCGCCGGGCCCGGGATCGCCTGCGGCCGCGTCGGCGGTGGCGAGCATCGCGGGTCGCACGCGGTCGGGGGCCAGGTCGGCGGTGGCGTGGTAGAGCGCCAGCCAGTCGTCGTCGGGCGACTCCGCCAATGTCACCGCGGGCCGCGAGTGCGCCGGGAACGCGGCATCCACCACGTCCAGCAACTCGCGGCTGTCGGCGGTGCACAATAGCAGGTCGCGGTCGGCCCGGATCCGTGCGGGATCCACGGGCACGCCGTCGAGCATCATCTGATCGGACTTGACCAGCCGGTCCACGTCCACCAGGCGCAGCGGCAGACCGCGGGCCGCATACCAGTCGCGCACCCCGTCCACGTCTCGGCAGTCGGCCCACGGCAGTACCGGCACCGCCGAGTCACCGCGGTAGGACCAGTCGTCCCCGGCCCGGCAGAACCAGCCGTCGACAATCTCGAACTCCGTGCCCGGCCACGCCAGCGCGCTCGCGAACTCGCGGGCCCGGACATCGCGGGCCCGCACCGGCTTGGGCGGAAGAACCTTGAGCACGGCGATGTCGGCGTCCGGGATCCGCAACTCCTCGCCGGACTCGCGGCGCACGACGAGCTCCGGCTCGAGCGACACCACGTGACCGATCACGTCCGTGTACAGGTGCGAAGCCTGACCCGGCTCGAGATGCCGACGCACGACCACGCGTTCGCCCACGGCCACCTCGCGGCCCGCGTTCCAGCGCGATCGGCCAGAGAGCCCACGGTCGGGCTGGGCCGGATCCGAAGAACCGTGGGGCTGCTCAACCATGGAGGGGGCTGATCTCGTCGTCGTCATCATCGTCGCCGAACGGGTCGGGTTCCGTGGCCGGATCCCAGCTCAGGCCCGGCACGCCCCACCCCTCGTCGCGGATATGGCGCTTGGCGGCCTTCTTGTTCCGGCCGATCAGATGGTCTGTGTAGAGGAAGCCGTCCAGGTGGCCCACCTCGTGCTGGAGGCAGCGGGCGAACAGACCGTAGCCCTCCACGGACACGGGTTCACCGTGCTCGTTGGTGCCGGTGACGCGGGCCCACCAGGCGCGGCCGCGCGGGAAGTTGATGCCGGGAACGGAGAGGCAGCCCTCCATGTCCTCCTCGGGATCCGGCATCGTCTCCGGGATCTCGCTCGTCTCGAGCACGGGGTTGATCACGCATCCGCGACGCGTCACCCAGTCGCCGCGGGCCTCGACCTCCTCGCGGGACAGGCTGCCCCCGTCCTCGGTGTCCAGATCGGGGCAGTCGAAGACGAACAGTCGCTTGCTCACGCCGATTTGATTGGCGGCCAGGCCCACGCCGTGGGCGGCGTCCATCGTCTCGTACAGGTCCCGCACGAGCTCGGCGAGCTCTTCGGGGGACTCGGTGACGGGCTCTGTGGGGGCGTGGAGTGCGGGGTCGCCGAGGATGACGATGGGACGGATGGCCATGGCCACAGATCCTAATGCGGACCTGGCATCGTGTCGGATTCGTGTGGTTCACTACGGGGGAATCACATTGGTGTGATCCGAAGATCTGACGTCATCACGGTGGCGGGTCACGGATTTTCGCACTCACCCGAATCAGGAGGCGCGCACATGGGTCGAACGGCCGCATCGGCACGCGTGGATCAGGTTCAGGGCGACCAGGACACAACTGAATTGCACGCCGCCGACCCCGTCCTGTCCGACCGGGACCAGGCGATGCTCGAGTTCGAACGGCAGTGGTGGAAATTCGCCGGATCCAAGGAGGAGGCGATCCGGCAGAAGTTCGACATGACGGGCACCCGCTATTTCCAGATCCTCAACGATCTCATCGATCGCCCCGAGGCCCTGGCCGCGGACCCGCTCCTCGTCAAACGACTCCGCCGCATGCGCTCGAGCCGACAGAAGGCACGCGCGGCGCGCAACCTGGGAATGCGCCTCGACTGACCTACACTCGGTCGCGTGAGCTCCCCCGAGAACCCGCAGAACGACGCCCCGCAGTACGACGCGGACCAGTACGACACTGATCCGCGCGACGCCGATCCGTACGCGCCGGGCGACCCGGAAAACGAGCCCGGCGGCCCGCCCTACCGCGCCATCGCCATGGTGCTGTTGGCGGCGGTAGTGCTCGCTGTGGGCGTGGGGCTGGTCCAGCTGTTCGGGAGCGACGACGACGAGACTCCCACCGCTACCGACGAGACCACCTCGCAGGTCGAGCAGAGCGAGCAGAACGGGCAGGACGCCGCTGGTGAGGGCACTCCCGGCCAGGCAGGTCAGTCCGGGCAGGACGGCCAGCCCGACGCCTCCGCCCCCGGTACACCGGGCTCAAGCGACGGGCGGAACGGTCAGCCCGGGGACTCCGATGCTCCCGGCGAGCAGTCCACCGGCTCGAGCCCCGGCGATGTCGTCCCGGGCACCACCACCGTGCCCGTGCAGATCTACAACAACAGCAATGTCACCGGATTGGCTGCCCGCACGGGTGAGTCGCTGCGTGAGAACGGCTTCGCCGTGGGCGATGTGGCCAACATGCCCTCCAACCGGGGCGTGGTGGCCGAATCGACCGCGTTCTACGGGACGGGCCCGGGTGAGCAACAGGCCGCCGAGGCCGTCGCGGCTCAGTTGGGGATCTCAGCCAAGCCGCGACCGGCGGATATGGCGGGGGATGCGCCCGGGGTGATCGTGATCGTCACCCAGGACCTCGACCGCTGACCCCTGAGGATATGATGAGCCCACGGATTCCGCCTCGCGGCGTTCGTGCACCGTAGCGACTTGCAGCTTCCCGAGATCGAAGGAGCCCCCATGGCCCCGCGTCAGACCGCCCGCCGCCTCCTGGTCGCGGCTCCCGCACTCGCCCTCGCGCTCGCCGTGACCGCGTGCAGCCCGCCCAATGAGCAGCCGGCCGACCCCGATACGCCGTACACGCTGCCCACGTACTCCGAAGAGGCTAAGCCCACCACCTCGTCGACCGCTCCCGAGGCCGCCGACGGTGCGAACGCTGGCGCCGAGGGTGCCGAGGGCTCCATGGGTGAGGGTGCTACAGCTGAAGGCAGCGAGGGCGCCGCTGGCGAGAATGCGCCGTCCGGCATGGGCACCAACGGCGCGGCCACTGGCGCCGACCAGCAGGCGGGCCAGGGCATGAACGCTCCCGCGGCCCCGCCGGCGTAGCTCGACCACTGGTCGGTTCCCGCTGAAGCAATTGAACTTCCGTTCGGTGACCCACGGCCGCTGAACCCACATGAGCTCATCGCGCTCGAGCCCTGCCCCTGATGACGGGAGGCGGGGCTCGGGCTATTTCAGCCCATCGCCGTCTGCTGCCCCTGCACACGCCCCCGCCCCGCCCCTGCACACGCTCCGCCCGCCCGAGTTGCCCCCCACCGCCCGCCCGCGCACCCCGCCCGCGCACCCTGCGCGGCATCCGCTCCCGCGCCTGTACGCCGCCAACGCAGCCGCCACCCGCGATGCACTCGCGCACGCGCCGGCGCGGTGGCCGGAGTTCATCGACAGTCGCGCCTGTTTGCCGGTTGCGCAGGCGCGGGTGCAGATGCGCGATGGCGACTGTGGATCTAGCCGCAGATGCCCGATGCTGGCTGCGGCTGCGGCTGCGGCTGGGCGCGGGCTGCGTCTGGGGCGCAGGCCGGGTCAGTCGGTCCGACGACGACGGCGAGGGGACTCGCTGCTATTGAACTTCTCCAGCACGGGAGCCTCGTGAGTGATGGTGCCGTCCTCGACACTCTCCCGGTAGGCCACGTTGCCGACGCGGTTGGCGATCACGGGCGCTGTGCAGACGGCCACGATCGCGGCCAAGACGAGCATCCCCAGGTCGGTGTTCGGGTAGATCCGGATGCCGGCGCCGAACAGCACCAGCACCAGGCCGAGGACCTGTGGCTTGGCTGCCGGGTGCATGCGGCTCAGGGTGTCGCGGAAGCGGACGAGCCCGATAGCGCTCGCCAGGGTGAGCAGAGAACCGGCGAGGACGAACAGTGCGGAGATGATCTCCAGCAGGTCATCGTTCATCAGTTGGCCTCCTCGGGCTGTCCGGCGTTGTCACTGACACGGAACCGGGCCACCGATACCGACCCGAGGAACGCCACGAGTGCGAGCGCCACGAGTGCCGCGGATGCGGTGGTGTCCCTGGTCCAGGCGATGTAAACGCCGAGGCCGCCCTGCGCGATTGCGGCCAGCATGTCCAGCGAGATGAGTCGATCGAGCGTGTTGGGCCCGCCGACGAGACGAATCATGGCGGCAAACAATGCTGCGGTGAGCGCGATGACTGCCAGAGACCACAGAACGAGAGAGATGCTCATCGGGGGGTCTCCTGTTCCGCCGCGCTGTCACTGTCCGCCGAGCCGCGGCCCGCGCTGTCACTGTCCGCCGAGCCGCGGTTCGCGGGGCGAGTGTCTGCCGGCCCGCGGTCTGCCGGCCCGCTGTCCGCCGGTGCGGTGTAGTGGTCCGGGTCTGGCCGCCAGTTCTCAGGACGCTCGAAGGCTCGCTGGTACAGCTTCTCCACATTTGCGGTCTGGCGGCGGAACGCCTCGATGGCCTCGTCGGAGCCGGCGTCGAGCACGTGGACGTACACATACCGCGCGACAGGATCAACGCGGACGACGATGCCGCCGGGCATGAGGTTAAGCGAGTTGACGGCCAGTGCCAGCGTGAAGTCGGACTTCAGACGCATCGGAGCCCGGAGTACGGCCGGTTGCGGTGGAGCCTTGGGGCGGACGGACAGCCACGCCACGATCAACGACGAGCGGACGAGGTAATAGCCCACCATGATGACCAGCCACGCCGTCGAGACCGGGCGCATCAGTCCCTCGACGGGGACGCGGGGCAGTGGCAGCACCAGCATCACGAAGGTGGCCACCAGCACTCCGGCGGTGATGGTGCCGACATTGAAGGAGCCCCAGAGCAGTACCCAGGCGAACGCCAGCCACAGTGTCATGAAGACGCGGGAGGCGAACACCCGGAATTCCAGCCTCACCTTGCTGCGTGCCACGTCAACGCACCCCCGTCACGGAATCGACGTTTCGGCCGGGTGTGGAGTCGGCCGGGACCGTGCCCAGGTATTCGCTGCGTTGAAGCAAGCTCTCGGCGGCCCCGTCGGTCACAGTCAGCAGGGGGCCGGCGAAGACGGTCATCAGGAGCGAGACCACGATGAGCGCCCAGGTGGGAGCGAGCATGCTCAGCGGCATCCGGCCCACCTCCTCGCGTTCGTCGAACTCCACGTATTCGTCGGAGGGCAGCAGTGCGAGCGGCTTGGCCAGGGCGAGTGCACCCTCCGGGGCGTCGGCGCGGGGCCGCCAGAACGCCTTGGTCCACACGCGGACCATCACGTACAGCGTCAGCAGGCTGGTGACCATGGCGCCGCCGACGAGGACCCACATCAGTGGCCCGCCCACTTCGGCACCGGCCTGGACCACGGCGAGCTTGCCGACGAACCCGGAGAACGGCGGGATGCCGCCCAGGTTCAGCGCCGGGATGAGGAACGTGACGGCGAGGACGGGACTCGCCACTGCGAGCGAACCCAGGCGGCGCAGCGACGACGACCCCGCCTGCCGTTCGATCAGGCCCACCACAAGGAACAGGGTGGTCTGGACGATGATGTGGTGCCCCACGTAGTAGATCGCCGCGCTGAGCCCCGATTCAGTGGACAGGGCGATTCCGAAGATCATGTAGCCGATGTGGCTGACCAGGGTGAACGACAGTATTCGTTTGATGTCGGACTGGGCGACCGCGCCGAGGATGCCCACCACCATCGTCAGCAGGCCGGCTACCAGTAGGACCCCGTTCATGCTCCCGCCGGGAAAGACGAGTGTGTGGAAGCGGATGATCGCGTAGACGCCGACCTTGGTCAATAGCCCGGCGAACACGGCGGTGACCGGCGCGGGAGCTGTGGGGTAGGAGTCCGGCAGCCAGGTGGACAGCGGGAACACGGCGGCCTTGATGCCGAACGCCACCAGGAACACCGCGAAGATCGTGTTGCGCAGGCCTTCCGGTACCTCGGACATCCGGTTGGCGAGCTGGGCCAGGTTGAGGGTGCCGGCGGCCGAGTAGGTCAGGCCGATGCCGAGCAGGAACACCATCGAGGAGACCATCGAGACAACGGTGTACGAGACGCCGGCGCGGACGCGCTCCTGACTGGCACCCAGAGTGAGCAGCACGTAGGACGCCGAGAGCAGGATCTCGAAACCGACGAACAGGTTGAACAGGTCACCGGCGATGAAGGCGGCGTTCAGCCCCGCGGCCAGAGCGAGATAGGTGGGCAGGAAGATCGAGGTGGGCTGGTCGCCCTCGCCGTCCCGGACACCCTGCCCCACGGCGTAGATGATCACCGACAGCAGGACAACTGCGGAGACGCACAGCATGAGCGCGCTGAGCCGGTCCGCTACCAGGGTGATGCCGACAGGGGCGTCCCAGCCGCCGACCTGCACGGTGTGCATTCCGTGGCTCTCGGTCAAGACCAGCAGGATCCCGGAGATCGCCAGCACGGCGGTCAGGGTGATGATCGTGATGATGTTCTGGACACGCGGGCGCCGGGAGACCACCAGGCACAGCGCCGCGGCCAGCAGCGGCAGCAGGAATACCGACGGGATGAGGTAGCCGAAGAGGTCGGGGGAGATCACGAGCCCTCCTGCCGTCCGGGGTTTCGGGGCTTCCTGGTGCGCAAAGTGCGCGCCCGGGCCTCCGCCGCCGCTTTGGCTTCTGCATCCGCGCGGGCTTCGGCCTGTGCTTCCGCTTCCGCTTCTTCGAGGTCCTCGTCGTCGTAGTCGACGTATTCACCCAGTTCGGTGGGCTGACCGGTGAGATGGTCGTCGGACAGGTCGCGGTCCGGCGCCGACCAGGCGTCGGTCGGGGAGCGCCGCGCGATCTTGGTGTCCTCGGCGTCGTCGGCCACCTCGTCCATGGTGGTGAACTGGTAGGAGCGGTACGCGAGCGCGAGGATGAACGCCCCGACGCCAGCGGTGATCACGATGGCGGTGAGGATCATGGCCTGCGACAGCGGATCCGAGTCGACGGTGTTGTCGCCCCAGCCGCGACCACGGATGGGTGGATTCCCGGGAGGTCCGCCGGCGGCCAGGATGAGCAGATTGACGCCGTTGGACAGGATCATCAGGCCCAGCAGGATCTTGATGATCGCGCGTTCCAACAGCAGGTAGACCCCGGCGGCGCTGAGGATGCCTGCGAGGAGTAGCAGTGTGAAGTCAGCGGTCATGGCATCCCCTGGGGCGTGGCGCCCTGGTTCTCGGCGGCTTCGAGGCGCGCTGCGCGGCGGGCGGCGAGGTCGGAGCGTGGCCCGGAGGGGTCGACGCCCTCCACGCTGCGGAGGGCGGAGGTCGACGGCGAGTCGGTGGCGTCCACGTAGACGGCACGGAGCTCCTCGAGGTCCTCGGCGTCGAGATCGAGCCTGGCGCCGAGGCTACGGAGGATGTCCAGGACGAGCCCGACGACGATGAGGTAGACGCCTGCGTCGAAGAACAGTGCCGTGACGAGCTTGACGTCCCCGAACACCGGGAGCGTCCACTCGAAGGTGGCGCTGGACAGGGCGGGCGCTCCGAACGCCATGGAGGCGGTCGCCGTGCCGGCGGCGAGCAGGAGCCCGACCCCTAGGATGCGCCCGGCGTCGACGGGGATCGCCTCGCCGAGTTCGTACCGGCCGCCCGCGAGGTAACGCAGGACCAGGGCCAGCCCCGCGACCAGACCCCCGGCGAATCCACCGCCGGGGTTGTTGTGGCCGGCGAAGAAGAAGAACAGACTCAGGATCATCATCGTGGGGAAGATGAGTCTGGTGGTGACCTCGAGGACCAGGGAGCGGGCTCGCGGATCGCGGACGGTCGCACCGACCAGCCAGCGGCCGGGGGAGGCACCGGGCGCTTCGATGACAATCCGGGCGGCCTCCATGCCACGGCGACCCGACAGTGTCTTGTCGGCGTCGGCGATCCGTGGTCCGGAACCGTACCTGCGATTGCGGAAGACCAGGCTGGCCACGCCGGTGGCGGCGACCAACAGAACGGTGATCTCCCCGAGGGTGTCCCATGCGCGGATGTCGACCAGTGTCACGTTGACGGAGTTGGCGCCGTTGCCGATGCGGTAGGCGAGGTCCGGGAACGCCTGGGACACCGCCGGGTGCTGGCGGGCGTTGATGGCGTACGCCCCGACGATCATCACGAGCAGACCCACGCCGATGCCCAGCCAGGCCCGGAGCCGACGGAACCCGTTGGACAGGGGCACTTCGGCCGGCATGGTGCGCAGGACCAGGACGAACGCGACCATCATCAGGGTCTCGACGAGGACCTGCGTGAGCGCGAGGTCGGGAGCGCCATGGAAGGCGAAGATGATCGCGAGACCGTAGCCGGTCACGGACATGCATATGACCGCTGCGAGACGGTTGCGTAGGACCGTGGCGGCGACCGCGGCGACGGTCATGGGGATCATGACGAACAGCACGACGGGATTGCCGGACAGTTCCATCCGGAGTCCCTCGCGCGTTCCGACCAGCAGCGCACCGAACGGGAACACCACCAGCGTGACCAGGATGATGCCCAGGGTCAGCGGGAGTGAGCCGCGCTGGATGCTCGCGGTGAGGCGCAGTGACAGAACGTCGAAGAACCGGAGGACCGCGTCGTAGATCCGGTCGGCGTTACCGAGGGCCGGCGATTCGAACTGCATTCGCTCGACGACTCGCTGTGCGATGTAGAGCAGCGAACCGAGGACGTAGACGACGAGCGTCAGGGCGAGCGGTATCCCGATGCCGTGCCACAGTGCGAGGTGGTGCACGTCGTCCGCGCGCCACGCGCTACCGGTCGGGAACGCCCCGTCGACAAACCGGACGATCTGGCCCTCCACGGGCGCGGACCACACGCCCAGGAGGAGTCCGGTGGTGGCGAGGATGGCGGGCACGGAGAGGAAGAGCGGGCCGGCGGGACGGGAACCGGCCACGGCGGGGCTGATGCTGTCGGAGAACTCGTGCTTGGAGCGGAAAGCCCCCATGACCAGACGCGCCGTGTACGCGAAGGTGAGAACGGAGCCCGCGACGAGTCCGGCGGTCACGACTATCGCAGGCATGCCGTGGAGTCGCTCCTCGGACAGCACCGTGGCGAACGAGGCCTCTTTCCCGACGAAACCGAGGAACGGCGGCAGCCCGGCCATGGACGCCGCTGCCATGGTGAAGAACACCGCTAATGCGGGACGGGTACGGCCCAGGCCGGAAAGCTCGCGGATATCGCGCGTGCCGGTGGTCTTGTCGATCACGCCGACGGCCATGAACAATGCGGACTTGAACAGAGAGTGGGCCAGCAGCATGGTCAGGCCGGCGAGCATCGTGTCGCGTGACCCGATACCCACCAGCACCAGCATGAAGCCCAGCTGGGAGACGGTGCCGAACGCCAGGACCAGTTTGAGGTCGGTCTCGCGGAGCGCACGCCAGCCGGCCATGAGCAGGGAGATCAGGCCCAGGGTGATGAGCGGCAGCTGCCACGTCGACGAGCCGGACATGCCCGGGCTGAAAGCGGCCACCAGGAACACCCCGGCTTTGACCATGGCCGCGGAGTGCAGGTACGCACTCACCGGGGTGGGGGCGGTCATGGCTCCCGGGAGCCAGAAGTGCAGTGGCGCGATAGCCGATTTGCTGGTGGCGCCGACGATCACCAGGACCAGTGCCCAGTGGACGGGCTCGCCTGATGGTGGCGTCGCCACGACATCGCTGAGCAGGTACGATCCGGCTTCTTGCGCCAGGATGATCATGCCGACGAGCATCGCCAGACCACCGAGGGTGGTCACGAGTAGTGCCTGGGTGGCTGCGCGCCGCGAGGACGCTCGCGCGGAATAGTGGCCGACCAGCAGGAAGCTCAGGACGGAGGTGATCTCCCAGAAGATGTAGAGCAGGATCATGTTGTCGGCCACCACCAGGCCGAACATGACGCCGGCAAACGCCACGAGCTCTGCCGCGAACAGGTGCAGACGAGGTTCAGAGTCCTCGAAGTACCAGGTGCAGTAGAGGAGCACGAGCGCACCCACGCCGAGCGCGATGAGAGACATCAGCGCGGACAATCCGTCCATCCGCAGGTTGAACGCCAGGTTGATAGCCGGGGCCCACTGGATCGTCTCGGTGGGCACCTGGTTGAGGTTGGCCGCCACCCAGACTGCTCCGGCGGCGGGGACCAGAGCGAGGAGCGGGAAAGCGCGACGTCCGAGACGAAACACCAGTGGGATCGCGATCAGAGCGGCCACGGCGTGGGCCGCGAGGATCACAATCACCGGCGGCTCCTCTCGTTGCGTCGAACGGACGACGACATGCGATTACCCCGCCCAGTGGGGGCGGTGTGCCAGCGATCGACCGGGGCGAGTTTCTCTGGGTTACTTTACAGAACGGTGTTTCGAGGACGCCTTCAGCGCAGGTGGAGACGGGTCGCGGCGCTGAGGAGTGCAGCGATTGAAGCCGCGGAGGAACTTTCCCCGAACCCCACGGCCCAGACGGGGCGTCGTCCGCAGGTGGCGCGCAGGATCGTGCACCACGATTCGGTCTGGTCGAACGCGTGTCCCTCGTACTGGTGGAAGCGTTCGATCTCGACGCGCGCCCCGATCTGTCCCAGCATCTCGGACATCGCGGTGAGGTCGCCACAGGACTCGGTGGTCAGTCTGTGCGCGGTGAACTCCCCGGGTGCGTCGTGGGGGGAGCGGGTGGCCAGGATCGCCTCGTAGGCGGTCATTCCGCGGCCCAGCGGACGGCGGGAGAACTCGGCCAGGTGAAAGTGGTCGGACGACGGAGCGTAGGTGTCGAGCAGTGTGCGCCAGTCCAGGCCCGCGGCCTCGTCTGCGAACCCGCGGGGCATTCGACGGCCGAATCGGTCTTGGAACGGGCTCGTCGAGTTCGGCGCGGTGGAGTTCGGCGCAGTGGAGTTCTGAGCTGTGGACGACCGTGAGGTGGTGGATGCGCTGGCGTTCATGATTTTCTCGTTTCGCGACGTCGGGAATGTGACCGACGACGGAGGAGCAACCACGCAACGGGGGTGCCGGTCTGTCAGGCCCCGTTACGTCCGGCTACTACGAGAATCGCGCGCATGACACAGGACTCTAGACGCTGCGCTCCGACCCCGGCAAGGCGAGGGCCGGAGCCCAGGCGCCCAGTGGCAGACACAGGCTTCAGCTCTGGCGCCGCTGCGCGTACTGTCGCAGGCTCTCTACCTGCTCCGTGTCGAGGGAGGGCGTGACCGCCCCCCGAGCGCGGTCGACGTCTTCCGCGGTGACCTCGGCGGCATCGATGTCGCGGCGCATCGCGGTGAGCGCGGACTCACGCAGCAGTGCGGCGCAGTCCGCGGCGGAGTACCCGTGGAGATCCGCGGCGAGAGCATCAAGGTCCACGTCCTGGGCCAGCGGGACGTCGCGGCCGGCAGCGCGGAGGATGTCGGCCCTGGCCTCGGCATCCGGCGGGGGCACAAAGACGAGGCGTTCGAGCCGGCCGGGTCGCAGCAGTGCCGGGTCGATGAGCTCAGGCCGGTTGGTGGCGCCGAGGACCACCACGTTGTCCAGTGGCTCGGCCCCGTCGAGTTCGGTGAGCAGAGCGGCCACCACGCGGTCGCCGACCCCGGAGTCGCTCGACTGACCCCGGCGTGGGGCGAGCGCGTCGATCTCGTCGAGAAACACGAGCGAGGGTGCGGAGTCGCGGGCCCTTCGGAAAAGATCCCGGACGGCCTTCTCCGACGAGCCGACCCACTTGTCCATCAGTTCGCCGCCCTTGACCATGTGCACCGTCAGTCGACCGCTTGCGGCGAGGGCCCGCACGATGAACGTCTTGCCGCAGCCCGGTGGGCCGTAGAGCAGGACACCCCGTGGTGGCTGGACCCCCAGCCGCTCGAAGGACTCTCGGTGCTGCAGTGGCCACAGCACGGTCTCGGTCAGGGCCTGCCGGACCTCCACCATGTCGCCCACGTCATCGAGGGTGATCGCTCCCAGACTCAGTTCCTCGGTGCCCGACCGGGACAAGGGTCGGATCACGCTGATCGCGCCCACCAGGTCGCCCTGCTCGAGACGGGCGCCGGTGTCGGACCCATCGGTCCCCGCCGCGCCGTCGCCGGTGGCCCGGGTCGCCGCACGCAGCGCCGCCTCACGGGTCAGGGCGCGCAGGTCGCCCGCAACGTAGCCGGGGGTCCGGTCCGCCACGGCCGCCAGGTCGAGGTCCGCGGTGGGCACACCCCGCAGCATCACCGCGAGCAGGGCGGCGCGGGCGGTGGCATCGGGGAGCGGCAGGTCCAGCACGCGGTCACACACGTCGGGTTCGCGGAGGCGGGCGTCGGCGTCCTCGGGGCGGGAGCACGTCGCAATAAGCGCCGAACCCGGGTGGGCCACTACCGAGCGCAGCCGATCGAGCACCAGCGTCGCCACGGGCTCGGACTCCGCCGGGAGCAGTGCGTCGACGTCGGTGATCAGCAGGATCCCACCGCTCTCGCGGACCCGTTCCGCGGCCGCACGGATTGCCTCCAGCCGCGAGGCCGCGTCGAGTGCGCCGACGGACGGCCCGTCCACCACGTCGAGCCGCCTGTCTCCGGCGACGGATCGTACGAGGGTCGCCTTGCCCACACCCGGCGGGCCGGCCACCAGCACGCCCAGGTGCGGGGAGGCGCCGAGCGTGCGCAGTAGCTCCGCCCGGTCGAGGGCGAGGGTGAGCCACTGCTCCAGGACCTCTGCTTGGTCGGCCACACCCACCAGGTCCGTGCGATCGATGCCGGTGATCGCGACGCTGTCTCCGGGGGCGTCGATTGTCGCGGTCTCACCAGGTACGGCGGGCTCGGTGGGCGTTGTCGAACCACGGCTGGAGGCTCCCGTTGTGACGACCGCCGTGCTTGGCTGTACTGACACGACGCCGTCCGGCACTGTCGCGGTGACGGTCAGCAGCTCGGTGCTCCAGAGCGCGCCCATGGAGTTGCGAAGTGTGCGGGTGGCGTCGGCTGTGGGGAAGTCGGGACCGAGATCGCGGGGCAGGAGCGTCACGGAGTCGCCCACCCGCACGACCTTGCCGAGCAGCGCCGACCTGAGGATCCGCTCGGCGACGCCGCGACCAGCGGTCGGCAGGCCCTGGACCTCGATCGACTGTGCCCCCGTCACGCTGGCAGCCCGGACGGTGACGCGCGCGTCCTCGCCTAGGCCGCAGTTGGCGGCCACCACCTCATCGATCACGAGAATGCCGCTGGGCGCGGCCCCGCCGGCTGCCGCGACCACGGCTGCGGTGGTCCGTGCACCCACGATCTCGATGGCATCCCACTCGCGCATGCCCAGCGCCAGTAGCACCTCCGGGTGCGCACGCACGATCCCCCGTCGAGAGTCGGCTGCGGACGCCGACACACGCAGGGTCAGATCGAGATCGGGGGGTGGGGTCACGGCTCAGAGCTTAATGGCGGCCCGCCGGGTGGGGCGGGCCGCCATGGACCGAGACCGTCAGTACGGTTTCGGCCATTACAGTTCCGGTCAGTACAGCGAATGCTTGATGGAGTTCCAGGCGACGGGGATCTGCTTGGAGTAGTACGACCAGTTGTGCATGCCGGTGGGCAGATGGTCGATCTCCGCCGGGATTCCCAGTTCCCGCAGGCGGCGGTCGGCGGCCCAAGTGCACTGGCCGGTCGCCTGTTCGAGCGCCATGCCGGCGACGAAATTGGCGGCGTCGTTGTTGTAGTCCTCCCAGTCGCCGGGGTTGGCCACTCCGGTACCCGAAGACAGGTAGATTGCCTTGCCGCTCAACTTGTCGGCGTTGATCAGGGCATCGTTCGCCACCCACTGCTTGTTGCCCGGCTCGCCCCACATGTTGGTCAGCGTGGCGCCGCGGCTCTCCACGGTGTAGCGGGTGAGGATCTGGCCGAGCGCGTCGGTCGAGTAGCAGCCCGAGACGCCGAATACGCCCTCGTACAGGTCGGGGTGCCGGGTCGCGATGGTCACGGCGGCGCCGGCGCCCATCGAGATGCCGCCGATCGCGCGATTGGGATTGGTGCTGAACTTGGGCTCGAAAAGCTTAGGAAGATCGCGCGTAATAAAGGTCTCCCACTTGCTGATGCCCAGTACCGGGTCTTGATCGTTCCAGTCCGCCCACATCGAGCCCTGACCGCCGGTCGGGATGATGAGGTTGACGTCTTCGTTCTCAAACTGCTCTTTGGCGCCCCACTGCATGAAGCCGCTGGGCAGCTCGGAGCCGACACCGTCGAGGAGGTAGAGAAACGGGGCGTTGGGCTTGGCCGCGCGATAGACCTCGACGGTGATCCCGCGCTTCATATCGCCGGAGTCGATGAGCCACTGCTCGTAGCGGCCGTCCTTCTTGGTCATCGTGATGACCTTCGTGTCGCCGATGTTCGGGTTGGGTTGCGGCGACGGCGGCGGGGTGCCGGCGAACATGTTCGGAGAGAAGCCGAGCTGGTTGGCCAGCCCCATCATCGAGGACCCGGACGAGCCCGGGAGATTGCCGAAGTAGAGCAATTGGCTCAGACTCTCCGGGTTGAGCACGGCACCGAGCCCGTCGTTCGCGATCTGCTCTGGGCTGATCGACCCCGGCAGTGCCTGCGCCGCGGACGCGGGGACCAACCCAACGGTCAGCGCGGCAGCGGCCGCGGTCGCGAGTAGGGCGCGGCCGGTGCGACGAACGGGGCGGGTGAGTTCGGGAACGGGCATGGCAACTCCTGGTTTCGGGCGGCGGCGATCACAACCACCACTTGAGACGATATCGGACCATCCAGTCACACTGTTACCGCGGCGGCGCGGTTGGATTGCCCGGTGGTGTGCGCGTCCTGGATCCGCTTCTGTCGTCTGCTTAGGCGTAGCGCTGCAGGAACGCGGCCTCCGCCAGTGCGATGCGTTGAATCTCCCGCGGGTCGACGCTCTCGTCGGGGGAGTGGATCGCGGCCGCCGGGTCTTCGACGCCGAACAGGGCGATGCTCGCCTCGGGATGCACCCGTCGCAGCGCCGTGCACAGTGGAATGGATCCGCCGGAGCCGATCTCCGCGACCTCGTCCGCGCCGTACGCCTCCGCCAGACACTGGGACAGCAGATCGTGCACCGGGTCAGTCTGGCCGGCGGGCACCGAGCGGAAAGGGTAACCGACGGTCTCCTTGGTCACCCTCACCCGGGCGTTCCACGGCGTGCGCTGCTCGATGTGCTCGGCGAGCTTCCGCTGCGCCTCGACCGGGTCCATGCCGGGCGGGACCCGAAGGTTGATCAGTGCACGTGCATGCGGTTGGACGGCGGCGATCGCACCCTCGACCGGTGGGCAGTCGATTCCGAGAACGGTCACCGCGGGGCGCGCCCACACGAGATCCGCGATTGGTGCCGCAGACGAGACCTCCACGCCGTCG
Organism: Dietzia alimentaria 72; assembly: GCF_000226215.1. Taxonomy (GTDB): domain Bacteria; phylum Actinomycetota; class Actinomycetes; order Mycobacteriales; family Mycobacteriaceae; genus Dietzia; species Dietzia alimentaria. The sequence continues at coordinate 120,003 of NZ_AGFF01000014.1, forward strand.
AGCACGCCGGCGTCGCCGCGGAACGTGCTCTGCGGGTAGGGCTGCCCGTCCCACTCGCCCGAGAAGTCGAGGCCGTCAACGGTGGTCGCGCCGGTCTCCGGGTCCCGGAACGAGGCGAGGATCGAGATGAGGGCGGCCAGTGCGTCGGGCGCCGCGCCACCGAACTGGCCCGAGTGCACCCCGGCCTCCAGGGTGTCGACGGAGACGACGAGATTGGCGATGCCCCGCAGGCTGGTCGTGAGCGTGGGTGTCCCCACCGAGACGTTCCCGGAGTCGACGATGAGGATGGCGTCGGCCTCCACCAGGTCCGGCCGGGATGCCACGAGATCGTCCAACCCTCCGCCCCCGGTCTCCTCGGAGCCCTCCACGACGAGTCGGATTCCCAGTCCGGACAGCGGGTCCGTTCCCGGAGCGGCCGCGGTGTCGTCGTCGTTTCCGGCCCCGCCGGCCTCGCCGATCGCGTTCGGCGTCGCCCCGCCCAGGGCTGCCAGCGCACGCAGGGCGGTGAGGTGGACGACCAGGTTTCCCTTGCAGTCGGCGGCGCCACGGCCGTACCAGCGCCCATCGCGCTCGGTGAGCTCCCATGGCGAGGCCGACCACTCGGCCGGATCGCCAGAGGGTTGAACGTCGTAATGGCTGTAGAGCAGCACCGTGGGGCGACCCGGCGCGGCGGGACGGTGGGCGAACACCGCTCGTGAACCGTCCGAGGTCTCGATCACCTCGACAGCCTCGGGCCCCAGCCCTGGCACCGGCAATTCGGTGAGGAGTGTGCGCACGAGTTCACACGCCTGCGCGCACGCCTCCGGCTCTGTCCCGTGGACCGATGGGATCGCCACGAGGTCGGCCAGGTCGTTGCGAGCCCGCTCCAGCTGCGCGGTGACGGCCGCGGCGAGCGCGTTGAGTCGGGGGTGCGGGGCGGCGAGGGGATCGGTGTGCGCGGAGGTGTCAGCCATGACCCCAGTATGCGTGCCGGGTACGACACGTTCCCAAGTGAACGACAGATGAACAGCAGATGACGTAAAGTGACGGATATGAGCTTTGTGATTGTGGTCACCCCGGCCGATCCCCAGTTCCGTGATGCCTCCGGTCTCGAGGATCTGCCCGCGCACCTTCGTGCGGACCTCGAGGCGTTCCGTGACGAGGTCTGCGAGCGCTTTCCCGAGGCCGATGCAATCGGTCAGACGGGCGGACTGTGCGCGCGACCGACGATCGAGGGCGTTGGTGTGGTGATCCGCCCCGAGGTGATCACCCGGCCGCTGGTCGTCAACGCCGTCATGAGGTTCGCGGCGCCCCGCCAGCTCCTGGTGACCTCGCCTGAACTGGGACTCGAGGCTGACCCGCGGTGCCGCGTCGGTATCGACGTCCACCGGCGCCCCACCGTGACGGGTGCCGGGATCACTGATCACGCCATGCGCGGCCGGCCGTACGGCACGCTGCCCTGGATCACCCGCGACCTGCTGCTCGGGCTGGTGGGAAAACTCGAGTTCGACGGCGACCGTCTCGAGATGGAGGCCGACATCGATCGGTGGTTCCGCTACGAGCTTCTCGACGGGGCCCTGGAGGTCACCGTGTGCGACGGTCCGGCTGGCGAACTGTTCCGTCTGACCCTCGAACAGGCCGACGCCACCCTCGCGGCCGACGCCGGATGGGCATGGGCGCGGTGCGCAGATGACTGGGCGGACTTCTTCGCTCGCTCCGGTCGCGCGGCGGCGTCCGAAGCCTCGTCCTCCGGGCCGACGAACGGGGAAGTCGCCGCGGCCTGACCCGCGACCGTCCTGCCGGGATGTGCTGATAGCGGCCGGGCGTCAGACCGAGTTCTCGTAGCGCAGCGATGCCACCACGGCATCGATCGTTTCTGTGGGTTGAGTCCCGTCCTCACCCTCGTCGGCCATGAGTACGAACACCAGGGACGCCGGTGCACCGTCCGGGCCCCGCGTCGATACCGCGATGGTGTCGAACCGGATTACCGGCGGCGTACAGACGTTGCGAGGAGGGCGCACCTCGCCCCGCAGTGTGACGTGCCAGGCCGGCACCCCCGAAACCCCGATGCTGGTGGCCTCGGGCACCGGCACGTCGGCGCCGGACTCCGTGAACCTGCGATCGATCGAGTCGGCCATCGCCCGCGACGCGGACTCCGCCTGCTCGCGCGCGTCACCGGGAAGTGCGGAGTGGCTGATACCCACGAGGGTCCGGAAACTCAGCCCCGATGACGGGCAGTAGCCGCGATCGGCGATCGCGTTGGCCGTGGTGACGTAACCGGAACCCCAGTCTGAGCCACCGTCGTGTGGGTTGTCGGGGTCGCCGTACGGATCGCCCACCTCCCAGTCCGGAGGAACCGAATACACGAGCCCGTGGGAGCTCCGGACGTCCTTCCAGTCCACGGGCGGCGGCCCCGAGGCCAGGGTGGGGCCGGGCTCCTCACGGGGTGCCTGGCGGGGTCCCTCCTCGTCCCGGGACAGCAGTGCGCAGCCCGCGGATGACACCATGAGCGAACCCACGACGAGCATCGCGGCGGCCGCACGACCCGCAGGGCGCCGTGCGGCTCGGGATGTGCGGGGTGGGGCCGCAGCCATGGAGGTCTCAGCCCCGCTCGATCAGCGTCTTGATGCGCTGCAGGGACAGGGACACGCCCTCGCCCATCTCAGCGGTGAAGGACGTCTGCCCGCCGAAGAGCTTGTCGGTGAGGACCTTGGACACCGTGCTCAACCCGGCGGGGACCTCACGGCGCTCGGTCAGCTTGGTCCTGGCGCCCGGCAGCGCCTCCAGTTCGAAGACCCAGACGGTCCCGTTCTCGGAGATCTGGTTACCGAACCGGCGGCCTGGCTCGAACTCCACGACGCGGCTCGTGGTGGGCCAGAACAGCGGTCCTCGTCTGTTGATGTTGAGGGCCCGCGTTCCCTTGGTGGTACGGCCGCCGAGGGCGATGACCTTGACCGCCTGACTGCTCCACTGGGTGGCGTTGCGGACTTCTGAGATGACCTCCCAGACCCGCGCCGGCGGGGCGTCGATCTCGATCGAGCTCTCGATGGCTCCTGCGGTGGCGGGTTCGGTTGTCATTGACGGCCTTTCGACGGGGTCTGCTGCGATCGCGTCTTGATGGTAGGGCAGGGCTTCGCGCGGTGAGGGGCGTTCGCCTCCCGCGAACACGGGCCCCGACCCTTTGCACTCGACGGGGGCGAGTGCTAGAAAAGCGATTGGCACTCGGCTACCCTGAGTGCCAGTAAGAACCTGAACTGAGGTCGCAAGGTGAGGCGCGGATCCGACACGGTCCGCACCGTCCGTCGCGGGCGCCGATGCCGACCACATGCGTGTCACCCCATACCCGGAGGATGATTCACCAAATGGCAAAGATGATCGCGTTCGACGAAGAGGCTCGGCGCGGCCTGGAGAGCGGTCTCAACCAGCTCGCAGACGCCGTCAAGGTCACGCTCGGGCCCAAGGGCCGCAACGTCGTGCTGGAGAAGAAGTGGGGAGCCCCCACGATCACCAACGACGGTGTCTCCATCGCCAAGGAGATCGAGCTCGAGGAGCCGTACGAGAAGATCGGCGCCGAGCTTGTCAAGGAGGTCGCCAAGAAGACTGACGATGTCGCTGGCGACGGAACCACCACCGCCACCGTTCTGGCCCAGGCGCTCGTTCGCGAGGGCCTGCGCAACGTCGCCGCCGGTGCCAACCCCATGGGCATCAAGCGCGGCATCGAGAAGGCCGTCGAGGCCGTCACCAAGCACCTGATCGACTCCGCCACGGAGATCGAGACCAAGGAGCAGATCGCAGCCACGGCAGGTATCTCGGCCGGCGACCCCGCCATCGGCGAGCTCATCGCCCAGGCCATGGACAAGGTCGGCAAGGAGGGCGTGATCACGGTCGAGGAGTCCCAGACCTTCGGTCTGGACCTCGAGCTCACCGAGGGCATGCGCTTCGACAAGGGCTACATCTCGCAGTACTTCATGACGGATCCGGAGCGCCAGGAGGCGGTCATGGAGGATCCGTACGTCCTGCTGGTCTCCGGCAAGGTCTCCACCGTCAAGGACCTGCTCCCGTTGCTCGAGAAGGTCATCGGCGAGAACAAGTCGCTGCTGATCCTCGCCGAGGACGTCGAGGGCGAGGCGCTGTCGACCCTGGTCGTCAACAAGATTCGCGGCACCTTCAAGTCCGTCGCCGTCAAGGCCCCGGGCTTCGGTGACCGCCGCAAGGCCATGCTGCAGGACATCGCGATCCTCACCGGTGGTCAGGTCATCTCTGAGGAGGTCGGACTCTCGCTCGAGACCGCCGACATCTCCATGCTGGGCAAGGCTCGCAAGGTCGTCGTGACCAAGGACGAGACCACCATCGTCGAGGGTGCGGGCGACCAGGGGCAGATCGAGGGTCGGGTCAACCAGATCCGTGCCGAGATCGAGAACTCTGACTCGGATTACGATCGCGAGAAGCTCCAGGAGCGTCTCGCCAAGCTGGCCGGCGGCGTCGCCGTGATCAAGGCGGGCGCGGCCACCGAGGTCGAGCTCAAGGAGCGCAAGCACCGCATCGAGGACGCCGTGCGTAACGCCAAGGCGGCCGTCGAAGAGGGCATCGTCGCCGGTGGCGGCGTTGCGCTCGTCAAGTCCGAGGCTGCGATCGACGGACTCTCGCTCGAGGGCGAGGAGGCGACCGGTGCGAAGATCGTCAAGTTCGCACTCAGCGCTCCGCTCAAGCAGATCGCCCTCAACGCGGGTCTGGAGCCGGGCGTCGTGGCCGAAAAGGTCCGCAACCTCCCCGGTGCCGAGGGGCTCAACGCGGCCACCGGCGAGTACCAGGACCTGCTCGAGGCCGGTATCAACGACCCGGTCAAGGTGACCCGCTCCGCGCTGCAGAACGCCGCGTCGATCGCCGCGCTGTTCCTCACCACCGAGGCCGTGGTGGCCGACAAGCCCGAGCCTGCCGGGCAGGCCATGCCGGGTGGCGACGAGATGGGCGGCATGGGCTTCTGATCTGAGCTCATCCCTGCACGCGGCTGTGGCCCGCACCGGAAAATCTGGTGCGGGCCACGGCCGTTTCTGTTTCCCAGGGCGGCCAGCTTCGGGGGCGCCGGACAGTTGAAACTCGCCCACGGCTCGTGATGGGAAAAATATTGCGTCAAGTCGTCGCATTAATAAGACTTCTTAACGGCATGTGGTTTAAAGTGATTCAAGGCACACACCCGAAGTCGGGTGTCTGACTGGCGCGAAAGGTGACTCACTGAGTCGCAGGTCACGATTGACTGGGCGGCGGCTTAGGCTATCCTTACCACTGGCCCCACGAGGTGGGGCGACATCACATCCAAGGGAGAAATACATGCCTGACTTCGGGAAGATTGCCGGCCTGCTCGGCAACGTGAAGAGCATCTTCGACTTCATCGCGGGGACCACGGGGTCGCTCGCAGGATTCGGCACCGACAAGGGTGCGCCCGCGATCATTGAGGGGCTGCTCGGCGGTTCCTCTGCCGCGGACCCGGTCTAAGCGTCGTCCTGCTGACGCGCTACTGACGGCGGGGCTCTCCGCACGCCGGTAGCTGCGCGGCCCGCTGTGTGGCCGCCTGCAACATCAACCGACTCGGATCGGCTTGTCACTCTCTCGCACTTCCTCGGCGGCTAAGAGCCTCCGGGGCACTTTCTCAAAGGAGATCATCATGGGTTCTGAAGCACTGGGCGCAGTTGCTGCCCTCAGCAAGCTCGGCGGCGACTTTGTCGGCGCGCTGGCGGCCGGCGCGAAGGCTGCCGCCTACTTCATCGGTGGCGGCTTCGCTGCCGACATGGCCACCGGCTTCATGAAGTGATCTGAGCCGCATAGCGCGGTGGTCGAGGGCGTCGGAGAGGTTCCGGCGCCCTCGACGTCTATTTAGGGCGGTACCTTTGTGGCCCGGATATGGGAATATGCTCATAACCGTAACGCTTCGGCGTTGATGGTCGATAATGTTGACGTGAGCCGCAATGGTTGGCTCTGCGGTTTCCGCCGGGCTGCCCTGTTGTGGGATCCTCGGAGCCGTACCCTGCGGACGTAGGTATCGGTCTCGTGGGCACTCTCATTAAATGAGAGTGCCTAGTGGGGCTTGTGTGACTGCTGGGAATTGGGTTAACTTTCATCTGAAGGTCTGCCCTGGTCTGTCTGTGAACATCGAGAAGGTAAGGCGTCGGAAATATGCGTTCAGTGAAGCGATTCGGCACGAAGGTCGCCGCTGCGGCCGTTGCCGCGGCCATGGTCCCCGTCGTCGCCACCGGCACGGCACAGGCCCAGGGCGGCACGATTCAGTACAACAAGGCCAAGCCGGAGAACAAGATCGTCGAGACCAAGCTCCCCGACGGTCGCCTGATCGTGTCGGTGTGGTCGGACAAGATGGGCGCCGAGGTTCCCAACATCGTCCAGGCGCCGCGCGACGGCAACGCCAAGGCCCCGGTGCTCTACCTGGTCAACGGCGCCGGCGGCGGCGAGGATTCCGCTACCTGGCAGGCGCAGTCCGACGTCAAGGCGTTCATGGGAGATAAGAACGCCTGGACGGTGACCCCAATCGGCGGTGCCTTCTCTTACTACACCGACTGGTGGAACCACGATTCAGGTGTCCAGACGCGTTACGCTAAAGACACGGATAAGCCGATGGCGTTCGAGACGTACCTGGCCAAGGAGCTGCCGGCTCTGTTTGAGAGCACGTACGGCGGCAACACCGGCAATGCGCGAGGCCGAAGCCTCGCCGCCATCTCGATGACTGCCACCTCGGTCCTGACCATTGCGCAGAAGAACCCGGGCGTATTTGACGCGATCGGCTCCTACTCGGGCTGCGCGGAGACCTCCACTCCGATCGGCCACGAGTTCATCAACATCGTCACCGGCATGCGCGGCGGCGCGGACCTCAACAACATGTGGGGTCCCTTCCCGGGCGAGCCCAAGGTGGGGACCAACAGCTGGTTCGATAATGATCCCGTCTGGGGCGCCTTCCGCTTCAAGGACCAGATGGATCGGGGCGAGAAGATCCCGGCCATGTTCATCTCCACCGGCAACGGCCTGCCCGGGCCGCACGAGTCGCTCGAAAACTGGCGCCTTAAGAACAGCGTCCCGGCGCTGGCCAACCAGGCGATTGTTGGCGGCATTATCGAGGCGGCTACCCAGTACTGCACCGCCAACCTCGCCCGCCGGTTCGGCGAGCTGGGTATTCCGGCCACCTTCGACTTCGCGCCCAACGGCACCCACTCGTGGGGCTACTGGGAGGACGACCTCAAGCAGTCCTGGCCGATGATGGCCAACGCTATGGGCGCTCGCTAGAGAGTCAACTGATTACCTGACGCAGGTGCCGCGCCCGGCGCCCGCTCAGTCACTGACCCCGCTCCACCTCCGAGAGGTGGGGCGGGGTCAGTCGTCGGGGCTGATGTCGCCGAACGGAGCGTAGTCCGGCATTCTGTACACATGACCAAGATCGATGATCACCACCGGATCGAGCTCCGCCACCCCGACGGCAGCACCAGCCCGCTGCTGATCGTCGAGACCGCGCAGCGGGACTCGCACAGACCCGCGGTCTTGGTGGTTCCCGGCATCGCCGTCGGGGCTCGCTACTACCTCCCGCTGGCTCGAGCGCTGGCGGCCGAGGGCATGGACGTGGCGATCACTGAACTTCGCGGACAGGGCGAGAGCACCCACCGCATCGGGCGTGGTGGGGGGCCGGCGGGTTACCACGAGAGCGCAGCCGAGGATATCCCGCTGGCGCTGGACGCGATGGAACGTCACCTCGGTCCGCGGGACGTGCTGCTGCTGGGTCACAGCATGGGCGCGCAGTTGAGCGTCTATCACCTGGCCAGGCAGGATCCGCGGGTGGTGGGGTTGGTGGCCGTGGCATCGCAGTCGCCCTTCCACCGGGGCTTCGGGGCGCAGATGGGCCGCAGGCTCCGCGTTGGGTCGATCGTCATGCCGGCGATCGGCCGGCTGACGGGGGCGGTGCCGGGCCAGTTCTTCGGTGCGGACGGCAAGGTCCCCGCCAGCCGTGTCCGCGACTGGGCCAGGCTCGCGGCGACCGGCGTCATGCAGCCGGCGCGCGCGGACCTGAACTATCCGGCAACGCTCGCGCAGGTCACGGTGCCGGCATTAGCGGTGGTGATCACGGGCGACGACCTCGCTCCCGAGAGCGCCGCCCGCAACCTCCTCGACCTGCTCCCGGCCGCCCACACGACGCTCGAGATCGAACCCGAACCCCTTGGCCACAACTCGTGGGCGCGCCAACCCGCCGAGATCGTCGCCCGGGTGGTGTCCTGGATCGACCGGGATGTGGTCACCCGTCGCGCCACGGGCGAGTCCGGGGTACTCAACCCTGATCGGGACGACGACGAGGAAGCCGTCTCCTGAAGAATTCGTAGGTGAGCACGGCCTTTCGCGCCTCCTGTGAGTTGTCGGCGGCGCCGGCGTGGCCGCCCTCCACGTTCTCGTAATAGGCGACCTCGTGCCCGGCGGCCTCCAAGGCGGCTGTCATCTTGCGCGCGTGGCCGGGGTGCACCCTGTCGTCCCGTGTCGAGGTGGTCATGAGCACCGGCGGATAGCGCACCTCCGACGCGGGCCGGATGTTCTGGTACGGCGAGTACGCACCCAGGAAGTCGTCCCAGTCGGCGGAGTCAGGGTCGCCGTATTCGGCCATCCACGACGCGCCCGCCAGCAGCAGGTGATAGCGCTTCATGTCCAACAGTGGAACCGCGATCGCCAGGGCACCGAACAGCTCCGGGTAGCGGGTGAGCATCACGCCCATGAGCAGTCCGCCGTTCGACCCGCCGGTCGCGCCCAGTTGGTCGCGGGTGGTGATGCCGGTGTCCACGAGGGCTCGGGCAACGGCCGCGAAGTCCTCGAACGCGCGCGGCCGCTTCTCGCGCAGCGCGGCCCGGTGCCAGGCCGGACCGTACTCGCCACCGCCGCGGATGCCGGCCACCACGTAGACGCCGCCCTCCTCGAGCCACAGTGCCCCGCGTAGTGCCGCGTACGCCGGACGCATGGACACCTCGAACCCGCCGTAGCCGTAGAGGATTGTCGGCCTAGGCCCGTGCGGGCCGGGTCCACGCATGACCGTGTACGGAACCTGCGTGCCGTCGTCGCTGGTGGCGGTATGGCGCGAGACCTCGATGCCCGAGGTGTCGAACCGGTGCGGGGTCGACCCGAGAGTCGTGGTGGTGCCGTCGGCCCGGAGCAGAACCAGCGAGGGCGGGACCACCGGCCCGGAGACCGCGAGCACGGCGTCGTCCGGGTGGGGGCGATCGCCGGCCGGCGCGGAGTTGGCGCTCTCGTCGTCGTCGTTGTGGGCTTCGTGGGCGCCGGAGAGGCGGTCGCACGAGAGCACGTCCACGGAGACGTGTGCGGGCAGTCCCTCGACGGCCAGAGGCGCCCAGTCCCCGTCGCCGGCGGCAGGGATCGTATAGGCCTCGAGGACGGACTCGGTGTCCCGGAGGATCGTCAGCAGGATCCGACCGCGGCCCCACGTGATGTCCTCCACGGTCGTGGACGGGGTGGGGGAGAACAGGACCACCGGCCGGGGCAGTCGGCTGGGCTCGGAGTCAACGGCCGCCCACGGCACCACGGGGACCGAGCCGCCAGCGTGCGTGCGCCCCTCGATCTCCATCTCTGTTCGCGGGCGCAGGAGTAGCCAGTCGCCGCACGAGCTGACGGTGCAGTCGTCGGGGACGGGGAGGGGGAGCGGCTCGGACGAGGTGGGGTCCGCCCCCAGGGGCCAGAACATCTCCTGCGAGGTGTGGAAGTCGGGCGCCCGGGTGGCCAGGAACCTTCCCGTCTCCGGGTCGTGGGAGCAGCCCACCGCCACGTCGTCGGTGCGCCCGGCGAACAGGACCGGGGCCTGCGCCGGATCGGTGCCCCGACTCCACAGGCGCACGGTCCGCGCGTAGCCGGAGTCGGTGGCGTCGGAACCGTCAGCCTCGAGCGGGGCGGTCAGCAGGACGGTGTCGTGGTCCACCCACGACACCGAACACTTGGCCTCGGCCAGGCGGAACCCGCCTTCGGATGGCGGTACGAACCCGCCGGTGGTCAGATCGAACTCACGGATCTCCACGGCGTCCGCACCCCCGCGGGAGAGCCGGATGAGGACCCGGTCGTCGGCGGGGCGCCGGACCACGGTGCCCGCGTACACCCAGTTCGTGTCCTCCTCGGCGGCGAGGGCGTCCACATCGAGGAGCGTCTCCCACGCGGGATGGTTTATCGGCGGAGCGCCCTCGGAGAGCACCGACCAGGACACGCGACGCCACAGCCCACGGGGGTGATCGCCGTCGCGCCACAGGGTGTAGGCGTAGCGGCCTCGCAGGACGGGCCACGCGATCCGGTCAGTGGCGTCCAGGATCTGCAACGCCCGCTCGTGCATCGCCTCCGGGCGGGCGCCCACGGTCAGCGCCGCGAGCGTGCCCTCCCCTCGCGAGCGAACCCAGGCCATGGCCTCCTCGCCGTCGACTTCTTCCAGGTGCAGGTACGGGTCGATGCTCACGGTTTCCGTCATGCTCCTGATGATGCCGTGACCAAGGTTTCAGGCCGGTGGCGGGCCCAAATGTCCACAGGCTCTTGTTACGTAGCCGTGTCGCCAGTAACATCAACCCTAAGTACGGGTCGACTGACCCGGCCATTCCCGGCAAATCAGGGAATGCACTCGATAAACGGAGATACATAATGGGTTCCATCACCAACCTTCTCGGCGGCAGCTCCTCGACCGAGTCCCTCGGCGGCGGCAGTTCGACCGATAAGATCACCGATCAGATCGCCGAGACCATTGGTGACCTCGTCGCGACCGCCCTCAAGACGGTCCTGGGCAACCTGTCCTGATCGCCTCTCGCGCGACGCCCTCGCCGCTTCCTCCACACGGAGGGGGCGGCGAGGGTCATTTTCGGGTGCGATTCGATGCCGCAACGTGTGCCTGAGCGGCGGGATGCGCCTACCCTGAGAGTCGTGGCTGACACTCATTATGACCTCATCGTCCTCGGCGCGGGCCCCGGTGGCTACGTCGCCGCGATCCGCGCCTCACAGCTCGGCCTCAAAGTGGCCGTTGTCGAGGATAAATACTGGGGCGGCGTATGCCTCAACGTGGGTTGTATCCCCTCCAAGGCTCTCCTGCGCAACGCGGAGCTGGCCCACACCGTCCTGCGTGACGGCAAGACGTTCGGCATCTCCGGCGACGTCTCGTTCGACTTCGGCGCAGCGTTCGACCGCAGTCGCAAGGTCTCGGAAGGCATCGTCAAGGGCGTTCACTTCCTCATGAAGAAGAACAAGATCACGGAGATCGACGGCTACGGCACGTTTGTCGACTCCAAGAAGATCGAGGTAGACGGCACGGAGTACACGTTCGACAACTGCATCATCGCCACCGGATCCGTGGTCAAGACGCTGCCTGGTATCGAGCTGAGCGAGAACGTCGTGAGCTACGAGGAGCAGATCCTCTCGCGGGACCTGCCGAAGTCGATCGTGATCGTGGGCGCCGGTGCGATCGGCATGGAGTTCGCCTACATCATGGCCAACTACGACGTGGACGTGACGATCGTCGAGTTCATGGATCGCCTCTTGCCGAACGAGGACGAGGACGTCTCCAAGGAGATGGTCAAGCATTACAAGAAGCTGGGCATAAAGCTCCTGACTGGCCATAAGACGACCAAGGTTACCGACAACGGCGACTCGGTCGAGGTACAGATCGAGAAGAACGACGGCGGGGACTCCCAGACCCTGACCGTCGACAAGGTGCTCATGGCCGTGGGCTTCGCGCCGCGCGTCGAGGGCGTCGGCCTGGAGAACGCCGGTGTCGAGCTCACCGAGCGTGGCGCGATCGACATCGACGACCACATGCGCACCAACGTTGACGGCATCTACGCGATCGGCGACGTGACCGCCAAGCTGCAGCTCGCGCACGTCGCGGAAGCGCAGGGCGTGGTGGCGGCCGAGACCATGGCCGGAGCTGACACCCAGACGCTCGGCGACTACCGGATGATGCCGCGTGCCACGTTCTGCCAGCCGCAGGTCGCCTCGTTCGGCCTGACCGAGAAGCAGGCTCGCGACGAGGGCTACGACGTGAAGGTCGCCAAGTTCCCGTTCTCCGCCAACGGCAAGGCCCACGGACTCGGCCACGCGGTCGGCTTCGTCAAGGTCATCGCCGACTCCACGCACGGTGAGCTGCTGGGTGCCCACCTCATCGGCCCGGACGTGTCGGAGCTGCTGCCGGAGCTGACGCTGGCCCAGATGTGGGACCTCACCGCCGAGGACATCGGTCGCAACGTGCACACGCACCCGACGCTGTCCGAGGCCATGAAGGAAGCCGTCCACGGCATCGCCGGCCACATGATCAACCTGTAGCTCGCGGCGAGCCCGGCCCGGTGCACGTGGCGCGCCGGGCCGACGGGCCGACGGGCTCTCGCCAGCTGCCCAATGTGCGAACACCCCACCGAGAGCATTCCGCGCACTTGCTTCTACAAGTGAGTGCGCGGAATGCTCCCGGCGCTTGTGGCGCTTGTGGCATTGGCGGACTGAGGGCGACCGAACAGTCAGGCATCGCAACCCGGCCGACTTATGCTGCGTCGCGGGGATGCGCTGCCTGTGTGGACCACTGTGGGCGCGTAACCCTCAATTATCCGTGCACGCTGCCAGCGCGAGCCGATGGGGCAGCGTAACCGGCGGCAGTTGCGCTGGCAGGCGGACCGGGCAGGCCCGAGCGGCGCCCCCGAACGAATCGGAGGCCGCCGCACCCTGGTCACTCCGCGTTGACGATCTTCTCCATCTGAGCGGTGTAGATCGCATCAAGAGCACCGGCCGCGGTCGGGATCACCGGGTCCGCTTCCGGGTTATCGCCACGGGCCGCGTACTCGACGCTCACCGTGGTGTCACGAGAGAAACCGTGGAGGGCGACGGCCCGGCTCATCGTCCGGCTGCCGTCCGGCTGCGTGGTGATGAAGTCGCTGATCACCCGGAAACCCTGGACGCCGTCGACCGGCGGCGCGTCCTCGACCCTCATGACGAGCTCGACGTTCGGATTGGCCGCGCTGGGGGAGGTGGTGCAGGCCTCGTAGAGCGAGCGGTCCATGAAATCGTCGAGCTTCTGACCGACCATGCCGATGCCGAAGCGGTGCTCCGTCTCGTCCTCTTCGGACTGCTTGTACCGGACCGCGGCCGTCACGCCGTCCTCGGTCGCGTGATTGGAGACGGTCTCCAGGCGAGCGACCTTGTCACACGCCTCGTTCTCCATCAGCTTCCGGTTCTGATCCGCGACCAGCTTGTCGACGTTCTCCTTCAGGAGCGGCGGATCGATCACCTGCACGACGCCTCCGCCGGGGGCCTCGCCCTCGCTCAGGATGAGCTCCTGGACAGGCGCCTGAGGGGCTGAAGCGTCGGGTGCCTCGGCCGTCTCCGAGCTTGAGGTGTCGTCCGCGGCGGTGTCGGTGGCAGTGTCATCGTCTGACGAGCAGGCCGTGAGAGCGGCCGCGGTGAACAGTGCGAGGCCGGCGATCGCGGCACAGCGGGGGGTGCGGGTGCGGAGTCGCATCTCTCTCCTTATAGATCAGGGTCACTGATCATAGTGCCACCGCGCACCGTCGATCTGCGCATTGCACCCTGCGTGTGGCGTCAGGTCGTACCGGATCCGTAGCCTCGGCGGGTAACTGACACGGGGGGCCCCGGTGTGGCCGTGAAGACGTCGAATCGTCCCGTGTGTGGCTACCCTTGGTGCGGCATCGGATGAGCCCGATCGGCCCCGACCCCGGAAGCAGGACTTTCAAACATGGACCATAGCGGAGTAGACGCCGTGCTCTTCGACCTTGATGGGGTTATCACCCCGACGGCCGAGAAGCACATGCAGGCGTGGAACCGGATGTTCACCGCATACTTCGCGGAGCGCGGTATCGAACCGTACTCCGACGACGACTACTTCCGTTACATAGACGGCAAGCCACGCGTCGAGGGCATCGCGTCGATGCTCGCCGCGCGGGGGATCGTGTTGGAGAACGGCGACGACGACGACGACGCCACCGCCGACACGGTGAACGGACTCGGGCAACGCAAGAACGTCATCTTCCGGGAGCTCCTCGCCGAGGGGATCGAGGCCTACGCCGGCTCGGTCGACTACCTGGACGCCCTGGACGCCGCCGGCATCGCGTCCTGCATCGTGTCGAGCTCGAAGAACGCCGTCCCGGTGCTCAAGGCGGCGGGACTGCGGGACAGGTTCGAGGTGATCGTCGATGGGCTGGTGGCGGCCGCGGAGGAGATCCCCGGTAAGCCGCAGCCCGACACGTATCTGCGGGGCGCCGAACTGCTCGGAGTGCCCGCGGAGCGCTGCGTGGTGATTGAGGACGCCGTCTCGGGTGTGCAGGCCGGAGCTGCCGGCGGGTTCGCCCGGGTCGTGGGCGTGGACCGCGGTGCCGGAAGACAGACACTCCTTGACGAGGGGGCGGACATCGTCGTCGTCGACCTCGCCGAGCTCATCAGCGGACTGAACGGAGAACGGTCGTGACCCCAGTACCACCGGGCACCGGCCGCGGGCCCGTCCACGACACCGTCGGGCAATCCGTCCCCGGCAACATGCGCACGACCTATGGCGTCAACCTCAGAAGTCACCTCGAGGTGCCGGAGATCAACCGCTCCACCCACCCCGCCGACGCGTGGCGTTGGGTCGAGACCAATCCCACGGCATCGCCGCTCGGTGTCTCCGAAACGCAGTTCGCCGTGGCGAACGGCTACCTCGGCATGCGCGGGAACCCGGAAGAGGGCCGCGATTCCAAGCATCACGGCACCTTTGTGAACGGCTTCCACGAGACGTGGCACATCCGGCACGCCGAGGACGCCTACGGTCTCGCACGCGAGGGCCAGACCATGATCCAGGCTCCGGACACCAAGACGATCCGCATCTATGTCGACGACGAACCGCTCCGCCTGAGCGTGGCCGACCTCGAGCACTACGAGCGCAGCATTGACTTTCGCGACGGGATCCTGCGCCGCGAAGTCGTCTGGCGTACCCCCGCCGGCAAAAAGGTCGTTATCCGGTCGAGCCGGATGGTGTCCATGGTGGAGAAGCACCTCGCGGTGATGACGTACGAGATTGAGCTTCCCGACGAGTCCGCGCCCGTCGTGATCTCCTCCGAAATCCTCAACCGGCAGGACGGGGAGGACGAGTTCCACTCCTCCGACGACCCGCCCGCCGGGTTCGACCCACGCCGCTCCGACGGCCTCGACCACCGCGTCCTGCAACCCGAGACGCTGGAGGGGGAACGCAGCTACCAGGCGCACGGTTACCGCTGCACCAACTCCGGTATGACCATCGGTGTGGCGGTGGACCACCAGGTCGAGACCGTCTGTGATGTGCACATGAATTATGACGCGACCGACGACGCGTCCAAGGTCGTCTACCACGCCCATGTCACACCCGGCCGGGTCGTGCGGTTGACCAAGATGGCCGCATACCATACGTCGGGCCAGGTCCCGGCCGCTGAACTGGTCGAACGCTGCTCGCGCACCTTGGCCCGGGCTCGCGACCGCGGCCTTGAGGAGCTGCACGCGACCCAGCGTGCCTGGTTCGACAACTTCTGGGACCGCGCGGACGTGGAGGTGGACGGGCCGGTCGAGACCCAGCAGGCCATCCGCTTCAACCTCTTCCAGTTGGCCCAGGCGTCCGCGCGTGCGGAGTATTCCGGGATCGCGGCCAAGGGCGTGACCGGCAGCGGCTACTCCGGGCACTACTTCTGGGACACCGAGACCTATGTCCTGCCGTTCCTGACTTACACGATGCCCCGGTTCGCCCGGAACGCCCTCCGATTCCGCTACTCGATGCTCGATAAGGCCCGTGAACGCGCGCGCTTCCTGTCTGTGAAGGGCGCTCTGTACCCGTGGCGCACCATCAACGGCGAGGAGGCGTCCGCGTACTACGAGGCTGGTACCGCGCAGTACCACATCAACGCGGACATTGCGCACGCCATGGTCAAGTACGTGTGGGCCACCGGCGACCAGGAATTTATGGTCCGCGAGGGCGTGGATGTGCTGGTCGAGACTGCACGAATGTGGCTTTCGCTCGGCTTCTTCACCACAGACGACCGCTTCAACATCCACGGTGTCACCGGACCCGATGAGTACACCACCGTCGTGGACAACAACCTCTTCACCAATGCCATGGCGCGCTTCAACCTCGTGGCTGCCGCGATCGCCTGCAAGCGCATCGCCGAGCTGAACGACGGCCGGTGGGAGGGCATCTGCCGACGACTGGGGATCGACGACGGCGAGATCGCCGACTGGAAGCGCGCCGCCAAGGGCATGGTGATCGCGTACGACGAGGAGCTGGGTGTCCACCCGCAGGACGAGGACTTCCTCGCCAAAGAGGTCTGGGATCAGGACCTCGACGACCCGCGCCGCCCACTGCTCCTGCACTTCCACCCGCTGGTCATCTACCGGCACCAGGTCCTCAAGCAGGCCGACGTGGTACTGGCGATGTTCCTGCGCGGTGACGAGTTCACCGAGGAGCAGAAGCGCGCCAACTTCGAGTACTACGACCCGTTGACCACCGGTGACTCCACGCTTTCCGCGGTCGTGCAGTCGATCATCGCCGCGGAGATCGGCTACTGCGACGAGGCGTTCGAACACTTTTCCAAGGCGCTTGTGGTGGACCTGGCCGACGTTCACGGCAATGCCGCGGACGGCATCCACGTCGCCTCCACCGGCGGTGTCTGGTCAGCCCTCGTGAGCGGCTTCGGCGGGATGCGCGACTATAGCGGTGACATCTCCTTCGACCCGCGGGTGCCCGCAGAGTGGGGTGCGTTGACGTTCCGGCTCACCGTCCGCGGAACGCACGTGAAGATCCGCTGCACGCACACGGAGATCGAGATCGACAATCTCAACGGCGCCGACTTCGCGTGCACGGTGCAGGGGATTCCGGTCATGGTGCCGGCGGGCGAAACCGTCAGCACGTCGCTCGACGACCGGGCTCGGGCCTGTCTCTCCACCGCTGGGCTCGAGATTTCCTGATCCGCAGGGGCGGCGGGGTCGGCTAGTGCGGCCCCGCCGCCCGCCACCCGCCACCCGCCGCTCGGTTTGCGCTGCCTGTCTGCCCACTCCGTGCACCTCGCCAGCGCATCCCGCCCCGCTTACCCTGCCAGCCCGACCACTCCGTCCACACCGCCAGCGCATCCCGCCCCGCTTACGCTGCCAGCCCGACCACTCCGT
>NZ_AGFF01000013.1 GCF_000226215.1 Dietzia alimentaria 72
GGATGCGCTGCCCGGCTGCACACCCGGGCCCGCGACCGCGAGCCAGGCGCTGCTAGGTCGCGGGGCGGTGTGCAGACTCGCAGCGTGAGTCCCCGCAGTTGTGCTGCGTCTCGGACTCGCGCTGGCGGAATGGTCCCTAGCGGCAGCGCACCCCGGTCATGGGCGTACATAGTGGCATCGCAAGTCGCGGGGGCAGCGCACCTGCGGGCGGATGCGCTGCCTGGCCGCACGCGGGTCGCCATGTGTGGCGGGATGCGCTGCCCGGCTGCACTCCCGGGCCCGCGACTGCGAGCCAGGCGCTGCTAGGTCGCGGGGCTGACGCGGAGCACCTCGTCCTTGCCGCCGCCGTTGGAGGTGGTCACCAGCAGCGATCCGCCGGGCTCGGACGTGATCGAACGCAGCCGACCATGTTCGCCCCGAAGGATCGACACGGAGCCACTGACCACGGACTTCCCATCGGCGGACATCTTCATCAGGACGATCTGGCTGGTCTTGAGCATCGCCACGGCCAGGGCTCCGTCCCACTCACCCCATGCCGGATCGTCGAGGAACGCGGCACCGGACGGCGCGAGCGTCGGGTTGCCTGATCGCCACGCGGCCCGCACTGCATCGGGGAACTTCCCCGTATCCGTCATGGGGACGTTCTGGTCGTACCGGCCGCCGGAGTTCGGATCCCACCCGTAATTGGACTTCGGGGTCACGAGGTTGACCTCGTCGTCGACGTCCGGGCCGTGTTCGGCAGAGAAGATCTGGTCGGAGTCGGGGCGCAGGGCCAGTCCCTGCACGTTGCGGTGCCCGAAGGTTAGGACCGGCGAGCCGTCGATGGTGTCGTCGGCGGGGTCGCCGGACCGGGTGACGTGAAGGATTTTTCCCGAGAGCGATTCGAGGTCCTGGGGCGCGGGGCCGGTGAACGCATCACCGGTGCCGACGTACACCGTGCCGTCGGGGTGGGCGAGGATGCGGCAGCCCGAGTGCTGACCGCCGGCGGCCAGCGGAATGCCTTCGACGAGCACGCGGGGGGACTCGAGTCGGGACCAGTCATCGGCGGCCCGCCAGGCGGTGACCCGGTTATCGTTCGCCTCCGCCGAGGAGTGGCAAGTGTAGACCTCGCGACTGTCCGCGAAGTCGGTCGCCAGCGCCAGCCCCAACAGGCCGCTCTCGGTCTTGGTGAACATGTCACCGAAATCGGCCTCGACAGTGAACCGCTCGCCGCCTTCGCGGATCGCGTACAGGGTGCCGGAGTCCCGCTCACCGGTGACGATGACGCCGGCAGGGTCCCGGACGACATCCCACGGGATGGTGAACCTGTCGGCGACGGTGTCCACCTCGACGGCGGGGCCGGGGAGGAGCGGCTGTTCCGGGGCCAACGAACCCAGCGAGTCGGAGCTCGAACCGCC
Organism: Dietzia alimentaria 72; assembly: GCF_000226215.1. GTDB lineage: Bacteria > Actinomycetota > Actinomycetes > Mycobacteriales > Mycobacteriaceae > Dietzia > Dietzia alimentaria. The sequence goes on from NZ_AGFF01000013.1 coordinate 1,398, forward strand.
TCCGGGCATGCTGCTCTGTGCGCACGCGGTGAGCGGCGCGGCCACCGACACCACTGCCGCGACGGCGACTCCAGCGAGGGCGCGGGACAGGGCTGGGGCTGGCAGTCCTCGGGTGGTCACTGCTTCTCCTAGGGGTTGGTGGCGGGGCAGGGGCACAGGTCGGAGGCGACGCGGCCGTGGTGATCGGGATCACCACCGTGGCGCAGGTAACCCTATCGGACCGGTCCGACCAGAGAGGGACCGCTGGTGCCGAAATGAGGCGAGCGCCCCGCCCACCCGCCTCTCGGGCGATGTGTGCGGGGCGCTCGTGTCCTGCCCTCCGTTGCAGCCGTCGTGTCGACGGCGGCGGACGCGCTGAGGGACTTAGAGCTCCTCGATGGTGGCCGTGGCGTGCACGGTCCCGAGCTTCTTGGGATTGCGCACCGTCAGCGACCATGCGAGATCGCCGGCGGTTGCCGCGCGCCGCGCGTAGACGCCCAGCTTGGCCGGCAGGATCACGGGCTTGCCGAACTCCACTGAGTAGCGGGCACGCTCGGGGATTCCGCCCTCGACCGTTCCGAGCATGGTGGCGGCCGTCCACATACCGTGGGCGATCACGTTCGGGAAGCCGAAGGCCTTGGCGCCGACCTTGGACACGTGGATGGGGTTGCGGTCCCCGGACACGGCCGCGTACTCCGCAATCCGCGCCTCAGAAACCGATTTCACCACCGTGGGGTCGCCGATCTCCGCTGCGGTCGGTGCCTCGGGTCGGGGCGGGCGCGGTGCGTCCTTGGCGGGGGTCAGAGACGTCCTGCGCTTGGAGAGCAGGCCCGACCGCTGCACCCAGGCGGGCTCGTCGTCGTCACCCGTACGGATCTCGGTGACCACGTCCAGCAGCAACCCGGCGGGGTGCTCGCGCAGGTTCTCGGCGTGCGCCCGGATGTTCAGGTCCTCGCCGACGCGGATCGCCCGCCGCGATTCGATCTCATTGGTCAGGTGCACCGACCCCATGGCCGGCACCGGGTAATCCGGATCCAGCATGAGCTGCATGCTCAGCGGGAACGCCAGTGTGAACGGGTAGGTCAGCGGTAGCTCGTCGGTCAGCCGCAGGTCGCAGACGCGGGCGTACGCCGCCAGATTGGCAGGGTCCACGCGCACGCCCGATACCTCGACGCCTTTGGCGGGCATCGACTTGCCGTCGCGTTTACCGCCCAGGATCGGCACCGAACCGAGGGCCGCCTTGCCGTACTGGGCCAGCAGGTTGGGGATGGCGGGAAGTCGGGTGTATTCCATGTCAGATCACGCCCCCAGCAGCGACTGGCCACACACGCGGATCACGTTGTTCGTGACCGCGGACGAGGCGGGGCTGGCGAAGAACGCGATGGTCTCGGCCACGTCGACCGGCAGGCCACCCTGCTGCATGGAGTTCATGCGGCGACCGGCTTCGCGGGTGGCGAACGGGATCGCCGCGGTCATCTGGGTCTCGATGAAGCCCGGAGCCACTGCGTTGACGGTGATCTTCTTGGACGCCAGCTCGGCGGAGGCGCCGTTGACGAACCCGATCACGCCGGCCTTGGAGGCGGCGTAGTTGGTCTGACCGCGGTTACCGGCGATGCCGGCCATCGAGGAGACACCCACCACGCGCGAGCCGTCGCCCAGAATTCCCTTCTCGGCGAGTTCGGCGGTGATGCGCTCGGGAGCGATGAGGTTGACCGCCATGACCGAGTCCCAACGGGCGGCGTCCATGCCGGCAAGGGTCTTGTCGCGGGTGATGCCGGCGTTGTGCACCAGGATGTCGACGGTGCCGTTGTGACGCTCGGTGACGTGCTTGGCCAAGACCTCGGCGGCGTCGGCGGCGGTGACGTCCAGCGGCAGCGAGGTGCCCCCGACCTTGTTGGCGGTGGCCGAAAGCGACTCGCCGGCGGCCGGGATGTCGCAGCAGATCACGTGCGCGCCGTCACGGGAGAGCACGGCGGCGATCTCCGCGCCGATGCCCCGGGCGGCACCGGTGACCACGGCGACCTTGCCCTCGAGCGGACGATCCCACGAGGAGGGGGCGGTGGCGGCGCCGGCGCCGATGGTGAAGACCTGGGCGTCGACGTAGGCCGACTTGGCCGAGAGGATGAAGCGCAGGGTCGACTCGAGGCCGGAGGCGCCGGTGTCGGCGTCGGCTGAGACGTAGACCAGCTGCACGGTCGCGCCGCGCTTCATCTCCTTGCCGAGCGAGCGGGTGAAGCCCTCGAGCGCACGCTGGGCTACGCGCTCCTCCACCGAGCCGGTCTCCTCCGGGGTGGTGCCCAGGACCACGACGCGACCGCTGGCAGCGACGCGGCGGATGACCGGGTTGAAGAACTCGAACAACTCCTTGAGGTCCTCGGCGCGACGCACGGAGGTCGCGTCAAAGACGAGGCCCGCGAACTTACCCTCGGCGTCCGCGCCGGCGATCTCGTAATCGCTCTGCAGCATCTCGCGCACGGGCTCTACGAGGCGGCCGTGGCCACCCACCAGAACAGGACCGTGGAGAGCGGGCTGGCCAGCCTCGTAACGTCGCAGCTGCTCGGGCTGTGGCAGGCCGACCTTGCCGGCAATGAACGACCCTGGGGCCGAGGTCACGAACTGCGAGTAAAGGTCGAGGTTGCCCTGTGCCATGGCGATCATCTCCTGAAGAGGTGCGGTACTGCGGGTCGACAAGTAACTTACTGCTGAGTAACAATACTCGCTAGGGCCGCGTTGCGGGCCATCGGATACCACAGCAATCGGGAGTGACTCAACGTGACCAACAGCCCCCGCAAGGTCGCCATCGTCGGCGGCAACCGAATCCCCTTCGCACGCTCGAACGGCAAGTACGCGGACGCGTCCAACCAGGACATGCTCACCGCCGCCATCGACGGACTCGCGAGCCGTTACAACCTGCAGGGCAAGCGCCTCGGCGCGGTCGCGGCAGGCGCCGTGCTCAAGCACTCGCGTGACTTCAACCTCACCCGCGAGACGGTCATCGGCTCGGTGCTCGATTCCGCTACCCCCGCCTACGACCTGCAGCAGGCCTGTGGCACCGGCCTGGCCACGGCCATCCAGATCGGCGACCAGATTGCGATGGGCCGGATCGAGGCTGGCATCGCGGGCGGCACCGACACCACCTCGGATGCGCCGCTCGCGGTCAACGACGACCTGCGGAAGATCCTCATCAAGGTCAGCAACGCCAAGTCGAACATCGACCGCATCAAGCTCCTGGGCGAGATCCGCCCGCAGGCACTGGCGCCCGAGCAGCCGCAGAACTCCGAACCCCGCACGGGTCTGTCGATGGGCGAGCACGCCGCCATCACCGCCCGCGAGATGGGCGTCACGCGCGAGGATCAGGACGAGCTTGCCGTCGCCAGCCACCAGAAGCTCGCCGCCTCGTACGAGTCCGGCTTCCAGGACGATCTGGTCACGCCGTTCCTCGGGGTTGCGCGCGACGACAACCTGCGTCCTGACTCCAACGTCGAGAAGTTGGCCACGCTCAAGCCGGTCTTCGGCAAGCGCGACGCCCAGGCCCACGGCACCGAGGCCACCATGACAGCCGCCAACTCCACCCCGCTCACCGACGGCGCGTCCGCGGTACTGCTGGCCAGCGAGGAGTGGGCCAAGGAGAACAAGCTGCCGGTCCGCGCTTTCCTGGTGGATTCCGAGACCGCGGCGGTGGACTTCATCCACGGCCATGACGGTCGTACGCCCGACGGGCTGCTCATGGCCCCCACCTACGCGGTTCCGCGCCTGCTCGCGCGCAACGGCCTGACCCTGCAGGACTTCGACTACTACGAGATCCACGAGGCCTTCGCCTCTCAGGTCCTGGCGACACTCGCCGCCTGGGAGTCCGAGGAGTACTGCACCGAGCGTCTGGGCCTGGACAAGGCGCTGGGTTCGATCGACCGCAGCAAGCTCAACGTCAACGGTTCGTCGCTGGCCGCGGGCCACCCGTTCGCCGCCACCGGCGGGCGGATCCTTGCCGCCACCGCCAAGCTGCTCGAGCAGAAGGGGTCGGGCCGCGCGCTCATCTCCATCTGCGCCGCCGGTGGCCAGGGCGTCACCGCGATCATCGAGCGCTGACCTCAGGACCGGGAAAGCCGGTAGTCGCGGGTCGCTCCCGTGAGAAGATGCAGCCCCTGCGCCCGGCGCGGGGGCTGCACTCATCGGTGCGGTTCCGCCATAGTGGACTACACAGTGGCTTCGGGTGGGATTCCCGGCCCGGCGATCGCCGGGCCTGCGGTGTCCCGTATCCGTGAGGAGGCGTGAGAACGCGTGGACGATCCCACCACCAGCGACGACGTTGCGAGTGACAACGTCGACGATGTCGGTCCGGCACGCCCGGTCGCGATCGAGGGCACCGAGCACAGGCCGGCCGCCGAACGCATGCGCTACCGCGAACGTTCGCGCCGGATCTACATCGGCGTAGGCATCTTCATGGCGTTGGCCGTCCTCTACGGGTTCGACCTCGTCCACAGCATCGGTCGCGTCCCGCGCGGCACGGAGGTCTCCGGGATCCAGGTCGGGGGAATGAAGACCCTCGACGCCGAACAGCGCCTCGTCGCCGAACTGGGGGAGAAGGTCGACGACGAGGTGGATCTGCGTGCCGGGGCCGTGTCCACCACTCTCGATCCGCAGGCCGTCGGACTCTCGGTAGACTGGCAGGGCACCCTCGACCGGGCCGGCGAACAGCCCCTCAACCCGATCACGCGGCTGATCAGCGTCTTCTGGTCGACCGAGGTGGGCATCGCCAGCGTGATCCCCGACGCCCGCCTGACCGACTTCCTGGAGAAGCTCGCGCTGCAAGCAGACTTCGAACCCCGCGAGGGCGCCATCTGGTTCGACCGTGACCAGGTCAAGTCCGCCATTCCGCTCGACGGACAACGGCTGCAGATCGAGAATTCGCGTGACGCCGTGCTCGATCACTGGCTTGACGACGACGGTGTCGACCTGCCCGTCGACTTCAGCCCCACGGAGACCGATCCGGAGCAGGTGCGGGCACTCATCCGTGACGTGGCCACGCCCGCGGCCACCCGGGACCTGACCCTGCTTGCCTCGCGGATGACCGAGGACGGCACCGCTCCGCCCATGACCACCGTGACCACGAGGATGCCGCCCCCGCCCCCGCGCCCCGGACGCGACCGGGTGGAGCCCGCCGAGCGCGAGATCACGATGATCGATCCCGAGGACCCGGACGCGGTGCCGATCCAGTTCCCGCGCGACCGTATCGGCGAGTACCTCGAGTTCGTCCGCGAGGGCGACATCCTCGAGCCTCGGTTCGACGCCGATGCCGCCAAGGGGATCCTTGAGCCCCTGCTGGAGGAGACAGAGCAGGAGGGGCGCGATGCCACCTTCTCGTTCAGTGGCTCGTCGGCTTCCGTCGTTCCGGCGGTCGAGGGCCGCACGATCGAATGGGGGCCGCTGCTCGGCGCACTCCCGGGGCAGCTCACCGACGTCCGGGGGCCGCGACTGCTGCCCGTCGGATACGTGAGCCGCGACCCCGAGCTCACCACCGAGGATGCCGAGAAGGCGGGCATCCGCGCACCCGTCGGCGAATTCACCGTCGCCGTCGGGGCGAACGGGCAGGCACAGTCGATGATCGCCTCCCTCGCGGGGTATCTCATCCCCGCCGGCGAGAGTTTCTCCATGGCGGACGTCGCCGGCACCTACTCGGGCAATACGTCCGCGGACGCCGTGGCCACAGCGCTGTTCAACGCGGCGTACGAGGCCGGTGCGCAGGGGCTGGTCCGTTCGGCCAGGGGCGTCGACGGCGAGGCCTTCCCCGCCGGACGCGACGCCAGCGCCTCCTCGGACGTGGCTTTCCGCAACGAGCAGGGCACGGGGCTGGTGATCGACGCGTCGGGCAGCGGGAACTCCGTGACCGTGCGGCTGTGGGGCACTCCGGAGTACGAGGTCACCACCTCGACCGCACCGCGCAGCAACATCCGACGCCCGGAAGTGCGGGTAGTGACCTCCGCAAGTTGTTCCCCCGACCCGGGCGCCGACGGTTACACCGCACGCGTGACCCGCGTGGTGAAGCGTGGCGACGACACCATCAGCACCGACACCTTCACCTCCACCTACGCGGCCCGCGACCGGATCGAGTGCAGGGTGGAGCCGCCCGCGGCCGCTCCCGCTCCCGCGGACGACGCCCCGCCGCCACCCGGAGCGCCCCGCCCCGGAGACCCGATCCGCATCCCGGGCCTACCCGAGATCCGGATCCCCGGCATCCCGGGCAACTGAAGGCACGACCGGGCAGCCACCCAGACTCCGCCCCGCCCCGCCGCGGACGACACCT
>NZ_AGFF01000012.1 GCF_000226215.1 Dietzia alimentaria 72
GAACACGACACCGACCCCCCACCGTTCTAGCCACAGGGGCAGGGTCAGGGGCGGCGAATAGAGTGACGGTGGTCTAGTCGGAAGAAGAATTTTCCCGTTTCAGTGGGCGCATGTCTGACCGCGTTGGGGGCGCCGGACTACCGACGTGGCGGGTCAGATGGATTAGCCAGGGCCGAGCGGTCGGGATGTGGCGGGCCTCGTCACTTTCCCCGGTGGGAACTGCGGACTCGTTCGGGCCCGGGAGAGCCGGAAGTGCTCGAACGCGCTTCGAAAACCGCCCGGAGTGACTGACCTCACTCCGAGTCGACCACCTGCGTACTCATGGTGGATTCAGGTAACGAAATGGGGAAGGTAGATGCAACTGCGAGGAGCCGTCACTACGGTGGGAGACGATTATGAACCCAGGAGAACGAGCAACACCCCGTAACCCTGATTCGTCCGACGCGGTATTTCGTCCGCCCACAGCGGCAGACGGCACACGTATGTGGGAGATCGCTCGCGACAGTGGAGTTCTGGACCTCAACTCGTCATACGCCTACGTGCTGTGGGGAGCGGAGTTCGCGGACAGTTCCGTGGTCGTCGAGGTCGAAGGCCGAGTCGTCGGCTTCGTCACAGGCTTCATACGAGCCTCCGAACCGGACACGATTTTCGTGTGGCAGGTCGGCGTCGACGCCGACCAGCGAGGCAAGGGCCTCGCGGCACGGCTCCTGCACAGTCTGATGGACCGCACTGGTGCGCAACAGGGCACCGTGAGACTTCGGACGACAATCAGCCCGGACAACGAGGCCTCGCAGCGCACCTTCGGGGCAGTCGCTCGCGACCGCGGCATGACGTTGTCCAGTGAGGATTACCTGAGCGCCGAACTTCTCGGCGAGGAGCACGAACAGGAAGATCTCTACACGATTTCCTAGACCTGGGCGACGGGCCGCCCGGCCCGCCACCGCCGCCCGCACCATCTTTATTGGAGTGATCACGAAATGACCGAATCCACGTCTGAAGCCAACCTTGATACCTCGATCTTCACCGACCGTGAGTCCGAGGTCCGTAGCTACTCCCGCAACTGGCCGGTCGTGTTTGACACCGCCAAGGGAGTCACGCTGAAGACCGTCGATGGTGACGAGTACCTCGACTTCTTCGGTGGTGCCGGTGCCTTGAACTACGGCCACAACGACGAAGACATGAAGAACGCGCTGATCGACTACATCACGCGTGACGGAGTCACCCACTCGCTGGACAAGTTCACCGTCGCCAAGCGGGCTTTCCTGGAGACGTTCAGCAGCACGATTCTCGAGCCGCGTGGCCTCGACTACAAGGTGATGTTCCCCGGGCCGACGGGCACCAATGCCGTCGAGTCGGCGCTGAAGCTGGCGCGCAAGGTCACCGGCCGTGAGGCCATCATCAACTTCACCAACTCATTCCACGGCATGACCCTGGGATCGCTGTCCGTGACCGGTAACTCGATGAAGCGCGCCGGCGCCGGCATCCCGCTGGTCCACGCCACGCCGATGCCCTACGACAATTACTTCGGTGGGGTCACCGAGGACTTCCAGTGGATGGAGCGCGTACTCGTCGACTCCGGCTCGGGCATGAACCGCCCGGCAGCCGTGATCGTGGAGTGCGTCCAGGGTGAGGGCGGCATCAACGCCGCTCGCGCCGAGTGGCTCCAGGCCCTCGACGCGCTCTGCAAGCGCCACGACATTCTGCTGATTGTCGACGACGTCCAGATGGGCTGTGGTCGCACCGGCGAGTTCTTCTCCTTCGAGTTCGCGGGGATCAAGCCGGACATCGTGTGCCTCTCCAAGTCCATCGGAGGCTACGGCCTTCCGCTGGCGGTCACCCTGTTCAACCGCGAGCTGGACGAGTGGACCCCGGGCGAGCACAACGGCACCTTCCGCGGTAACAACATGGCGTTTGTCGCCGCCGATGTGGCGCTGCGCAAGTACTGGTCCGACGACAAGCTGCAGAACCGCACCCTGGAGAACGGTCGCGTTCTCCGCGAGCGCTTCTCTCCGTTGGTCTACAAGTACGAGGACAAGGTCGAGTTGCGTGGCCGCGGCATGGCGTTCGGCATCGCGTTCCTCGAGAAGCCCGAACTAGCCGGGCAGGTCATGGCCCGCTGCTTCGACAACAAGATGCTCGTCGAGACCGCCGGTCCGAGCGACGAGGTCGTCAAATTTCTCGCGCCGTTGACGCTCACCGACGAAGAGCGGGACCGCGGTATCGAGATCTGCTACGAGGCCGTCGACTACGCGCTCGCCCAGCAGTACGCCTGATATCGCAGCACGCCAGCTCCGGCAACACACCTGACCGCGCCCTTCGAGGAGGCACTTCATGATCGTCCGAACCACCGCCGAGATCACCGATACCGACCGCCACGTCAAGGGCAACAACGGTAACTGGGAGTCCAAGCGAATCGTCCTGGCCAACGACCGTGTGGGTTTCTCGTTTCACGAGACCACCATCGCCGCCGGTACGACCAACGACTTCCATTACGCCAACCACATCGAGGCCGTCTGGTTGACCCGCGGTAAGGGCACTCTGCGGGACCTGACCAACGACAAGGAGTACCCGCTCGCGGCCGGGTCGATGTACCTCCTTGACGGGCACGAGAAGCACCAGGTGATCGTGGAGGAGGAGATGCAGATGCTGTGCGTCTTCAACCCTCCGGTCGTGGGCGACGAGAACCACGACGAGAACGGTATCTACCCGCTCCTGCGCCTACAGGACGACGGGTCGGTCGTTCGCGAGAAGTAAGACCCCGCGCCCAGGACTCCCCGGCAGCCGGTCACCGTGACCGAGCCCGCCGGGGAGTCCTGTGTTCGCGGGATGAGCCGGGCCACCCCCGAGGGCGCTGCAGGACCTAGAACGGCCACTCGCTGCGCATCGGTCGGTCCAGGCCCGGCTCGATGAGGTATTCGAGGCCGAACGAGAGCTCGTAGACCGCGGGCGGCAGGCTCAGCATGAGTCCGATGTCGCTCGTCTGACTGGCGTGGCACTCCATCGCCTGACGCTTGAGGGAGAGGACGTCCTCGGGCAGATCTATGGCCCACGCGATCTCCGACTCCGGCACTCCGACCGGCTGACCGTCGTCGCCGGTGAGGATCATCTCCCGGATCTCCGCCACGTCCGAGCCTCCGGAGGCCAGCGCGTCGAAGAGTTCAGCAACCTCCGGCCTGTCCATCATCGCCAGCTGGGCGGTCTGGTTGGTCGTGGACTCCATGAGCCGGGGCCGGCGCGACGCCAGTTCGGCCGCCCGTCGGGTAAGGCGATGCACTGCGATGTGGTCGGGGTGGCCATAATTGCCGTGATAGTCGTAGCCCACCACCACATCGGCGTCCTCACGGTCGAGGATCCGCACGAGGCGTCCTGCGGCGTCGTCCACATCGGCCTGATTGAGGGACCGCGGGTCGTCGTTCTCGGCCCAGCCGGTCATGCCCGAGTCGCGGAAGCCCAGCCAGTCGAGGCGTTCGACGCCGAGTACGCGGGCAGCCGCGAGGGCTTCACCTCGTCGGTGTTCGACCAGGTTGCCGTCGTCCCCTAGGTGTTCGGGTCGTTGACCGTGGTCGCCGTCAGTGGCGAAGACCGTCACCACACGATGTCCGGCGCGGGCGGCGAGCGCCATCATGCCGGCGGTTTGCGAGGACTCGTCATCGGGGTGGGCGTGGACAAAAACGATGGTGGACACGGTGTTCAGGGTATGCCGCTCAGGGGAGATCGAGGGCGCGGACCCAGTCGCCGTGCCCGTGCGCCGTGGCGAGGGGACGACCGTTGACGGCGACGACGAAGATGCCCTTGTGCCGCCGGAGCGATTCCGGCACCTGCGCGGCCACGTCGGGCAGAAGGGTCACGCCCTCGACCGAAATCCACACCGCGCCAGTGTCGCCGCAGAGGGCAGTCATGCGTCGGACGAATTCGGCGCGCGCGGGCGGCTCGAGGTACCCGAGTACAGCGGTGTGGAACACCACGGGAGTCGAACCGGCGGGGCAGGCGGCCACGGCGGCGTCGACGTGCTCAACGAGGTCGCCGGCGATGAACTGCGGTGGATCGGCGGCGGCGATGTCCAGCGCCGCGTCGAGGCGGGGGACGCGTTCGTCCTGCTGGCCGGGCCAGATGAGGCTGCGCAGCCACGCCCGCGAGTCGGGGTCGGAGGCATCGATCGGGGACAGGTCCACACCACCCCGGTGCGCAACCACCGGAAGCGAACGGGGCAGGGGGATGCCGTCGCGAAGATCGCAGGCGAGGACCGGGGTAGCGCCCGGTGTGGACGGGTCGGTGGGGTGCAATTCGTGTGACCCGCCGTCGTCGAACTCGTACCGGTATGCGTAGCGGTCTGGGTATAGGCATAGGCCGGCGGAGGCGCCCACCTCGACCAGTGACAGGGGGCCGGGTAGTAGGGACAGGAACGGCAGCAGTACAGCGCAGCGCTTGGCCTCGTTGGTCTGCGTGGAGTGGGTGAGCGCGATCTGCTCGATCTCGGACCAGTGGGCGTGGACGTACGTGCGGAAGGCGGCGTAATCCTCGGTCTCGGGCGCGCCGGCGTGGCGGGCGGCGGCGAAGACCAGCGCAGGCTGCCGCTTGATCCTGGGAAGGGACTCGATCAACGCACAGGTGCCGGGATCATCGGCGATGCCCCGGGCCCACGATAGGTAGACCGGGGTGCGACCGCGGACCTCGAAGCGGGCGAAGTCGGCGTAGCGGGTCGCAACATCATCGACATGCGCGGAGTCCATGCGACAAGAGTGACACAGGGCTGCGGATCGCCCAGCATCATGGCGGAGGGGCTGGTGCCGGACCGCAAAAGACGGTACCTTGGTGATACATCAACGAAATTGCGTACCGCCACACCACGCCGACCCCTGGAGGCCACCATGGCAGACGACACCGAGTTCATCGCAGCGCAGAACGCCGCAACCGACGGAGAATTCGTTCGCGACGCCACCTACATCAACGACCGCGTGGTGGCGGGTCTCGAGCCCGGGTCCGCACCGGTAGGCGACAAGATCGGCGAAATGCGCTGGCCTGTCGAGGCCGGGCGGTACCGCCTCATGGCCGCCCGCGCCTGCCCGTGGGCCAGCCGCACGATCATCGTGCGCCGCCTCATGGGACTTGAGGACGCCATCTCGATGGGCCTCGCGGGACCCACTCACGACATCAATTCCTGGGTGTTTGACCTCGACCCGGACGAGAAGGATCCGGTCACCGGCCTGCACCGCCTACAGGAGGCTTACTTCAACCGCATCCCCGATTACCCCCGGGGCATCACCGTTCCCGCGCTCGTGGATGTGCCCACCAAGTCTGTGGTGACGAACGCGTTCCAGAAGTTGAACTTTGACCTCCTGACCGAATGGTCCGCATTCCACCGTGAGGGCGCCCCCGACCTGTACCCGGAGAAGCACCGCGACGAGATCGACGAGCTGGACTCCTGGATCTACCCCACTGTGAACAACGGCGTCTACCGCAGCGGATTCGCTGCCGAGCAGAGCGCGTACGAGAAGGCCTACGACGAGCTGTGGGCCTCCCTGGACCGACTCGAGGAGCGGCTGACGACGCGTCGGTTCCTCGTGGGCGACACGATCACCGCCGCGGACATCCGCCTGTTCACCACCCTCGTGCGCTTCGACGCGGTCTACCACGGACACTTCAAGGCCAATCGCAGCAAGATCAGCGAGATGCCCGCGCTGTGGGGTTACCTCCGTGACCTGTTCCAGACCCCCGGCTTCGGTGACACCTGCGATTTCCCGCAGATCAAGGAGCATTACTACAACGTCCACCGGGACGTGAACCCCACCGGCATCGTGCCCAAGGGGCCCGACCTGACCGGCCTGTTCACTCCGCACCACCGCGAGGAGTTGGGCGGCAGCCCGTTCGGCGACGGAACGGCTCCCGGTCCCATCGCGAACCCGGTAGAACGCGTCCCGGAGGGGCATGGCGCGGACTGAAGGTCGGGTTAACGCCTAGACTCATCGCCTGTGAACCCAGCCTCCGCCGAACTCGGCCGCTACCGTCGTGGCGCCCGGCAGTTCCTCATGTTCGGCATCGTCGGCGGCTCCGGGATGGTCGTCAACATGATCGTCACTGTTTTGATGAACAAGGCCAACGGCGGCACCCAGAACGCGCAGGACATCCTGTTCCCCATCGGGGGGACGGAATTCAACTTCCGGTTCACCACGCTCGTCTGGGTGGTGGCGTTCTTCGTGGCAAATTTTTACAATTTCCTGCTCAACCGTCACTGGACGTTCGGCAAGGGGCACAAGGCGCCGGCGTGGCAGGAATTCTGGCCGTTTCTGGTGGTGGGGTCGGTGGCCGCGGCTGCGGGAATCTTCATCAAGCTCGCGTTCACCAATCCCACCAGCCCGATCTATCTGCCCGAGCCGTGGTGGCACGAGGACGCGGGTATCCACTCCCGGGAGTATTGGAGCCAGCTGCTGACGATCGTCATCACGATGCCGATCAACTTCGTCGTCAACAAGCTCTGGACGTTCCGCGCGGTGCGTAACCGTCACCACGCGCGGTCCACGGCCGACGCGGTGGTCTAGGCCGGGCCGTGGAGAACTCGCCCCTCGTCCTCTGGTTCGACCTGCTGGGCGTGTTCTTTTTCGCACTGTCCGGAAACCTGTTGGCGGCGCGCAAGGACATCGACATCACCGGCGGCCTGGTGCTGGGGCTGCTCGCCGGCCTGGGTGGCGGGATCATCCGAGACGTCCTGCTGGGGGTCACCCCGCTCGCGCTCGCGCAGCCCGTCTATCTAGTCCCCGTGGTGGCCGCGGCGACGGTGCTGTACCTGCTCGGATCGCACATCCACCGTGTGCAGACTCTCATCGTGACGTTCGACGCCGTGGGGCTCGGCCTGTTCTGCACCTTCGGCACGGCGCGGGCGCTGGACCACGGGATGCCGGTGGCGTCTGCGCTGCTGCTCGGGGTGGTCACGGCTGTCGGTGGCGGGTTACTGCGCGACGTGGTGGCCAACGAGATCCCGGCCGTGTTCAGCGGTTCCAATCTGTACGTCATCCCGGCGGCCACCGGAGCCGCGTTGACCGCGGTCGCGGTCGAAACGGGGACCTGGGGCCCGGTCGCGGCAGTCGTGCTGTCCTTCCTCGCCTTCGCGTTCCGCATGGTCGCGTGGTTCAGGCAGTGGCGCGTCCCGGCGCCTGTCCGCAGCTGGACCGTGCGGGACCTCGACGTGCTCCGGCGGCGAGAACGGTCGGTGTTCGGCCGCCCGCGCGAGGAGGAGAGTTTCGACGACAACTACGACGACGACAACAACGACGAGGACCGCCGTCGCGGGAACGACGGCGATCCCGATAGTGGTCCAGGCTTCCGGCCGGGCCGACGCCGGTAGGGTTGCCCGGTGCAGTACTACCTCAGCCTGCTAGGTTTCGCGGCGATCGATTCGGTCAACCTTCTGGCCTTCGCCGTCATCGCCGGACTCTGGCTGACTGCGGCCAGTCGCGGGGGGACATTCGCTCCGCGTGCCGCCAGGTTCACAGGTGGTGCGTTCTGCGGCATCGTGGTGCTCTCGCTCATCTCGGTGTGGGTGATCGGCAACAACCAGGAGTTCGTCCGCAGCCTGTTCTACAGCCTGTGGGCGATGGTGGTGCTGGGGGTGGTGGGCTTGGTCGTCACTGTTCTGGGATTGCGCCGTCCGGCGGCCGCCAAGGAGGATGCCGTCGAGGCGCCGCTCGCTGAGACCGCACTCCAGAGGTTCGGAATCATGGCCACGGGCATCGCGCTCGGCATCATCCAATCCGGGACGTCGGCGCCGTTCGCCGCCGGGATGGTGCTCATCTCGTTCGCCGAGACCCCGTGGTGGTCGAAGCTCCTGCAGATCCTGTTCTTCGCGATCGTCGCGATCCTGCCCAGCGCGGTGCTCATCCTCGCGCTATCCCGGGTGCGCTCGGGAGGGGTCGTCGCAGCCACGCGGCGCATCGACCGCTTCCTTTCGTTCGGCCGGGTAGCCGGACGTATCCTCACTTTGGTTGTGGGCGTGGCGCTGCTCGCGCTGGCCGTCATGCGGATCGTGCAGCTGTTCGGCGTCTTGTCCTGACGGGGTGGTGTCGTAGTCCGCTCCTAGTCTGTGCGCCACCACCGCCAAGGGTGGTCCGACGAACACAGGAGAAACCATGCAGAACGCGCAGATTGACCAGACCGCCGCTGGCACCGCCGCGGCAGACACCGTCACCGCCGATACCGGCGCCGTGCTGTGCGAGGACGGATTGCGCCGGCCGCCGTGGGCGGCGCGGGACCCGTTACTACGAGAGTATTACGACACCGAATGGGGTATACCCGTCCGCGACGAGGCGGGACTGTTCGAGCGACTCGTGCTCGAGGGGTTCCAGTCTGGTCTGAGCTGGGTCACGATTTTGCGTAAACGCCCGGCGTTCCGAGAGGCGTTCGCGGGCTTCTCTCCTGATGCGGTCGCGGCGTTCGAGGAGCAGGACATCGCCCGGCTGATGGCGGATGAACGGATTGTCCGCAACCGTCGCAAGATCAACGCGGCTATTGCCAACGCCCGCGCCGTGATCGCCCTGCGCGAGGACGGTGGGCTAGCGGAGTTGATCTGGTCGTACCGGCCCGAGCACACACCGGCCCCGCGGACGATGGACGATGTGCCGTCCCGCTCACCGGAGTCGGAGGCGCTGGCCAAGGAACTCAAGCGGCGGGGGTTCAGCTTCGTGGGACCGGTGACGGTGTTCGCGCTCATGGAGGCGATCGGGGTGGTGGACACCCACCTGGTGAACTCGCACCGGAGGGGAACGTCGGGGGTCTGGCAGCACTAACGGGCGGGCTTCGGCAGGGCTGGCAGGTCGGCGCGGCGAGGCAGCCCCGGCAGTGGTGCCGCGAGCGGGCCGGCTTGGTCGACGTGACCGGTGACCGGCCCGGAGAGGCAGCCGGGGATGCCCCGCAGCCTGGCCATCCGAGACAGTGAATCGTCTAGTTCGCTGCGGGACAGGGCGCCGATCTCCACGGCGCCTTCCACGGCATCGAGGGCCTCGGAGATGCCGTCGGTGGTGATCCACAGCGGAGAATCGGCTCCAGCGATGAGTGATTCGGCCACGGCGCGCTGGAGCGGGAAGTCGTTCGTTACCGCCCGCATACCGGACAGGTCGTCGGTGAAGATCGGGCCGTCGAAGGGCGGGGCGCCGTAGCCGTAACCGTCGCGCAATAGTCGGTAGGCGGCCGGGGAGAGCGAAGCCGGACGATCCACCCCTGTCAAGCCGGGTACCTGCTGGTGGCCCAGCATCATCCCGGCACCGGGCGTCTGCGCGAGTTCGGCGAACGGGTGCAGGTCGTAGGGGACCAGCTGGTCCAGCGGCGGGACGGTCACAGATTGAACGTGACTGTCCCCGGTCGAACGGCCATGGCCCGGGAAGTGCTTGAACACGGGGGTCACGCCAGCGTCAATCAGCCCCCACGCGAATGCGTTCGCGTACTGAACCACACGCGCCGGGTCGCCGGAGAAAGAGCGGTCACCGATCACCGCGGCGTCGGGCTGCTCGGATACGTCGAGAGAGGGTGCGAAGTCGACGGTCACGCCCATCCCACGGAGGAATTCGCCGCGGGATCGGGCCACCGACCGCACCTCGTCAGGGCTCATGGTGGCGGCCATGACCCGGGCCGAGGGCACAGGCCCGGCGTAGGGAGCGATGCGGGAGACGCGGCCGCCTTCCTCGTCGATCGCCACGAGAAGCGGCAGGGGGGTGTCCGCCTGGAGGCGGTCGAGCGCGTCGCTGGAGACCACTTCGCCCACCACGTCGCCGCCGAGGAAGATCCCGCCGATTTTGTGCTCTTCCACGGCGCGACGGGCGTCGTCCATGGAGTTCACGCCCACGGTGAACAGTTGCGCGATCCGATCGCGCTGGGTGAGTGAGTCGAACGGTGACGTGCAGGGCGGCTCGGGCGAGGCGGCGGCCGGGTCGCTCACAGAGGAATCAGCGGGCTGGCTCGCCAGCTGGTTCGCAGACCGGCTGCTGCCGGGGACGTCGTTGCTCTGCGTGCCCGAATCCCCGCACCCGGACAGCACGAGGGCCACGGCCAGCGCAGTGGCTGTCAGAAGCGTCCGGCGGGAAGATGTCACACCCTCAAATGTAGCCGTCGGTCCGGCCGGCGCGGTCACCCGGAATACAGGATCGCGGCCGGGCGTAACGTCGAGAGGCATGAGCGCACCAAAGTCCCGAGACCGCCTCCTTCCGTCGCATCTGCGTCGACCCGTCGTCGGTGCACCGATGGCCGGCGGACCTACCACCCCGGCGCTGATCGCGGCGGTCGGCGAGGCGGGAGGGCTCGGGATGATCGGCTCGGGCTATCTCGATGCAGGCGGCACCCGGAACGAGGTCGCGCGGGTGCGGGAACTCACCGATGCGCCGTTCGGGGTCAACGTATTTCTCCTGGACCCCGCGGACTCCGCGACGGCGCTGGCAGATGCCGGTGGCATGGAGGCGGTGCAGGAGTACGCGTCCACCATCGGCGCGGTGTCGCAGCGGCTGGGCGTGGAATTGGCACGCGATCCCCAATTCACAGACTTCGACCAGGACGGCACCGTCACGGCGCTCGTCGAGGACCCGGTCGCGGTGGTCTCGTTCACGTTCGGTATCCCTGACCCGGCCGTGGTCCGCGAATTGCACGAGGTGGGCTCTGCGGTGGTCGTGACGGTCACCGGTGTTGCCGACGCACGGCGGGCCGTGGACGCGGGCGCGGACTGGCTCTCCGTGCAAAGTGCGGAGGCCGGAGGGCACCGCTCCACCACGGCGGTGGGCGAGGAGCCGGATGACATCACGACCGTGGATCTGACGCGCGCGGTGCGTGAGGCCCTGCCCGAGGTGCCGTTCGTCGCCGCCGGAGGGATCGCGACGCCCGAGGACGTGGCGGCGGCGCTCGCCGCCGGGGCCGACGGGGTGCAGCTGGGCACGGTGCTGTTGCGCACCCCGGAGGCGGGCACAAGCGCTCTGCACCGCGCCGCGCTCTCCGATCCCCGGTTCACCGAGTCTCGGCCCACGCGGTGTTACACGGGCCGATACGCCCGCGCCCTGGTCAACGGCTTCGTCGACGAATTCGACACGGCGGCACCCGCCGCGTACCCGCACCTGCATCTGCTCACCGGGCCGATGCGAAAGGCCGCCGCGCAGGCCGGGGACATCGAGGTCCCGCCTCTGTGGGCGGGCTCGCGCTGGCGTGCGGCTGACGTCTACGCAGATCGGCCGGCGGGGGAGATTGTCGCCGAACTGTGGGATTCGGCGACGACGTCAGGCTGAGCTGTCACCGGTCTGTGATCAGGTCGCGCTGGCGCGGCGCTCGGCCTCGGCAGCGATATCCGCCAGATCCTTCTGCATGGTCCGACAGGTCGACCGCTGGGCGAACCCGCCCATCACGGCCATCACCACGCGGGAGATGGCAGGAGCGTGGGCTGTGTGCGCGCCGAACTGCATTCGCAGGGTCGAGCCCCCGTCGGCGTCTGGGGTGATGGTGAAGATGGTCTTGTACTCGGTCCCACCGTTCTCGGCGACGATCGTTGTGGAATGCGGCGGCTCGGCGGCTAGGACCATCATCTCCTCGGTCGCCTTCATCCCGAACATCGTCCGAGTCTCCCGCCACCGTAGGCCGGGCTCGTATGGGCTTTCGGTGAGGATCTCCACGGACCGGACGCCACTGAGCGTGCGGGGCGCCTCGGGGATATTGGTGAGTACCTCCCACACTGTCGCGGGGTCGGCGGCGACGTGGCGGGACAGGTCGAGTTGCATGCCCGCGAGTGTAGTGAAATATACGACGCCGGCATCCGTCCGAAGACGAATGCCGGCGTCGGGGTGTTGCTGCTGGGCGCTGAGGCCCAGGTTCAGCTAACTCAGGCCTCGGGGGCCAGCGAGCCGGTGACCTGTGCAACGAAGCCGCCGACCGTCTCGAGGACCTCGGCGACGAGGTCGGCGCCGCTGTCGACGACGTCGGAGCCGGTCTCAACGGCGGCGGAGCCGGTGGCCAGGCCGGGGAGGAAAGTAGCGATGGAACCCATTTGATGGTCCTTTCGTCATGCGCGGCACCGTGTGCGCCGCTCTGTCTGAGTGGAGCTCTTTCGAACTCTGTGGTTCATCCAGAACCCAACACCGAACGTTACGTAGCGATGAGGCGGCATTCACCCGGTAGGTGGTCGGATTCCGGCGAAAAGTGCACCGTTTCCTTTACCTGCGCAGGTCGGAGGGGCGGTCGTTCCTAATGTGAGTTGTATCTCATTAGCGGCCGTATGGAGATTGCCGAAATGCACAACGCCGGCATCCGTCCTGGGACGAATGCCGGCGTTGAGGCAACTAGGACCCGTGGGGTCCGGGGTCACTCAAGCTCAGAGCGAGCCGACGATGTTGCCGAGCGAGCCGGTGACGGTGCCGTACACGCCCTCGGCGGCGGCGGAGCCGGTGCTGACGAAGCCCTCGGCGGCGGCGGAGCCGGTGCCGATGAGGCTGTTGAAGAAGCCGAGGACGCCGGTGAAGATCTGCTCGATCATGGTGATGATCCTTTCGTATGTGGGCGGCGCCGTGATGCGCCGCGCTCGTGGTGCAGTCCTGCTTTCGGACTCGTGTAGTACATCCGGATTCCCCCGGCGGTTGTTACCCGGATTCGGCGAAAAAGTTGTCCAGCGACCATCTCGGCGGCCCAGCAGCCCTTATTTGTCCAGTTAGTAAGGCTTTGTATCTTTATATGTTAAAGAGGTCACATTCGACATCGAATCCGTTCCCGGACCCCGCACCGAGCCGATTCCGCCGGCGTCGCACCTCCGCCGGCGGGGACGGGGGACAATGGACGGCATGACGCCAACCACCGCGCACACACCCGCATCATTGCCCCTTCCAGAGGGCTTCCGCGCCCACTCGGGAGCCGCAGGGCTGCGCGAGCGCGGAGATGACGTCTTTGTCGTCGTCAATGACGGTCCCTCCCCGGCGTCGTCCGCTGTCTTCACCCGGTCCCTGTTCGCCGGCCCGTCGGTCGTGCTCAGTCGCGCTAACGCGGCGTCCGGACGCGCCCGCGGCGTTGTGGTGGTGGCCAAGAATTCCAACGTCGCCACCGGCGAGCAGGGCATGACCGACGCCCGCGAGGTGCTCGAGCATGCGGCCGCCGCCGTGGGAATGGCGCCCGAGGATCTCCTCATCGCCTCCACCGGCGTTATCGGCCGCCGCTACCCCATGCCGGTCCTGCGCGAGCACCTCCGGGGCTTGGTCGGCGCCGAGTTCGACGCCGACGCCTCAGCGCTGGCTGCCGCCATGATGACCACCGATACGCACCCCAAGACCGCGCAGGTGGAGGTGACGACGACGACGGGCGGCACCGCACGGGTCGTGGGCATCGCCAAGGGTGTCGGGATGATCGAGCCCGACATGGCCACGATGATCGCCGTGATCTTCACCGACGCCGCAGTGGAGCCGGCTGTGCTGGATGCCGCGTTCAGGGACGCGGTGGACCAGACCTTCAACTGCCTGTCCGTGGACACCGACACCTCGACCTCCGACACGGCCGTCGCCCTGGCCAGCGGGTCGGGCGACCCGGTCGGGGAGACCGAACTGCGCGAGGCGTTCGACGCAGTCTGCCTGGATCTGACCCGCCAGCTCGCCCGCGACGGCGAGGGCGCCACCAAGCTGCTCACCGTCGAGGTGACCGGGGCCCGCGACCGCGACCAGGCCAAGCGCGTGGCCAAGGCGATCCTCAACTCGCCGCTGGTCAAGACCGCCGTCCACGGAGCCGACCCCAACTGGGGCCGCGTCGCCATGGCGATCGGCAAATGCCACGACGACACGGACATCGACCCGGAACGCGTCCGCATCGCCTTTGGCGACCTCGAGACCTACCCCGCCTTCGCGGGCGAGGCCGAGCTCCAGCGGCTGACCGAGATCATGCAGGCCGAGGAGGTCACCATCTCGGTGGACCTGGGCGTGGAGGGCGGGTCCGCGGACGGGACCTGCACTGTGTACGGCTGCGACCTCACCCGCGAGTACATCTCCATCAACGCGGACTACACGACGTGACCGGCGCGACTGACGAGGGCCTGTCTTGGGCCGACGTCGAGGCCATCCGCGCGGTGTTCGCCCGCCGCCTCTACGTAATGGACACCAAGCAGTGGGACCAGTACGGGTCGTGCCACACCCACGATGTGGTGAGCAAGTCTTGGGCGGCGAGCGGTGGGGCTGCAGAAGTCCGAGGACGCGACGCCCTCACTGAAGCAATTCGTCAGACCCTCGACGGGCCCTCCCCGGTGACGCGCGTGCACCACGGCCACTCGCCGCTGCTGGAGGCCACGGGGCCAGACCCAGTGACCGGTGAGGCGACCGCCAGCGGGATCTGGGCGATGGAGGACCGGCTCTGGTGGAACGTGGACGGCCGTGAGCGCCGGCTTCACGGCTGGGGTCATTATCACGAGCGCTACCGGCAGGTCGACGGCTTCTGGCTGATCTCCTACCGGCGCCTCGAGCGGCTCCGTGTGGACACGGACTGGGTGTGACTACCGAGTGACGGTGGGGGGCTAACCGGCCGCGTCCGGGTCACGGCGGGCCATCTTCAGCAGAGTGTCGCGGGTGTCGTGCCAGACCTCGCCGGCGATATCGCCCCACGGATCGTGGCCGCCCGGCACCATGGTCGCGCGGGCGGGGTCGCCGGCCCGCCTCGCCGCCCGGACATAGGACTCGGACTGTTCGGGGCGGACCACCTTGTCGTCACGTCCGTGGATGCACACCACCGGAACGCCGGTGGGTAGGTGACTGATGGGGGAGGCGTCCACGTAGCGCTGGCGGCGTTTTCCCGGCTCGCCGCCGAGGAGGTCGTGGACGTACCGGTCACGGGCACGCTCGGCCATGAGCAGGTCCGCGACACCCGCCAAGGAGACGCAGCCGGCCACGGGGACGGCCGGCCGGGATCCGGGAAGCGAGGACGGGAGCCGTTCCCGCCCCGCGACCCAGAGCGCCAGGTGCCCACCGGACGAGTGCCCGGCCACCACTACGCGGTGGAGGTCCAGACGATCGCCGAGGTCGGCGGAGATCTCGGTGAGGTGATCCACGGCCCTGCACACGTCGGCGACGGTGGTGGGCCAACCGCCGCCGGAGTCCACGCGCCGGTACTCGATGTTCCACACCGCCACGTCGAATGAGGCCAGGTCGCGGGCCTGATTTTCCATGTAGGTCAGACCGAGGGAGTCCCGCCACCCGCCACCGTGGATGAGCACCACCACCGGCAGGGCAGGGTTGGCCGAGTCCGGTAGATAAAGGTCGCCGAAGGTCTGACCTTCGGTGTTGCCGGGGTCGTCGTAGAAATAGCGACGCGGCTCGCTCAACGGCACCGCCCCCTCTGGTGGGCGGTAGGGGCGGGAGGCGACACGGTTGGCTGTCTGCCCCGCGGTAGCGGGATCGTCGGCGCGCTCGGCCAACCCCGAGGTGAGCGCCCACCCTGCCGCGCCGCCCAGGCCCATGGAGAGGCCTATCAGGACCGAGCGGCGCGTCCGGTCCGTCCTGTATCTGGGCATGCGGCGGCCGTCTCTTCCTCAGGTGCGGGTCGTTCGGCCGGAACTAGACGGTGCCGGCGACGATATCGTTCTCCGCACCATCGTAGAACGGGATGTACCCCTTCTCTTTGGACAGCACGTACAGGGGCTCGTCAAAGGTGGAGGTGTCGAACGCCTGCTCGCGCAACTCGGTCTTGCGGCTCTTGAACGTGGAGGTGTGCTCGAGCTCCCTGGACAACCTGATGAACTGCGGGATCGCGTAGGACGGAAGGGTCTCGCGCAGGTGGCGGGCCAGGCCCTCGCCGTCGAACTCGGCGTCGTCGTTGAGGCGCACCGCAGCCATGCCGGCCTTGCCGTCGGCGCCGGGGACCGGCACGCCGTAGACCACAGCCTGGTCGACTTCGGGGCGGGCTCCCACGGCGGACTCGACCTCGGTGGTGGCCACGTTCTCGCCCTTCCAGCGGAACGTGTCGCCCAGGCGGTCGACGAACGAGGCATGCCCCAGCCCTTGGTCCAGCATGAGATCCCCGGAGATGAACCACGCGTCCCCGTCGGCAAAGGCGTCGCGGACGATCTTCTTCTCCGTTGCCTCCTTGTCGGTGTAGCCGTCGAAAGGCTGCGAGTCGGAGATGCCGCTCAGGAGCAGTCCGGTGCCGCCCCTGCCGACCTTCTTCAGGCGGCCGTTGGAGTTACGGAGGGGATCGCCGGTGTCGGCGTCGTACTCGACGATCGCGAAGTCCATGGGGCAGTAGCCGGTGGTCCGCTGGACGTTGAACGCGTTGACAAAGGCGATGTTGCACTCGCTGGCCGCGTAGAACTCACAGATGCGGTCGATCCCGAACCGCTTCTGGAACTCGGACCAGAGCTCGGGGCGCAGGCCGTTGCCTGTCATCACGCGGATCGAATGGTCGCGGTCGCCAGGGCCGGGCTTCTGGTTGAGCAGGTACCGGCAGATCTCGCCGATGTAGATGGCCGCGGTGGCGCCGGAGTCGCGGGCCCGCTCCCAGAACTTGGTCGCGGAGAAGTGCTCTTCGATCGCCATGCAGGCGCCGGCGGCGAGCACGCAGCCGAGGCCTACGGTGAGGGCGTTGTTGTGATACATCGGAAGCGGGCAGAGCAGGACGTCGTCCTTCTTCAGGCGCACGCCCGACAGGCCGAATCCGGCCATGGCCCGGTTCCACCGGTAGTGCGTCATGGCGGACGCCTTCGGCAGGCCCGTGGTGCCGGAGGTGAACACGTAGTAGGCGGTCTCGGTGCCGACTGTGGCGTCGGCCTCCGGCGGATTGGTCTCGCCCACGTCCTCGCCCAGGGTGGCGAGCTCATCCTCGAGCCACACCAGATCTGACAGTTCCTCGGGGCGGTGTCCGGCGGCGATCTTGTGATGCGGCAGGTCGACCTCGGTGCCCACGGCGACGAGCTCACCGATCCAGTTCTCGCGCGGGATCGAGTTGACGGCTTCCGCGCATTCGGCGCCGACCAGGGTGACCTTGGCCTCGAGAATCTTCTGCGAGTGGTCCAGGACGTCGCCGCGTTGGTGGTGATTGAGCAGCCCCACCGAGGCGCCCGCCTTGACCGCACCCATGATGGCGATCATGACCTCGGCGCGGTTGCCCATGCAGATGCCGACGGTGTCACCACGCCGTACGCCTCTGGTCTGGAGTACGTCCGCCAGACGGTTGGCGCGCCGGTTGGCCTCGCCGTAGGAAATCTCGGTGCCCCGGAACCGCACGAAAGGCGCGTCGGGCCGGGCTGCGGCGTGCTCCTGGAACTTCCGACCGATCGACACCCTGTCCTTGCTGCGCGAGGTCCGGACGATCCACAAGCCGTGGAGGACTGTCGGCAGATCGGCAGCCAGGGAGGGCAGTCCCCGGGCCAGGTCGAGTGGGCTGAGTGTGCGAGCGCCCTCAGACTTCCGGGCGGCGCTGCGGGTCCGTCCGGTCACGACTGCTCCTCTTTATGGGTGGTGGGGAGTGACCTGGCGGGATCGCCCGAGAGTCCACGCCAGGCGAGTTCGACGACGACCCCGGCGGCCACCGATGTGGGGATGGAACGGTGTGCGACCCGGTCCGCGACCGCCTCACCCGCACCGACGAGCGCGGTGGCCACCACTTCGAGGACCTCGCGGCTGCGCTCGTCGACGGAGTTCTGGGCCAACAGATCGGCGGTCAGGTCCACCAGGACCGAGCGGGTCTTCTCGACCTCCTCGGCGAACGCCGGTTCGGCCACGGCCTGCCGGTAGACGACGTTCCAGGAGTCGGTGTGCTGATCGACGTACTCGAGAAAGGCCTCCACCACGCTCTCCAACCGCCCCCGCGGGCCGCTGCTGCCGGTCGCCGCGGTGGTGAGTTGGTCGATGAGGCGGCCGGATTCCCGCACCACGCACGCCGCGAACAACTCCTCCTTCGAGCCGTAATACAGATAGAGCATGGGCTTGGAGATGCTGGCGTCACGGGCGATGGCGTCCATGGAGGCTGACCGGTAGCCGAGATCCGAGAACACACGGATGGCCGAGTCGAGCATCTGCTGCTCGCGGATCGCGCGCGGGATGCGCTTTGTCCCCGTCGTCACTTCGGTCTCCTCCCGAGCGCGTGGTGTCGTATGCCACACCAACTTACCGGCCGGTAAGGACTTGTGGGGCACGACTAGCGCATGAGGTCGGGTGTGTCGGGTGCTACTCTTCTGGCGTCGGAGTGCCCCACGGCACCTCCGTTGGCCTCTTTTCACGTGAACCGCAGGGAGAACTCGATGAGCTTCGGTACCGGAGCGCTCGCCAGCGCCGTCGGCGGAATCGTCCTCGGCGGAATCGTCGCTTTTGGCGCGAACACCGCAATGGCCGAGAACTCGATCCCGGAGGTCTCCCAGCCGCCCGCCGACCAGGCCCTCCTCGGCCAGGTCGAGTACGGCGCCCGCTAGTCCCTCACCACTACCGGCGTAGGTGATCCACGGGATCCGTCTCGGCGTCGGCGCGCGCGACGCGGTCGTCGCATTCTTCGCGTTCTTTCTACTGGCCTGCATGCAGGCCCCGGGCCTCGTCGTCCCGGACACAAAGTACGACCTGGTTGTCGACCCCGTTCGCTTCCTCTCCCAGGCCACCCATCTATGGACCGGCCTGTCCTTCGGCGGCCAGGTCCAGAACCAGGCCTACGGCTACCTCTTCCCGCAGGGACCGTTCTTCGCCCTGTTCGACCTGGTGGGATTGCCCGCCTGGCTGACCCAGCGCCTGTGGTGGGCGGTCCTGTTCACGGTCGCCTTCGTCGGAGTGGTGCGGGTGGCAGCCGCGCTGCGGATCGGCACCCGTTCGACCCGTGCGGTCGCCGGGGTCCTCTATACGTTGGCTCCGCGGATGCTGGGCGACCTGGGCTCCATCTCCTCGGAGATCTGGCCCGTCGCGTTGGCGCCGTGGGTGCTGCTGCCCGTGATCCGGGTGCTGCAGGGCCGGATGTCCCCGCGCCGTGGCGGGGCCGGGGCCGCGCTCGCGTTGGCGCTGATGGGAGCGGTCAACGCCGTGGCCACCGTGGCCGCGTGCCTGCCGGCGATCCTATGGTGGGCCATGCATCGGCCGGGTCGGACATGGGGTCGCCTGGCCGCCTGGTGGCTACCGCTCTCGGCCGCCGTCTGCGTGTGGTGGGCCGTGCCGCTGCTGCTGCTGGGCAGGGTCTCGCCGCCGTTCCTCGACCACATCGAGTCGGCGGAGGTCACCACCAGATGGGCGTCCGTCACCGAGGTACTCAGGGGCGCGTCCACGTGGGTGCCGTTCGTCTCCACCGACCGGGTTGCCGGTGCTGCGCTGACGAGCGAACCGGTGTACGTGCTGGTCACCGGTGCGATCGCGGCCATCGGCATTCTGGGACTGCTGCGCCGGGGAATGCCCGCGCGCGGCCGACTGTTGGTGATCGCGGCGGTGGGTCTCGTGGCAATGGCGGCGCCGTGGGTCGGCCCGGCCGGCGGCGGGCTCGCCGAGACGCTGCGTGCGTTCCTCGACGGCTCGGGCGCACCGCTGCGCAACGTCCACAAATTCGACCCCCTCGTGCGGCTGCCATTGGCCCTGGGGTCGGCGCACCTGTTGGCGCACTTGCTCAGCGGGGTGGGCGCGGACCGTAAGCGGGCACTGTCCGCGCTGGCGCATCCCGAGCGGAACCGTGCAGTCGCGGCCGCCATGGTGATCGTGCTGGTCGGAGGCATTTCGGTGGCACCGGCGTGGCTCGGCAGGCTCGCCCCGGTGGGAGCACACGAGCGCCTGCCAGATTACTGGCCGGCCGCCGCCGAGTGGCTGTCGGAGAACGCGCCGGTCGATCGTGCGGGGGAGGCCGGTGACGGCCCCGACCCCGCCGCCACGACCCGCGCCCTGGTGGTGCCGGGTGCCTCGTTCGGACGCCAGGTGTGGGGCGTGACGCGGGACGAGCCCCTCCAACCCCTCGCCGAGACCCCGTGGGCCGTGCGCGACTCCGTGCCTCTGCAGCCGGCGCCCGCGATCCGCGCCCTCGACGCGGTCCAACGCCGCCTGGCCGACGGTCGACCCGCCCCCGGTGCCGCTGGCACGCTCGCCTCGCTGGGTGTGGGTTTCCTCGTGGTGCGCAACGACCTGTCCGAGGACTCGGGTGCGCCGCGTCCCGCGCTGGTCCATCAGGCGATCAATGGTTCACCCGGCCTGGTGAAGGTCGCCGAGTTCGGCGATCCCGTCGGCGGAGCCCGCGCACCGGACGGTGGGGAAAGAAGCAACGGAAACGACGACGACGAGGCGGTCGTGGTGCCGGACTCCGGACTCCGGCCCGCCTATCGCGCGATCGAGATCTACCGCGTCGACTCCAGGCTGGGGGCGGACTCCGAGTCTTCCGGCCCTCCGCGGTCAGCCACGGCCCCGTACACGGTGGAGGTGCGCGACCTGCCGGTGATCGCCGGCGGACCGGAGGCGATGTCCAGCCTCGACGATTTGCTAGCGAGCCGCGACACGATCGGCTCGCCGTCGCGGGTCACCCGACTTCTCGAGTCGGACGCCCTGGCCGCCGGCGTCGACCCGGCCTCGGACCCGTTCCCGCGTCCTCGCCCGGTCTCGGTAACCGGGCCGGTGCTCACCGATTCGCCGACCGACCGCGAGACCGATTTCGGACGCGTCGACCACCACTCTTCGGCCGTTCGAGCCGAGGGGGACCCGCGGCGCAGCCGGGGCACGGTCCCGGACTACGCGGCGACGATCGCCGAAGAGCAGCCGCCCAGGGCGCAGGCCCGGTGGTGGGACGCGAGGGTGACGGTGTCGTCGTCAGCGGCGGACTCGTCGCAGACCGGCCCCGTGCGGCCCGCGCACTCGGTGGCCGCAGCAGTGGACGGAGACCCCGACACGACCTGGCGCTCGGGCGGTTACGGCTCCGCCTTCGGTGAGTGGATGGAGATCGACCTGCCCGAGCCGGTCGACCGCGCGGTACTGAGACTGACCGTGCCCGCCCCGGACGTCGGGCCGGAGGTCGCCAGTGTGCAGATACGGACGGATACGGGCACCACCACCGCCTACCCGTCGGCCGACAACGAGCTCACCGTGGCGCTGCCCCCGGGCCCCACCGGGCGGGTTCGCGTGACCGCGACCGGGTTCGCCGACGGCGGCCGCGGCACCTACTTTGAGATCGCCGAGATCGGACTGAGTGCCAGCGGTCAGGAGATCCCGCTGCTGCGGACCGTTGCCCTGCCCGACCGGCCCGAGCCCGACCCCGACGATCTCGCCGCCCGCGCGCCGTCCGGCTGGCTGCTGCGCCAGGAACTCGCCGGCCGGTCCGACTGCGTTCACGGCGGCAGCCCGGTCGACGGTCTGGCCGGTGCGGAGGAGGAGACCGGCTCGGTCCGCTGCGCCCCCGATCTCGCGATCGAACCCGAGGAACCAGGCCGCTTCGCCCGACTGCTCGACGTGCCCGCCGACACCGCCGTCGCTCCGCAGCTGCTCGTGCGCCCGCGTCCCGGGCCCGCACTCGACGACGTCCTGCGCGGCACGCCCGCGACCCGGGCCCGGCAGGTCAAGGCGTCCGGCGAAGCCCTGGTCACCGACCCCGCCGGGTCGGCCGGTGCGGCCGTGGACGGCGACCGCGCCACCAGTTGGCACGCGCGGGATGTGCCCTCGCCGTCGCTCGCACTGCGACTGCCCACTCGTCAGCTCGTCGGCTCGCTGCGACTCTGGGCGTCCCGCTCCGCCGTCCCGGCCGCGCCGAGCGTCATCACCGTGGACACCGGAGTCCAGAAAACCCGCGTCGACCTGGACTCTCTCCCGGTCGAGGAGGACGGCTCGGTGATCGTGGACCTGCCCGCGGACTTCACCGACGCCGTCACCCTCCGTGTGGACGACACCCACGACGTCCGCAGTCCGGCCGGGGCCCGGGTCCCCGCCGGTATCGCCGAGGTGTGGGTGCGGGATGACTCAGGCGCCCGCATCGGAGCGCTGCCCGCCGCCAACGACGATCCCGTCACCCTGACCTGTACCGACGGGCCTCGCGTGCACATCGGCGACCGGGTGGTCCGCACCAGGGTCGAGGCCACGCGCCGGGATCTCCTGCAGGGCCGCGCACTCCGGGCGGAACTGTGCGACGTCGACCCCCTTGCGCTGGCCGCGGGGCCGCAGGAGATCTCCGTTGAACCTGGTGAGGCGTTCACGGTGGACACGGTGGGCCTCGTCGTCGTCGACCCCGGAGGAACCACGGGCGGACCCGCACAGGTCCTCGGCGGGGCCTCCCAGCCCACCCGGGCTGTCACGACCATGGCGTGGGAGGACTCGCGGCGCGAATTGCACTTGACCGGCTCGCTGCGCGAACGCGTGCTGGTGGTGCCGGAATCGGTGTCCCCGGCGTGGGAGGCACGGCTCGTGGCCGACGATTCCGGCGAGTTGCTCGACGTGCGACCCGTGACCGTGGACGGCTGGAAGCAGGGCTGGGTGCTGCCCGCAGGACCCGGCGCGACCCTCGTGCTGACCGTCCCGCTCGATGCGCCGTATCGGGCCGCGCTGATCACCGGCCCCGTCGCGTTGTTCCTGGTCCTGCTCCTGTTCCTCGTCCGCGGAGGCCGCGACCGGGCGGGCGCACGGGCCACCCCGCGGCAGGCACGTGGTGCAGTGACCGCGGCTGCTACCGCCGGCGTCGGCTACGTGTTGGCCGGTCCGGTCGGGCTCGGACTGGCCGTCGCGCTGACCGTCAGCGCACTGGGCGCGAGCCGCTATCTCGGCGCCGGCCGGGTGCGACGGATGCTGATCGCGGGATCCGGCATCGGGATCGCCACCGGCGCCGCGTTGCTGGCTCGTTCACCCTGGCCCGATCCGCTCTCATACGCCGGCGACGGATGGGCGCCTCAGGTCGCGACGATGGTCGGACTCGTCTGCGCCGGACTAGCCGCGGCCTGGCCCTCGGACGGCAGAGCTCCCGTCTCGCGGCCCGGTGCCCGGCGTGATGCCCGGCGTGATTTCCTGCGCGGTGACAGCCAGTGACGCGACGGCTCCTCCACCAACGCGTAGCTGGCCGCGGCGATCACCGTCGACACCACCACCGTCACCAGCCAGATCGTGAGCATCTGCCCGGCGAACATCTCCACGAACGCTATCTGGAACGCGAAATGCAGAACCAGCACGTGCCACAGGAACACCCCGTAGGACCATCTGCCGAGGGCGTTCATCACCGGTGAGCCCAGGACAGCGAAACGCAGCCCCGCCGGTGCCAGTGCGATAGGGGCGAGAAGACAGAACGCCACCACTGCGCCCAGAGCGGTGCGGGCCGCGAACTCCGGGCCCGCCGGGTGGACGAACCCCTCGGTGAACCACTGGGGGACGGTGGTGGCGAAATACGCTGCGGCAGCCACCGACCACCACGCCCATCGCGCGTGCCGGTGACGGGCCAGCGCCGCCACCCGGCCGGGGGGAGCCGTGGAGAGTTCGGCAAGGATCATCCCCGCCGCGAACCACGAGGTGAAGGCCGGCGGCAGGATCTGGTCGTTCAGCCGGTCAGGCAACCCGAGCTCATACCAGGGCACCAACGCCCAGCCCAGACTCGCCACCCCCACTGTGGCGATCACCGGGATGCGCCATCGCGCCGCCTGACCCCGCAGCGCGGCCAGAGCCCACCACAGCAGCGGCAGCACGAGATAGAACACCATCTCCACCGAGAGCGACCACGCGTGCGTGAGGCCCTCGACCAGAGAATCAGGAACTAGGACCTGCGTCAGCGTCAGGTTGGACGTCCAGGTCCACAGCGAACTGTGGGCGTTCCGCGGGATGAGGAGGAACGCCGCCGCCACCAACACCAGATACGCCGGCATGATCCGCACCAGCCGTGACAGCAGGTACTCCCCCGCGGGACGCGCCGTGCCCTCACCGCCGCGTCGCGCGTGAAGAGCGTGGGCCCGCCAGAGTAAAAACCCCGAAAGCGCGAAGAACACCGCCACAGACAGGTCCATCCGACCCCATATGCGGTGGATCACCGACCCCGTGGACGAGGCGGTCTGGAACGCCACGTGCGTCGTGAGCACCGAAAAAGCAGCGACCGCGCGCATACCCTCGAGCGCCGGAACATACCCCTTCGCGGAGGGCAGAGTTCCGACTCGTTGGTCGGGGGTGCCGAATGCGTTCTTCATCACTGTTAATCTTCTCCTGATGAGGGCCCGGCCGGGCGATCGCCCCGGGAAACCACCCGGCATGAGCCGGCGGGCCGAGAGCGCGATACCAGGAGGACATCCGATGGCACGACAGAGCAGTCCCGCGGGGAGGTCATCAGTGCCCGCACTGGTCCTCGTCGGACTCGGCGCGTTTCTGATCACTATCGCACTCGCGCTCGTCTTCTTTGTGGTCCCGGCACAGAAGAAGACGCCGCTGGACATCAACTCCACTACCGTCACGGAAACCGCGCAGGGCACGGTACTGGTCGGAAAGGCTCTCGCCGGCAACACGCCCACCGAGCTCAACGCCGACCGGCCGGAGTGCAGTGCCGGCGACGCCGGCTCTGCCGAAGGTGACGAGGCTGAAGGCGAAGCGGCTCAGGGCGAAGCGGCTGAGGGCGAAGCGGCTGAGGGCGCTGCCGAGGGCGACGAAGCCGAAGATGCTGCCGAGACCCCCGAGGCGGAGATCCCGGTGACCTGCTTCATCGACAACGACATCCCCATGTACTCGCAGCGTCGCGTGCAGGCCGTGGAGCCGTCGGACGGCGAGGTCATCACGATGCAGGCCGCTCAGTCCCTGCTGCGTGAGGACCTTGAGGGCGACGATGCTGCGGGCCTGATCAACGCCACCATCGACCGCATCACGCTCGACCGCGTCACCGCCATGCCGGTCGATGAGCCCACCAGTACTCTCCAGGTGGTGTCCTCCGGGGACAAGGGGGACGAGACGGCTCCCACAGGCTTCGTCCGCAACGGTCTGCAGTACAAGTTCCCGTTCGACACCGAGCAGAAGAACTACGACTACTTCGACGCCAGCACCTTCACGACCAACCCGATCTCGTTCGTCGGCGAGACGACCGTCGGCGGTATGGACGCCTACGAGTTCAAGCAGGAGCTCGGCCCCATCGACATGTGGTCCTCGATCCGCGACCACTTCGCTGCGATCTCCGACGGCTACGACCCCGCCGTCGAATCCATCCTGGCCAGCTACCGCCGCGAGGGCATGACCGCCGGGCAGTGGGGACTCAAGGGGGATCCGAAGCGCGAGGTCGACATGCGTCGCTTCTACACCAACACGCGCACGGTGTGGGTCAACCCGGCAACCGGCCAGATCATCAACGGCAAGGAGGACATCTACCAGTTCTTCGCCGAGGACCAGGACGAAGCCGAGGCCTTCTTCAACGACAAGGCCCGCATGGAGGAGGAGAAGTCCGAGCCCACCCGCACGGCCGTCCGCTTCCAGTCCGGTTGGAACGAGGAGACCCAGGACGGGACTCTCGCGGCCGCTCAGGACAGCTCTGACACGCTGAACACCTTCGGTCGCGTTGTACCGCTCGTGCTCGGTATCCTCGGTCTGCTGTCTCTGGTCGGAGGCCTCGTGCTGGGCCTGCGTGGCGGCGGCACACGCCGCGGAACCAGCGGAGTCGGACGTGCAGCTCCTCGAGCCGCAGGCGGGACGGCAGGAGCCGGGCCCGGAGCTGCCGGAGTCGATCGTGGTCCGGGCGGAGTGAACCCCTCCAGGGACTGAGTGATCCCCAGACCCCGGCCCCGTCGACGCGACCGAGAACGTCCTGCACATCACGCCCACGCGGCGGATGCGCAGGACGTTTTCTTTTGCCGGTGCGCATCGTCCCTCTGGCTGCTCTGCGCGCCATGCACCGCGCCTGAAATGTGCCGCCGCCGCGCTGGACCCATTCCGCGAAGTCCCTCGCCCCTACGCGACACCTATCCGATCGCGTCACACCTAAGGGGCCCCATGGGTGCAGCGGAATTCGATGGGTCTCGCGGGGCGATGGGGCAGTCGGGGCAGGATTCGGCTCGAGCGGGCCGCAGCTGCGGGTGCGGATGCGTGCGCTGGAGCTGTGGGTGCGGATGCGTGCGCTGGAGCTGCGGGTGCGGATGCGTGTGCTGGAGCGAGCGCAGGGGTGCTGCGGTCCAGCGCGACGCGGGTGCGTCCTTAGGCGGGGCGGGTCCGGAGTGCCCGCCACCCGGCGACGCTCGTGGTGAGCAAGACCACAGCAAGGGTCCCGCCCAGCACCGCCGGAACCTCACGGGGGACAGCCCACACGACCACCGCCGTGAGCAGCAGCCCGCACCAGGCGATCCCGGCCTCCACGGTTCGGTCCGTGGCGATAGTGGCGAGGAGGAACGCCTGGAGGACACTCAACGTCACGCCGAGAGCCGCGAAAGCCCACAAAAGCCCCGCGACCGGCGCATACGCGTCGCCGACGATCATCGGCACCAGCGGGGCCGCCACCGCGACACCGACCACCATCACCGCGCCGATGCCCAACAGGACGCCGACTGCGGAGCGGACGGCGCCACGATGTCCGGCCGGGTCCGCCATCCGTGGGTACAGCACTGTCCCGACGGCCTGCGGCAGCCAAAACGCAGCCTTGGCGGCGACCGCCCCCAATGCATATCTGCCGGCGTCCTCGGGCGAGAGAATTGCGCGGGCGAGGAGCAGATCGACCGAGGTCAGGGCCATCATCACCAACTGGACCTGCCCGGCGGCGAGCACAGCCGCGACACCGGGTGAGGCCAATGACGTCCCGCCGGCGGGGGAGGGGTCTGGCGTCGTCGTCACCGTTGTCGCCGTCGTGGCCGGGAGCTGGTGCCGGTTCCCCGACCGCACGATCCGTGCGGCGATCATCCAGGCCACCGCGACGCCCACAGCCCCGGCGGCCAACGCGAACCCCACACCACCGCCCGCGGCGAGCACGGCCACAGCCGGGACGACCTTGCCCGCGCCCGCAGCGGCCAACACCACTCCGAGCCCGCGAAACCGCTCGCTTCCCTGGAGTAGCCCCTGCTCGGTGGCCAGCAGACACAAGAACGGACCGGGAGCCAGGGCCGCGGCGGTCGCGAACACAGGGGTGTCGAGCAGGAGTGACACCGGCACCACGGCCGCGGCCGCCAGCAGGGCGACCAGAAGGGCGACCCGGCGACCGAGCGCCCGCGACACCTCGGGCGGCACCCCGCGCACGTGCTCACGGGCCACCACGGCCTGCAGGGCCAACGACGGCACCGCTACCAGCAATTGCGCCGAGAGCAAGGCCGCAAAAGCGCCGTAGCCCTCCGGCCCGAGCCACCGGGACGCGGGCAGATGTAGCAGGTAGGCGGCGATATTGGCGAGCATCGAGCCCGCCGTCACCGCGCCCGCGCCCGTCAGGAAGCGCCTGGTGGCG
Source organism: Dietzia alimentaria 72 (assembly GCF_000226215.1). GTDB lineage: Bacteria > Actinomycetota > Actinomycetes > Mycobacteriales > Mycobacteriaceae > Dietzia > Dietzia alimentaria. The sequence continues at coordinate 27,268 of NZ_AGFF01000012.1, forward strand.
GAGTCCGGTGTCGCCTCACGCGCCTGATCGTCCACACGGTGATCGTAGGGGCCGCGTCGGCAGGTGCCGGCTGCGCGGTCGCGGGTGGGGTGTGGTGGACGTGGTGGAATGTGCGCATGTCAGCCTCCACCACCGGGACCCGTCGCGCGTCGGCTGATGCTGGTGCCGGGGCGGTCGGCGGTACTGGACGGGCAGTCGCTGTGGACGCGGCGATCGGACTGCTGGTCACTGCGCTGTTGCTCTCGGGGCTCGCGCGGCCGGGGTTCCCGCTGCTGCGCGACTGGGTGGCCACTCCCACGCCGCCGCTGTCGGATGCCGCGCTCGGGCTGGGGGAGTCGGCTGCCCGCGCGGTCCCGCAGGACGTGGCGATGGCCTGGGCGACCCGTGCGCTCGACGCGGCGGGCCTGCCGGTGTGGCCGTTGACAGGCCTGCTCACGGCGGTGTTCTGCGTGTGGTTGGCGGTGGCGGCGGGGGCTCTGGTGCGTGTGACGTCGCGTGCTGAGGTGTGGCTGCGGCTGCCGGCGGTCGTGGGCGCGGTGTGGAATCCGTTCGTGGTGGAGCGACTGCTGCAGGGGCACTGGTCCCTCCTGGCCGGGGTCGCGGCCGTGATGACGATGCCGGTGTTGCTCGCCTCCCCGCCCGCGCCCGACACGACGACCGCCGCCACCACTGCCACCGCCGCGCCGAGTGCAACCGTCCCGCGCCTCGGCGGCGCCCGCATAGCCGCCGCCTGCGCTGCCCTGGCAGCGGCCGGGCTGACCCCCACCGGGTGGCTACTGGCGGTGATCGCGGCGGCGGCGTCGCTGCTGGCGGCGGGTGCGCGACGAGCCAGAGCAGCCGCGATGATCGCCGTAACGGCCCTGCTCACCGCCTTGCCGTGGGTGCTCGCGACCGTGCTCTCGGGGGCGGGCAGCGTTGCAGGCAGGGCGTCAGGCGAGACATCGGGCGCAGCCGCGGCGGGCTCGGCCGTGACCGGGGTGGCGGCGTTCGCGGCCCGCGCCGAGCCGGGCATCGGAACCCTCGGCTCGGTGGTGTCGCTCGGCGGGATCTGGAACTCGGAGGCCGTCCCGCCGTCGCGAGCGACCCTGTGGACGATCGCGGCGCTGGTGCTATTGCTGCTGGTGTGGGCGGTCGCGACGCCTGGGCTGTGGCGAGCGCGACGCCAGCCGGCCGTGAAGGCGACGGTCCCGGTCGCCGTGGCCACGTGGTTGCTCATCGGTGCGGCCGCGACGGGCCCGGGAATCGCTGTGCTCGACGCTCTGGTCACGGCCTCACCGGGGGCGGGATTGCTGCGGGACACACAGAAGTTCGTGGCGTTGGCGTTGCCCGCGACGGTGGTGGCGTTGGCGCTGGCGACCCGCGCACTCGCTCGATTCCTGCGGCCGGCGGGGGCGGGCCTGCTGATCACTGCGGTGGCCGTGGCGTCCGTGCCCGATGCCCCCGTGGCCCTGTGGTCGCAACTGCGCCCGGTGACCTACGGGCCGGGGTGGGCTGCCGTCGCACAGATCGTGGACGGTCAGCCGGGTGACCTACTCGTCCTGCCCGCGGGGTCGTTCCGCTCGACGCCGCTGTGGGCAGGCGGTGCCGCGGTGCTCGACCCTGCTCCGCGACTGCTCGGCACCCGAGTGCTGGTCGCCGGCGATCTGGTGGTGAGCGGCAGGGCGGTCTCTGGCGAGGGTGGCCGGGCGCGCCGGGCGACCGAGGCACTCCTGCGCGGCGACGCCCCCGACGTCCTCACCGACCTGGGCGTGCGGTGGGTGCTCGACGAGCGCACGTCCGCAGGGCCGCGGGGGGAGTCGGCGCGGACCCTGTCGGGGACCCCGGACGCCCGGGAACGCCTAGAAAGCCCGGAAAGCCCGGAAACCACGCCAACCACAGCGACCACGACGACCACGACGACGACGAGGTTCGCCGACTCCGAACTGGTCCTTTACGAGCTGGCCCCGCAGACTGGTCACGGTGCGCCACCCGCGGCGACGTCGGCGGCTCGCGGGGTCGTGCTGGCCGCGCACGCACTCTGGCTACTGCTGCTCGGGGCAACTGTGGCGTTCGCGCTGGTCAGGAGCCGCCGATCCCCCCGCCGATCACGCCGCTGACCCTGCGCCCCTCGGACACCGCGGTGAGCACTTCCGCCATCGCGGATCCGGTGGCGGGCCACGACATCCCGGCGGCCTTGCGACGGGCCGCCTCGCCCATGCGGTCGCGGAGACCGGGGTCGGCGAGTAGGCGTCGCGTGGCGACCGTCATGGCCGCGACATCGTCTACGAGGAGGCCGGTCTCGCCGTCGTCGACGGAGTCCCGCAGTCCCGCGGCGTGGTGGTAACCGATCGTGGGCACACCGTGCTGCGCGGCTTCGGACACCGCCAGCCCCCAGCCCTCCTTGCGCGAGGGCATGAGGTGCACAGTGGCGCCGGCGAGGAGGCGGTGTTTGGTGGCTTCGTCGACGTGCCCGTGGAACACCGCACCGTCGGTGGTGGGAGCAACAACGTCGCCGATGAGTCCTCGCGACGTGGCGTGCGCACGAAGTTTGTCGGACCACCAGCCGCTGCCGATCACATCCAGCACCAGCCCTGGATGCTCGGTGCGCAGCGCGGCCACCACGTCGAGCGCGTCCTCCACGTGCTTGTGCGGCACGAGTCGCGAGAGCACCACCAGGCGCGGGCCGTCGGAGCGCGTACCCGGCCCGCCCGGGGTTATCCCGGCGGGCAGGGGATCGAGTCCGTTACGCACCACCGCGATGCGGCCGCGGTCCACTCCCAGCTCGACGAGCTCGTCCGCGGACGGCAGCGACACCGTCACGTACTGACTGCGCACGTGCACGCGCGGTGCCAACCACGACTCGACCCACCAGCCGATCCGCGCCACCAGCCATCCGGCGACCGGCCACTGCTCGCGGTGGATGTGGTGGACCAGCACGACCACCGGAGCGGTGGTGGCCAGGCGGGAGAAGAAGGGCACGCCGTTCTGGGTGTCGACGACGACGTCGGGCCGCCGCAGAACGCCGAGCGGTCCCAGCCCGAGCCTCCCGAGCAGCATTGCGGCCTGAGCCCGGGGATACACGGTGAACCGGCCGCCGGCCCGGCTGAACCTGACGCCGGCCTCGCTCCTTGATGAGCGGGCCGCGCCGCGTGATCGGGAGGTGCGAAAGACGACGGTGTGCCCGGCCGAGGCGAGACCGTCGGCGACGTGCTCCAGATAACGTTCGCTGCCGCCGCCCTGGGGATGGGTGCTGTCTCGCCAGCACAGCAGCAGGATTCGAGCCACGCGGACACTGTACGCAGCGGCGGGCCGCATCCGCTCGCCGGTATCGTCACCGCTGTGATCACTGACGCCGTCCACCGCTCGGGTGCTCTGAGGTCGGTGGCCCGCCGCGCCACCCTCGGGCGATCGTTGGGGCTGCTGCGCTCGTTCCCACAGGAGCAGTCCGACCCGGATGTCTTCTACTCCGGACTCGCCCGCGACACCGTGGAACTGGTAGCCGATCTGTGGGAGCAGGCCGGGGACGGTCCCGGTGTTCCTGCGTCCCCGGTCGGCAGGCTGCCGGGGCTGACCGTGCTCGATGTGGGCGGCGGGCCCGGCTACTTCTCCGACGCCTACGCCGCCGAGGGCGCCCGCTACGTGTCGGTGGAGCCGGACGTGGGGGAGATGGCGGCAGCCGGACTGAGTCAGGCGGGCTCGATCCGAGGTAGCGGGATGGCGCTGCCCGTCCGGTCCGACTCGGTCGACGTCTGTATCTCCTCCAATGTCGCCGAACATGTCCCCGAGCCCTGGACGATGGCCGAGGAGATGTGCAGGGTGACGCGACCGGGCGGTCTCGTCGTCGTCTCCTACACCCTCTGGTACGGACCGTTCGGCGGCCACGAGATGGGCCTGACCCACTACCTCGGCGGGGAACGTGCGCGACGCATCTACGAGCGGCGCCACGGGCACCCACCCAAGAACTATTACGGCGAGTCCCTGTTCGAGGTGGGCTGTGCCGAGGGGCTGGAGTGGGCGCGCGACACGGACTCCGCGGACCTGCTCGGGGCGTTCCCGCGCTATCACCCGCGGTGGGCGTGGTGGCTCGTGCGGGTGCCGGGAATGCGCGAGGTACTGGTGTCGAACCTGGTGCTGGTCCTGCGGGCGCGCTGAGCAATCACAAGACACCTCCTGGGGTCTGGGACTCGTTTACAGTGAGCTGTAACACGTTCTTGTTTCCCATTCGCGGAGGTCCCTGTGGTCGTCGTCCATGACAAGCTCTTCTCCGGCTCACGCTGGACCGATCCGATCACCACCGGCGTCCTCGAGGTCACCTCTCCTGCGACCAACGCCGTGGTCGGCCGGGTCGCGGAAACCACCATCGAGGACCTGGACGAGATGGTCAGCCAGGCCCGGGACTCCTTCGAGTCCGGCGTCTGGCGCACCACCCCGCCCGCCGACCGCGGTGCGCTGATCGGTCGCGTGGCCGACATGCTCGAAGAGCGTCAGGCCGAGATCTGCCAGATCCTGTCCGACGAGATGGGCACGCCCCCGTCGACCGCCGCGATGATCCAGGTGACCCCCTCGCTCGGGGTGCTGCGCTACTACGCCGGGCTTGCCGCAAGTTTCCCTTGGTCAGAGGTCCGTCAGGGCGAGTACGGCTCGTCCGTCGTCACCCGCCAGCCCGTGGGAGTGGTAGCAGCCATCACCGCATGGAACGTCCCCCTGTACCTCAACGCCGCCAAGCTGGGACCGGCACTGCTGTCCGGCAGTTCGGTGGTGCTCAAGCCGTCGTCCGCCACCCCGCTCTCCGCGCTGTGGCTGGCGGATCTGTTCCGCGAGGCGGGCCTGCCCGAGGGTGTGCTGTCCGTGGTGACGGGCCCGAGCTCCGTCGGCGACCACCTCGTCTCGCACCCCCAGATCGACAAGATCTCCTTCACCGGATCCACCGGCGTCGGTAAGCACATCGCCAAGATCGCGGCCGAGAACCTGACCCGCTGCTCGCTGGAACTCGGCGGTAAGAGCGCCGCGATCGTCCTCGAGGACGCCGACCTCTCCACCGCCGGCGGCACGATGGTCTTCTCGGCGCTCATGAACTCGGGCCAGGCCTGCATCTCACAGAACCGCATCCTCGCGCCGCGCTCCCGCTACGACGAGGTGGTCCGGGCGCTCGTCGACAACGTCTCGCTCATGCCCGTCGGCGACCCCGCAGATGAGGGCACCGTGTTTGGCCCGCTCGCCAACCACAAGCAGCAGGCCAGCGTCGCGGGGTACATCCGCAAGGGTGTCGAGGAGGGCGCCACCATCGCCTATGGCGGGGGCAAGGTCGAAGGGCTGCCCGCGGAGGTCGCCGAGGGCGCGTTCGTGCACCCGACGGTGTTCCGGGACGTCGACAACTCCATGACCATCGCCCAGGAGGAGATCTTCGGGCCGGTCATCCAGGTGATCCCCTACGACACCGTCGACGAGGCCGTGCAGATCGCCAACGACTCAGAATTCGGACTCGCCGGCGCGGTCTACTCGCAGGACCCGGACGCCGCTCTCGCCGTGGCCAAGCGGGTCCGCACCGGCACCATGGGTATCAACTGGTACGCCTTCGACCCCACGGCCCCGTTCGGCGGGTTCAAGAACTCAGGGCTAGGTCGCGAGAACGGACCCGAGGGGCTCGAGGCGTACTGCGAACTGCAGAGCGTGCTCATGCCGTTCGGCTGGGAGCCCGCGCAGGGCTGAGCGCTGGGCGGCGGCCGGTGTCGGACGCCGCCGTCACTCCACGCGGTAGCCGACGCCCCGGACGGTCTGGACCTTGTTCTCGCCGATCTTGCGACGCAGGGACCGGATGTAGACGTTGACGATGTTCGAGCCGGGATCGAAGTCCATGCCCCACACGCTCTCGAGGAGCTGCTCGCGGCTGATCGTCTCGCCCTTGTTGCGCAGCAGCATTTCCAGCAGCGAGTACTCGCGGTTGGTGAGTTCCTGGATGCGGCCGTCCACCTCGACGCGGCGCGTACGGATGTCCAGGCGCATGCCGGCGTGCTCGAGGATGCCGGGGTCCTCGGAGGCCTCGTGCTCGCGCAGACGCAGTCGGATACGGGCGAGCAACTCGGGCACGCGGAAGGGCTTGACCATGTAGTCGTTCGCGCCGGAGTCCAGTCCCTCGACGGTGTTCGCGACACTGTCGCGGGCCGTGAGGATGATGACGGGGGCGCTGAATCCGTGGGCACGGGCCTCACGCAGCAGGGTCAGGCCGTCGACGTCCGGCAGACCGATGTCGAGGAGCATGAGGTCGATGTCGGAGATGGTCGACAGGATGGCGCGTGCACTGGCGCCGTCCACCGCCTCGAGCGCGGTGTACTCCGCACCACCGAGTGCTTTGACCAAGACCGAACGGATGAGATCGTCATCCTCCACGACGAGAACATTCGTCATGTAACCCTCCTTCTCCGACTACGGAGTATCGCACGTCAGAACCCCGGGCGACCGGTGCGTTCCAACCGTGTCCTCACGTCTGCACCCTGGGGGCAGGCCGATCGGTGGTACCCGGGCGCATTCGCCGGTCATCGTCCGGGTTCACGAAGGGCACGACGATGCAGAACGTGGCGCCGCCGCCCCGCGCGTTGAAGGCGAACGCCCGGCCGCCGTGCGCACGAGCGATCGTCGAGACGATGGCCAGACCGAGCCCCGTGCCGCCTCGTCCGTCGCGGAGCTGGCCACGTGCGGTGTGGAACCGCTCGAAGATGCTCTCCTCCTCCCCTGCGGGGATACCGGCGCCGTGGTCGCGAACCCACCAGAGCAGTCGACGACGGCTGATCTCGCGATCCGGGGTCTCGGGATGACGGCCCGTGGCGAAGCCTTCCGGGATGGTCGGCTCGCCGGGCTCCAGGGCATGACACCCGATCTCGATCGTGTCGCCGGGGCCGGTGAACCGGACCGCGTTGGAGCAGAACTGGAGGACGGCCTGGGTGATCCGATGCTGATCGAGCCGGGCGACGCCTTCCGCGTACGGCATGACCCGCCAGTCCCGGTCGGCGGTCACCTCGACCTTGGCCTCGATGTCCAGCACCAGTTCGGCCACATCGGTGGGGGCGGTGCGGAGGAAATCGGGGCGGTCGGCTCGTGCCAGGGTGAGCAGGTCGTCGACGATCCGGGTCATGCGCGAGAGCTCGTCCTGGATGAGGCGCGTGGATTCGGCCCGGCCCTCTTCGTCCTCCGGCATGATGTCGAGGTTTCCCTGGACCACCGTCAGCGGGGTGCGAAGTTCGTGTCCGGCGTCGTCGAGGAACTCTCGTTGGGTCCGGTACGCGTCTTCCACGCGCCCGAGCATCTCGTTGACGGTGTCGGCGAGGGAGACGATCTCGTCGGGGCCGTCGGAGGGCACCCGCCGTGAGAGGTCGTCCGCGGTGATCGTCTTTGCCGCCTCACGGATCCGGCGTACCGGCACAATCATCCGGCCGGCGATCCACCAGGCCAGCAGGGCGCTCAGGACCATGCCGCCGGCACTGGTCCAGAGGAGGTAGTCGGCGACGCTGTCGGTCTCGCGGTCCGCACCTGCGTAGTTGATGGCCACCACGATATTGGCCGTGCCCGCCGGGCTCTCGACGGTGGCTTTGCGCCAGCGGACCGACTTGTCGATGATGCCGGAGTTCTCGGTCGAGACCAGGCCGATGCGTTGGACCTGGGATCGCACTCCCGGAGGGAAGAGCGGATCCTGGTCAGCGCTGTAGCGGGACAGCGTGAACTGCGTTCCGGAGCCGTTCGCCGTCCCGATGAGCAGCACCTCGGAGGCGGGGTACTGCTGGGCCAGGTACGCCCGGATCAGCTGCTCCACCGTGGGGCTCTCGGATTCGAAGGACGGCAGGATGCCCGCGGTCATGAATGTCGAGAAGTCGGCGGCCTCACGGTTGAGTCGGGAGTCGGTCACCTGCTCGGTGCTGAGGTCGAGCAGCTGGACCGTGAAGACGACCATCGCCGCGAACACGGCGGCGGTGATGAGCGTGATTCCGGCCGTGACACGGAGCCGTGCGGAGTGCCACCACCGGGTTGAGGGAGGCTTCCTGGTATCGGGGCTCACCTCGGTGAAGAGCGGAGGTCATCGGTTGAGCTGCTGTTGCTGACGCCGGAGTTTTCGACGGCGTCGTCGTAGACGTCGCGGTCCGCAGGCGCCTTGTCGACGGTGCGGCTCGAGGGGCGGTCCTCTTCGGAGCCGGTAGGCAGCGAATTCAGCAATGTGGGCCGGTCGGACACCACGGACAGGATCGCGGGCAACGCCCCGGGCAGCGTGAGCGTAGCCCGACCGTCGATGACGGTGAGGTGTGGCCGTGAACCCTCGATCGCGGTGCCGCCGAGGCCCGAGGCGGCGGCGGAGGGTAGTGCTGCTGTGGAGGCATCGAGGAGCTGAGGGGAATCGGGGGAGGGGGTATCGATGATCCCGAAGGCGGCGGCTATGCCGAGGCCCCCGGCCACGAGGACGGGGATGGCCACAAGACCTGTGATCGCGGTTCTCATGTACCTCCCCCCAGAGACGAGCGACGCAATGTCGCAACTACTACTGTGTCATCGTTTGGCTCCACAGTGAAGAGGGCATGTCACATAGTTTCAAAGAACGGGCCGCACCCGGTGGGTGCGGCCCGTCTACTGAGACTCTGCGTCGCGTCGTGGGATTGTCAGCCCAGCCGCTTCTTGAGCGCGGCGAACTCCTCGTGGACCTCGGCCGGGACCCTGGGGCCACAGAACTCGAGCCACTCCGTGATGAGCGGGAGTTCGCGACGCCACTCCTCGGGGTCCACCGCCAGGGCGGCCTCGACGTCCTCGGCCGGGGTGTCCAGTCCGGTCATGTCGATGTCCGCGGCGCGTGCGGTGACGCCGGCTGCGGTCTCGTCACCCTCGACGCGACCCTCGATGCGGTCGACGATCCACTTGAGCACACGGCTGTTCTCGCCGAACCCGGGCCAGACAAAGCGGCCGTCGGCGCCCTTGCGGAACCAGTTGACCAGGAAGATCTTGGGCATCTTGTCCCCGCCGCGGGCGCCCATGTCGACCCAGTGCTGGAAGTAGTCACCGACGTTGTACCCGAGGAACGGCAGCATGGCCATCGGGTCGCGGCGCACGGCCCCGACCTGGCCCTCGGCCGCAGCCGTCTGCCCGGAGGAGAGCGTTGCGCCGATGTAGACGCCGTGGTTCCACGAGTACGCCTCGCTCACCAGCGGGACGGTATCGGCCCGGCGGCCACCGAACAGGATCGCCGAGATCGGGACGCCCTCGGGCGAATTGAACTCCGGCGCAGCGACGGGGCACTGGTCGATCGGCACGCAGTAGCGCGAGTTCGGATGCGCGGCGTTTCCTGCCTTGCCGTCCCCGGTCGGGGTCCAGTCGTTGCCCAGCCAGTCGATGAGGTGGTCCGGGGTGCCCTCGAGGTCCTCCCACCAGACGTCGCCGTCGTCGGTGAGGGCCACGTTGGTGTAGATGGCGTTCCCGGGCTCCAGGGTCTTCATGGCGTTCGGGTTGGACGAGTAGTTAGTTCCGGGTGCCACGCCGAAGAATCCGAACTCCGGGTTGACCGCGTACAGGCGGCCGTCGTCGCCGAAGCGCATCCACGCGATGTCGTCGCCGACCACCTCGGCGCGCCAGCCCTCAAGTGTGGGCTGAATCATCGCGAGGTTGGTCTTACCGCAGGCGGACGGGAAAGCGCCGGCGATGTAGTAGACCTTGTCCTCCGGCGAGATGAGCTTGAGAATGAGCATGTGCTCGGCCAACCAGCCCTCGTCGCGGGCCATGGCGGAGGCGATGCGCAGTGCGAAGCACTTCTTGCCCAGCAGGGCGTTGCCGCCGTAGCCGGAGCCGTAGGACAAGATCTCCCTGTCCTCCGGGAAGTGGGTGATGAATTTCTCCTCGTTGCACGGCCACGGGACGTCCTGCTCGCCCTCCGCGAGCGGAGCGCCCACCGAGTGCAGCCCCTTGACGTAGTCGCCGTCCTCACCGATCTTGTCCAGCGCCGCCGAGCCCATGCGGGTCATGACCTTCATGGAGACCACTACGTAGGCGGAGTCCGTGAGTTCGATGCCGAGCTTCGGGTCCTCTGCGTCGAGCGGGCCCATGCAGTAGGGCACTACATACATGGTGCGGCCGCGCATGCTTCCCCGGAACAGCTCGGTCATCTGGGCGCGCATCTCGGCCGGATCGCGCCAGTTGTTGGTCGGGCCGGCGTCTTCCTCGGTCTTCGAGCAGATGAATGTCCGGGACTCGACCCGGGCGACATCTTTGGGGTCAGACTGCGCGAGGAACGAGTTGGGCTTCTTGGCCTCGTTCAGCTTGACGAACGTGCCGCTCTCGACCAGTTCCCCGGTGAGTCGATCCCACTCCGCGTCGGAGCCGTCCGCAAAGACGACCCGGTCCGGCTGAGTCAGCTCGGCTACCTCCGCGATCCACGCGAGCATCTCCGCATGATCGGTTGGTACCTGACCTTCGAGGCCGGGAATGGTTGTGGTGGTCATCACAGCTCCTCGCGCGTGGTGCATGGTCTCAGACACACAGTATCGTCAACATAGGGCAGGTGGCGCCTACTAGCCCCCTCGTCCACCCCGATGTGAGATATGCCTCATGTTTTCAGATGTGCCCGTGGTCTGTGCGCTCCCACCGTGCGGGCGGATGCGCGGCTCCGGACGGGCCGGGCTCGGTGTCGTTGGTGAAGCCGCCGAACGGCACACCCTCGGTGGGATTGGCGAGGCGCCACGAGTCGTAGCTGCCGTCGAACCGCACGGTCGAGACGTGGTCGACGGTGCCGTCTCCGTCGACATCCGTATAGACGGTCAGGCCGCGGATGTCGCAGCGCGTCACGGCCTCCATGAAGCCGTCACCATCGAGGTCGGCTTCCGGCGATCCGAGGTCCAGGACGTCGTCGCCGACGGGAACGTGGAGGCCGAGAGAACTGGACGCGGCCAGTGGGGCGCCCTCGAGACCGCACACATCGGGCGAGGTGCCGTGCTCGAAGGGGTCGGAACCGAAGAGGGGGTCGGTCATGCGGTGGTGCTCCCTGCAGGGGCGGGCGCGGCCGGTGCCGCGCCGGTGGGTGCAGCAACTGTACGTGCGGTCGGAGCCGTGTGGGTGGCCCCTCCTGAGCGCCGGAGGCGGATGCGGCGCTCCAGGTCGGCGACCCTGGGCCCGGGATCGTGCGCGAAGCCGTCGGTGATAGTCGACTCGGCGGCGAGTATGCGTGCTCCCAGCGATTGTTCGGCCTCGGCGCGCAGCGCCGCGAGCCGCTCGTTGACGGCGGCGACGGTGTGGGTCCGCAGGGTCTGCGTCCGCCGGACGACGACGGTGGTCCACCCGAGGACAAGCCCGCAGACGAGGGCCAGCGGAATGATGAACATGGCCGCGCCGGGTAGCTCGGCCAGTGGGGAGAGCACCATGCGCCCCACGCCGGTTCCGCCCGCCGCGCCCATGACCATGACGAGCAGTTCCTCGCCCACGTTCCGCGGCGGCCGGCCGGGGACGATCCCGCTCGTCGGTGCCGGGATCCGTGGGCCGAGGGGAGCGGTGACCCCGAGGTGACGGGTGACCAGGGCATCGGCGCGCCGGTCCGCCCGGGCGATGGTGCCGTCGACTGCGGCGTCGGCGTCGGCGGCGAGGCCGTGCACCAGCGGATCCACGCGGGCTCGTGGCGCGGCGGAAAGTTCCTCGCGGGCGCGGCCGCCGAGGTCGCGCAGCGAACGGTGCAGGTCCTGGACGACCTCCATCCGCAGTGCCTGGACGTCCTGACGCAACGCCTGGGAGCGTGCCGTAATGGCCTCGGTGCGCCGTGCCAGGAGCCAGTCGACGGTGGCCACCCCGGGATCCGGCCCGACGGGAACGGGGCCGCCGGCTGTTGCCGCGACTCCCGGGGCGCCCCGGGCGGAATCGGGCGAGGAATCGAGGGAAGAGAGGAGGGCGGTGAGAAGCGCCGCCGGTGCGCCGGGCAGGTCGCCGTCGACCAGGTGGACCGGCACCCGCACCCCGGATTCGACGAGTCGCCGGGTGGTCACGTCCACTGTCTCGGACAACTGCGCCGCCGTGCACGTGTCGGCCCGGCCGGCCAGGGCGACCGCCATCGGCACGCGCGAGGCGACGCCGCGGGCCACCTCCACGTCGTCGGGACGGACGGGGCATACGGCGTCGACGACGAGAACCGCCGCGTCCGGCCTGTCCTCGGGCCCGGCGTCCACGAGTACGCGGACGCGGACGCCGCCCTCGCCGGTGGATTCCGCCGCCTCGGCCAGTGCCTCCGCCACCGCGGGTGCGGCCGAATCCTTGGCCCCCAGGACGGCGATCGTCAGTTCCCGGGTGGGCGCCGCCGTCATCGCGGGGCCGATTCGTCGAGCGAGCACAGGGCAGCTTCGGCGAGATCGCCGACCTGTCCGTGAGAGCAGAGCTCCTCCAGATCCGCACTCAGCCTGGCCACCCTCACCTCCGCCAGCCGACGGAGTGCGCGGTCGACGAACGCCACGACAAGGTCGACCGACCCGTCCGAGGGCTCCCGGGCATCCACGGACGGCAGCCCGCGGGCCCAGTGCGGTGTGGCTGGGTTGCTGCCGTCGCCGATGCCGTCGTCGTCGTTCCTATTTACTCCCGTCGCCACCACCAGTAAGCCGTGACGGCGCGGTCGCCGTATCCACGCTTCCTCATGGCGGCAGGGGGCGGTGCGCAGGCACACGATCTCCACATCCGGCGGGACCGGTACCGGCGCGCCTGGGGCGACGAGCGCATCCAGGTCGTCGACAGACGCCCGCCACCCACGGCGGGCGCGCAGCGCCGCGGCGAGCGTCCGCCTCCCCGACCCCAGGCCGCCCCGGACCCGGATGTCGACGGGAGCGTCGAACCGCCCCAGGGCCGCGTCCAGGAGGCGCAGTCCCCCGGAGTCGGCCGGGACCCCGGACCGTGCCCCGGAGGAACTGATGACTCGCCGGACCCGCGCGGCGGGATCGGCCCCCGTAGGGCTCGGCTGGGTCTGTGGCTCAGTGGCGTCAGTCACGGTCGGCACGAGCACATCGTGGCCCCTCGACCACCGCGCGGCAATACCTTCCCCCAGGCAGAATCGCCGATGCGCAGCCCGATCGCACTCCGCGGACCCGCGCCGTCGGCCCGTCGGATTCGGAACCGGACCGCCGATTACGGGATGATGGCCGGGTGAACCAGAGCGAGAACCCCGCCGAGGCCGCTGGCCCGACCCCGGATGACGACGCCCGACTCTTCCCCCGGGTGACCGCCTACCGGTTCCGACGCGGCACCATGCGTCCGGGACAGCAGCGCAACTGGGACGAGCACTGGCCCACCTACGGCCGGAACGTCTCCGACGACCGGGTGGACCCAGAGGCTCTCTTCGGCCGCACCGCGCCGCTGATCGTGGAGATCGGCTCCGGCACCGGCACCTCGACCGCCGCGATGGCGGCCGTCGAGCCGGACATCGACGTGATCGCGGTGGAGGTCTACCAGCCCGGCCTGGCCCAATTGCTCGGGATGATCCTGCGCGAGGATCTGCAGAACGTTCGCATGATCCGCGGCGACGGCGTGGACGTGCTCACCAACATGATCGCACCGGCCAGCCTCACCGGCGTCCGGGTGTTCTTCCCGGACCCCTGGCCCAAGGCACGCCACCATAAGCGGCGCCTGCTCCAGTCGGGGACGTTCGAGCTCATCTCCTCGCGCCTGAAGCCCGGCGGAGTGCTGCACGTGGCCACCGACCACGTCGACTACGCCGAGTGGATAGGTCCGACCGGCGACGCCGAGCCGACACTCGAACGGCTCGACGCCACCACCGACGCCGGACACGTACCGTTCACTCTGGAAAGACCCGTGACGAAGTTCGAGGGCAAGGGTCTGCAGGAGGAACGAGTGATCAACGAGTTCGTCTGGCGTCGTAGAGAGTGACGCCTCCACCACGACCCCCTACGACGACAACCGAGGCGGACCCCATGACCCCACCCGAAGAGACGCGGCCCCACGACACGTCGGGCGCCTCCTCTACGCCCGATGCCCCGGGCGTGGTGCTCCTGGTCTGGGACGCACCGAACGTCGACATGGGTCTCGGGTCCATCCTGGGAGGACGCCCCACCTCCGCGTTCCGGCCCCGCTTCGACGCGCTGGGCCGCTGGTTGCTCGGCTACACCGCCGACCTATCGGTCAAGCACGAGGACGCCCTCGAGGCCGAGGCCACGGTGTTCACCAACATCGTCCCCGGGACGTCCGACAACGTTCGGCCCTGGGTCGAGGCGCTGCGCAACGTCGGCTTTGCCGTGTTCGCCAAGCCCAAGACCAGCGACGACTCCGATGTCGACGACGACATGCTCGAGCACATCGACCTGCGGGCCGAGTCCGGGCGACTCGCCGGCGTGGTGGTGGCCTCCGCGGACGGACAGGCGTTCCGCGAGCCGCTCGAGGAGCTCGCCCAGGACATCCCCGTCGCCGTGATCGGCTTCCGGGAGCACGCCACCTGGGCAGTCCAGCACGACACCATCACGTTCCTCGACCTCGAGGACATCCCCGGGGTCTTCCGGGAGCCCCTGCCCCGGGTCAGTCTCGAGAACCTGCCCGACGAAGGCGCCTGGCTGCAGCCGCTCCGGCCGCTCGCCGCCCTGCTCACCTCGCGCTAGGAGCCCCACGTGTTCAATTCGCTCGGGCGGACCGTCGCCCACCGCCGCGTCCTCGTCCTGGTCTGCTCCGTGCTGCTCATGGCCTTCCTCAGCGTGGCCGGCAGCATGTTCGGCAACCCGTTCGGCCAGGGCGGGTTCGAGGACCCGGAGAGCGGGTGGGCCACCGCCGAGCAACTCGAGCAGGAGGCGTACGGACGCGATGCCCTGGGCGACGTGGTGGTCACCTACCACGCCCCCGAGGGCACGTCGGTTGACGATCCGGCATTCCAGGATCCCATCCGGGCATCCCTGGAATCGATACGCACCGAGTACCCCGACCAGGTCACCGGCGTGACCAGCTACGTGTTCAACCAGTCGCCGGCCCTGGTCAACCGCGATGAGGGCATCGCGGTGGCCTCCATCCAGATCGCCGGCGTGGAAGAGGAGATCCTTGAGAACTTCCGGGTTATCGAGGACCAGATCGCCGTGGACGGCATCCAGACCGACATCGCCGGTCTGCAGCCCGTGGCCGGTGCGCTGCAGGACGGGATGGACGCTGACCTGGTGCGTGCCGAGCTCATCGCGCTCCCGCTGGTGTTCCTGCTGCTCATCCTGGTGTTCGGCGGTGTCGTGGCCGCGTTCCTGCCGGTCTCGGTGGGTGTGCTGACAATCCTCGGATCGCTCGGCTCGCTCCACCTGCTCTCGCTCCTCACCCCCGTCAATTCGTTCGCCCAGAACGTGGTGACGCTCATCGGCCTGGGCCTGGCGATCGACTACGGCCTGTTCGTGGTGAGTCGGTTCCGCGAGGAGATGGCCGAGGGATATCCCCCCGACGCGGCGGTGCGCAGAACCCTGGCCACCGCGGGGCGCACCGTGGTGTTCTCCGCGGTCATGGTGGGCGTGACCCTGTCGGGGCTGCTCATCTTCCCGCAGGACTTCCTCAAGTCGGTGGCCCACGGAGCGATCGTCGCGGTGATCCTGGCCGCGCTCCTGTCGGTCACTCTGCTGCCCGCAGTCCTGGTGCTGCTGGGCACGCGCGTCGACATGCTGGGAATCAAGCGTCTGCAGCGTCATCGCACCCGCGAGCAGGTCGAGAACGGACTGTTCGGCCGTGTGGCCGACTTCTCCATGAAGCATCCCGTGGCGGTGGCGGTGCCGGTGGTGGTGATCCTGGTGGCCCTGATCATCCCGTTCTCCGGAGTCAAGTTCGGCGGCATCAACGAGACCTACCTGCCACCCGACAACACCACTCGCGTCGCGCAGGAACAGTACGACGAGAATTTTCCCGGCACCCGCACCGACCCGGTCAAGTTGGTGGTGATCGGTTCCGACGGCGGCACGCTGTCCCAGATCCGCTCCGCCGCCAATGAAGCGCCCGGCCTGACGGGGCCCTTCGAGTTCGCACGCTCCGGAAAGCAGGACTCGCAGGGCCGCGACGTGGTGGTCCTGCAGTCCGGTCTGGTGGACAGGAACGCGCCCGCGGAGACCGTCGAGTACCTGCAGTCGTTTCCGATCCCCGACGGCACCGACGTGTACGTGGGCGGTAACCCCGCCATGGAGTCGGACTCGGTCGACGCGCTGGTCGACGGACTGCCGTGGTTCGTGCTGTACGTCCTCGTGGCCACCACGCTGTTGATGTTCCTGGCCTTCGGTTCCCTGGTGTTGCCGATCAAGGCCGCCCTGATGAACATGCTGGGCCTGGGTGCCACGCTCGGCATCCTCACCTGGATCTTCGTCGACGGCCACGGCGCCGGCATGCTCGGCTTCACGCCAGGGCCGTTGACCTCGCCGGTGGTGGTGCTGCTCATGGCGATCATCTATGGCCTGTCCACCGACTACGAAGTGTTCCTCGTCTCGCGGATGGTCGAGGCCAGATCCCGCGGCGCCCGTACCTCCGAAGCCATACGCAGCGGCGTGGCCAACACCGGGCGCATCATCACCTCGGCCGCTCTCATCCTCATCGTGGTGACCGGCGCGTTCGCGTTCTCCGAGATCGTGATGATGAAGTACATCGCGTACGGCATGATCGCCGCGCTGATCATCGACGCCACAGTGATCCGCATGCTGCTCGTGCCCGCGGTCATGCAGATGCTCGGCACCGACAACTGGTGGGCACCGACCTGGATGAAGCGGGTCCAGCAGCGGATCGGACTGGGCGAGGCCGAGATCGACGACGAGCCGCACCTGCTCGTGAACCGGCCCATCGAGGCAGATGTCGGGGCGGGCGAGATGGCCGCGAACTCGCTGGAGGGGCCCGGCTCCGCTGTCGGCGTGCTCGAGCGTGAGCCAGCGCCAGCGCCAGCGCCAGCGCCAGCGGCAGAGCCAAAGCCAGAGGCAGAGGCAGAGCCAAAGCCAGAGGCAGAGGCAGAGGCAGAGCCGGAGGCCCAGCCCGCTCACCACGCTGACGACGACAATCACCCCGAGCACGCCGACGCCCCCGCCGATTCCGACGTGGAGTCGGGCGAGCAGAAGATCCCCGCCTCAGAGTTGATCGCCAGGCTGATGCGCGAGCACCAGCAGAGGCGCGGGGAGTGACTCTCGGCCGGGGCCCCGGTGTGGGATCCGGAGCCGGGTGATGAGCTCTGGTTATGGTGACGAGATGATCGGGACGCGTGCCGCCGCGATGAGGCGACGTATCCGGCTGGTATTGGGCAATCCGTGGTTCAAGGCCCTCGCGACGCTCGCCGTACTGGCCTTCATCCTCTATTGGCTGCGCGGGCAGATGCCGTTCTTCGCCCAGGGCTTCGAAGCCGTCGCGCGCCCGCACTGGGGTTGGGTCGCGGCCGCGCTGGTGTTCTCGTACCTGTCCATGTCGAGCTACGGCTCCGTGCAGAAACTGCTGCTGCAGTCGGCGGGCGTCAAGGTCGGCTACTGGGCCAGCGTCGGTCTGGTGTTCTCCGCCAACGCGTTCTCCACCTGCATCCCCGGCGGGCAGGTGTTCGGCACCACCCTGACCTACAGAAAGACCCGCCAGTGGGGTGCCACCCGAGTGGTGGCGTCGTGGCAGTTGGTCATCTCGGGAGTGCTCTCCGCGGTCGGTATCGTAATGCTGGCGCTGCTGGGCTTCTTCCTGGTGGGATCGGTGTCCAACCCGTTCCTGCTGATGCTGTCGGCGTTCGGGCTCGTAGCAATCGTCGTGGTGGTGCAGTGGGCGGCCCGCAACCCGGACAAGATCGAGGGCACACTGCTGTCCGTCCTCGGATGGGTCAACGCGCGTCGCCGCAAGCCCGTGGACCACGGTGCGGCCGGCGTGCGCAAGGTTGTCGAGCAGGCCGAGGCCGTGGACCTCACCAAGACACAACTGTCCAAGGCCTTCGCGTTCTCCCTGCTCAACTGGGTAGCCGACATCGGCTGTCTGTGGGCCGCGGCCAACGCGGTGGGCGCGCAGCACAGCATCGGCGGACTGTGCATCGCCTACGTGACCGGCAAGATCGTTGCTACCGCACCCATCACTCCGGGCGGGCTCGGGACGGTGGAATTCGCACTCATCACCACACTCACCGCGGGTGGTCTCGGCGCGCATCAGGCGTTCGCGACCGTGTTCGTCTACCGAATAGTCAGCTTCCTGCTGGTCGCATTAGCCGGCTGGGTGGTGTTCTTCCTCTTCTACCGGGGGGCCGTGGACATCGATCCGGATGCGGAACCCGAGGACGGCGGGGCTCTGGACGAGGCGCCGTCGTCGTCGTCTTCTGGCGTGGGTACAGCAGACGCTGACTTGCTCCGGTCGCACCCAGCGGAGATCTCCGCCATGTGGCCGCTCAGGGGCAAGCCGTGGCGCCCCACTGTCCCGCTCGTGTCCGGCCCGATCCCACTGCTGCGCGTGCGAGATGACGGCACCGTCGATCCGGACCAGGGCGAGACGTCCTGCTCGGTCAGTCGACCGGAACATCGTGATGAGAAAGGACGGTGAGCGGCGTGGCTCCGCTTGTTGTGTTTGTGCTGGACGCGGTGTTGGTGGTCGTGTTCTCGACCCTGGGCCGTATCGCCCACTCCGAGGAACTCGGCGTGACGCAGGTGTGGGGGACTGCGTGGCCGTTCCTCGTGGGACTGGTCGTGGGCTGGGTGATCGTGCTGCTCGCGCGTCGCGCCCCCGTCTCTATCGGGTCGGGCGTGTTGCTGTGGCTGTCCACGCTCGCGGTGGGCATGGTGATCCGTGGCCTCGGTGAAGGCCGCGTGCCGCACTGGAGTTTCATGATCTTCGCCGGCCTGGTCACCGCGCTGCTGCTGATCGGCTGGCGTGCTGTCCGGGCGGGCGTGGTCCGCCGACGCGGTTGAGTCGCTGACTCAGCAATCCCTCGGCATCTGCTCCCGCGCCTGTACCTGCCCCCTGAGCGTTGGCAACATCCGCCACCCGCGATGGCGTCCCGCGCGCGCATCGGTACGAGCGCGAGTGCTTCC
Source organism: Dietzia alimentaria 72 (assembly GCF_000226215.1). Taxonomy (GTDB): domain Bacteria; phylum Actinomycetota; class Actinomycetes; order Mycobacteriales; family Mycobacteriaceae; genus Dietzia; species Dietzia alimentaria. The sequence continues at coordinate 46,221 of NZ_AGFF01000012.1, forward strand.
ACGGCAGCGGATGTGAACGAACCCGCTCTGCAGTCAGTGGATGAACCCGCCTCACAGTCCGTGCGCGAACCCGCTCCTCAGGTCAGGGAAGCGCCTGAGGAATCCGGTCGAGCAGGCCGCCCGACACGTCGAAGCCCTGTGGCATCTCAATTCCATACGGCGTGGGCAGGTCCTGCGGGATCGCGACTGTGATGTCCTCGGCCGTCTGAACCGGTGCCGGGGCCAGCTCGGGTGCGGGGGCCGGGGGCGGCGGTGCGTGCTCGATCTGGGGAGCCGGGTCGGGTGCCGGGGCCGGCGGGGGTTCGGGTGCGGGTTCGACCGGGCCTGCCCAGGCATCGAGGTCGGGCCGGGTGCCCGCGAAGACGTTCAGGTCCACATTGTGGGCGAATCCGGGAACCTCGCCGGTGTCGGCACGCTGCCAGAAGAGCCATTCGGTCCAGCCACCGATCACCGGCGAGGTCGGCTCGGAGACACCGTATTCGGCCAGCCAGAGCGGGTACTCGGCGAACCGGGCGGTGTTGTCCATCCGTTCGATCCAGAAGTAGCGGTAGGTGTAGACGATCGGCGTGCGGCCGGTGCGGTGGCGCAGGGTGTCGAGGAAGATCTGCGTCCACTCGGCCAGTTCGCGGGCGCCCAGGCCCTCGTCGTACTCAAGGTCGAGCACGGGTGGCAGCTGATGGCCGCCGACTGACTGGAGTCGATCCGCGAAGGCGTGGGCCTGCTGCGCGGGCTCCATGCGGGGCCTGGCCATGTGGTAGCTGCCCACGAGCATCCCTGCGTCGCGGGCGGCGGCCACGTCGGCCTCGTAGTAGCGGTTGGCCGCGCCGGTGCCCTCGGTGGCTTTGATGAACGCGAACGTCTGGCCGGAGGCGCCGGCGGCATGCCAGTCCACGGCCGCATCGTGGGGATGCTGCCAGCTGGAGGAGTCGACACCCTGCGCCAGACCGTCGAAGACAGGAGAGAGGGGAGTGACGGCATCGGCGCGGGGCGTGAGGACCACGACGACGACGAGGCCCACCGCCATGACGACCGCGGAGGCCAGGGCGACGAGAAGTCTGGAGATCGGGGCGCGTCGGACTGACGGACCGGCAGAGGTCATGTGCTCGAGTATGGGCGAGCCACATGAGTCACACAAGCAACTCGCGCAACTTTGCGCACATTGGCCCGGTGCGCGGTTCGGGCACGTGGTGGGTATTCAGGCCGGCGGGGCATGCCCGTCGAGGTCAGCTGGGTTTCGGAGAAGCGCGGCCAGGCCGACCGCGTCCAGTGAGAACCCTCCAAGCTCATCCGTTCTCGCGATCATCCCCGCCTCGGTGAGCCGACGGATGCGACGGGACAACGTCTCCGGCGTGGTTCCGAGATAGGAGGCCACGTCTACCTGCGAACTGGGAAGCGTGACGAGGCGGTTTCCGTCGTCGTCGTATGTTCGCGGAAGTGCCAGGAGGTACGAGGCGAGTCGGGTGAGGACCGTGTCCGCGACCTGTGCGGACAGGAGGAGTTCGGTTGCGAGCAGGCGCTGGAGAGCGGATTCGAGCAACCCGCGCAGGATCGACGGATACGCGGTGGCGAGCTGGTCGAACTCGGTGTGCGGAATCGTGCACAAACGGGTGCCGGGTAGGGCGAACGCCGAATGAGCGGGCAGTTGCTGGAGGACCAGTTGCGTCTCCCCTACGTGTTCGCCGGGTCCGAGGAGTCGCACCGTCCGGCTGTGGCCGGCGGGGCCGACGTGTACCAACCGCAGCCCACCGGTCAGCACTACCGCGATCCGACCCACGGAATGGCCGGCGTGCTGGATGCATTCGCCGCCCTCGGGGGTTTCGGACCGGGCTACACCGAGGAGGGAGGTCCAGCCGCTGTCGTCCAGCCCAGCGAACAGCGGCAGGTTGTTCAGTTGCGAACGGGTAAACCGATACCGGGTCCTTGAATGAGCCACGGCACCCATGGTGCCCCGTCCGCGGATCCGGTGCCGGGCGACAGCACTTGATCTAGATCAATGACGAATTCTCGAATCGGGTCTACGGTCCGGCTCAAGGAGGCACGTGATGACCACAACCCAGCCAGTACGGGTAGATGAGACCGTTCAGCCGGCGCAGCCGCGCCCGTTGACGACTTCGCCCTGGCAGATGTTCACCACCACCGATCACAAGCTCATCGGGGTGATGTATATCGTCACCTGCCTTGTGTTCTTCTTCGCCGGTGGCCTGATGGCGCTGCTCGTGCGGGCGGAACTATTCCTACCGGGCATGCAGTACCTGTCCAACGAGCAGTTCAACCAGCTATTCACCATGCACGGCACGGTGATGCTGCTGTTCTACGCCACCCCGATCGTGATCGGCATCGGCAACTATGTGATGCCGCTGCAGATCGGCGCTCCCGACGTGGCGTTCCCGCGGCTCAACGCGTTTGGCTTCTGGCTGTTCACGTTCGGTGGCGTAGTGGCGCTCTCCGGCTTCCTGACCCCCGGCGGCTCCGCCGCCTTCGGCTGGACCATGTACATGCCCCTGGCGGACAAGATTCACTCGCCGTACGTGGGCGCCGACCTGTGGATCCTCGGTGTGGCGATCGGCGGCATCGGCACCATCCTGGGCGCGGTCAACTTCGTCACCACGATCATCTGCCTCCGCGCGCCGGGTATGACCATGTTCAGGATGCCGATCTTCACCTGGAACCTGATGATCACGTCCGTCCTGATCCTGCTGATCTTCCCGCTGCTCACTGCGGCCGCGATGGGTGTGTTCTACGACCGGACATTCGGCGGCCGCATCTACGATCCGTCCAACGGTGGCGCCATTCTCTGGCAGCACCTGTTCTGGTTCTTCGGTCACCCTGAGGTGTACGTGGTGGCACTGCCGTTTTTCGGGATCGTCTCCGAGGTGTTCCCCGTCTTCTCTCGCAAGCCGCTGTTCGGCTACGCCGGCCTGGTCTTTGCGACCCTGGCGATCGCGGCCCTGTCCATGGCGGTCTGGGCGCACCATATGTTTGCGACCGGCGCTGTTCTGCTCCCGTTCTTCTCGTTCATGTCCTATCTGATCGCGGTTCCGACCGGTGTGAAGTTCTTCAACTGGATCGGCACCATGTGGAAGGGCAAGATCACCTTTGAGGCGCCGATGTTGTTCGCCCTCGGCTTCCTGGTGACCTTCCTCTTCGGCGGTCTGACCGGCATCATGATGGCTTCGGCGCCGATCGACTTCCACATCCACGACTCGTACTTCATCGTGGCGCACTTCCACTACGTACTCTTCGGCACCATCGTCTTTGCGACCTTCTCCGGTGTGTACTTCTGGTTCCCCAAGATGACGGGACGGATGTACGACGAGCGACTCGCGAAGCTGCACTTCTGGCTGATGTTCATCGGCTTCCATACCACGTTCTTGGTCCAGCACTGGCTGGGTACGCAGGGAATGCCGCGTCGTTACGCCGACTACCTGGCCACAGACAACTTCACCGTTCTCAACCAGATCTCGACGGTCGGCTCGTTCATCCTGGGCATAGCGATGCTGCCGTTTATCTGGAACATGATCAAGAGCTGGCGCTACGGTGAGATCGTCACCGTCGACGACCCGTGGGGCGGAGGCAACTCCCTCGAGTGGGCCACCTCCTGCCCGCCGCCGCGCCACAACTTCGAGACGCTGCCGCGGATCCGTTCCGAGCGTCCTGCCTTCGAACTGCACTACCCGCACATGACCGAGCGCATGCGCGACGAGTCCCACGTAGGGGGTCGCGCCCGCTCCCGGGATCACGGCTCGCTGAAGGACGCCGCTAGCAGGGGCACCCCGCCCAACAAGGGCTGATCGGGGTGTTCACCTCGCACCGGCCACCAGCGGTGTAGGCATCCACGTCGTGACCTCCGTTGATGCACTAGGGATGTCACCGCCGGGGGTGGCATCCCGGGGGGAGTGGGTAGTGGTCTGGGTCACGGATTAATCACAACCTGTAACACACGGCCCCACGCGTGCGAATGCCACTTTTTCTCACCTACTCTTAAGGCAGTCCCTCTGAAGAAGTCGGGAGTGCCCCTCATGACCGATGCTGTTGATCTCTCAAACCCTCGTTACCGCCATGCCCTCGTGACCGAGGTGGACGGCCCAGGCGACGATCCCACCCTCGAGGTGGTCGTGGCCGAAACTGTTTTCTTGGACGAGCACGGTGCCGGGCGTGGTGTTCCCGAACTGCGACTGCGGACAGGGGTCGACGGCATCACGCTCACGGATCGCGACCAGGTCCTGGAACTGCAGGCGGTTATTAATCGTGCGGTTAACCAGTGGCGCGACTGCGCCTCACACCTGGCCTGACGACCGGTGCGCCTCCGGGGTGGAAGAGGTCGGTCACTCGACCCTGATACTGGCCTCCCCGATCAGCGCCAGGCCCACCCCGAGGACCTGTTCAGGTGAGATGAGTGCGCCTCGCAATGCGGACGCGCCGCGGATGTCCTCGAGATCGGCGCCACGCAGGTCGGCGGCGGAGAGCTCGGCCCGCTCAAAGCCCGCCCCGCGCAGGTCGGCGCCCTCGGTGGACAGATCGGCAATCCGGGTCTCGAGTAGGTCCGCCTGACGGCACCGCGTCCCGGCCAGGCGGACACGCTGGATCCGCGCCATCCGCAGGCTGATCATGTCGGCGTGGCAATCCTCGAAGCTCACGTCGGTCAGGCGTGCGTCAGAGAGAACAATCCCGGTGAGGCGGCAGCCCACGAAACGCACCCGTGTGAAGGCGGCTCCGTCCGCGACGAGGCCCGAGAGGTCGCAACCGCGGACCACGACATCGGTCAGGCGCAGGGAGTCTGCCCGGGCGCCGCTGAGTCGGAGGTCCTGCAGGATGGACTCTCGGATCTCCATGCCGCCGATCCGCGCGGCCCCGTCTTCCGGTCCGGGCACGTGTTCGGCTGTGGCGAGAACGCCGTCCCAGAGGCCGTCGGGTTCGAGTTCGGACCGGGGAGGATCCAGTTGCTCGGGTCGCGGGGTCGACGGGGCGACGGGCGGGCGGGGCGTGCTGGATCGACGGCTGAGCGGGGTGGTCATGGGGGCCAGCTTAGGTCGGACCGCGGTCAGTCGAGGTCGCAGAGCCGCTGGAACTGGCCCCACTGGGTCTCGATGGTCACTCGGTCGAAGTCCGACTGCGCGGCGAGGCCCGAGAGTCGACTCGCCACCGCGGAAAGCGCGTTGTCCTGCACTCCCGCGGCGAGTTCGCGCACGTGCGCCGAGAGGCTGGTATCGGGGTTTTCGCTGTGGACCAGCTGGTGCACCGGCCCGGTCAGTTTGTCGCATCCGGGGGTGGCCTCGGGACCCGGTGTGGGTGGCGTCGGGCTGGCGGCAGCGCCCGTGGTGGTGCTGGCCGCGGTGGTGGGGGTGGTTGAGGTGGCGCCGGGCGACTGCTCACCGCTGGTGACCTGACTGCATCCGGACCCGATCAGTGCCGCCCAGGTGGCGGCGACGAGAAGTGGCCGGGCCGCGACTCTGCCTGTGGTCATGGGCTGAGATTAGGCGATCGGAGCTTCCCGCGGGAACAAGAGTAGGCTCTGCCGCTAGATAGACCGATCGGTCTACTGGGCAGTCTGGAAGGAGTGGTGGCCATGAGTCTGCGAGAGGTGTTCGCTTTCCCGGAGGTCGTCAACGACTACGCGGCCCGCTGTACCGCGGCGCTGGTGGTCACACTCGCGGTGGTCACCATGCTGGCTCCGCACCCGGCGCAGACGTGGCTCGCCGGCGTATTGGTCGTCGGGTTCGCACTCCGCGTCGCGGGAGGGCCGCGGTATTCGCCGTTCGGAAGGCTTTCCGTGCACGTCATTGCCCCACGGGTGAGCGCCGACCCCAAGCTCGTCTCGGGCGCCCCCAAGCGGTTCGCGCAGACCATAGGTTTAGTGATGTCGTCGGTCACGTTCGGCCTGTTCCTCGGTGGTTTCACCACGGCAGCTGTCGTGGTGCTCGGGATTCTGGTGGCCGCCGCGCTCGCAGAGGCTGCTCTGGGGTTCTGCCTGGGGTGCTGGATGTACGCCCACCTGCAGCGCGCAGGTGTGGTCTCCGCGGATGCCTGCGTCGAGTGCGCCGACATCTGGGCCAGGCCTGGGATGACCGCGCGGAATTGAGAAGCTCCTGATAGTTGGCCGCGATACGGTGTCCACATGAGCGATCCCATCGACCGCAACGACCCTGACGCACCCGACGACCTGCCGAATGACGCAGCCTCGGCTCCGTCGGCAGATTCGCAGTGGGCGTCTGAATGGGAGCCGGGCCCGGCATCGGGCGCAGCGGTCGATGAGGATGTAGAAACCGGACCGCCCGGGGCGGGCGCGTTCTCCCCCGGCGCCGGAGATGCCGCTGCCGGGGAAAGCGCGCCTTACGGTGCGCAGTCGTCTGATCCGCAGCGTGACGGCGATCAGAATTACGGCGTTCGGGACTACGGTGGGCAGGCTGATCGCGGCCAGGCCTACGGCAGCCAGCCATACGGGCCCCAGTCCTACGGAGCGCCGGACTACGGCCAGCACGGCGCCCAGCAGTACGGCGCCCAGCCTTACGGAACCCCGCAGCACGGTGCGCAACCCTACGGCCAGCCCTACGGCCAGCCGTACGGGGCGATGCAGGGCTACGGTCAGCCGTCCTCGGCAGTCCGAAAGGATCCGGGCCTCATGCTCCTAGCGTCGTTCTTCATCCCGGGCCTGGGCACGATCCTCAACGGCGACACCGGTAAGGGCGTTGGCATCCTCGTCGGATATCTCATCGGGATAGTGCTCTCCGCGGTCATCATCGGCATCCCGATGGTGATCGGTTTCTGGATCTGGGGCCTTGTCGACGCCTACCAGGGGACCCAGAAGTACAACGCAAGTCACGGACTGCCCTGAGTAGGGCGCACGGGGCCGCCGTGCCCGCGCCTTTTCCGTAACCTGGGCGCATGACAGCGACCGAGATCCCCACTGATGCCCCCCGCCCCTCGGGCCTGGACCTACAGTACGTCGACAGCGGCGTCCGGTCCCAGGATGACCTTTACAACCACGTCAACGGCACCTGGATCCGCGACCATGTGATACCCGCGGACCGGCCCATCGACGGGGCTTTTCTCGCGCTGCGCGATCTCTCCGAGGAGCGGGTGCGTGACATCATCACCGACGCCCCCGTCGACTCGGCGGTCGGTGCGTTCTACGCCTCGTTCATGGATACCGACGCGATCGAGGCCGCAGGGATCGGGGCCGTTGCTCCTGACCTCGCCGAGGTCGACGGCGCGGCAGACCGCGACGCGCTGGCCCTGGCGATGGCGCGACTCGAGCGGACCGGTGTCCCCGGCCTGATCGGTGCCTACGTCAACAACGACGCCAAGAACTCCACCGAGTACATCCTGTACATGGTGCAATACGGCATCGGTTTGCCCGATGAGTCGTTCTACCGTGAGGACCAATACGCCGAACTCCGCGAGCAGTACGTCGCGCACATCAGCCGGATGTTCGAGCTGGCAGGCCCGTCCGCTGCCGGGGCGGCGGAGAACGGCGATGCCTCCGATGAGCCTGCGGCCCGCGCCGCCCGCATCCTTGAGTTGGAGACCCGGATCGCCGCAGCGCACTGGGACGTGGTGGCCCGCCGCGACGCGGACAAGACCTACAACCCCGTCACCTGGTCGGAGCTGCCCGAACTGGCGCCCGGATTCCCGTGGCACGACTGGGCCCGCGAGATCGGCGGCACGGAGGAGACCTTCGGCCGACTGGTGGCCATGCAGCCCGACTTCCTCACCGCCGCAGCCGACCTGTGGGCCTCGGAGCCACTGGAGACGTGGAAGGACTGGCTGCGTTGGCGGATCCTGAGCTCTCGCGCGGCATTCCTGCACTCGGAGATGGTCGATCAGGACTTCGCGTTCTACGGCACCGCCATGTCCGGTACCGAAGAGATAAAGGCCCGCTGGAAGCGTGGCGTGGCGTCCGTCGAAGGCGCACTCGGGGAGGAGGTGGGCAAGGAGTACGTGGCCCGTCACTTCCCGCCCGGTCACAAGGCGCGGATGGAGGAGTTGGTCGCCAACCTCACTGCTGCGTACCGGTACTCCATCACCCGACTGCCCTGGATGACACCAGCCACCCAGGAGCGCGCGCTGGCCAAGCTCGAGGCGTTCGTGCCCAAGATCGGCTACCCGGACGAGTGGCGGGACTACTCTGCGCTCGAGGTGCGTGCCGACGACCTGTTGGGAAACGTGCGCCGCTCAGCCGCGTTCGAGCATGACTACGAACTCGGCAAGCTCGGGGGCCCCGTCGACCGCGGCGAATGGCACATGACGCCGCAGACCGTGAACGCGTACTACAACCCGGTCATGAACGAGATCGTCTTCCCGGCGGCCATCCTGCAGCCACCGTTCTTCGACGCCGAAGCGGACGACGCCGCCAATTACGGCGCGATCGGCGCGGTGATCGGCCACGAGATCGGTCACGGATTCGACGACCAGGGCTCCAAGTACGACGGCGCCGGCAACCTGGTGGACTGGTGGACCGACGAGGACCGCGAGGCGTTCGGCACCCGCGTGGAAGCGCTGATCGACCAGTACCAGGGGCTCACCCCGGAGGGGCTGGACCCCGAGAAGGACCACGTCAACGGTGCGTTCACCGTGGGTGAGAACATCGGCGATCTCGGAGGGCTGACCATCGCACTGCTCGCCTACCGCCTGGCTAACGGTGACGACGACGAGCCCGCTGACGGCAACGAGGTGGGCCCCGAGATCGACGGGCTGACCGGCATCCAGCGGCTTATCACCTCGTGGGCGATTGTGTGGCGCACCAAGACGCGCGCGGAGGAGGCTGCCCGTCGCCTGGCGGTGGACCCCCACTCGCCGCCGGAGTTCCGCTGCAACCAGGTGGTGAAGAATCTCGACGACTTCCATCACGCCTTCGGCGTGACCGAGGCCGACGGGATGTGGCTGGCACCAGAGGAGCGCGTCAGCATCTGGTGAAGCCACGTCTTCAGGTGCGTCAGGCCGGTTAATGTCCACCCATGACGATTCGGGTAGTGGAGTGGTCGACGGGTTTTCTCGGACGGATGGCGATCGACGCTATCGATGCCCGACCCGAGTTGGAACTGGTGGGCGTGTTCGTCTCCGATCCGGCGAAGGCGGGTGTGGACGCCGGTCATCTGGCCGGGATGGACCGCGAGCTCGGAGTGGCCGCGACCAATGATCGTGCGGCACTGCTCGCTCTGAAACCGGACGTGGTGGTGTACACGGCCGAGACCGAGACGCGGTTCATGGGCGGCATCGAGGACTTCACCGAGTTCCTGCGGGCCGGCATCAACGTGGTGGCCTCGGGGCCGGTCCTGCTGCAATACCCGCACAACATCATCCCCGAGGAGATGATCAGCGCGCTGGCGGACGCCGGGCGCGAGGGCGGGGCGACCCTGCACGTCAATGGCATCGACCCGGGCTTCGCCAACGACGTGTTGCCCCTGGCCTTGACGAGTCTGGCGCGGCGGATCGACCTCATCCGGGTGAGCGAGATCGCCGACTACTCCGTCTACCACCAGGGCGAGACCATGCGCCGCCTGTTCGGCTTCGGGCGATCCATGGAGACCCCGCCCCCGCTGCTGCGGCCGGGCATGCTCGCCGCCGGCTGGGGCTCGGTGGTCCGCCAGATCGCGGCGGCGCTCGACATGACCCTCGACGAGCCACTAATCGAGCGGCACGAGCGACTGCCTGCGGACCGGGACCTCTCCCTACTCGCGTGTGAGGTGCCCGCCGGAACCCAGGCCGCCATGCGGTTCGAGGTGGTGGGGCAGGTCGACGGCGAGGATCGCGTCATCCTGGAACACGTCACCCGCACCGCGCACGAGCAGGCTCCGGACTGGCCCAGGCCGGACCACGGGGACGGCTGCTACCGCATCGAGATCTCCGGGCAGCCGGAGATGCGGTTCGAGTTCTCCCATCACGACGAGCACGGCGACCACAACGTCTCCGGCATGCTCGTCACGGCGATGAGGCTGGTCAACTCGGTCGAGGCCGTCGTCGAGGCCGAACCCGGATTCGTCTACGCAAAGGACCTCCCCATGATCACGGGGCGGGGCCTCGTGGCTGGTTGAGGGCCCGGGTTCTGCGGAAGCAGCCCTTACTGCCGGGATCACCGTGTATCGCCTCGCGCCGGCGCTAGGGTGGCGGCATCACTGACTTCCGGAGGAACAGCCTGACGATGCCCGGTTCACCCGCTCCCCGCCCTAACATCCTCGTCGTCGTCGTCGATGACCTCGGTTATTCCGACATCGAGCCGTTCGGCGGCGAGATCCGCACCCCGGTGCTCCAGCAGCTCGCCGACCGGGGCGCGCGGTTCCGCCAGTTCCACACAAGCTCGCTCTGCGCGCCGACACGGGCGATGCTGCTGTCCGGGTGTGACAACCATCAGGCAGGACTGGGGGTGATGCAGCCGCTGCACGCGATGAACCAGTACATGCAGCCCGGTTATGAGGGGTATCTCAACCACTCCGTGCCCACGATGGCGGAGCTGCTCCGGGACGGGGGATACCGCACCTACATGGCGGGCAAGTGGCACGTCGGGATCACCGAGGACACCCGCCCTGCCGCACGTGGTTTCGAGCGCAGCTACGCGTTCCTGGGCGGCGGCGCGAGTCATTTCGCCGACGCCACCCCGCTCAGCGGTCAGGAGGCCAGACAGACCATGTACGCGGAGGACGACAGGTTCATCACCGACGATCTGCCCGAGGATTTCTACACCTCGACGGCGTTCGTCGACAAACTCCTCGAGTACATCGGTGACCATGACGACGACGCACCGTACTTCGGTTACCTGGCCTTCACCGCGCCCCACGACCCGTTGCACGTACCGGATGAGTGGCTCGACCGGTACGCGGGGAGATACGACGACGGCTATGAGCCGATCAAAGCCGAAAGGCTGGCCCGGATGAAAGAGATCGGTCTCGTCGCCTCCGAGGTGGAGGTCAACCCGGGCAGCGGACTGTTCGCCGCCTGGGACGACCTGTCCGGCGACGACCGCCGCAGACAGGCCCGCGCGATGGAGATCTACGCGTCGATGGTCGAACGCATCGACCACGAACTCGGTCGCCTGTTCGATGCCCTCGATGCCCGTGGGGATCTGGACGACACCGTCGTGTTCTTCCTCTCCGACAATGGTGCGAACCCCAAGCAGCCGTGGTTCTACCGGCCCAACACCGAGGAGTCGATCGAGCGGGACTTCGACAACAGCCTCGAGAACTTCGGTCGGAGGGGGTCGTTCATCTCGATGGGCGGCGCATGGGCCGAGGTGGCTGGCACGCCGCTCTCCTACTTCAAGACCACGACTTACGAGGGCGGCACCCAGACGCCACTGATCATCGCCGGCGGAGCTGTGACCAGGTCGGGTGTGGTGACGGACGAGGTACTGCACGTCGCGGACATCCTGCCGACGGTTCTGGACCTCGCGGGCATTGACCGCCCCACCAGGATCGGTGGGAAGACGGTCCCGCCGTTGTACGGCAGATCGTTGGCCCCGATGCTCACCGGGGCGACCCGGCAGCCGGTACGAACCGGGATGGACGCGATCTGCTTCGAGATGCTCGGGTGCCGGTCTGTGATCACCGGTGACGGCTGGAAACTCCTGTGGATGGAGCCACCGTACGGGGACGGCGATCGCTGGCAACTGTTCAACCTCGGCGATGATCCGCGCGAGATGCACGATCTGGCCGGTGACATGCCGGGGAAAGTCGCCCAACTCGAGGGCCAGTGGAACGCCTACGCCGAGTACGTCGGCCTGATCGAGAGCGACGGCACCTCAGCGGCCGACGAGCTCGGCATCGACCGGTTCTTCGAATTCCGACTGGGCGACGACTGAGACCGGCCGAGATGACCGACTTCTTTCGCGACCTCGCCCAGTTCTTCGTACCGGTGTTCGTCATCTCCAGCATGCTCAACGTGGGGCTGACCCAACGCCCCACCAAGCTCGTCGAGCATCTGTCGAACTGGCACTACCTCGTGCGGATGGTGGTGGTGAACCTGCTCGTGGTGCCGGCCGTGATGGTGTTCGCACTCGAACTGGTCGACGTCGCTCCGGCTTACGAATCCGCTCTCGTGCTGTTCGGTATGTGTGCTGGTGCGCCATTCCTCATCAAGCTCACCCGGGCCTCCCAACGCGACCTCGCGCTCGGCGCCACCGTGCTGCTGGTTCTGATGACGGCCACCGTCGTCATCGTTCCCCTGCTCCTCCCGCGTCTCATCGAGGGCCTCGATGTGGACGCCTGGGCCATCGCCCGCGCGCTGCTCCTCCAGATGATCGCGCCCATGATCGGCGGCATGATCCTGGCCGAGGTCGTCACCTCCGTCAGTGCGTGGATCCAACCGTGGGTGGCGCGGCTCAGCAGCATCGCGCTGTACGTGCTCCTGGGATCCACGATCATCGGCTTCGGTGGGGAGATGGGCGACCGGGACCTGTGGAAGGCCATCGCCCTCGGTCTCGTCGTACTGGCCGTGGCGTTCATGCTCGGCTTCATGATGGGCGACGGTCGCGATCACCTCAAGGACGTCGGAGGGCTCAGTACTGCGCAACGGGGTATGCCGGCGGCCGTCATCGTCGCGACCTCGAACTTCGACGACACCCGGGTGTTCGTCCTGGTCAATGTCCTCAACGTGATCGGCATCATCGGACTGCTCGTCGTGGCGAAGATCCTCAGCCGGGACAACAGGATCGAACTGACGCCCACCGGCGCGGACCCTCCTCGACGCGACCGCGATCGCGGTACCCGGAGGGTAACGGCCCCCGACTGATCCCCGCAAAGCCCCCGCCCTCGAACGCAGCGCGCGGGATGATTGCGGGATGAGCCTCCTACGCGTCGCCTCAACCCTCGCCGCCGCCGTCGCCGTGGCGCTCGGGTCGGGTGGCACGGCCCACGCGAACGCCACCGATCCGAGCGCCCGGGCGCCGCTGCCCGTGTCGTACAACTTCCTCAGCGGTGCCGCGATGGCGATCACCCAGCCGGGGGCCCAGCTGTCGGGCGCGAACGATTGGTCGTGCCGCCCGTCGGCCGCCAAGCCCCGGCCGGTGGTGTTGGTCCACGGCACGGCGGGCGGGGGCGTGACCAACTGGCCAACCTACGGGCCGCTGCTGCACAACGAGGGGTATTGCGTCTACACGCTCACCTACGGCGCACTCCCGGGGGTGCCGTACCCGTTCAGCGAGCTGGGCGGGCTGTCGGATATCGCCGGGGTGTCTGTTCCGCAGGTCGGGGAGTTCATCGACCGGGTCCTCGCCGCGACCGGCGCACAGCAGGTCGACCTGGTGGGCCACTCCCAGGGGACGCTGGTGTCGGGCATGGTGGCCAAGGTCGGGCGGCCGGGCCGCGTACACACCGTGGCCTCGCTCGCACCGCTGTGGGAGGGCTCGGGCGGAGGGATGAAGCAGTCGCTGGCCTCGATCCCCGGAGCGACCGAGCAGATGAACAGCGCGTTGCCGCCCGCACTCGCCCAGATGGGGCCCGGCTCCGAAATGCTCGAGCAGTTGTGGGAGGGCGGGAGCCCGTACGCGCCGGGCGTGAACTACCTCAACGTGGCCACGCGCTACGACCAGCTCGTCACGCCCTTCACCTCCGGGCTGGTCCCCGGGGCGCTGACGACCAACGTGGTGGTCCAGGACGGCTGCGAACAGGATCTGTCCGAGCACCTGGCGGTCGCCTCCGACCCGCGTGCGGCCGACTATGTTCTGAACGCGCTTGATCCCGACACCGCCCGGCAGCCGCGCTGCGTAGCCATCGCTCCGATCCTCGGGCCCACCCCGTGATGGCCGGGGCGGCGGCCCCGGTGGCTGCGTCGATCTCGGCCGCAGCGCTCGTCGTCGTCGTCGCCGGAGCCGCGGCGGCGCAGGAAGTCCCGTGGCGGTGGTGGGACGGCGCGGCCTACCAGCTCACCCATGGTCTCGAAGACCCGCCGGGCCTCAACCGCGACGACTGCCGGCCCGACCCCGGCCACCCCGAACCGGTGATCCTGGTCCACGGCACCGGACTCAACGGCGGCAACTCCTGGGCGGCGTACGGCGCCGAGCTGGCGGCCGACGGGTTCTGTGTGTGGGCACCGACCATCGGTGCGCCGCCCGGACTTGGATCCACCGGCGGTCTCGACTCGCTCACCGGGGCCTCGGCTCTGCAGCTGGCCGCGGAGATCGACCGCGTGCGCGGCCTCACCGGGGCTGGGAAGGTCGACCTGGTGGGGCACTCGCAAGGAGCGATCGTGGCCTCGTACGTGGCCGCGGCGGTTCGACCGGAGGCGGTGCGGACCGTCGTCACGCTGGGGGTCGACCCCGCCGGTTTCGGCGGGGGCCCGCCGGAGTTCGTCACCGACGCACTCGGGGTGCTCTCCGCGGAGACCTCACGCCGGGATGCCGAGGCGGCCGACGCCTGGCTGGGAGATGACGGCGTGCCCTTCGCCCGCGGAAGTCGCCACGTCTCCCTCGTCTCGGACTACGACGAGCTCACCGGGGTCGTTGCCTCCCCCGAGGTATCGGCGGACGTGGACTTCACCCTGGTCCGCCTGCAGGACGGGTGCGAGGTCGACCGTTCGGGACACCTCACGGTGCTCGCCTCACCCCGCGCGGTGGACCTGGTGTCGGATGCGCTCGGCGGCGCCCATCACTGGCCGCCTCGGTGCGTGGCAGCGGACGGCGTCGTCGGTGTGCTCTCGCCTGTGCCCTCGCGCTAGCTGAGCCGGCCAGCGGGCTCAGTAGTTCCAGTCGCCCTGGCCGTCAAAGGCGCCGAAGCGGTGTCCGGGGCTGTTCTTGACGATGAACGGGTCGCCGTTGCGACTGTTGTCGTAGAACCAGCGCGCGTCTTCCGGGCTGACGTTGATGCAGCCATGGGAGACGTTGCGGACGCCCTGGTCAGCGATCGACCAGGGTGCCGAGTGGATGTAGATGCCGTCGTAGCTGAGCCGGACCGCGTCATTGACGATGGTGTTGTAGCCACCGTTCTCGATCCGTAGGCCGAACGACTCCGAGTTCATACGCACCTCGCGGCCGCGCTGGCCGGTGTAGTAGGTGCCGTTGTAGGTGTCCCAGCCCGGCCTGCCCGCGGAGGCCCGCATGGTGCGGACGTGTTGGCCGTTGCGGGTGACGGTGACCAGGTGGGTGTTGTTGTCGTACTCGGTGACCAGCGCGTCGCCGGTGCGGAAGGACTGCTGCCGCTTGCCGCCGGCCCAGATGGTGACCGAGGTGTTGGCGGGCCAGAAGTGGTGCGGTCGCCAACGGACCTCCGTGTCGCTCACCCAGTAAAACTTGCCGGCCACACCAGGTTCGGAGCGGATGCCGATTGTCGCTTCGGCGCGTGCCCGGTCCCTGATGGGCCTGTCGAAGTAGAACATGATCGGTTGCGCCACACCCACGACCTCATCCGGGGTCGGGAAAATGTTCACGCCGCCGTACTCGGTGGCCGGGCGCTGGGGTCCGATAACGGGATAACTGAGCACCGGCATGGCCGCGACGCCCGGGATGGTCGGGGTGAACAGCGGTGCGCTCTCGAGCTGCGGCAGGCCGGGCGGACTGATCGGCATCACGGACTGGGCGTTGGCGGCGGGGGCCAACCCCAGCACGAGCCCGGCAGCAGCGAGGACCGCCGCCACGATCGTTGATCGGGTCGAACGGGACATGGGTACTCCTGAGAACTACGAGGGGATGACCTTCAGGATATGCATAGGTGTCGACGGTATGTCGTTGCCCCTGGCAAATTTGTTTCTCCGGCTACCTCAGGCGCCTGCGAGACCTATCGGATTGCGCTACGCCCATGGGGTCCCGCAGGCGTGGCGCAGTCTGATGGGTCTCGCGACTTCCGCTGCATCTGAATCTGCATCTGCATCTGCCGCTACCCCGACCACCGCCTCCGCCCCGATTCGTCAGTAGTTCCAGTCGCCTTGTCCGTCGAACGCCCCGAATTGCCGGCCGGGGCCGCCTGTCACGATGAACGGGTCGCCGTTGCCGGTGTTGTCGTAGTACCAGCTCGCGTCCTCCGGGCTGATGTTGATGCAGCCGTGGGAGACGTTGCGGACGCCCTGGTCAGCGATCGACCACGGGGCCGAATGGATGAAGATCCCGTCGTAGCTCAGGCGCACGCCATCGTTGACGGTGGTGTCATAGCCACCCGCATCGCGAGCGAGGCCCCAGGTGGAGGAATCCATGCGGACCTCACGGGCCCGCCAACCGTTGTAGTAGGTCCCGTTGTGGGTGGCGAAGGCGTCGCGACCGGCCGAGGCACGCATGGTCCGCTCGACCCGGCCGTTGCGGGTCACGGTGATGAGGTGTGTGTTGTCGTCGTATGTCGACACCACGGCGTCACCGGTACGGAAGACGTGTTCGTTCCCTCCGGCCCACACGGTGACGGCGGTGCCCGCCGGCCAGAACTCGTGGGGGCGCCAACGGAGTTCGGTATCGCTGACCCAGTAGAACTTGCCCTCCACTGCGGGGGCGGTGCGGATCCCCACCGAGCCCTCGGCGGCGGCGCGGTCGCCGACGGGGCGGTCGAAGGTGATCATCACCGGCTGCGCGATGCCCACCGTCTCGTTCTGGGTGGGGTAGACCGAGGCCACCGCGGCGTCGATGGACGGGCGCGCCGGGGCGGCGACCGGGATGGTGAGGGCGGCCATGCCGGGGATCCCGGGGAGGGAGAGCGGCGCGGTCTCCATCCCGAGGGCCCCCGCCGAGCCGGACGAGCCGAGTGATCCGGTGAGTGACTGCCCGGAGGCGGCGGGGGAGAGGCCGACGACGACGAGGCCGGCCGTGGTCAGCAGGGTCGCGATCGACCGGGATCGGCGGGACATCGTTCTCCTCGAGCAGTTGGCCGCAGCGTGGCGCGGCGGCGGACGAAGCTTCCAGGGACTGAGGTCGGTGCGACCGTAATCGACCGCCACGCACCATTAGTCCCAACTGTCACATGCGCAACATGGATAACAGTACATCCGAGACCTCGTGCGTGTACATCTGTTGGCCGACAGCGGATCGCGGCTCGTGGCGATCCCTGTCGCGAAGTTTCCAATGTTCATTGGTAATGGCGCCCGTCGAGCTGCAGGTAGATGGATCGGGCCTTCTTGTTGACCAGAAGTCAACGACGAAATGCCTGTTCATGGGATTGCCTAGCAATTAGATGCAACATAGACTCTCCTCAGTCACCGCCCGGGGGTCGGTGGCGATGTGAAGTGCCGGTGAGGGGACCGCTACTTCACGCTGAGGGGCCGGTCTGAGGACCGGAGCACCTGAGGGGGTGCTGGCCCGCAGCCTTCAAGGCATGCGAGGAAATTCGGTCGTGTCGGATTCGCCGGCCGAGAGAGAAACGGCGTCGGACGCTGAGGGGCTCCGGCGCCGTTTCTCTATTTAGCCTCCGAACATGTGCGTGGGGCCCGTCGGCTTTGACGCGGGCCCGGTCAGGCGAGCAGTTCGACAGCGACCCGGTGTAGACCGGCGAGCGCCTCGGCTTCCGCCTCCGGCGAGCGCGGCGTCTCCGGGCCGAGCAGCACGAGATGCCATAGGTCGTTGTCCGCCACCAGGATCGTGTGCACCTCGATTCCGCCGCCGGTCGGTGCGGCCGCGCAGTCGATGTACGAGGTGGGCAGCTTGGGATTAACCGGCGCCGGTGCCTCAGGTGCACCGGGTGCAGCCTCTCCGGCTGCCACCTTCGCGCCCCGGATCCCGGAGCACGCATAGCGCACGCCCAACAGGGTGGCCTGCTCAGCCAAGGCCGCTCCGGCGCCTCCGCGCGGTTTGACGACCCCGGCGGCGAACGTGTCGGGCACGATCTCGGGATCGAACACGGGCGTCGTGGTGGCGTCGCCCGGTGCGCTCGTCCCGCCGGCATTGGTGGAGGAAGCGTCGGCGACGGAGGTGGTGGTCGTGGTGGCTGCGGGGGTCGAATCCGGCTCCGTCTCGGCTGAAGTGGAGAGTTCGGCCCCGGCCCGCTCGGGTGATCCGGGGCCGCCGTAGATGCACACCATTCCCAGATCGCCCGACCCGATCGGATCCACCTCGGGCATGTCCGCCCCGGTGAGATCCATGATCTCACCGGTCGTCATATCCAGGAGCGTGCAGGCATTCAGCGCGGTGCCGGGAGCGGAGATGCTGTCGACCATGGCGGCGGCCACGTCAGGCTGAGGGTGTGGCGTCAGCCGAGGCGGGCCCGCGTCGTCGTTGTTGGAGGCGTCGAATGCGGTGCACGCCGAGACGACTACCGCCGCTGTGAGGGCGACGACGCCCAGTGTCACCCGGTGCCCGGTCCTTCGGTGTCCTGGCGCCGGCCGGGATCGCAGCGATCGCATGGAGCGATCCTACGTCGACCCCCCTCGGTGTCCCCGGCGTGGTGGCGGTCGTCGGGTAACGCCACGGACAGGGAGACCGCCTCGAACGCGTCCCGGATCCGCAACTCCAACAAGGACCCGGACTCGTCGGTGCGCCACCGCTCCACCGCCACGCGCAGCACTGCGATGGCGGCCGCCGCGACAGTGGCTGCTTCCACCGACCCCGGAGCACGCCCTTCGCGCGCGGCCACCATTTCCGCCAGCTTCTTCTCGTTGCGCGCCAGGACCGAGTGGACCTCCGCACGGATGCCCTGCTCTCGCCGCCATATGTCGTGGAATCGGTCAAAGTCCCGGCTGTGGTGGCGAGCGTACGAGACCTGGTGCCACATGAGGCGGGCCAGCGCCGGCATGGTGGGCACGGAGTGGTCCGTCAGAAATTCTTCCACGGCCTCCGGCCCCGGCGGCGGGGTCCGGGGGATGCAGGCGGCGACCTTCGACGGGAAGTAGTTGAAGAAGGTTCGGCGGGAGACATTGGCGGCCCGGGCGATCTGGTCGACGGTGACGTCGTCGATTCCGTGTTCCAACACCAGGTCGAGGGCCGCGCCGGAGATCGCCGCCCGCAGTGCCCGGCGACGGTCGACGCCAGGGTCAGCCGTGGAGATCTCGACGGCGGAGCGCTCCATGGCCAACCTCCCTGTCCGACTGTCACTAGCTGTGTGTCACTGTATCGATCGCAGGGGCCTCTATCCTGAAGGGCATGCGCACTTCCTCCACCGGCGTCATCGCGTCACTGTCCGTAGTCCTTTTCGGTGTCCTCGCCGGATGCGGTGGCGATCCCGAGCCGGCACCCGAGATGGGGACCATCCGCACGGCACCGACGGAGGCCTCCGAACCGGAACTGGCGGAGGTGGCGCCAACCAGCGACGCCGACTGCCCGTACCTGTCGGCCGACGAAGTCGAGGCTCTCAACGGTGAGAAGGTCGCCGACGTGCGCATAGACGACGGAGTGGACCCCGCCGCGTGCTTCTTCTACAGCACCGATGGCGCGGTGCAGCTCACGACCACCGTGCACACGCTGGCCTCCGAGGAACGCGCGAGAGAACTCGTGGACGAGACCGCGCCCGTCGACGTGACCGACCGTTCCGACGTC
Source organism: Dietzia alimentaria 72 (assembly GCF_000226215.1). GTDB lineage: Bacteria > Actinomycetota > Actinomycetes > Mycobacteriales > Mycobacteriaceae > Dietzia > Dietzia alimentaria. The sequence continues at coordinate 65,587 of NZ_AGFF01000012.1, forward strand.
GAGGGCGGATGGACCGGTGGCCGGTCCGGGGGCCCGGGCGGCGCTCTGGTGGTGGTGGCCCGCGGCAAGCAGGTGCTGGCGGTGCAGTCCACGCAGGAGCAGTCGGTCAAGACTCAGCGGATCGCCGAGTTGGTGGCACCGCGTATCGCGGACTAGCGGCTCCCTCTATCGCGCGTGACGCGTACGCCTAGGCGCCGTCGCGGGTTACCGACACTTCGGTGTGGGGGAGTAGCTGCTCAACCGCCGGGAACACAACCTCCATCAACAGCAGGAACACTGCTACCGCCAGCAGGATCGCCAGCAGGACGCGCACGGGGGTGGGGCCGGGGAGTTGACGGAAGAGCCACGCGTACATCCTGATCAACGCCCCAGTTCCACGGGGAGCACGCCGTCGACGCGGGGCTCGGACCGCTCCAGCACGGCGTGGACCACGAGCCGCTCGGTCGCCGAGTACTGCGGGTGGCAGGTGGTGAGCGTGGCCAAGGGCAGCATGTCAGGGGTGGCGGGGCCGGGAGTTCCGGGCTGCGCGTCGATCACCGACACGTCCTGCGGGCGCACCACCGAGATTCCGGACAGCCCCTCGTATGCGCCGGTCGTGGCGCGCCGGGCGAGGTGGTCCGGCAGGCATTCGGCGGCCTGCGCTTGCGCTGTGGCGGTGTCGGGCGCATCGAACGGCAGCACTCGGTAAATCAGCCAGTCGTCGGCGGTGGCGTAGACGAGGGCGTCGCACGGTCGTAATGCGTCGAGGTCATTGAACGGGGAGCCCCGGCCCACGCGATGCCCGGCAACCGCGAAGTTCCCGGGCTCGCCCGGCCCCTGCGTCTCCGTGTAGTGGCCCGGCCCGATGTCGAGGGCTGCGTCGCTGGTCCCGGCGACCACAGCGAACCGGTAGTCGGAGCCGAAGGCAGGAATGTAGAGGCGGGCGAAGGCGGTGCCGTCGAGCGGGCCGACGTCGGGGTAGCGGCCGCCCATCCGCGGGTTGGCGCCGCCGGACCAACGGCTGTCGAGTTCGGCGTCGGCGGCGGATTGCGCGCGCGCGGAATCCAGCCCGGTCCACCACACCTGGTAGAAGACGAACAGCGCCAGCAAGACGCCGATCGTGATGAGCAGTTCGCCGGCCGGGTTCATCAGGCGGGCCGGACCTGACAGCTGCTTCATGAGGGGTCCGTGACCATCCCCAGGATGAGCTCAGCCATGCTGCGGGCGGTCATCGCGGTGGTCTGCACCTCGCCGAGCATCGCGGCGGTAACGGAGCCGTCGTGAAGGATCGCCAGCCGATCGGCCAGATCGTTGATGTTGTCCGGGTCCTCGAGGCCCATCCCGGCCAGTTCTGACCGTAGGGTCTCCGCGATCCACTCTCGCTGGTCCGACACGGCGGCGCGGATGGCGCGTTCGCCGTCGGTGGCGGTGCCCGGGAACTCGATGGCCGCCGCCATGTGACACGAGCCGGGGGTACCGGGCTCGACCCGCTCGCGGACGATGTCAAACAACGCGAGGATGCGGCCGCGGGCGTCGGGCGCCAGTTCGGCGCGACGCCGCCACAGTTCGCGGTCCCGTTCGGCGACCGAGCGCAGGTAGGCCACCACGAGCTCATCCTTGGATCCGTAGGTGTTGTAGAGGCTGGCCTTGGCCACCCCGGCCTCCCGCAGGATCCGGTCGATCCCAACCGCCCGGATGCCGTCCGTCGAGAACAGACGGGTCGCCGTGGCCAGGAGCCGCTCCCGCGGCCCGGGCTTGGTCGACCGTGTACTCGTCACCGGTACAGACTATCGGCTGTGACTGCGGACACGACGGAGCCGGTGCCACACCTGGTGGCACCGGCTCCCCACTGCCGTGCTTGTCAGCTCGGGGTCGACTGGGCGATCAGGCGCCGGGCTCGGGGTTCTGAGCGCGGTCGCCGGTCAAGTAGTCGCCGACCTTGTCCTGCACCTTGTCGGTGTGCTGAGCGTGCTTGCCGCCGGTCTTCTCGTCGAACAGGTCGCCGGCTTTGTCAATGGCTGAGTCGACCTTGTCCGCGTTCTTACCCGCGAGATCTTTGGCCTTGTCCAAGAAACCCATGGTGGATCCTTTCTCTCGTGCGAAAAGCTGTGGCCCGAGGGACCTCCGGCCCGGACCCCGATTGTTCGGGGCCGGGCCGGAAGAGTGTCTCGGGGCTAAGCCCAGGTCAGACCCTGGTGCGGCCTCGCCCGCGTACGGCGGAGACGATAAAGATGAGCAGGCATGCGCCGATGATGGCTGCGACGAAGCCCCAGATGGAGAAGGCCTCCGGCATACCGCCACCTCCGGTCAGGAGCGAGACGATGAAGCCGACGACGAAGGCACCGACGATGCCGGTGATGACGTTGGCGACGAACCCCATCTGGGCGTTCTTACCCATGATCATTGAGGCGATCCAGCCTGCGAGGCCACCGACGATGATCCAGGAGATGATGCTCCACAGCATGATGGGTCCTTTCCGAGAGTTTTTCGTGACCCGTGCGGGCCACCTCTACAGGAGAACATGCAAAACCCGTGATCGCTTCCGGAGGCGCGAGTCGTGCGTTTAAACGTCGCTCATTTGTTACCTGGCGGTGTCCCGGCGCGACCGTGTCAGGCGAGAACGGCGGAGTCAGGGTTCTTCTGGAGGTACCGATCGACGAACGAGCAGGTCGGCCGGACCTTAAGGCCCTCTTCGCTCGTCGCCCGTAGAGCCTCCCCGATCAGTTGACCGGCGAGGCCGCGTCCGCCGAATTCCGTGGCGACCACGGTGTGGGGGAAGGTGCGGATGCCGTCGGTTCCGTCCTGGTAGTCGGCATATCCGGCAACCACGTCGTCCATCAGGATCTCGAATCGGGACGCGACGGTGTCGCGCCGGATGCGGACCCCACCGGTGTCGACGCCTTCTGTGCCGCTCACGAGAGCGATTCCGGACGGACGACCATCACCGGGCAGGGCGCGGCCTGCAGGAGTGCACGCGAGGTGGATCCGAGGACCATGCCGGCGAAACCGCCACGACCGTGGGAGCCGACGACGACGAGCTGGGCGTTCTCCGACTGCTCGACGAGTGCCCGTACCGCGCGATCGCGGGTGACGAACCGCTCCACCTTGACGTCCGGGTAGCGGTCGGAGAAGCCCGCCAGGCGCTCGGAGAGGGTCTGGAGCTGCTGTTCCTCGAGTTGGTTCCAGTCCTCCTCGGTGAGGGAGATACCAGCTGCAGCCGCCTGGACCTGCGGGTCCATCCAGGTGTGCACGGCGATGAGCCGGGCATCGCGTGCGGAGGCCTCGGCGAACGCCCACTCGGTGGCCTTGGCGCTGACCTCGGAGCCGTCGATCCCCACCACGACGGGGCCGGTGCGGTCGATGTCGTCGGTGTCCTCGCGGGTCACCACGACGGGACTGAACGCGTGGCTGGCCACGGCCGCCGAGACCGACCCGAGGACCATGCCCTTGATCCCGCCGAGGCCGCGCGAACCCAGGACGATGAGCTTGGCCTTGCGGGAGTAGTCGATGAGCGCCTGCGCGGGGTTTCCTTCGATGATCGCGTGGGAAACCTCGATCTCGGGCGCGACCTTGAGCGCGCTGGCGCGAGCATCCTCGATGATCGGCTGGCACTCGCGTTCGAGCTCGTCGTAGACGGCCTGCGGCGGGAGCATCCCCTCGGCGAACATCGCCGCCGGCATCGTGTAAGTGGTCACGAGCAGTAGCGGGATGCCCCGGGTCGAGGCGGTGTGTGCGGCGTAGGCGACCGCGCCTGTAGAGGCGGCGGAGCCGTCGACGCCGACGACGACGGTGTTCTCAAGTGAAGCCATAACTTCAGAGCCTACCGCCGAGCGTCAGAGTGCTCGACGCTTTAGGGGGCGGTCTCAGAACTCGTCAGGGAACGGCGCGTTGGGCGGGTAAGCCAGGTTGAAGCTGCCCTGGAACGCGGGGAGGATTGCGCGGCCGGGGCCGAAGAGGAAGAAGTCGACGACGGCTTCGATCATGGTTGCTCCCGTGGTTCTAGAGGCTGGTGGGGCGAATGGTGCGCAGGTGAGTGTAACCCAGCGACTAGACTCGGCACATGCCGAAGCCCGAACACCCGCGTGGTCGCGGGCGTCCGCGACGCCCGTTGCCACTGCGCGAGGGCGTGGACCCGGTCCGGATCCGACTGGCTGACCCCGGACAGGGGCCCCGCAGCATCCCGGAAGAGCTCCGTCGTCGTTTCCCCGACCGGCTCGCCGAACTCGAGGCCGCCCTCGAGGCAGGCCAGGTGGTCACGGCCCGCGGAGAACCCGTCACCGACGCCACCCGGCGGCACCGGGGGATGGACGTCTGGACCTATCGGACCCCGGAGCCCGAGATCCCGGTGCCTTTTCGGATCGAGGTACTGCACTCCGGCGACCGCCTCGTCGTCGTCGACAAGCCGCACTTCCTCGCCACCACCCCCCGCGCGGGGCACGTCACCGAGACCGCGCTGGTCAGGCTCCGCCGTGACCTCGGGATGGAGGACCTGGCACCGGCGCACCGGCTCGACAGGCTCACCGCGGGCGTGCTGGTCTTCACCGCCGACCCCGCCTACCGGGGCGTCTACCAGGATCTCTTCGCCGCCCGGCGCGTCGCCAAGACCTACCTCGCCGTGGCCCCCGCCCCCGAAGGCACTCCCGAGGTGCAGGAACGGTCCAGCCGGATCCTCAAGACGCGCGGGATCCTCCAGGCGGTCGAGGTCGACGGCGAGCCCGACGCCCACTCCCGCATCACACTGCTCGCCACCCGCGGCACCGGCACGGCGCGGATCGGGCTTTACCGCCTCCAACCCACGACCGGCCGCACCCACCAGTTGCGCGTGCACATGAACGCCCTCGGCACCCCGATCCTCGGCGACGACCTCTACCCGGACATCCTCGACGTGAAGCCCGACGACTTCTCGGACCCTCTCCAGCTGTTGGCTGAATCGATCGCCTTCACCGACCCCGTCTCCGGCGAGGAACGCTGCTTCACGACCCGGCGGGTTCTCGACGCCTGGCCCGGTGCGCAGGATCAGGGTGAATATCCGGGCAATCCACTATCGGCATCCGCTCCGAATTCCTGCAGACTTTAGAACGACCATCATGATCTTGAGGGAGCACATGACCACCCAGTCCGAGCCCGACCAGCAGCCCGACGCCGCGGCCCCCGCTGCCATCGCCACCGACCTCGTCATGACATACGGCGAGGGGGAGACCGAGGTCCGCGCCCTGGACCGCGTCAGCGCGACGTTCCAACGCGGACGGTTCACCGCGATCATGGGCCCCTCCGGCTCCGGAAAGTCCACTCTCATGCACTGCATGGCGGGTCTCGACCGACCCACCGCCGGATCGGTCCGGATCGGCGACACCGAGATCGTGGGACTGCCGGACAAGCAGCTCACCGCGCTGCGGCGGGACCGCATCGGGTTCGTGTTCCAGTCCTTCAACCTCGTGCCCACCCTGACGGCCGAGGAGAACATCACTCTGCCGCAGGACATCGCCGGTCACCGTATCGACCGTGACTGGTTTGACGAGGTCATCGGGCGCCTCGGCATCGGCGACCGGCTCTCACACCGGCCGTCGGAGCTGTCCGGCGGCCAGCAGCAGCGTGTTGCCTGCGCCCGCGCGCTCGTGGGCCGGCCCGACATCCTGTTCGGTGACGAACCCACCGGCAACCTAGACTCCACCTCCTCCGCCGAGGTGCTGTCCATCCTGCGCAGCGCCGCCGACGATTTCGGTCAGACCGTGGTGATAGTGACGCACGACCCGCGCGCCGCCACCTACGCCGATCGCGTTCTGCTGCTGGCCGACGGGCGCCTCGTGCGCGAACTCGAGCACCCCACCGCCGACGAGATCCTGGCCGCCATGGGCGCCCTCGAGGAGCAATGATGGCCTCCGCGAGACACCAGGCGCGCCACGCACGGTCCGCGGGCGGGCACGCCGGTGACCACGCCCCGAACCACGCGCGGCCGATGGTGCGCGTCTCTGTGCGCAACATCAGCGCGCACAAACTCCGCTTGGTGTTGTCCGTTCTGGCGGTCGTGCTGGGCACCGCGTTCGTCACCGGCTCCCTGGTCTTCACCTCCACTCTCAAGAGCACGTTCGACGGGCTGCTCGACCAGGGCACCGAGGACTTGTCCGCCATGATCGAACCGGAGGATCCCCGCGGCGTGGGGGTGCCGTTCGATGTGGCGGAGAAAGTCCTGGATCTGCCCGGTGTCGACGCGGCGACCCCCGGTATCTCCGGGACCGTCGTCCTCTTCAATGCAGACGGCACCCCCTATCAGTCGGGCGGCGCGCCTTCCGAGGGGCTGGCCTGGGCGGAGCCGGAGGAGGCGGTCGGCAGCAGCAACCGCCTCACCGACGGACGTGCCCCCGCCGCCGACGACGAGGTGGTCCTCCCCGCCCCCGTCCTCGACAAGGCCGGCCTCGCCCTCGGCGACACCGCAGAGGTCTACACCGTGTCGCAGGGCATGCTCGAGGTGTCCGTCGTGGGCGCCTACACCAGCGATACCGACGCCGGCGGCTACGTGGGCGTCGGCTTCTCCTCCGACCGGGCCCGCGCCCTCTTCACCGACGGCGAGAACGCCAGTAACGTCTCCGTCCGCGCCGAACCCGGGGTCAGCCAGGACGAGATCCGGGACACCCTCGCCGCCGAATTCCCCGACTACAACGTCTCCACGGGAGAGGAGGTCAAGGAGAAGCTCTCCCAGCAGTTGTCCACGATCCTGGACTTCATCAACTACTTCTTTGTGGCCTTCGGGCTGATCGCGCTGCTTGTCGGCACGTTCATCATCTACAACACCTTCTCGATGTTGGTCGCCCAGCGACTGCGTGAGCTCGCGCTGCTGCGTGCGATCGGCGCTTCTCGCGGCCAGCTCACCCGGTCGGTCATGATCGAGGCCGCCCTCACCGGGCTCGTCGGCTCCGCGATCGGTGTGGTGACGGGTTTCGGCCTGGCCAGGCTGATCTTCGTCGTGCTCGAGGCCCTGGAGTTGGGGATCCCCTCCGGAGCTCTCGCGCTCACCCCGATGGCAGTCCTCACCCCGCTGGTGCTGGGCTTCGTCGTCACCGTGTTCTCCGCCTGGGCGCCCGCGCGCCGCGCCGGACGTGTGGCACCGGTCCAGGGCATGCGGGTGGGTGCCACCGCCGCCGAGGCCGGTGGCACCTGGCGCACCGCTGTCGGGATCCTGGCCGTGATCAGTGGGGTCATGCTGGCACTGATCGGCACCTGGCAGGACACCACCAAGTCCGGCGCCATCACCGTCGGCGTGGGTGCCGCCGCGCTGATCATCGGCAGCTTCCTCGTGATGCCCGCCCTGGCCAAGCCCATCGCCGGTGGGATCGGCCGGGTAATCGGCGCGCCCTTCGGTGCCATCGGCAGGCTCGCCGCCACCAACGCCGGCCGCAACACCCGCCGGACCGCCGCCACCGCCTTTGCCCTCACCCTCGGACTCACTCTGGTGGCCGCGTTCGGCACGCTCGGCGCCACCACCAAGGAGAGCGTCAGCGGCGTCATCGACCAGAACATCAACGCCGAGGTGGTGGTCCAGGGCGTCGCGTCACAGGGTCCGCCCACCCCGCTGCCCGCCGGAATCGAGGAGCAGATCGCGGACCTCGACGAGGTGGGCGAGGTGGCCTGGCTGGCTTTCGGCTTCGGCCTCCTGGGTGGGGAACCCCAGGCACTGTCGGCCGCGGGCGGGCCCGTCGAGGAGATGATCGACGCCACCGTCGTCGACGGATCACTGCAGCCGGGGGCCGACTCTTTGGTCGTCTCGCGCTCCGTGGCCCGGGACAAGGGGTGGACAATGGGGGCTCAGGTGCCTCTCGTCGGCCCCGACGGCGCCGAGTCCACCCTCCGCGTGACCGGAGTGTACGAGGACTCCCAGATCCTCGGCCCCTTCTACACCGGTATGGAGGTCTACGAGAAGCTCGTGCCGGAGAACCTCCGGTCGACGTTCATCGTGCTGGCCAGGTCCGCGGACGGGGTGTCTCCGGAGGAGACGCAGACGGCGGTGACGGACGAGCTCACCGAGATCCCCATCGCGATGGTGCAGAGCAAGCAGCAGTACATCGACGTGCAGTCCGGCGACATCGACCAGCTGCTGTCGATCATCTACGCGCTGCTCGGGCTGGCCCTGGTGATCGCAGTGCTGGGCATCGTCAACACCCTGGCGCTGTCGGTGATCGAGCGGCGCACGGAAATCGGCATGCTCCGCGCGGTGGGCATGCAGCGTTCCCAGGTCCGGCGGACCATCAACCTCGAGTCGACGCAGATCGCCGTGTTCGGGGCGTTGATCGGCGCGGCGGTGGGCGTCTACCTGGGATGGGCGTTCGTCACCGTGTTGGCCGACAGTGGACTGACCGAGACCACGATCCCGTGGGGCAGCATCGGCATCGTCCTGCTGTCCTCGGCGTTCGTCGGTGTCCTGGCGTCACTCTGGCCCGCGCACCGGGCGGCAAAGACCGGGCCTCTCGAGGCGATCGCGGACTAGCGATGGGCCCGTGTGCGACGTCAGCGGCGTAGACCGAAGAGGTTGCGCGGGCCGCGATGCTCGTGACGTGCGAGCACGGCGCCGAGGATCTCGGCGTCGTGCTCGTGATCAATCGGGTCCTGGGCGAGCCTGCCGACGGTGCGCTCCCAGAGCAGACCCTCGTAGACGGTGAGCAGGTCCATCGCGGCCGTTGCCGGGTCGCGTAGGCCCGCGGCATCGAGAGCGCCGGCGAGATCGCTCGGATCTAGCAGGGAGGCCACGAGGTCGGTCGTGTCCTCCTTGCCGGTGAGCTCCATGATGAGCGAGGACCGGGCAGCGAGCTCACCGCGGTAGTCGGCCAGGAGGCCGTCGATCATGCGGGTGAGCTGCTTGAGTACGTCGTCCGCATCCGATGACGCGAGCTCCTGGATGCCGGACACCTCCACGAAACCACGCAGGAGCGAGGTGAGTCGGTCCACCGTGAGTGCGAGCAATTGCGCGCGGGTGCGGCAGTAGTACGAGGTGGAGCCTGATGGCAGTCCGGCCTCGGAGTCCACGGCGCGGTGGGTGAGGGCTCGGACACCGTCTCTCGCCACGACCTCGATCGCTGAGTCGGCGATGAGCATGCGCCGGTCCTCCATGGGGGCTCCCGTCGTCGTGTGACACGTGGCATCCGGCTCGACTGGTGTAGCGCCGGTTGTCGTCGACTTCCATCGACTCGGGGGCAAGCCTATCGCCGCATCACCACTGACGGCGCCGGAATCACGCCACGCCCCGTCACCGATTTCGGTGACGGGGCGTGGCGTGAGTGGCGGCAGTGTGTGTGTCAGGCAGCTGCCGAGCTGTTGCTGGACGCCTGGCTGCGCTTGAACTTCATCGCGGTCTTGAGTCCCGCACGCTTGCCCTCGGTCGACGGCAGCGGCGTGGGCAGGTCCGCGAACATCCGCTCGGAGCGGGTCTCGGGGGCGTCGTCCGTCGTGTCTTTGAGCATGTGGTTGGGCAGCGACATCTTGGCGATAGTGCGCCAGGTCTTGGCGTATTGCACCGGCAGCGGTCCCGCCACGTACGGGAGGTCGTACTTATCGCACACCGCGCGCACCCGCACAGCAGCCTCCGCGAGGCGGTTGGATGACATGTCCGGGTAGAGGTGATGCTCGATCTGGTACGACAGGTTGCCCGACAGGAAGTCGACGACCGGACCGCCGGTGATGTTGGCAGACCCGAGCATCTGTCGCAGGTACCACTCGGGCTGGGTCTCCTCGGCGAGGTCCTTCTTGGTGAACTTCTCCGCGCCGTCGGGGAAGTGGCCGCAGAAGATGATGGCGTTGGTCCACACGTTGCGGATGCCGTTGGCCACCAGGTTGGCGGTGGCGGTGGACTTCCAGCCCTTGCCGGACAGTGCCGGGTAGAGCACATAGTCCTTGGCGAGCTGGCGCCCGGCCTTCTTGGCGAAGGTGGCGATCTTGCGCTTGGTCTCCGCGCGGTCGTCGCGTCCCTTGGCGACCTTGCCCAGCTCGAGATGCTGGATACCGACGCCCCACTGGAACAACAGCGCCAGCACCGTGTTGTAGGCGACGTTCCCGTAGTAGAAGGGGTGCCAGCGCTGATCGCGTGTCACTCGCAGCACGCCGTACCCGACGTCGTCGTCCATCCCGACGATATTCGTGTACTTGTGGTGCACGTAGTTGTGGGTCTGCTTCCAGTGCTCGGCGGTGCCCACGATATCCCACTCCCAGGTGGTGGAGTGGATCTCGGGGTCGTTCATCCAGTCCCACTGCCCGTGCATGATGTTGTGCCCGAGCTCCATGTTCTCAATGATCTTGGAGACGCCGAGCGAGCCGGCGCCGATCGCCCAGGCGGTCTTGTTGCGCGAGCCGGCCATCAACAGCAGTCGGGACCCGACCTCGAGGGCGCGCTGGAAGCGGATCGTGTTGTGGATGTAGGCGGCGTCGCGCTCACCCAGCGAGCCGATGATGTCCTGCCGGATCTGCTCGAGCTCGGCGCCGAGGGCTTCGATGTCCGCATCGGAGAGGTGTGCGAATTCAGGGATGTCCGTGATTGCCATAAAGCTACGGTACCGTAAGTTACGGTCGCGTAGGTAGGGGTTTGCGTAGAAAAAATCCGGTGGTCGACGGGGTTGAGGGGCCCGATGCCCGTGGGTGTGGTGCGGAATTCACGCCGTTTTACCGTCTCTGGCCAGCGCCGGAGAAGGTGAATGAGGTAACAATTGTCACGGTTGTGTAACGTCGGACGGGTTCGTGACGACATACGGTTCATCACGTGGGGAGTACGACACCGACGGATACGTCAGTACGACTCAGTACGCATACGCATACGCCTGCAGTACGCAGAAGTACGAATCATAAGGGGACACAACATGAGCAATGCCAACGACTTCTTTCTCGAGGCCATCCAGCCGGTCGTCGACATCTTCTGGAGCCTGGTGTGGACCGCCACCGGTTCCACGCTGAGCGTTCCCCGACCGGTGAACCCTGCCCCGAAGGCCTGATCTTCCAGGATCCCGGCCGGTCGGCCGGGAACGAGCACGGCCCGCCTCTCAGCCGAGGGGCGGGCCGTGCGTCTTTCGGGGGTGGATCAGCGTCCGAACTTCTCGCTACCACCCAGGTCCACCGGGATCGACGCGCCGGTGATGCCCGCGCCCGCGTCGCTACACAGGTAGACCGCCATCGACGCGATCGCGGATGCTTCGACCCACGGCTGGGGCATCTGATTCATGCCACTGAAGGTCTCCGCAGTGTCCTCGAGTGTGGTGCCCTCGCCTCCGGACATCATCGCGATCATCGACGGGTTGTCGATCATCGGCGTACGAACGTTGCCCGGGTGTATCGAGTTGCAGCGGACGTTCGAGAAGCCGAGTTCCCCGGCCAGCGCCTTGGCCAGCCCGCGGACCGCCCACTTGGAGGTCGAGTAGCTCGCCGTGAACGAGCCGCCGCGTAGGGCGACCATCGAACTGATGAGGACCAGTGCGCCACCCCGGCCGGTGGCCAAGATGTGGGGGATCGCGACCGTTGTCGTCACCCAGGTGCCCTTGAGGTTGATATCGATGGTGGTGTCCCACTCGTCCTCAGTGCGTTCCCAGGTCGCCACGGGCTGGGGTGAGACGCCAGCGTTGGCGATGACGAAGTCCAACCCACCCAGCTCGGCGACGCCAGCGTCCACGGCCTCCTTCATCCCCGGGAGATCGCGTACGTCCACGGTTCCCGTGATGCACCTCCGGCCCAGCGCGCGGACGGCCTCGGCGGTGGCCTCGAGGTCCTCGGTGGTGGCCATCGGGTAGGGGACGGTGTCGATGTCGCGGCAGAGGTCGAGGGCGATCACATCACAGCCGGCGGCGGCAAACGCCTCGCAGTGCGCCCGGCCCTGCCCGCGGGCTGCGCCGGTGACGAGGACGACTCGTCCGCTGAGGTCTCCCGGGGTACTGGAAGCGTGTGACATGTGGGGCTCCTGACATAGTTCGGCGGCGGCTCCTGCGGGGTAGTCCGCCCTGCGGCATGCTGGAAGTCAACGAAGACAAACAGAACAGGCAGTGATCATCATGCTCGAACGGACTCTCGTCCTAGTCGATACGTCTTATCTACTCGCTAGCTTTTACAACTCATGGGAGGAGGGAGCGCGAGGCCAGTTGGAAATATCCCTGGCCACGGTCGTGCACCGTTTAGATCATGTCGCCCACGGTCTCGTGGACCAGCCTGTCCAGAGGCAGAACTGGTACGACGGCATTCCGGACTCGGGCCCGCATCGTTATCAGCGCACACTCCGGGTTATCGAGGGTGTGCAACTGCGCACCGGGCAGTTGATCGAGTGGGGTGACCGGCGGACGCAGAAGGCCGTGGACACTCTCCTGGTCGCGGACATGATCCAGGCCGCTTACAAGGGGCAGTGCTCGGACATGGTCCTGGTGACGGGCGACGCCGACATGATTCCGGGCGTCCGCGTGGCCGTAGACGCCGGTGTGCGGATGCACCTGGTCGGTTTCGGCTGGGATTCCATCTCTTCCGCCCTGCGTCATGCCTGTGACACCACGACGGTGCTCGATCCCCGGACCGATTTCCATGACGCCATGCAGATCCGGGTTCTCGAGGGGCCGATCCCGCCCAAGGTGAAGGCCGCACCTCAGCCTCCCGCGCATCCCGGTGACGAGGCTCGCGATCCAGCGGTCGAGGAGTCGGTGGGAATGGTCGAGGTTGACCTGCGGTCCGACCGGGCTGCCGCGACGTCGGTCGCTGACGAAGCTCGCCTGACCATCGCCGACGAGGAGCGGGCCGCCGACGCCGAGGAATTGGCCGCGGATGAGCAGGAGTGCGCTGTTCTGGAGGAGACCGGTCAGCCCGCGCCGGAGGCCGGGACGTCGAGCGATGCCGCTTCGGTGCCCCACGCGCGCCCCGCGTCCCCTGCGTCTGCTGCGCCCTCCGCGCGCTCCGCGCCCTCCGCGCGCTCCGCGTCGAGGCCGCCCACGTCGACCGCGGGGACTGGCGCGAAGCCGGTGTCATCGGACCCCGCAACGAGGCCTGCGCCGACGCCCGGCCCCAAACCCGGGCCGGCTCCACGGCAGGTTGCCCAGCCAACAGAATCCGAGCCCGCCCACGAGGCTCCTCTGGCACCAGGCGAAGAGGAGCGCGACCCTGTGTCCGCTGAATCGCTGACCCACGGCGGGCCGTCGAACGGTGCGTCGCGTCCGAGTCCGTCGATGATGGCGCCGCACCGTCGTCCCCTGCGGTCGAAGTTCGTGCCACTGTCGGAGGAGGTGTGGACTTCGTCCGGGGAGCAGACTCCCTTTGACGTGGGCCAGCAGTACGCGACCTGGTGGTATGAGCAAGCAGCGGACGACGAGCAGCGTGACAAGGCACATCTGCTCTCGGGAGGGACTCTCCCGCCCGCGATCGATCGTCCACTGCTGCAGTTCGCCTGCCAGATGCTCAACGAGTTCACTCTCACCGAACAGCAGCGGGTCCGGCTGCGGGATGGTTTCCACGAGGGAATCCGGGCGGTTCTCCTCAAGCATCGCTGACCTCTCGGTGCGTCCGTCGCCGGATCGACTAGAAGGGCGGCGGGTCCGCATCCGGGTCCTCGCCGCGAGGCGGGGGAGGGGGAGCGGAGTTCGCCAGCCGTTCGGCCGCCAGTCTGTGGGCGCGGCGGAACCAGGCGGTCGAGCGGGGTCGGGGCGAAAGCCAGGGGCGGTCTATGGGGACGTACAGGCCGTTGGCTGCGGGATCCGAACTGGTAGCGGCCGCCGCGCTTGTGGCGCGCTGTTGTCGCCAGCGTGCCAGGGGGCCTGCGGGGTCAGTGGTGACCGTGTGGCCGGTATCAGTCCGAACGGTGAGCTTGCCATCGTGCTCGAGTTGATACCGCCAGCCGTGGAATGTCTTGAACCGGTGATGGCGTCGACACAAGCACATGAGGTTGCTCTCGACGCTCAGGCCGCCGCTCTCCGGGTCGGAGTGGTCGAAGGGGCGGGCATGGTCAACGTCGCAGTTGTCGGCGGGCACAGAGCAGCCCGGGTGTCTGCACGTGCCGTCTCTGAGCCGGACCCGACGGATTAGTTCGGTATTGAGCCGGTACCGACGCGAACCACTTGGTGAATCGGCGGTTCCTGGTTCGGTTTCGGGAACCTGGATGGTGGCGCCGACGCTTCGAGCTAGCAGGGCAATGAGTGCATCGATCGCCTCGGGGCCGCCGCGGGGTAGGTAGATTTCTGGCTCTCCAGCCGGACTTAACGGCGCGAGAACGGTGATGTTGGGGCGTATCTGGACTCCGGCCTGGCCCTCGGCCGTGCCCCCACCTACGCCTGCAACTCCCGCTGCCGCGGTGCCCGGTGTGGTAGATGCGGAGTTGAGGGGGCCGAGGAGAAGGTCCACCAAGGCGTCCGCGCGGAGTTCGTCGTTTCCGCGGATGGCTGTGGCGTCGAGCGTCGGAGCGTCGGGGTCACGGGCCGCGGCGAGACGCTCCTCCTTCTCGCGCTCCTTCTGGGCGGCAGCAGCCTTCTGGACGAGCATTTCGATAGCCCGGGCCTCAGCGGTGGTGATGTACGCACGGAGCGTGGACATCCCGTCCACGTCGCGACTGATGCGGACATTCCTCTCCCGAACCGCTTGGCTACGACGTAGGAGAACGCCCTCGGGATCGTGTGCGGAGATGATGCGGTCGGTCTCGTCGAGAATGGCTCGGCGCCCGGGCCGCTTGCCGGAGTCAATGGCACCCATCAGCCAGTTGATGACTGCCCGGTGGACGTCGCCTCGATACGGCAGATCCACGGTGCGCATGTGCCGGGCAAGCATGTTGGCCGTGTGCTCGTCGAGTCGCCCGGATTCCATCGCTTCGACTATCGCCGGAAACTCCGTAACCAGGCTGATGGCGAGTTTGAGCATTGCTGAGGCGCGGTGGTGATGAACCCCGTAAACGGCCACGAGTTCCGCACACGCGATGTCGAACGGGTCCACCACCGCGTGCGATGGACACTGGTCGAATTCTGGCCCCCATCCTGCCTCGATGTCGCGAATCGTCTGCAATTCCTCGCAGAGCGCGTGTAGTTCGTAGCAGGCGCGCAGGCGTGCGGCTGCGGCCCGATTCTCGGCGTGGAGTGCTTCCAGGGCGAGAGTCCCCGCCGCCATGACCTCGGTAGTGCGACCGGTTTCGGATTCACTGCGCACTTCTTCACCGCCTCGGATGCTCGCCCGTATGTTCGATTGAAGAAACTATAGCGAGGGGGTCCGACACGATGCGTCTGACTGGGAAGGAGCTAGACAATCGGGCGCCGGCGGCAGGCGTAAACGAGCCGACCGAGCCGAACGAGCCGAACGAGCCGCCCAGTCCGTCTTGGCCGCCCAAAAAACACAAAGGGCCGGAGTGAAAGTTCACTCCGGCCCTTTACGGCGCGTGTTGCGTCCGCTTGCAAAAGCTGCCGCCGAGCTGTGCGGCTGGCGGTGCTACTCCCGTGTGTCGCGGGGGAGGGTGGGTCCCGATGAGTCGCCTTCGGTCAGTTGACGGTCGGCATCTGCATCGGTGGAGCCCTGTGACAATCCCATCGACGCGCGGATCTGCTCGAGCTTCGACCGGCCTTCGGCCTCGCGGGTGAACGCGGCGGCATCGGCCTGCGCGGCGGACGGCGAACCGGTTGCCTCTGCGAGTTCCTGCTTGCCGAGCGCGGTGGTGTACCGGGATTCGATTTTGTTGCGGATCTCGTCGAATGTCGGGGAGTTGCCGCCGCCGACGCCTTCCAGCGAGGTCATTGACTCGGCGGTCCGGTGCTGCATTTCGGCCTGGGTGGCCTGTAGGAGCAGTTGGTCTTCCTGCGCCAGGGTCTGCTGCAGGCGGTGCTCTGATTCCTTTACCGCGTGTGTAGCCTGCTGGGCCGCATCCAACGCCTGGCCGTGCAGTTGGCGGGTGTTCTCGAGGTCGGACTCAAGCGTCACGAGGCGGTTGGCGAGCTGCTCGGCCTGCGACTCGAGCTGGGTCGCGCGTGCCTCGTCACCCTCGGCGCGCGCCTTCTCGGCGGCCTGGAGTAACTGCCGGATCTGGCCCTGTACTTCGTCGAGTTGCCGCGCCTTGGTGCCCATGGCGATCTCAAGTTGCTTGGCGTTGCCGATCACCGCGGCGGCCTGGTCGGCCACTGCTTTGTGCTGCTGGCGAGCGCCCTGCATGGCCTGGTGCACGAGGACCTTGGGGTCAGCGTGGTCGTCGACCGACTTGTCGAGCGAAGCCTTGAGGTAGTTCCAGCCCTTGGAGAAGGGGTTCGGCATGGCGGCGTCCTTAACGGCTCGGTGTCAGTGCCGGGTACGGGCGTGTCGGTCCGGCTGCGGTCTTACCTCTTGACGGTACCTATCACCGCGGCCACGGGCAGGGCGGTCCGGGGCAGGTAGGGCTGGCGCCACAATCCTCCGGACGCGGCCCCCGACGACTCGTGCTCCCACTGGACCGTCACGTCGGGTCTGCCCACGTTGAGGTCGTGGACCATGAGCGCCGCGAGCATGGCGGACGAGGTGGCGGGTTCGAAGATCTCGATGCCGAACGCGTATGCGCCCTTGTAGGTGCTGGCGAGGATCTTGTTCTTGGTCACCGAGTGGGTGTCGGTGGCGGGGGCCACGTTGACGGACACGGTGTGGCCGTCGGCGAAAGCGCTGGTCGCGCGCCAGCGTTGGACGCGCTTGGCAAGCGTGTAGTTGGGGCCTTGCTGGGGAACGAGTGCGTCGTGGACAGCGGGACCGCTACCGGGCTGGTAGTTGCGGTGGAACACCTTGTTGCGGGTGAGTGCGCCCACGAGCTTCTTGATGTCGGTGGCTTTGCGTCGCGCGAGGGCGGCAGCAGACGCCTCGCGGACGTCGGCCGGGACGACGAAGGTGTCCATCGGGGTGCAGAGGTAGGCCAGGGCGTTGGCGGTGCCGTCCTTCAGCAGGTCCACGACGAGGGCGTCGGCGGCGGAGGAGAGTTGCACGTGGGTACCGCCGTCGGCGTAGAAGTAGCTGCCCACGGTGAGTGGAGCCGGGGCGGCGGTTCTGGCCCAGGCCGCGAGCTCCGGCAACTGGGTGAGGAGGTCGATCCCGGGCTTGCCCGTGTTGTCGGTGGGAACGTGGAGCTTGCCGGCGAAGGTGGAGTTCTGGTTGCGGTATCGCTCCCACACGGGGCTCGATGGCAGGTCAACGCCCAGGACGTCGGCGCCCCAGCGGAGTAGTGGGCCGGCGGGCCCCATCTCCGAGCCGAGGCCCAGGACGAGCATCGCGCGGCCGGGCAGCGAGAGCCAGTCCGGATTGTCCTGCACGAGTTTGAGGGCGGTGGCGCAACTGGGTTCGATCACGCCTGCGTCGACCCACTTGTCCAGCCTGTCGCGTAACGCGGCGCCGGTCGGTTCCTCGCCGCGGTAGGGGATGGACAGTTCCCGTACGGGAGTTGCGGTACCGGTGATGATGTCGGTGCCGGGGGTGGTGGAGGGATCGACGACGACGAGGTAGTCCTTCATCGGGGTTTCCACGGGCTGGCCGTCTGACTCGTGGACGCCGACCATTCGGGACTGCAGAGACTCGAGCGCGGCCCGGGCGACTCCGTCCCACGCCGCCGGGTCCGAGACGCCCACGCTGACGAGTTCGGTGAAGGGTTGGATGTAGCCCTTGCGCCAGTCTTTGATCTTGGGCACGCGCGCAGCCGCGGACGGATCGACGGTGGCGAGCGCGTCGGCGACGACCTGCTTGGCGAGGCGGCCCGTCGAGCGGCTGCCGTCGGCTTCGCGGGGAAACTGGACTCCGGTGCTGCTCGCTGTCATGGCGCTCCTATGGCTTATCGACTGGTCAATGCGAGATTATCCTCAAGTTTGCCCAGTGTGTGAGGCGGCGCGCGACGAGATCTTGCCGCGGACGATTAAATTCTCGTGAGGTGACGAACGTCACCACTGCGGACCCCGCCTCCGGCATGTAAGAATTTGCTCATTATTCGGGCGGTGCATAAGCGGTGGTTGGCGCACGAAAAGCGGTGTCGGCCTTCATTCCATCCGTTCGGCGCAGCTTCGGGACTGTCGGTTTCAGCTATGGATTCGCTGTGCCTGAACGATGACGTAGGTAACAAAGCGACGAAAAGTGCCGATACAGTGACGACACGATCCGACGGGTGGTGGCCAAGTGCCGCTTCCCGGACCGGGCGATGAGGGGGAGAAGCCACGTCGCCGGGTCGTCAACGACAAGGGAAGGCACCTCTATATAAACAACAAGAAGCGCATGATAGCCGTAATCGCGGCCTCCGGACTCGCGCTCGGCTCCATGCCGGGCGTCGCCAACGCGCAGAGCGTTGAGCTCGGTCTCGGCGTTGGTGCAGTGGTTGGCTCGGCCGCCCTCGGCCTCGCCATCAATGCTGGAGCCGATTCGTCCGGTGGGGAATCTTCCGAGCTGCCCACGCTGTCCTCCGATTCGCTGGGGACCGCTCCGGATACGGATTCGCTGAAGACGGATTCCCTCAAGAGTGACTCGCTGAAGACGGATTCGCTCAAGTCGGATTCCCTCAAGAGTGACTCGCTCAAGTCGGATTCGCTGAAGTCGGATTCCCTCAAGAGTGACTCGCTGAAGACGGATTTGCTGAAGAGTGACTCGTTGAAGTCGGATTCGCTCAAGACGGGCTCTATCGGCGAGGACGGCAACCCGACGGGATCTCTCGCCGGGATCGCGCTCACCCTGGGATCGTTGGACGGAGATGGAAAGCTCGTCGGCTCGTTGGAGTCTGACTCCCTCAAGACGGATTCCCTTAAGTCGGATTCCCTCAAGAGTGACTCCCTCAAGACGGATTCCCTTAAGTCGGATTCCCTCAAGAGTGACTCGCTGAAGTCGGATTCGCTGAAGTCGGATTCCCTCAAGAGTGACTCGCTGAAGACGGATTCGCTGAAGACGGATTCCCTCAAGAGTGACTCGCTGAAGACGGATTCCCTCAAGAGCGACTCGCTCAAGTCGGATTCGCTGAAGTCGGATTCCCTCAAGAGTGACTCGCTGAAGACGGATTCGCTCAAGAGTGACTCGTTGAAGTCGGATTCCCTCAAGAGTGACTCGCTCAAGTCGGATTCGCTCAAGAGTGACTCGTTGAAGTCGGATTCGCTCAAGAGTGACTCGTTGAAGTCGGATTCGCTGAAGTCGGATTCCCTCAAGTCGGATTCGCTCAAGACGGACTCGCTGAGCGGCTCCAAGACCGGTGACTCGGTCACGAACATCACTGGCTCCGACGCCGGCTCCGTCGGGCCCCTGCTCGCCGTCGGCTCGCTCGCCGCGGTCGGCCTCGGCATCGGTCTCGCCGTCTCTGGTGGCTCCAACCTCCCGGCGATCCCGGGCCTGCCGCCGCTTCCCGCGATCAACGTGGGGCTCGTTTGTAACCTGCCGCAGGAGGCCATCGACTTCCTCAAGGACAACGGCTCCATGAAGCAGGAAGAGTGCGAGCCCGAGGAGCAGAACTGACGTTCTGCTCGTGTCGCCGCTAACCCGGTGACCGGCTAGTGCTCGACGATCCCCCGCAGACCACACGGTCGGCGGGGGATCGTCACATTTCAGCGTCCCGATACGCTTGAGGTCATGAGCGTCCCCGACTTTGTCCTAGAGCTCCGCAAGCACGTGGGCACAACGCCGCTCTGGCTCGCCGGCGCCACCGCCGTCATCCGCCACCCCGACGGCGCCCACCTCCTGCTGGTCCGCCGGAGCGACAACGGCTGGTGGACGCCCGTCACCGGCATCGTGGACCCCGGCGAACACCCCGCTGAAGCCGCGATCCGCGAAGCCCGTGAAGAAGCCGCCGTCGACATCCGGGTCGACCGCATCGCCTCGGTCGGCGTCTCCCGAATGGTCACCTACGACAACGGAGACCGGGCCCAGTACATCGACCACACCTTTGCCTGCACCTACCTCAGTGGTGACCCCCACCCCGCCGACGGCGAGAACACCGACGTCCGCTGGTTCCCCATCGACGACCTCCCCGACTTGCGCCCACACATGCTCGACCGGATCGACGCCGGACTGGCCGACGAAGAGCAGGCACGACTCGTCATGACCACCGAATCCGCGGGTGAGCGAGCAGCCGAATAGCCCCTGTCAGAGGCCCGCACTAAGATCAAGGCATGTCCCCCGACCGCCTGCGCTCCGAGGTCCCACCCGTGGTGACCGCGGCCGTGGGCATCGTGGTGGCGCTGGTCAGTGGTGTATTCGGAATCAGCGCGCACGGCCTGGCAGCGGGAGCGACGGCAGCCCCGCCGACGCTCGGTCAAATCTTCACAGTGGCCGCAGCCAGCGCCGGGGTTGGCGCCGTGGCGGCCGCCCGCGCGCGTCGGTCGTCGCCCGTCCTTACCGCCGGCGCCGGGCTCATAGCCGGGCAGGGCCTCGTCCACATGGTCCTCGCCTCCGGGCACTCACACTCGGGCCATGCCGTCGGCGCACTCGGCCATCACGTCGTGGACCCCGCTGCCGTGCGGGCCGCGATGGACGGGCAGGTGCTGGCGTCCGCGCACTCCGCGGACCTGCTGACCCCGGGAATGCTCGGAGCCCATGTGGCGGCAATCGTCCTCACGCTCACGCTCGTAGCGGTCCTGACCGGCACCCTGTCCTGGCTGGCGGCCCGGGTGATGCCCATGCTCGCGACGGCGCACCTCGTCGTCGTCGCCCCGCTCGTCACCTCCTACGACGCCGATGCCCCCCGCGGACAGTTCCTTATCGCCCGCGGGGGAACCCGCGCACCGCCCTTGTCCGTGTGATCGCCCTCCGCACCGGTACGCGCACGCGCTGCCGGGCGGCCACCCACACCTCACAAGGACCACACCCATGCGTACCCATACCCGTACCCACGCACGCGCCGGCTTTGCCGCGGCCGCCGCGCTCGCGCTCGCCCTCACCACCGCCTGCAGCGCCGACGACACCACGGAGACCGCCGGCGGCAGTACCGGCCCGACCGTCGAGATCGTCGACGGCTGGGCAAAGGCCACCGACACCCAGATGAGCGGCGTGTTTGGCACCATCCATAACAACAGCGTCGACGACGTGCACCTCACCGGCGTCTCCGCCGACATTGACGGCAGCCACGAACTGCACGAGACCGTCCCCGGGGGCGGCGGCATGATGATGCAGGAGAAGGAAGACGGCTTCGTGATCCCCGGAGGCGGCGACCTGGTCCTCGAACCCGGCGGCAACCACATCATGCTGATGAACCTCACCCAACCCATCACCACGGGCCAGGAGATCGTCCTCACCCTCGAACTCGGAGACGGCAGCGAGCAGGTCGTCACCGTCTCCGCTCGCGACTTCGTGGGCGGCGAAGAAGAGTACGTCGGCGGCGACCACAGCGGCCACGGCGAGATGGACATGGGCGGGGGCGCCGATCACAATGGCTGACCAGGCCTCTCGCGGTCTGTCCCGGCGGTCGCTGCTCACCGGCGGGGTCGCGGCCGCGGTGGGGGGCGGCCTCATTGGCGGCGCGGCGGGTTACGCGGGGCGGGGAGTGGTCGACGACGACACCGTCACCGACTGGAAGACCGTCGCCGACTCACGTGTCGTCGGCGCGGCCACCGAACCGTTCCACGGGCCCCGCCAGTCCGGCATCACCACAGCGCCGCAGGCACACGCGGCGTTCGTGGGATTCGACATCGCCCGCGGCGCAACCCGCACAGAAGTGCAGGGCGTGCTGCGGGCCTGGTCCCAGGACGCCGCTCGGCTCACCGAGGGCCGAGGCGCGCTCGCCGACCTCGAACCCGAACTCGCTGAGGACCCCGCGCGGCTCACGGTGACGATCGGGCTCGGGCCGGGACTGTTCGACGCGATCGGGATGCCGGAGAAGCGACCGTCGTGGCTGCGACAACTGCCGGCCTTCCCGCAGATCGACCGACTCGAGGATCGCTGGTCCGAGGGCGACCTGCTGTTGCAGATCTGCGCCGACGACCCGCTGGTGGTCTCCCACGCCGCACGGATCCTCGCGTCCGGGGTGCGGGGCGTTGCCGAGCAGCGCTGGTCGCAGCGCGGGTTCCGGAAATCCGTGGGCACCGACCCCAGCGGTCGGACGCAACGCAACCTGTTCGGGCAGCTCGACGGTACCGTCAATCCCCGCGAGGAGCAGGATCCGGACTTCGACCAGATCCTGTTCTCCGACGGGAGCGACCAGCGGTGGATGCGGGGCGGATCATCGCTCGTGTTGCGACGCATCCGCATGACGATGGACACCTGGGAGGAGATCGACAGGACCTCACGCGAACTCAGCGTGGGGCGCAAGCTCGACACCGGCGCCCCGCTGACCGGCACAGAAGAGCACGACCCCGCCGACTTCGAGGCACTCGACGACACCGGCCTGCCGGTCATCCCGCCCGAGTCGCACATGGCGCGGGCCAGGCAGCTTCATCGGAGCGAGGCCATGCTCCGCAGGCCGTACAACTACGACGACCCGCCGGAGCGCGGCGAAATGAGCAACAGTGGACTGCTGTTCACCGCCTATCAGGCCGACCCGGTCCGCACCTATATCCCCGTCCAGCAGCGGCTCGCCGAGCAGGACGCGCTCAACACGTGGACGATCCCGATCGGGTCCGCCGTGTTCGCGCTCCCGCCCGGCGCGCCCGAGGGCGGCTACGTGGGGCAGGGACTGTTCGAGGGGTGACGGACACGGAACCGGGGTGGTGTCAGTCGACCGGCGGCATGGCCGGCAGGCGAACGACCTGGCCGGCGTAGGACAGCCCGGCACCGAACCCGATGCACAGGGCGATGTCGCCGGGCTTGGCCTGGCCATCCCGCATCATGGCCTCCATGGCCAGCGGGATCGAGGCGGCCGAGGTGTTACCGGTCTGCTCGATGTCGTTCGCGATCGCCACCGAGTCCGGGAGTCCGAGGTGCTTGGCCATGGCCGAGTTGATGCGACCGTTCGCCTGGTGGGGGATGAACGCCTGGATCTGCTCGGCAGTCACGTCGGTGGCCTCGAGGGTCTTGGCGCACACCTTGGACACCTGCACCGCCGCCCAGCGGAACACCTTGGACCCGTCCATCACCAGGTACGGCTGGACGGACGCGCCCTCGGCGGCCTCGTCCATGAACTGGCGCCAGTTCTTGGTCTGGCGGATGGCGTCGGCCTGCTCACCGTCCGAGCCCCACACCACGGGGCCCACGTCGTTGCCCTCGTCGGACGGGCCCACCACCACGGCGCCGGCGCCGTCACCGAAGATGAAGGCGGTGTTGCGGTCTGCCGGGTCGATTCCGTCGCTCATCCGCTCGACGCCCACCACCACCACGTAACGGGCGCCCCCACCACGAATCATGTTCGTCGCCACGGCCAGTCCATAGCCGAAGCCGGCGCAACCGGCGGTGAGGTCGAACGCGGCGATGCCGTTGCGTCCGATGTTCATGGCGACCTTGGGCGCGGCGTGCGGGGTCATGCTCTCGTACGTCGAGGTGCACACGATCACGGCGTCGACCAGCTCGGCGTCGATGCCGGCGGACTTCACGGCCTTCTCCGCGGCAGCGCTCGCCATCATGATCACGGTCTCGTCCGCACCGGCGAAGCGACGGTTGAGGATGCCGGAGCGCTCGTAGATCCACTCGGAGGTCGAGTCGATGTGCTGGCAGATCTCCTCGTTGCTCACCACCCGCTCGGGGCGGTAGGCGCCGATCCCCAGCAGGCGCGTGCCGGACGCGCCCTCGCCGGTCGCGATGGTCACGGTGTCGTTGGATTCCGCCATGGGCGATCTAGCTCCTCGAGAGGGGGTGGGACGGGTCATGCTGCAGAACACACTACTGACCCGGCGCGGGAACCGGCTGAGGCGGACCTCATGAATCGCCGAACCCGGCCGAGCTCGTTGCGCGACGAGTTAAGTCCGCTACGAGCTCAGTCCGTAACGAGGTCCGAGAGCCACGCACGCCATCGCGTTGCGTCCCAGGTCGGTTCCACGTCCACAGCTGCGGCGCCCAGAGGCTGGCCGTCGCCCCCGGGTGCGTCGACGTACTCGAACGCCCGCACGGCGATCGCCGCGCCCCCGGCCGCGTCCTCGTGGGTCTCGCCCGCGGGGAACGCGAACAGTTCGAGCATCCCGTCCACGGGCGCGGAGAGGATCAGTGTGAGTGCGGCCTCCGACTCCACTACCACGATGCCGCCCACTTCGCCGGACCGCGCCACTGATCCGCGGCGATCGGCCGGGCCACCGGCCACGGAGCCCGCACCGCCGGCACCCGCCGCCGGGGCGATCAGCCGGGCGGACACACGCGCCCACAGCTCCGGCACCGTCGCCGCGATCGCCTCCGTGGCAGCGTCCACGGTCGCCACCCCATCGGCCGGGCGATGGGTCAGTCGGTGGGCCAGCACCGTAAGCGCCTGCACCCATCCGTCGACGCTGCCGTCCACGGACTCCTGCGCGAGTTGTCCGCCCGAGTCGAACCCCGACCGCAGGGTGAGCAGGGTGTGGCCCTCGTCGTCGTCGACCTCACACGTCGTCTCCCACGGCGGTACCGGGACCCCCTCGCCCATCCAGTCCCGCTCGACGTAGGTGAACACCCCGGGTGCGGACCCGGACGGAGGCGAATACGCCGTGATCTCGCCGACCGTCGCCGTGAGCATCGCCTCGGCCGCCGCCTCCGGACCCGTCGTGGGATCGGGCGCGCCCGGGTCGGCGAACTGCACGATTCGGCCCCCTACCTGCGGCTCCATCGCGCACGGCACGAACCAGGATGAGATCCCCTCGCCGGTCGCCACCGCGTCCCACACCACCGCGGGCGCTGCGGGTAGCGGCACACGCACCATCACGCGACGGCCCTCGCCGCCCGTGTCGATCTCCGCCGTCACGTCATACATGCGCGCACCCCATCACCCGTCGTCTGGACACGCGCGTAACGCTACCGCCGCCTGAGGCAGTGCCCGAGGTCGGTCGCGTTTCTGGCGGCGTCGTGCGAGAGGCTCCGTCCCGAAAAGCGAGTGGATTTCACGAAACGCGACGGATCGAGTCCACAGCGCAGTAACTGGAGAACGCGACGCGGATTAGGGTGGCGGCCGTGACCGAGAAGGGCGGGACGCGCGATCACGGCGGCGGAGGCCTTGATGCCGCCAGCGCCGACGACTGCGCCGACGACTGCGCCGCCGCCAGGGCTGCCGTTGCCGATCCTGACGCGGCCAGCGGCCACCTCACGCCCGGAGTCGGACGGCCGATCGCCGCGACCGCACTGCTCTTCGCCGCCAACGGCGCGATCTTCGGCGCCATCGTGCCCCGCCTGCCCGATCTCAAGAGCGCACTGGACCTCGGGCCAGCGGCCTTCGGCCTGGCCATGGCCTGCTACCCGGCCGGCGCGCTGGTTGGCGGTCTGCTCACTCCCGCACTAATGCGCCGCCGGTCCGACGGGACCGTTGCCGTGGCCATGATGATCGCCACCTCCGTGTCCGCAGCACTCGTGGGCTTCTCGCCGGTCGTGGCCGTGTTCGCCGGGCTCCTGCTGCTGTTCGGCGTGTGCGACGCGATCACCGATGTGGCGATGAACGCCCACGGGATCCGTGTGCAGTTGCGCCACGGCCGCTCGCTGATCAACCGATTCCATGCTGTGTGGTCGCTCGGCGCGGTGCTGGGAGCCGCCGGTGGGTCGGTTGCGGCCGGTGCGGGTGTGCCGGTGCGGGCGCAGATGGTCGGCGCCGCCGTGATCTGCGCGGCCGCAGCAGTCGCCGCCTACCCGTCCCGGCTGGGCTCGGCAGCGGCGGAGGACGAGCTCGGCCGCGACCTGGACACCCCGCCTACCCCGGCCAACCGGCCCGGCGACCCGCAGAACGCCCCCGCCACAGGGCGTCGCTTCCCGCGCGGTCGCGCGTTGCTGCTGCTGTTGGCGCTCGGGCTGATCGCGTGCTGCGCGGAACTCGTCGAGGATTTTGCGCAAACCTGGTCGGCGCTCTACCTGCGCGAGGTCGCGGCTGCCGGCGCCGGGCTCGCGGGACTCGGCTTCATCGCGGTGCAGGGGACGCAGCTCATCGGCAGGTTCACCGGGGATCAGCTGGTCGATCGTGTGGGCGCCGCGTCCGTGGGCAGGCTGGGCGGCGGGTGCGTGGTCCTTGGTGCCGGCGCCGCGTTAGTCGGTTCGTTCCTGCTCGACGGGCCCGCGATGCTGTTCGTGTTACTCGCCGGGTTCGCGATCGCCGGCTGGGGCATTGCCACGATCATCCCCGGCGCGATGGTTGGGGCGGACTCGGTTCCCGGCCTGCCGCCCGGCGCCGGGCTGGCGGTCCTCAACTGGGTGATGCGACTGGGCTTCCTGGCTTCCCCGCCGCTGGTAGGGATGATCGCCGGGTACGCCGGGATGCGCTGGACCGTCACGCCGATGATCGCCGGCGGAGTACTGATCGTGGTGCTCGCGGGCCCACTGCTCGGCCGCGCCAAGCACCCCGGGCGAGAACAATCCGACACCGCAGGAGAGGCCGTCAGATGACTGGTGACGTGTTCGTCAAACGGGGGTCCGGCCATGGACCCGACTTCTTCCGGCACGAGGCCGCCGGACTGGCCTGGCTCGCCGCCGCCCCCGGCGGACCGCGCGTGGTGAAGGTGGTGGGGGTCGACGACGACGAGATCACCCTTGAGAAGATCCCCGCAGGTCGCGCCACCCCGGACGCAGCTCACAGCTTCGGACGGTCGCTGGCGGCCATGCACGACGCGGGTGCGGCCGCCTGGGGCGAACCCGCCGACGGCTGGGCGGGCCGGTGCTTCATCGGCAACCGGCAGCAGGAGTGTCGGCCGTCGGAGTCGTGGGGCGCGTTCTACGCTGAGCAGCGGGTCCGACCCTTCGTGCGGATCGCGGTGGACCTCGGGGTGCTTGGCGGGGCGGACCTGGCCGTGATCGAGCGGGCCTGCGACCGCATCGCCGCCGGGGAACTCGACCACCCGCTTGACCGCCCCGCCCGCATCCACGGAGACCTCTGGACGGGCAACGTGCTGTGGACCCGGACCGGGTCGGGTGCTGCGGCCGGGGAGTCCCGCGGCTCGGCAGAGATCGAGGCGGTGCTCATCGACCCCGCCGCGCATGGTGGCCATCGAGAGACCGATCTGGCGATGCTCGCCCTGTTCGGCGCCCCGCACCTGGACGAGATCCTCTGTGGATACAACGAGGCCCATCCACTTCGCGAGGGCTGGCGTGACCGGATCCCGCTGCACCAGATGCATCCGCTGGCCACGCACTCGGCGGGCCACGGCGCGGGTTATGCCGTTGCCCTGGCCGATGCTGCCCGCGCTGTGCTGCGTCTTTGACTCCGGTCGCGGGAGCCGGTCGCGTGGCTCGTGAGTGTGCAGACTCGCAGCGTGAGTCCCCGCAGTTGTGCTGTGTCTCGGACTCGCGCTGGCGAAATGGTCCCTAGCGGCAGCGCACCCCGGTCATGGGCGTGCACAGGGGCATCGCAAGTCGCGGGGG
>NZ_AGFF01000011.1 GCF_000226215.1 Dietzia alimentaria 72
TTCTATGTTTGTCAAGTGCGCGCGTGGGCGGCTTCAGCGGTGTTGAGAGTTCGGTAGATCTGCCGGGCCAGGTACCGCTTAAGACACCGTCGGATCTCCTTGGTAGTCCGGCCCTCGGCGCGTCGCCGTTCGACGTATTCGCAGGTATCCGGATCGTGGGTCATTCGGGTCAAGACCGCCATGTGCAGGGCGCGGTTGAGCCGCCTGTCGCCGCCGCGATTGAGCCGGTGTCGCACCGTGTTGCCGGATGACGCGGGGATGGGGTTCACCCCTGCCAGAGAGGCGAACGCTGCCTCGGAGCGCACCCTGCCGTGATGTGACCAGACGGTCAGACAGATAGCGGCGGTCACTGGTCCGATGCCAGTCTTATCCAGAAGTGATGCGGCCTGGCTGGCCTTGACGAGCTCGGTCATTCGGGAGCTGTTGGCGACCAGCTGTTCGTCGAGCTCGACCACTCGTTTGGCCAGGCGGATCGCTTCGAGGCGGGCGGTGGCCTCACCGAGGTCCTCATCGCGTGCACGCCACCGGGAGACGGCGAGGAGCTGTGTCCCAGCCGGGCAGGTCGTGGTTCGACGTGATGGGGGCCGGGGTCGCCGGGTTCATGACGAGCCTGGCCAACGACGGGGCGATCCCGTGGTTCTCCCGGGATCAGCTCGACCAGCTCTACCCGGACAACGGGATCGGTGACGCCGACTTCGCGTGGATGCAGCAGCATCTGACCGCGCAGCCGATCGGCACCTACACGCAACCTGCGATCAACGAGCCACTGAGCGCAGCCGGCGTGCCCGTAGCGTACGTTCGCTGCCTCCGGACCAGTCCTCCAGTCGCCGAGGTGTCAGCGGAGAAGCTCGGATGGAGCTACCGCACGCTCGACGCCGGCCACTGGCCGATGATCACCCACCCGGCGGAGACAGCGTGCGTCACCATGGAGCTGGCCACATCATGATCACCGTCGCCTTGTTCCGCAACGTCAACCTCGGCCACCCAGGCAGTCCCACTGGTGATGAACTCGTCGAGGCGTTCGGCGGCCCGGCGGTCGCCCGCAGCTTCCAAAGCAACGGCACGGTCGTTTTCCAGGCCATGGATCCGGAGAATGCCTCGGCCGCGGCGATCATCAGATTGCGGGCCACCGGGTATCAGCCAACTGTTGTCATCCGGGCGCTGGAGCAAATTCGGCGCGCGGTAGAGGATGTGCCTCCGGTAGATCCCGGGGAAGGTGTCTATCGCTCGATGATCTCGTTCTTTGACGTGCGCCAGTTCCCGACTGTCCGCTTACCGTTCCGGAGCCCAGATGGCCTCGTAGAGATCCGCGCCATGGGGCCCGACTGCGCCCACAGCGTCTGCTGGAAGCCGCGCCAGACCGCAGGCAACGTCACCGGGTGCCTCGAGCAACTGCTGTCCGTGCCGGTCACGACGCGGACCGTAGCGACGATGCAGCGGCTTCTCGCGACAATTTCGGCCAGCACCCACTGAAGCCGCCATCGCGGATGCCGGCAGTGAATCGAGTCGAGTTGTATGCGGCGATTCGGCGCGACGCCCGCGCGGGGATTTCGAATCGTGCGCTGCAACGCCAGCACGGCGTCGGCTACCGGACCGTGGTCGCCGCACTGGAGTCGGCCTGGCCGAAGGAGCGGAAGCCACCCCCGAAGCGCGGGTCACGTCTGGACCAGTACCGAGGCGTCATCGATGACTGGCTACGGGCGGACCTGGACGCGCCTCGCAAGCAGCGGCACACCGCGAAGCGGATCTTCGACCGGCTCCAGGATGAGCACCACACCACCGACGTGTCCTACTGGATGGTGCGCGAGTATGTCGCCACGAGACGCCGCGAGATCCGGATCGAAGCGGGCCGGGAACCCGCGAACACGTACATTCCGCAGGAGCACCTGCCAGGCCGCGAAGCCGAGGTCGACTTCGGCGAGGTCGCGATCCGGCTGCGCGGCGAACTGGTCACCTGCACGTTGTTCAGCCTGCGACTCTCATACTCCGGCAAGGCCGCCCACAGGATCAGTGCGTCCGCCGGGCAGGAAGCCTTCTTCGAGGGCCACACGCACGCGTTCCGAGCCCTCGGGGGCGTCCCGACCGGGAAGATCCGCTACGACAACCTCAAGGCCGCCGTCGCGAGCGTGATCGGGTTCTCCCGCCAGCGGGTCGAGGCCGACCGGTGGACCGCGTTCCGCTCCCACTACGGCATCGAGGCCTTCTACTGCCAGCCCGGCATCCAAGGCGCTCACGAGAAGGGCGGCGTCGAGGGGCAGATCGGCTGGTTCCGACGCAACCACCTCGTCCCCATCCCAGAAGTCGACTCCGTCGCCGAGCTCAACGCCATGGTCGACGTCTGGGACGAAGCCGACGACAGCCGGCGGATCGGATCCCGCGCCCGCACGGTCGGGGAACACTTCGCCACCGAGCAGCCTCTGCTCGCGCCACTGCCCAACGAGTCGTTCGAGACCGGCCGCTGGTTCACCCCACGCGTCGACAGGTACGCCCAGATCACCGTTCGGATGAACAAATACTCCGTCCCCGCCCGCATGGTCGGCCGTCAAGCCCGAGTGCTGCTCAACGCCAGCGACCTGGTCGTGTTCGACGGCAAGACCGAAATCGCCCGCCACGAGCGCCTCATGACCAAGGGCTCGACCCGGGTCGACCTGGACCACTACCTCGAGGTCCTCCTCCGCAAACCCGGCGCGCTACCCGGCGCGACAGCGCTGGAACAGGCCAGGGCATCGGGGAGGTTCACTCCCGTTCACGACGCCTGGTGGGCCGCGGCCTGCAAGGCCCACGGTGACGTCGACGGCACCCGGGCGCTGATCGAGGTC
This sequence comes from Dietzia alimentaria 72, assembly GCF_000226215.1. Classification (GTDB taxonomy): domain Bacteria; phylum Actinomycetota; class Actinomycetes; order Mycobacteriales; family Mycobacteriaceae; genus Dietzia; species Dietzia alimentaria. The sequence continues at coordinate 2,820 of NZ_AGFF01000011.1, forward strand.
CTGATGCTGCACCGGCACCTTCCCCACGAAGACGTCGTCGCCGGGCTCGCGACAGCGCTGCGCGCAGGCGCGCTCACCGCGGACGCTGTCGCACTTGAAGCGCGCAAGCACAACGAGACGGAAGATGGCGGAGCCGACGACAAGACAGGTCACCGCCCGACCCACTTGGGCGGCGACAGGGCACGCGGTGAAGGCGAGACCCCTGCCGTGCGATCGCTGACCGAGCGCCGGCTTCGCGCCCACATCCCGACTGACACTCGGCCGCTGCCGAGCGTGGACAAGTACGACCAGCTGCTGGCCAGCCGCCGTGACCCGCCGAACGAAGGAGCCGCACCGTGACCACCAAGCGCCGAGGGATGACCGAGGAAGCAGCCGACGCCGCGATCGACCAGGCGTGCCGGATGCTGAGGATGCCCACCATCCGCAGCTCCTTCACCGACTACGCCGACCGGGCCGGGCACGAGCAAATGTCCTACCGCGGATACCTCGCCGAACTACTGCTCGCCGAGTGTGACGACCGTGCACGACGCCGGTCCGAGCGTCGGATCAAGGCCGCCAAGTTCCCCCGGGAGAAGTCCCTGCGGGCCTTCGACTTCGACGCCAACCCCAACATCGACCCCGCCGTGATCCACACCCTCGCCAAGTGCGAATGGGTCCAGAAGGGGCAACCGCTGTGTCTGATCGGCGACTCCGGCACCGGCAAATCTCACTTGCTCATCGCGCTCGGCACAGAGGCCGCCATGGCCGGCTACCGGGTCAAGTACACCCTGGCCACCCATCTCGCCAACGAGCTCGTCGAGGCCGCCGACGAGATGACACTCGCCAAGACCATCGCCCGCTACGGACGCGTCGACCTGCTCTGCATCGACGAACTCGGATACATGCAACTCGACCGGCGCGGGGCCGAGCTGTTGTTCCAGGTCCTCACCGAGCGCGAGGAGAAGGCCTCTGTCGCGATCGCGTCCAACGAGTCCTTCGGCGGCTGGACCAAGACCTTTACCGACCCCAGGCTGTGCGCTGCCATCGTCGACCGACTCACCTTCGGCGGCACCATCCTCGAGACCGGCACCGACTCCTACCGCCTGGCCCAAGCCGCAAAACAGCGCACGACCTGACCGCCGCCATGTGCGAGAAGCGGTGTCGACCGAGACCACCATCGCCGGCCCAGATCACGTCTCCTCGGTGTCAGAACTCGCTTACAAGTGGTGTCGAACGAAACCTCCGAAGCCACTCGGGCGGGAGCAGTGGTACTTCGGTACTCAGCGATGCAAAGTAGTTCGTGACCGCCGTGGCGTTGAACCAATACGGGTTGAGCTCATCCTGGGCCCACCGACCGTTGATCCGCCCCGTCAGTGCCAGCGAGACCGCCTCCAGTAGCGAGGACTTCCCCGACTCGTTGTCGCCAACGACGATATTGGTGCCGGCGTTAGGCTCCAATTCGAAATCCTCAAAAAGTCGGTATCCCCTGACAATGATTCGAGTGATCATCCTCGTATTATCTCACCAGCACTACACTTTTTCCCTCGGTCGATTGGGTTAAACGAGGATCGGTCGCGAGCGCAGAAATGACAACTTGACGATCCGTTTGCATAACGTCGGACTACCGGGTGTCGCCCCCCCTGTGGGCGTCGCCGTCGTTGTTTCGGAGCCATCCGGTTATAAGCGCGGCATGGGAACCGGGGGCCACGGGCTGGGCGCTCCACGCCCGTGGTCGCCATCGTGGAATCGACTATGTCGTTGCTGTGCAGCCGTACCGTGAGTGATGTGAGTGGGGATTACGCGCAGCGGTCTGGTTCTCGGCGGCGACGGCGGTTTCTCGCGGTCGATACCGCGTGGTGGTCGAGTCGGCGGGTGGCGATCGCGTTGTCGGTTGTTGTTGTGCTGGTGTTTCTTCCAGCGGTGATGCTTATTGCTGACCATCCCTTCCTCCTGCGACGGAACATCGAGCAGGGCGACGTGTTCATATACTCCATTTTCGCGGTGCCGGTGTTGGGTGTGTTGGGTCTGTTCTGGTTGGCGCTTGTGGTGATGGCTCTGGCCCGCCGGGCACGCTGGACATTGTGGATCGCCGCCCCTGTCGTTGCTGTCCTGGCCTGCGTCTCGGTACTCGTGTTCCTCCCTGTCCCCGGGTTCACCGAATCGCGGGATGAGATGGACGCGCTCGTGGCGCAAATCCGTGCTGATCCACCAGAGCGCGGTTTCCAGTCCTACGACCCACCGCGGCAGGTTGGTGCACTCGAGATCAGTTCAGTAGACGCTCGCACCCCGGGCGAGGTGAGAGTGTCCGACGCCGACACGTCCTTCTTCCAAGGCTCCGGATGGATCTACCGCGACGGCAACGGTGCCCCGGCCACACCTGGTGAAGATCGCGAGTCCGACACGCTCGAGCACATCGACGACTCGTGGTGGAAGTACTCCTACAGATGGTGAATCCGGGGGCGCCTGCAGATCTCACCGCCGCACGGGTCCGCGCCTGCCCCGTGCTTCGGCCAGCGCGGTCACCACTGCGGTCGACACGCAGAGTTCATCGAATGGCCCCGCATCCGCAGCGGTATCGACCTGCCTTTGAACGACCGGGCTATGCGCCTGAATTCCGAGCAGAGCGGTTCCAGCGCGCTGGTGGCGGCCAATGTTCTAGCGTCTGGACATGAAGGATCAGACAGTTCGAAGCGTGTTGGTTGCGGCAGGATGGGCGGTGCTGTCAGCACCCGCTGCGGCCGGCCTGACGGCGCTGGTGTGGCAGTTCCCCATCGCTATCGCGGGCACCGGCGGCCGCAGCGTGGGTGCTGCGTACGCGGCAACGTTGACCATGATCATGTTCATGACCTTGTTCTCGGTCTTCGGAGGCGTCCTCGCAATCGGCGTGGTTGGCGCCGGTGTGGGATTTCTCGCTAGAACCCGTCCCGCGCTGGTTGCGGCGCTGGCCGGAATTGCTGTGGGCGTGCTGGCAGCGCTGATCGTCGCCGTCGCCGACGTCTACCTCACGGGGTGATGCGCACCCGCTGCTCGTCAAACTGTCTGGCGGGCCACGTCACGAGGGCAGGAGCGCAGGGGCACAGATCGGAGCTTGTCATAAGACCAGGTTACCGGCTGGAATTGCGCCGGCCTGGGGGTCGTCTTCATGTTGCGGTCTGGGGGCGGCTGTCATCAGCGTGGCGGTGGCTAACCTGGCCGTCATGATCTGGGTATGGATACTCGCCGTGCTAATAGTCGTGCTGGTCGGGGCTGCCGTCCTGCCTCGGCGGGCCTCGCAGCCTCGCGAGGGCTTCCCGTGGTTCTGGTTGTCCTTCCCGACGGCGATGTTCTTGGTGGCCGGGTCGCTTCACGTGTGGCTCCCTACTTTCGGCGAGCCCGGTGGCTGGTGGAGGTACATGCCGCTGACGAACAGACAGGCTGTGATCGGTATCGCGGGCCCGGAGTTTTACTGGCTGATGCAGGCGCGTTCGGTGGGGGCATGGATTCTCCCGGTACTTTCACTGGCCGCGGTGGGGCTCTCGGTATGGGGGTGGAAGCGCGGCCGAGTGTGAATCGACGGCCTTGACGTACCGGGGGACCGGACCGGGCCTCTACGATCCGCTGATTACGCGCTTGTCCTCGGAAGGCACGCGTGACGCCAGGCGACCGAGGAAGGGTCGAGTTCGCAGAATCTACAACCCGGCGTCGTCGGCTTGTCAGATCATTATCTATCGGTACGCCGAACATGCAGTTAGTAAGGCCTCCGTGGCGCTCGCCGGCACGGCATCGCGGATACGGAGATTCGAGCCGTGGTGGAGCGCCCGTTTGTTTGGCTGCGGCGGTGGCACGCGAAGTGCTCGAAGCTACCGGAGGATTGCTCGACTTGTCCGGCAACGTTAGCCGCCGTCAGCAAACACAACGGGAGGGAACATGACCACCGCCAGGGATCGTGAAGCGCACTACGCGGGGAAACCCGCCCTCTCGCTGTTCGGCTCACCGATGCCGACCGGCACCGCGTGGCGGAGTACGCCGAGCGGACCGGGCAGCCTATGAGCGCGGTCAGTCGAGCGGCCATCGACGAGTATTTCGGCAACCATCCAGTGGCGTGAACCCAGCGATCCGCAGGTCCCCGTGAACCATCCGGGCTAACTGCGTCAATCATCAACAATGTCCTGGACAGCGGTCGGACTGCCCGCCCAGGTGTGCCACGATGCAGGTATGGACTTCTCCCCATCGCCCCGCGCTGCTGAGCTCACTGCGGCCGTCCGCGAGTTCATCGACACGCAGATCGTTCCGATCGAACCGGACATCCACGCCGACATCACCCGGCGCCGCCTGGCCGGCGAGGACGCCTGGGCCGTGGACCCACGGATCACCGAGCTGCAGCAGCGCGCCCGTGAGCAGGGACTCTGGAACCTCTTCCTCCCCGCCGGCCACGAGGGCCCGTACGCGGAGCGCTACGGCACCCGCGGTGGCGCCGGCCTCAACAACACCGACTACGCGCCGGTCGCGGAGGAGATGGGGCGCTCGTTCCTGGCGCCGCTGATCTTCAACTGCAACGCGCCGGATACGGGGAACATGGAGGTGCTGCTCAAGTACGGCTCGGACGAGCAGAAGGACCAGTGGCTGGATCCGCTGCTCGATGGGCGGATCCGCAGCGCCTTCCTCATGACCGAGCCCGACGTGGCTTCCTCCGACGCCTCCAACATGGCCGCCAGTGCCCGGATCGAGGGCAACGAGGTGGTCCTGGACGGCCGCAAGTGGTGGTCCTCGGGTGTGGGCCACCCGGACTGCGAGGTCGGCATCTTCATGGGGATCTCCGACCCGGATGCGCACCGCTACCTACGGCACTCGATGGTGTTGGTGCCCATGGATGCCCCCGGCGTGACGGTGGAACGGATGCTCTCCGCGCAGGGCATGTACGACGAGCCGCTCGGCCACGGTCAGGTGCGGCTCGACGGCGTGCGTCTGCCGGTGAGCAGCATCATCTCCGGGCCCGGCCGCGCCGCGGAGATCGCGCAGGGTCGCCTGGGGCCGGGGCGCGTCCACCACTGCATGCGCCTCATCGGGCTCGCGGAGATGGCGCTTGACTTGGCCTGCCGTCGGGCGTCGGAGCGCGTGGCGTTTGGCAAGCCCATCGTCAACCTCGGTGGGAACCGTGAGCGTCTGGCGGAGGCCCGCATCGCCATCGACCAGGCCCGGCTGCTGGTGCAGCACGCCGCGTGGAAGTTGGACACCGAGGGGCAGGCGGCGGTCGAGGTCAGTGCGATCAAGGCTGCCGTGCCCAAGATGGTGCAGCAGGTCATCGACATGGCCATGCAGCTCCACGGTGGCGGCGGGATGAGCGACGACTTCCCGCTCGCGGGCGCCTACGCCACCGCGCGTGCGCTGCGATTGGCCGACGGCCCGGACGAGGTCCACCTCGGCGTCGTCGCCCGCGCCATGCTCGCCCCATACCGCGACGCGGCCGCCGCGCGCACCACCACGGAGCCCACCCGATGACCACGCCCCACAACTCCTCCGGACTCGACGACGGTCCCGGACACCGCGAGCCCGCCCTGCGCCGCCGGGTCCCGGGCACCGCCGAGGTGCGTGCCGAGGACGCGATCGATGTGGAAGCCGTGGCCGCGTGGTTGCGGTCGGTGACCCCACACGACGCCACCGTGCTCGCCGGGGTGGATCTGGGCGACGACGACAACCCGGTCATCCCCGAGGTCCGGCAATACACCGGGGGCGCGTCCAACCTCACCTATCTGCTGCGCTACCCGGGCGCGGACCTGGTTCTGCGTCGTCCGCCGGCGGGGACCAAGGCCCGCGGTGCGCACGACATGGGCCGCGAGTACCGTATCCAGTCCGCGCTCCGACCCGTGTATCCGCTGGTGCCGCGCATGGTCGGATTCTGCAGTGACCAGTCCGTGATCGGTTCCGAGTTCTACGTGATGGAGCGGATGCAGGGCACGATCCTGCGCAAGGACCTGCCCCGCGAGCTCCGCATGGACCGCGTCACCACGCGCCGCCTGTGCGAAGCGGCTGTCGACGCCCTGGTGGACCTGCACTCGGTTGACGTGGAGGCCGCAGGCCTAGAGGATCTCGACCGCGGTGACGGCTACGTGCGCCGCCAGGTCGAGGGATGGTCGGCCCGCTACCGACGCGCCCGCACGCCCGACGTGCCCGACTTCACCCCGGTCATGAAGTGGCTGTCCGCCAACCAGCCACAGGACGTGAAGCGTTGCCTGATCCACAACGATTTCCGGTTCGACAATCTCGTCTTGGACCCCAACGACGTGACCTCCGTCGTCGGAGTCCTGGACTGGGAGATGGCCACGATCGGTGACCCGCTCATGGACCTGGGCGGCGCCATGGCCTACTGGGTGCAAGAGGACGACGGCCCCGTGTTTAAGTCGTTCCGCCGCCAGCCCACGCATGCTCCGGGGATGCTCACCCGCCAGCAGTTCGTGGAGCGCTACACCCGCCGCATGGGCCTCGAGGTGAGCGAGGAACAGTGGCGGTTCTACGAGGTGTTCGGTCTTTTCCGGCTAGCCGTGATCGTTCAGCAGATCAACCATCGCTACTACCACGGTCAGACCACCAACCCGGCGTTCCGCGTGTTCCGGCCCGCGGTGGCGTTCCTGGAGCAGCGGTGCCTGCGCATCATCCGTACCGGCTCCGGACGGCTCACACCCACGCAGGTCGGTCCGCGCGACGTGATTCCGGAATTGCTGGCGGTGCCCCGCGTCGCGATCCCGCTCATCACCGGAGGCGTCCACGACATCCGTGGCACGGTCGGCGGGTGGCTGGGCGCAATCCCCGGATTCGGCGGGAAGACCTCCGGCAGGGGCGGGTCGCGCTGATGGGTGTGATCCACCTGGTCCGTCATGGTCAGGCGTCGTTCGGCACCGGCGACTACGACAGGCTCTCCGAGACCGGCCACCTCCAGGCCCGCCTCGCGGGTGAGGACATGGCGGCGCGCGGACTGCGGCCGGATCTGATCGTCCACGGAGGACTGCGGCGACAGCGCGAGACCGCGGAGGGCCTGGTGGAGGGCTTGGTCGCGGGATGGGGCGACGGGGCCGGCCCGTCGCTGCAGGACTGCCCGGTCGAGGTGGACGCGCGCTGGGCCGAATACGACGCCGACTCCGTCCTCGACGCCGCGCGCGTGGCCGGGCTGACGGCCGACCACGGCACCCTCGACTCGGCCAGTTCCTCCGACGACGCCAAGCTGGCGTTCCAGCGCCAGCTCGACCTGGCACTCGGCCATTGGGCCGGGCTCGAGGTGTTTGCCGACTACCGGACGGCCACCGAGGCCGCGGTCACTGACGCCGCCGCCCGGTCCGGGACGGGCCGGACGACGGTCGTGGTCTCCTCCGCTGGCACTATCTCGTTGGCCGTTGCCGGCCTGTTGGCCGACCCCGACGGCGTGGTGGGCCTGTGGACCAGGCTGCAGCGCGTCACCGTCAACACCGGCACCGCCCGGGTGGTGGTCGGTCGCGGTGGGATGACCTGCATCGCGGTTAACGAGCATCAGCACCTCGAGCGGGCCGCCGGCCCGGACGATCCCCGTCGACTGATCACGCTGAGGTGAGGTCGGGGGCGGCCTGACAGTCGTATCGTGAAGCTGGTGGCCGACCACCGGTAGCCGTCAGAGCCCTCGACAAGGAGACCCGATGCCCACTTTCCAGCGCGGCCACACCACGATCGCCTACACCGACACCGGCGCCCCCGAGGGCCGCGAAGACGCTCCCGTGGTGTTCTTCGCCCACGGACTGCTGTTCTCGGGCTGGATGTTCCAGCATCAGATAGCGCACCTGAAGGACCGCTACCGCTGCGTCACCATCGACTTCCGCGGCCAGGGCCAGTCGCCCCGGGCGATGGGCGGATACGACATGGACACTCTCACCGTGGACGTGGCTGAACTGCTGCGGCACCTACAGATACCCGTGGTGAACTTCGTGGGGCTGTCCATGGGCGGATTCGTGGGAATACGGCTGGCGGCCCGGAACCCGGAGACGGTTCACACCCTGACCCTGATGGACACCGCCGCCACAGCGGAGGATCCCGCCAACCGGCCCAAGTACAAGCTGCTGTCCAAGGTCTACCGGGTCGCCGGGATCCGGCCGTTGCGTTCGCGGGTCGCGCCCATCATGTTGGCCCCCGGCAACGAGGAGGCGCCCTGGGTGCAGGAGTGGATATCCAGGACCGAGCGCATCGACCGCGCCGGGCTGGTCAAGGCCATCGAGTCGGTGGCCGACCGTGACCCGTGCGAGGACGAGGCCATCAGAGTGATCGCTCCGACGCTGGTCATGGTGGGTGCGGAGGACGCCGCCACACCGCCGGCCAAGTCGCTGCAACTGACGGAGCTGATCACCGACTCCCGGTTCCACGAGATCCCCGGGGCGGGGCATTCGCCCAGCATGGAGCGCCCGGAGGAGGTCAACTCCATCCTCGTGGCGTTCCTCTCCGAATACAACGCGTGAAGACTGGGAATTCGATGGCCCGGGAGAGCACGACCAGGTCTGAGCCCGGCGAGAAATTCGGGCGCGGCGGTGGCTGGGTCGGTTTTCTGACGGGCAAGGCGTCAGCATGGGTGCTGTTGCTCGCGATGCTGGTGATCAGTGGAGCGGTGTTCGTGTTCGCCTCCTCCGAAGGATCCTCCGAGGCGCCCTCGACCCTCCCGAACGACTCCGAGGCCGCCCTCGTCTCCCGAATCCAGGCGGAGTTCCCCGACTCCGGATCGATTCCCGCGGTGCTGGTGGTGACCCGCGAGGACGGCGGTGAACTCGGGCCCGGGGGTATCGCCGCGGCCGTCGGCGCCGGTGAGCGGATGTCCGAGGTCGTGGGTGCTCCCGCGCAGGGGCCGATCCCCTCCGAGGACGGCGCCGCAGCCCTGATGCTTGTGCCTGTCGATTCCGAGCTGATCTCGGGCGAGGAGGGCCGTGAACTAGTCCAGACCATGCGCACCGCTGTGGCCGAGGGCGTCGACGAGGGCGTAAACGCCCAGCTCACCGGTGGCCCCGCGTTCGCCGCGGACACCGCCGCGGCCTTCGAGGGTGCCGACTTCCGATTGCTCGCGGCTACCGCATTGGTCGTGGCGGTACTTCTCATCATCACGTATCGCTCGCCGGTGCTGTGGCTGGTCCCGCTGATCATCATCGGCGTGGCGGACCGGGTGTCCGCGCTGCTCATCTCCGCGGTGGGCGAGGCCCTCGACGTGACGGTCGACGCCTCTACCTCCGGCATCGTCTCCGTCCTCGTCTTTGGCGCCGGCACCAACTACGCCCTCCTGCTGGTGTCCCGCTATCGAGAGGAACTGCGCAGGACAGAGGACCGGCGCACCGCCCTGAGAGATGCCTACCGCGGTGCCGTGCCCGCGATCCTCGCCAGCAACATCACGGTGGTCCTCGCGCTGCTCACACTGCTGCTGGCCAGCCTGCCGAACTACCGCTCGCTGGGCATGTCCGCCGCTGTGGGCCTGATCGTCGCCCTGATCTACGGGGTCATCGCCCTGCCCGCCGCCCTCGCTGTGTGTGGCCGCGGCCTGTTCTGGCCGTTCATCCCGCGCCCGGGTAAGAGCCACGGCAAGCACGAAACCGACTCCCACGGCACCGAGCCAGAGGCACAGGATTTCGACGAAGAGGTCCCGCCCGGAATCTGGGGCCGGATCGCCTCTCGCGTCGTCCAGCGGCCCGTCACCGTGATCGTCTGCTGTGTCCTCCTGCTGGTGATCCTCGCACTGGGTCTGCTCGGCACGCGCATCGGACTGAGCCAGACGGAGCAATTCCGCAGCCCCTCCGAGGCCGCCGCCGGATTGGAGACCGCCGCCGAGCACTACCCGGCCGGCGTCACCGATCCCGTCACGATTCTCGCCCGGACCGGAACCGAAACGCAGATCCTCGAGTCCGTCCGAGACGTACAGGGCGTGGTCTCCGCACGGCGGGCCGGCGACTCCGGAACCGGCTGGAGCCGCGTCACCGTGGTTCTGGACGCCGCCCCTGCGACCCCGGCGTCCGAGGCCAGCGTCACCGACCTGCGCGAGGCTGTGGACTCCGTGCCCGGCTCCGACGCGTTGGTCGGTGGCTCCGTCGCCGCGGCCGTCGACACCTCCCAGGGCAACCTGCGCGACCTCGCCGTGATCGCCCCGCTGATCCTGCTGGTGGTGTTGGTGGTGTTGATCCTGGTGCTGCGCTCACTCATCGCGCCGCTTCTGGTGATGACCGCGACCGTCCTGTCCTCGCTCGCTGCGCTGGGCCTGGGTACGTTCGTCACCACCCAGGTCCTCGGCTTCCCTGGACTGGACGTGGCGGTGCCGCTGTACAGCTTCCTGTTCCTGGTCTCGCTCGGGGTGGACTATTCGATTTTCCTCACCATCCGGGCCAGGGAAGAAGCCGCCACCCACGCCACCCGCGAGGCGATGGTCCGCGCGGTGGCGTTGACCGGCGGCGTGATCACGTCCGCGGGCGTGGTCCTGGCCTCGGTGTTCGTCGTGCTGGGTGTCCTCCCACTCATCGTGCTGACCCAGGTCGGCGTGATCGTGGCCCTCGGAGTCCTGCTCGACACATTCGTCGTCCGCACCCTCGTCGTCCCGGCACTGTTCACGCTCGTCGGCGACAACGTGTGGTGGCCGGGGAACCCCCGCCGACACGTGATCGGGCGCGGTGGTGCCGCCACGTCCGGAAGAAATTCAGTCACAAAGGAGATCCACACATGAGCACCTCACCCCGTACGCGACTTCGGTTCGCAGTCGCCGTCTCGGTTATCGCACCGCTGCTGGCGGCCGGCCTCGGTGCTGTCGCCGCCCCCGCTGCCGGGGCTCAGGACATCACCGACGGTGGTCGTCTGGGCGGAGGCTCCTCGCAGCTTCTGCCGGACGGGATCGCAGTCGGCTCCGTCGGCGGCCCCGAACTCGAACAGGTCGATTCGGTGGACCTCAAGCGCTACCAGGGGAGTTGGTTACAGGTGGCCGCGATCCCGCAGCCGTACACACTCCAGTGCACCAACGACACCCGCGCCGACTACGCGATCACCGCGCCCGGCACCGTGTCCGTCCGTAACACCTGCGGCACCGCGATCAGCTCGGACTCCGTGATCGACGGAGAGGCCAAAGTCATCGACACCGACACCAACGCCTCGCTCCGGGTGACCTTCCCGCTGGTGCCGTTCCAGAAAGAGGACGGTCCCGCCAATTATCGGATCACCTACCTGAACGACGACTACACGCTGGCGATCGTGGGCGATCCCTCCAGGTCCTCGGGCTTCGTACTGAGCCGTGAGCCCGCGCTCGATGCCGACCAGTGGTCGACCGTGCGCGACGTGATCGAGGACCGTGGATGGTGGTCGTGTGCCTTTGTGACCGTACCGATGGCCGGCGGACGCGGCGACGCGACCCCACTGTGCCTCTTACCGTGATCCGTCGGCGAAACCAGGGGAGTACCAGATGAGCATTGATGTCAGTTGCACGATTCCGGTCGACCACTCGGAGGCATGGCGCTACTTCGCCTCGCCGGGCGCTCTGGTGCGGCTCTCGCCTCCGTTCATGCCGCTGCGGCCCGCCGTCGAGGCCACCTCGCTGCGCGACGGGGTGGCGGTTCTCGAGCCGAGATCCGCGCTGCCGGGCCCGCTCGGGATGAGACTCGGTCCGCGCTGGTATGCGCAGCATGACCCGGCCGGGTACGTCGAGGGCGAGGCTTTTGTTGACCGCTGCGACTCGCAGCCCTACGCCGCCGCCACTGGTTGGGTCCACCACCACTCGGTTACCCCGGGGCCTATCACCGGCGCCCAGGACGCTCCCACGACGATCCTCGGCGACAGGGTCGACGCCCGAGTCCCGGGGCGGCTGCTCTCCCCGGTATTCGCCTACCGCTATCGGCAGATGGCCGCCGACCTGACCACGATCGCCAGGTTTTCCACCTCAAAGCCGCTGACCGTGGCGGTCACCGGCGCCAGCGGCCTGGTCGGTGGCGCACTCACGGCTTTGCTCGGAGTGGCCGGCCATCGCGTCATCCGTCTGGTGCGCGGCGACGCCCACGGACCCGGTGAACGTCAGTGGGATACCGCCGCCCCCGCGTCCGATCTGCTCGACAACGTCGACGTGCTGGTCCACCTCGCGGGCGCACCCATCGCCGGACGCTTCACCGACAGTCATCTCGCCCGGGTGCGTGACAGCCGCATCGAACCGACCCGACGACTGGCCGAGCTGGTCGCCCGGCGCGACGGCAAGACCACTTTCGTGTGCGCCTCGGCCATCGGCTTCTACGGGTCTGATCGCGGGGACGAGCAGCTGACCGAGCACTCCGAGCCCGGGACCGGCCCCTTGGCGGACATCGTGCAGGACTGGGAGAGCGCCTGCGAACCAGCACGGAAGTCCGGAGCCCGGGTGGTCAACGTCCGCACCGGAGTCGTGTTGTCCGGGGCCGGAGGGATGCTGCCGCCGCTGGCCGCGATCATGCGCACAGGACTTGGTGGGCGACTGGGGACAGGTCGTCAGTGGCTGTCGTGGATCGCTCTCGACGACCTCACCGACCTCTACCTGCGGGCCATCGTGGACGCGTCAGTCGAGGGGATCGTCAACGCCACCGCACCCGAACCCGTCACCAACAGTGAATTCACGCGCGTCCTGGGATCGGTGCTTCACCGGCCGACAGTCCTCCCCGTCCCGGGTTGGGCTCCCGGACTGTTGCTCGGCCAGCGGGGGGCCGGGGAACTGGCGCTGGCGGACCAGCGCGTCCTCCCGCGGCTGCTCGAGACTCTGGAGCACCCGTTCCGCTACCCGAGCCTGCGCGTCGCGCTGGAGCACGATCTGGGAGCGGAGGAGCTCCCAGCGGCGCTGTAGACGGAAAGCGCGTGGGCGCGCCCTGCCCGGTGCGGCAGGGCGGGTCAGCGCTGCAGGATCATGGGGACGAGCACCCGTCGGGCCAACGCGCGGATCTCCTCCTCGGAGTCCACCAGGGGCGGCCCGTCAGGCATCACCACGAGAGAGTGCAGGAACCGGCCCACCACTCCGCCGACTTCCCGGGACAGAGTCTCAGCCTCCTCGGGATCCATCGGGCGGGTATGGACGTCCGCGGCCCAGGTACGACGGACGAAGTCGGCCATGATCTCGGTGATCCCGCCGAGGACCGTGTCCGACTGGCCCGCGAGCACGGCCATGGCTTCGACCTTGTCCACCTCGATGAGGCGACGGAGGAGTTCGCTCTGACGAATGTCGAAGACGGTGCCCACCAGTAGATTCTCGACGTGCCGCACCGGATCCCATTCGAGGGACTCGAATGGTGTGTAGCGGGAATTGACCGTCTTCATCAGGCGCTGCGCCTCGTGCGCGTAGATCGCACGGTGAATCTCGTCCTTGGGGCCGAGCCTTCGGTAGAGCGTCACGCGGGTGACGCCGGCGGCATGGGCGATGTCGTCCGTGCTGGTGCCCTTGATCCCGCGCTCGGCGAAAATCGAGGCCGCCACCTCGATGAGGCGGACGTCCTCGGCATCGGGCGAAGGGGCGCCACCGTTGCCACTGTTACGGATCACGCCGTCATGTTACGTCCAGTGGCACGGTGACGCCCGCGACTTCATTCGTATCGGTCAGCGGTGGTGCTGCCCGCCGCCTTCGATCGGGTACCCACCCTGCTCGAACCCTCCCGGGGACCCGCCCTGTGGGCCGTCGATCGCCGGGGTCTCCTGCTGCTGGGCCCCCGGAGGGGAAGCCGGGGAGTCGGGGGCGATACCGCCCTCTGACTCCGGAACCATGTCAAACACGCCGGGCTTCGGCTTGGGCTTGCTGCCGGGCTCGTCGTACGCGGTGGCCGTCCCGCGCGCGGCGGCTTCGGCTGCGGCCACCGACCGGGCGATCTCCGGGTCGGTGGAGGTGTCAAACCACTCGTCGGGCGCCGCCGGCAGGTCCGCATTCGCGTCGACCTCGGAAGGCTCGTAACGGAACACGCCGTCGTCGTCCTTCTTGGCGACAGCCTTGGCAAAGTTCTCGAGCGAGTCGCCGAACTGCGACGGGATCATCCACATCGTGGCTGCATCGCCCTTGGCCATTTCCGGCAGGTTCTGCACGTACTGGTAGGCGAGCATCTCCGGGGTGGGCTTGGAGGCCTTGACCGCGGCGTTGACGCGGGCGATCGCCGCGGCCTGGCCTTCTGCCACCAGGTAGCGCGCTGCACGCTCACCCTGGGCGCGGAGCATCCGCGACTGGCGATCGGCCTCGGCGTTGAGGATCGAGGCCTGCTTGTTGCCCTCGGCGTCGAGGATCGCGGCCTGCTTGGCACCCTGCGCGGTGGTGATGGCGGCCTCGCGCTGACCCTCGGCGGTGAGGATGGTGGCGCGCTTCTCGCGGTCGGCACGCATCTGCTTCTCCATTGAGTCCTGGATGGAGAGCGGCGGATCGATCGAGCGCAGCTCGACGCGGGCGACCCGCAGGCCCCAGCGTCCGGTCTCGGAGTCCAATACGCCGCGCAGCTGCTTGTTGATCATGTCGCGGCTGGTCAGCGTCTGCTCGAGTGTCAGACCGCCGACCACGTTGCGGAGCGTGGTGGTGGCGAGCTGCTCGACCGCGATGATGTAGTTGTTGATCTCGTACACGGCCGACTTGGGGTCGGTGACCTGGAAGTAGATCACCGTGTCGATGCTGAGCGTGAGGTTGTCCTCGGTGATCATCGACTGCGGCGGGAACGTGACGACCCGCTCGCGAAGGTCCACTTTGGCGCGGACGCGGTCGATGAACGGGATGATCAGGGCGAGCTGGCCGCTGACGGTGCGCTGGTAGCGACCGAGCCGCTCGATCACGGCGGCCTCCGCCTGGGGGATGAGCTTCACCGAGCTCACCACCACCGAGGCGATCAAAATGACGATGACGGCGAGAAAGATCAAGCCACCCATAATTTCCTCCGGATTCGTCGTACGTGTCAACTGTCAGTCAGAGGCCACGAACAACGATCGCCGTGGCTCCTTCGATCTCGTGCACGAGGACCTTCTCGCCGGAGGCGAACGTGTCGCCGTCGATGAGCGGCCGCGCCGTCCAGGTGTCCCCGGCGATCTCGACCAGGCCGCCTGTCGCGCCGATCATCTCGACCACCGTGCCGTCCCGACCGGTCAGCGCGGCGGTGTTGGTGTCGTGCTCTGGTAGCGACGCCAGCAGACGGCGCCGGACGAGCGGGCGGACGGCGACGAGCAAGATGACCGAGACGAGAGCGAACGCGAGTGCCTGGCCCCAGAGGGGGGCTCCCAGGAAAGCCGCACCCGACCCGCCGAGCGCGCCACCGGCGAGCATGAGCAGGAACAGCTCGCCGCCCACGGTTTCTGCCGCGGCGAGCAGTACCGCTGCTCCGAGCCAGCCAAGTCCTACATGCATACCCCGACACTACCGACAACTGGTCTCACGCAGGGGCGGCCACGATGACCGGTTGGGGACGGTCCGGCGGACGACTACGCTCTGTGATCGTGTCGACACTGAAGAAGTTCGCGTGGCTGGCCGTGGCCACGGCGATCGTCACCATTGCTCTCAAGGTCGGGGCCTGGTGGGTCACCGGATCCGTGGGGCTGTTGTCGGATGCGGCCGAATCGGTGGTCAACCTCGTGGCGGCGGTGATCGCGCTCGTCGCCATCACGGTCTCCGAGCGGCCGGCGGATGACGACCATCAGTACGGGCACTCCAAGGCCGAGTACTTCTCCGCCGGGGCTGAAGGCGCCATGATCTTCGTGGCCGCGGCGTTCATCCTCTACGTCAGTGGAGAGCGGCTGTTCAATCCGCAGCCGCTCGAGTCGCTCGGCGTGGGCCTGGTGATCTCGGTAGTGGCCGCGGTGCTCAACGGGGTGGTTGGGATGCTCCTGCTCCGCGCGGGCACCCGGCATCGTTCGCCGACGCTCAAGGCCGACGGGAAGCACCTGCTCACCGATGTGGTGACCTCCGCCGGTGTCGTGGTGGGCGTGGCGCTGGTCTGGCTCACGGACTGGGACGCCCTAGATCCGATCGTCGGCATCGCCGTGGCGATCAACATCCTGGTGATCGGCTACCGATTGGTCCACGAGTCGGGGATGGGGCTGATGGACGTCACCCTCCCCGACCAGGACAACCAGGTGATCGAAGAGGTGCTGGCCCGGCACCGTGAGCCCGGCCGCGTCGATTTCCACGAGCTACGCACCCGTGAGTCTGGCAAGTGGCGCTTCGTGGAGTTCCACGCCCTGGTGCCCGGCGACTGGAGCGTCGAGCGCGGACATGACCTGGTGGAGAAGGTCGAGCAGGAGATCCACGCGACCATGGAGTTCTGTCACATCACCACTCACCTGGAGCCGATCGAGGACGAGCGCGCCTACAACGACGTTCATCTCTGATCCGGCGCGAGCAGAGCGGTAATGCTGGCGCGCATCCCGCCCGAATGTGCGGTCTGACCGGTGACTGTGAAGCCCGCACGTCGTAGTTCGTCTGCCATGGCCTGGGTCGGCCACCGGTAGGCGAGGGTCACCGGGTGGTCGAACGACTCGAGTCGCGGGCCGGTGAAGAACGAGATGAGAAGGGAACCGCCGTCGGTGAGGACCCGCTGCAGTGCGGTGAGCGCCCCGGGCATCTCCTCCGGCGGCAGATGGATCAGCGAGTACCAGGCGAGGAGTCCCGACCAGCGCCGTCCGCTCAGTTCGTGGTCGGGGCAGGCGAGATCAGAGACGGAGGCGAGGAAAAACTCCACGTCCGGGTGCGCTCGTCGCGCGATCTCAACGAACTCGGCGGCGGGCTCGAGGCCGTCGACCCGATGCCCAAGCGCTGCCAGCTGCCCGGTCCAGCGCCCGGTGCCCGAGCCCACGTCGAGGATCCGCCCCGTCACACCAGCGGCCCACGGTTCGACGATCGCGCGATCGGGATCCGCGGGCGAGACCTCGGTCCCCAACATCTCGGCCAGACCGCGCGCCCGGGAACCGTAGGCGTTCGCCACCTCAGATATGGTCATGGGCTCACCGTAGCCCGCAGGCCGGCAGCCCGGCCGGTGCGCCGGTAGTAGCTTCGCCCGGCCACGTTCTGCTGGTGCCAGTACCCACGCAGCAGCAGTGGGAGCTCCGGGATCCAGAATCGCTCCTCGAGGGGTGTCACCGGTTCGCGTGCGCCCGGTTCGACATCCGCATAGACGATGCCCGGCCCCTCGGTGGTCCTACGCGAGGCGAGGACCGTGCCGTCCGCGTCGACGATCTGCGTGGAGCCCACGAAATCGGTGACATAGGGGACCGAGACGTCCGACCGCGGTGCCAGGAGAAAATCCGTCCGCAGCGACCCGCAGTGCGAGGCCTGCAGCACCGGTACCCCGAGCCTGCGCGCGAACTCCGCGGGCGCGTTCTCGGACAGGTACCGGTTGTACTGGGCGAGTGGCCCCAGCGCACGGTCGGTGAGTGCACCCCAGTTGTTCGGGACCGTCCACCAGTGCGTCCCGGTCATGGCTATCCCCACCCGGTCTCGGAGCCGCCGGACGGTCTGCGTCCTGATCAGCTCCCAGCAGCTCGCCACACCCACCCCGCCGAGGCCGGTGTCGAACGCCCCGTCGTCACGGCCGCCGGTGTAGAAGCAGTTCTCCCACATCGTCGGCAGGTCCTTGTCGTGCGTGTGGACGCGACCGTCGGGTTCGACGAGGTGGTAGCGGTTGTAGACCTCGTCGTCGTCGGCGATCAGCATGGACCCGCCGATGGTGGCACCGTGGCGCGCGGCGAGGCGCCGGAACAGGTCGACGGCCCGGTTGTCCCGTGGAAGCACCGCCTCGTGGACCTCGGCGCGCAGGGGTACCGGGGACGTGCAGAACTCGGGCACGGCGATCAGTCTCGCGCCCTGCTCTGCGGCCTCGGTGATCAGCGCTTCCAGGCGGCCCAGCGTCAGATCGACGCGGCCCGGAACCCCCTCGAGTTGGATGGCGGCAGCACGCACCATGTCAGGACCCCTCTGCAGGTTGCGGTAACGCACGTCACGTGACCTAGGGTCGGAGTCTACGAAAGGCACGCACATGCAACTCGGGTTCGACACCAAGCTCACCCTGCTCGCGGCCGGGCTGGTCTTCCTCCTCGCCCTGGGGCTGGGCGTGTGGAAGTACCGGCAGATGGCCACCAGCGAGAACCACTTCGCGCACCCGTACGTGGACATCGCCCACCGGGCTTCACTGCTCTACTCGTTCGCCATCCTGCTCATCGCCGCGTTCGTCGAGCTGAGCAGCTGGCCCTCGTGGGTGAACATCGCGGCCGCGGGCGTGGTCGTGTTCTTCTTCCTCGTGGCCATCGGCAGTTACATCGTGCACGGCGCACGACAGGACACCACCAACCAGTTCGAGCACCCCACCAACACCCTCCACCTGGGAATGTGGGCGCTCATCGTGGGTGAGATCGGCGGGTTCGTTGTGCTGCTGGCGGGCTTCGTGAACGGACAGTTCCTCGTCTGAATCCGGGTCGTCGAGCTGCCGCTAGGCTGGCCGTATGCCTCTGCGTCCCCGTTCCCGCGCCTTTTCGGCCCGGAAGCGCTCGTCCGGTGAGATGGACCTGGGCACCAGGGCGCTGGTCCTGGGAGTCGGTTCACTGGCGCTCTCGTGGATTCCAGTCATCAACATCGTCGCGTTCGTCGGGGCGTTGATGGCGGTGGCGTTCGGGCTGCTCGCCCGGTGGCCGACCGGGTGGTTGACCAATGGGGACCCCGACACCACGCGAGCGCTGTGGGGAGTAGTCCTGGGCGCGATCGCCATGGTGGTCTTTGTAGTGACCGCGGTGCGCTACTCCGCGATCTGACGCCGGCCCGTCTGCGCGTTGGACAGTACCCAACCGATCCCCGTGCGCATCCGCCGCGCGAACGTCCCGGGCTGCGTGGCACACACCGCGTGACCGGCGTGGATGGGGAACACGGCGCTGTGCGGTAACAGGTCGGCCATCTCGTCCTGGACCCACTGGGGGAACGCGATGTCGCGGGTGGTCTTGACGATCGCCACCGGCAGGTCCAGCTCGTGCAGCCACGAGGTGGAGTTGAAGCGGCCCACCTCGCTGATGACGGTGCGATGGGTGGCCATGGAGACCGACGACAGCTCCCGCAGCGCCCACGCGTGAGGACTCGGAATCTCCTCGCCGATTTCACGGGCGACCTCGTCGGGGATGGCGTTGAGCAGCGGGGTGGCCCTAGACAGGCTGCCCAGGGCGATCTTTTCCAGGGCGTTGCGCTCGGCGCCGGTGCCTGTGGCGGCCAGGACGAGACCCCCCAGTCGCGACGGGTCCGGTCGCGCGGCGAGCTGGGACACGATTCCGCCCATCGAGTAACCGCCCACGATCGGCGCTTCCAACTCGAGGTGGTCCGCCATCCGTATGACGTCCTCAGCCAGCGACTGGAAATCGAACCGGCCCCGGTGGCCCATCCCGTGATGCCGCTGGTCGTAGGTGATGAGCCGGTACTCGCCACGGAGACGCTGGAAGGTCTGGTACCAGTTCAACATTCCGGTGGCCACCATGCCGTGCAGCAGGATCACCGGCGGTAGGTGTTCCTCGCCCGTGTCGTAGAGGCGGGTGACCACGTCGTCGGCCAGCGTCACGACCCGACCCGGCGGGAGCAGTGACATGTCGGGAGCCATGCGTGGAAGACGGGCCGCGACCCGTGGCAGATGTGACGCTGCCAGAGGCAGGGCACCAATCGGATTCCTGGCCATACGTTCCTCCTTGACGACGTGTCACCTATTGTGCGCCACGCGGGCCCCTGAGCGCAGCAGACCGTGTCGTTCAGCGGTGGCTACCCCTCGGAGACGAGCCCCTGATCCACGAGGAAATCCCTCGCGACCTGCGCCGGGTCGTCCCCCTGGACGTCCACGCGCATATTCATCTCGACCATCACCTCGTTGGTCAGGATGTCCACTAGCGGTGCGAGAACCTCCTCGATCTCCGGATACGCGTCGAGGACGTCGCCGCGGACGACGGTGGCGAGGTTATAGACGGGGAAGAATCTCTTGTCGTCCTCGAGGACGACGAGGTCCAGACCCCTGACACGGCCGTCCGTAGTGTAAACCTCGCCGAACTTGCACTCCCGCCCGACCGAGGTGGCCTGGTAGATGATCCCCGGCTGCATGATGGGGGTGGGCACGCTCGCGGCGTCGAACCCGTAGGCCTCGGCGAGCCCGGGCCAGCCGTCGCGGCGCACCGAGAACTCCGTCTCCATGCAGCTCACCGCCGCCTGCGGGTCGGACCGGACCAGCTCGGCGTAGTCGGAGAACGTGCGCACTCCGGTCTCCTGGGCAGTGGTCTTGTTCATGGCGAACGAGTAGGTGTTGTCCACCGTCGTCGGTGCCAGCCACCGGATGTCGTGTTGGTCCAGGTCGGCGTCCCGCACGGCCTCCCACTGGCCCTGCGGATCGCGTATCGGCTCGGAATTACCCAGGTAGCTCATCCACGCGGTGCCCGTGTACTCCATGCCGATGTCGACCTGCCCGGTGACCAGCGCCTGACGGAAGCTGTTGGACCCGGCGAGCGACGACATGTCGGAGACCTGCATCCCTGCGGCTGCCAGGAGGAACTCCACCATGTAGCTGCCGATCACGCCCTCGGTGAAGTCCTTTCCGCCCACCGTGATCGGCACACCCTCGAGTGCCGGGGTGGTGCCGCCGGGTCCGGGCCCAACGGGGAGCGGGACCGAGCCACCGTTGTTGAGACCGCAGCCGGTCACCACGAGCATGAGCGCCAGCAGCGCGGAGAGTGCGCGTTTCATCGCAGCCCCTTCGGGTTGAACACGGCCTCGCCCACGCCGCCGAGCCAGTCCACGAACAGCGCCAGGCACACGGCCAGCACCGAGCCGACGATCAGCGTGGTGTAGTCCTGCAAGCGGTAGCCGGTGTCGATGAAGATCCCTAGCCCGCCCGCATCGACGAGGAAGCTCAGCGTCGCCGTGCCCACCGCCAACACCAGGGTGGTGCGCAGGCCGGCGAGGATGAACGGCACCGCCAGCGGTAGTTCGACGGTTCGGAGGACGCGAGTGGCGGTCATGCCCTGGCCGCGGGCTGCGTCGATGAGCGCGGGGTCGACGTTGCGGATGCCGACGATCGTGTTCCGTAACACCGGCAGCAGCGAGTAGAACGCCACCGGTAGGACGCCTATCCAGAAGCCGGTCCGGTTGGTGGCCAGGAACAGCAGCACCAGCAGGCCGATCGCGGGCGCCGCCTGGCCGATGTTCGCGATGCCGATCGCCACCGGCGCGAGCACGCGGGCCCGCCGGCGGGTCAGCAGGATGCCCAGTGGGACGCCGACGGCCACCACGATCGCGGTCACGGCCGCGGTGATCTGGATATGCTCGACCGTCCGCTGAGTGATGGAGGCGGCATTGAGTGAGGCCGCCTGCGTGGCGTTGAGTTCGCCGGAGAACGCCCACCACAACACGCCCACGGCCGCCACCAGGATGAGCAGCGGCTGCACCACGAGGCGCGCCGAGTCCGCCCTGGAGGCCGTCGCGGTGCCGGAGGCGCTCACGCCGGAGCCTCGTCGTCGGAATGGCGGTGGTGGATGCGTCGCAGTTCGTCCACCAGGTCGTCGATCCCAAGCGTGCCCCGGTAGGAACCGTCGCGGTTCACCACCACGGTGGTGGCGCTGGCCGTGGACAGCAGCCCGTCCAGGGCCTCCTGCAGCGTGGAGTCCACCGTCACGGTGCTGTTCATGGGCTGGTCTCCGGAGCCCAGTTCGGTCATCTGCGCCACCTGGTCACCGCGCACCCAACGCAGTGGATGCCCGGCGTCGTCCAGCACCACTGCCCATTCGTCGCTGGAGCCGCGCAGTCGGGAGGCGAACTCGGCCGGGTCGTCCGAGGCCCTCGCCGTCATCGTCGTCGCCTCTCCCAACTGCACATCCCCCACGCGCCGGAGGGTGAGGGTCTTGAGCGCGGCGTCGTCCCCGATGAACCCGGCGACGGTCTCATCTGCCGGACTCGTGAGAACCGCCTCGGGGGTGTCGAACTGCAGCACGGACGAGCCGGGGCCCAGGACCGCGATCCGATCGCCCAGGCGCACCGCCTCGTTGAAATCGTGGGTGACAAACACGATCGTCTTGTGCAGTTCGGACTGCAGTCGTAGCAACTCGTCCTGCAGGGATGCGCGCGTGATGGGGTCCACGGCGCCGAACGGCTCGTCCATCAGGAGCACCGGCGGGTCCGCGGCCAGCGCCCTCGCCACCCCGACGCGCTGCTGCTGCCCGCCCGAGAGTTGGGCGGGGTAGCGGTCGCGGTAGTCGGACGGGTCCAGGCCCACCAGGTCGAGCATCTGGTCGACGCGCTCACGGATGCCGTCCCGCTTCCACTTGAGGAGCCGCGGCACGGTGGCGACGTTCTGCGCGACCGTCATGTGTGGGAACAATCCTGAGGCTTGGATGGCGTAGCCGATGCTGCGGCGAAGGGTGTCGGCGTCGAGTCGGCGATTGTCCTCGCCGTCGATCGTGATGGTGCCGGAGGTGGGTTCGATGAGGCGGTTGATCATCCGCATCGTGGTGGTCTTGCCGCAGCCCGACGGCCCCACGAGCACTGTGGTCTGCCCCGCGGGCAGTTCCAGCGACACCCGATCGACGGCCGGACGCTCCTGGCCGGGGTAGATCTTGGTGACGTCGTCCAGGACGATCGGCACGCCCGAGAGTGAATCGTTGTTGGTCACTGGTTTCCCCTGATGGTCAGACGTCCGAGCAGGACGAGGAGCGCGTCCAGAACGAGCGCGAGGACGACGATGAGAACTGTCGCGGTGAGCGCCATCGGCAGCGCGGTGGGCGTCCCCACCCGGGACAGGGCGGCAAAGATCAGGTTTCCGAGCCCCGGGCCCTTGGCGTAGGCGGCGATCGCCAGGATGCCCATCGACATTTGTGTGGACACCCGGATCCCGGCGAGGATCGACGGCCACGCCAGCGGGATCTCCACCCGGCTGAGCACTCCGATCCGGCTCATCCCCACCCCACGGGCGGCGTCGACGGTCGTGGCGGGCACGGCGTCCAGCCCGACGATGGTGTTGCGCAGGATCGGCAGAACGGCGTAGATGACCAGCGCCGTCATGGTGGGCAGCACACCCAGCCCGAGCAGCGGGATGAGCAGGCCGAGCAGCGCGAACGAGGGCACCGTGAGGGCCGTGGCGGCCAGGCCTGTGGCCAGTGCGGAACCGGATCGGCTGCGGTACACCGCCACTCCGATCGCCAGCGACAGCAGCGTCGCCAGGAGCACCGCCTGCACGGTGGCGCTGACGTGCTGCCAGGAGTCGGTGGCCAGCTGGACCCGACGCGCGGAGATGAAGTCCATCAGCGAGGTCATTGCTTCACGCTATCGGGGCGGGCACCTGTAGAGGGTCCAGTTCGCCAGATCTGGTCGGGGAGGGGTTCCGTGGGGCACGATGGGGGCATGACGCAACGGCCCGCACGCCCCCTCGATGCCGACCTGACGGAGCGCCTCGACGAGCTCCTCGCCGCGAGCGGCCGGATCGCGCGCCGGCATTTCCACGCCGACCTCGAGTCGCTGGAAGCCTCGGACAAGAACTCCGGCGGTTCGGGCTCCGCCGCGGGTGGCGGCTACGACCCGGTAACCGAGGCTGACCGCGCGATCGAGGAGTTGCTCCGCGCGGGGATCTCCCGCATGTCCCCGGGGGACCGGGTGGTGGGTGAGGAGAACGGCGCGACGGGGCCGGTGGACGCCCGCCGGACCTGGTACCTGGATCCGATCGACGGCACCAAGGCCTTCCTGACGGGCATGTCGGGCTGGGGGACGCTGGTGGGTGTGGTCGAGGACGGCCGCGCAGTGGCCGGGTGGATGGACCAGCCGGTGCTCGGGGAGACGTTCTCGGCGGTCAACGGTCGCGCCGTGGTGCGGCGGCCCAATGCGGATACCGGCAACACCGTGGTCGCCGACCTGCGCGTCTCCGGCTGCGCGGAGCTGTCGGACGCCATCCTGTACACCACTCATCCCTCGATGTTCGGCGAGCGCGGTGAGGACCGGGATCGCTACGACGAGCTCGGTCGCCGCGTCCGCCTGCAGCGTTTCGGAGGCGACTGCTACGCCTATTGCATGCTCGCCGCAGGCCGGGTCGACCTGGTGGTCGAGGCGGACCTGAACTCTTACGACATCGTGGCGTTGATCCCGATCATCGAGGCCGCGGGCGGTGTCATCACCGGCCCGGGCGGGGGACAGCCACTCGAGGGCGGGACCGTGGTCGCCGCCGCGACCCCGGAGCTCGCGGAGCAGGCGTGGGCGGTGCTGCGACCGTAGACCACCATGACGGAGCCTCTTTTCGGCGTCCACCGCGAGCCGTCGATCCTCGGCCCGGGAGCGGTCCACATTCCCGACTGGATGAGCCGTGGGCAGCAGGAATACCTCCTGCGGGCGTGCGTCGGCTGGGCGGCGACCCGCGCACCGCGCTCGATAGAACTGCCCGGCGGCGGCCGCATGTCAGTGCGGACGCTCAGCCTGGGGCGTCACTGGTTGCCCTATAGATACGACGACGACGAGGACACTCCACCGATCCCGGCTTGGCTACTGCGGGCCGCACGGTCAGCGCTGACCTCGGCCGCGGCGATCGATCGGAGCGTCGCCCTAGTCCGCCCTGGCCATCCGGAAGCGGCGTACTCCCCCGACACCGCGTTTACTCCGGACGCGGCTCTGGTGAACCTCTACGGCCGTGGATCCACGATGGGATTGCACCAGGACCGCGACGAGGACTCCGATGCGCCGGTGGTCTCCCTGAGCCTCGGCGACGCATGTACCTTCCGCTTCGGCACGCCCGAGCACCGCGGTCGCCCGTACACGGACGTGCGACTGGAATCGGGTGACCTGGTGGTGTTCGGCGGACCATCCCGGTTGGCGTTCCACGGGGTGCCCAAGGTGTTCGACGGGACCGCTCCGGCCTGGTGCACCGACGTCCTGGGTGCGGCCCCGGGTCGGGTCAACATCACCCTGCGTCAGACGCGGCCGGGCCGGTCGACAGCTGTCGGCTGATCGGCTCGGATCAGGGCCGCATAATCAGGGCCGCATGCGACGGAAGCCCACCACCGGGTCGCCGCCGGCCACGCCGTCGACGGGGGCCACCATGCGCTCGACCTGGATTCGGGACTGTTCCGCAACCGGGGTCTGGGGGTCGAGCACTGACAGGTATTCGGAGTGCTCGGCCAGCGCGTCCACCGCGTGTTCGACAAAGCCCTCCACATCCACGTAGTGCGTGGGCTCGGGCGCCGACTCGAACCACATCTGCGGGCGGCCCTCCGCCGAATCGACACCCACCGCGCCCACCAGATCGTCGTAAGCCGCCCCTACGGCCTCACCGAATTCCATGTGGTCGCTCTGGTTGGGCATGTCCGGGCCGAACGCGGGACCCGAGAACAACGACACGACGATGTCCGGCCGATGGCGCCGGATCGAATCGGCAATCGCGTCACGTAGTTCGCTGTTGTTGACGATCCGACTGTCCGAAAACCCGAGGAACTCCACCGTTTCGACCCCGACGATCGCCGCCGAGCGACGCTGCTCCTCTTCGCGGATCGGCCCGGCGATCGCGGGCGCCATGCCCTCGATGCCCGCCTCGCCACTGGAGGCCAGCACGTAGACGACGCTCCGTCCCTCCGCCGTCCAGCGGGCCACCGCCGCTGACATCCCGTATTCGGGGTCGTCGGGGTGCGCCACCAGGACGAGGCAGCGGGTCCAGTCAGTGGGGAAGGGTTCGGGGAGATTTGTGCTCATGAGACGAGTATGACCCGCTCCGCCCCCGCGGTGCGCGTCCTCGGCGCAAGAAGCCCACGTAATCTGGTGCCACCCCTCGTCGTCGTCGCTCTTTGTCGTCTTTGATCTCCGGAGGTCTTCCCCGTGTCCGCACTCTTTCCTGACTATCGTCCCTCCTGGGAAACCGACGATCACCAGCTCCTTCGGGGGCACGCCCGCGCGTTCTTCGCCAAGGAGATGACGCCCAACCAGGAGAAGTGGTCGGCTCAGAAATACGTCGACCGCCAGACCTGGCTGCGCACCGGCGAGGCCGGCCTGATCTGCCTCGACGTGCCGGAGGAGTTCGGCGGCCAGGGCGGCGACCCGGGCATGGAATACCTCGTGACCGAAGAGCTCGTCTACTCCGGCGACACGGCGTTCGGTATGGGCGTCGGCTCGACCATCACCCCGCACTACGTCGCCAATTACGCCACCGACGAACAAAAGCGCGAGTGGCTGCCGAAGATCTGCTCGGGCGAGTGGATCTCGGCCATCGCCATGACCGAGCCGGGCGCCGGCTCTGACCTCAAGGGCGTCCGCACCACGGCGCGCAGGGAGGGCGAGGGCCCGGATGCCGTGTACGTCATCAACGGCTCCAAGACCTTCATCTCCAACGGTGGCTCGGCCGACTTCGTGGTGGTGGTGGCCAAGACCGACCTCGACGCCGGCCACAAGGGCATGGCCCTGTTCGCCGTGGAAGCCGACACGCCCGGCTTCGAGCGTGGCCGCGTCCTGGAGAAGATGGGCCGTCACGGCGCCGACACCGCCGAGCTGTTTTTCAACGACATGCGCGTGCCCGCCGCCAACCTGCTCGGCGGTGAGGAGGGACAGGGCTTCTATCAGCTCATGAACCAGCTCCCGCGAGAGCGCCTGGCGATCGCCGTGGACGCGCTGGCGATGGCCGAGGCCGCCGTCGTGGAGACCCTCGCCTACACACGGGAGCGGCAGGCGTTCGGCAAGCCGATCCTGGACTTCCAGAACACCCGCTTCGAGCTGGCGCACTGTAAGACCCAGGTCATGGCCACCCGCACGTTCATCGACCACTGCATTTCTCGGGAGATCGCCGGGGACCTCGATGCCGTGACCGCGTCCATGGCCAAGCTGCAGGCCACCGACATGCTCGACGACGTGGTGGACCGCTGCCTCCAGCTGTTCGGTGGCTACGGCTACATGATGGAGTACCCCATCGCGCAGAAGTTCGCCGGCGCCCGCGTCATGCGGATCTACGGCGGCACAAACGAAATCATGAAGGAGGTCATCGGCCGCGCGCTCTGAGTAGCCATGTCCGGGAGACCGGACTCAGCCCAGCCGCTCGACGATCTCCACGAACTCCTCCGCGTAGGCCAGGTGCCTGCGCAACCGTTCGAGCCGCTCGGTCGCCTCCGCGCGCACCTCGGTGATGACGTCGGCCGCGGGAGGGTCGGACGCGGCGTCGTCGGACGCGGCACGCGCGTCGAGCGCTCGGCAGAACTCCCCCATTCGTTCGAGGCTGAACCCCAGCGGCTTCATCCGACGGATGAGCAAAATTCGTTCGACATCTGCCCCGGTGTAGAGCCGGAAGCCGCCAGGGGAGTGGACGGACGGACTCACCAGCCCCACCTCGTCCCAGTGCCTCAGACTGCGGATTGACAGCCCCGTGCGCTCGGCGACCTCGCCGATCTTGATGGTCTGCTCGCCCCCGTTTGGCTCGCTCACAACTCTCCCGTTACGGTAGCTTTTTACTCTCACGTGGCGTGAGGGTCTGACAGCGACTGTAGGTGATCCGTGAGCGAGCAGTATCCGACCGGTGTGGTGGCATCCTTCCGCGCAGCATTCTCGTCGCCGGCGCGTCTGCGCACCGAGGTACTGGCTGGCCTGGTGGTGGCGCTGGCGCTGATCCCGGAGGCGATATCGTTCTCGATTCTCGCCGGGGTCGATCCTCGCGTCGGGCTGTTCGCGTCCGTGACGATGGCCGTGACCATCGCGTTCACCGGCGGTCGGCCCGCGATGATCTCGGCCGCCACCGGGGCTATTGCGCTGGTAATCGCGCCTGTCGTCGCTGACCACGGGCTCGACCACCTGGTTGCGACCGTCCTGCTCGGCGGCGCGATCCAGATCGTCCTCAGCCTGATGGGGGTGGCCAGGTTGATGCGCTTCATCCCGCGATCGGTGATGATCGGCTTCGTCAACGCCTTGGCGGTCCTGATCTTCATGGCGCAGATTCCCCACCTGGTGGGTGTGCCGTGGTTGGTGTACCCGCTGGTCGTGGCGGGGATCGTCATTATGGTGGGCTTCCCGCGATTGACGACCGTGGTTCCCGCCCCGCTCATCGCCATCGCCGCGATCACTGCCGTGGTCCTGATGGTGGGCTGGTCCGTCCCCGATGTGGCGGGCGAAGGTGAGCTGCCGACCTCGTTGCCGTCGTTGCTGTTCCCCTCCGTCCCCTTCACGCTGGAAACCCTCCTGATCATCGCGCCCTATGCGCTGGCGATGGCACTGGTCGGATTGATGGAGTCCCTGATGACGGCGAAGCTCGTCGACGACATCACCGAGACCCACTCCGACAAGACGCGCGAGGGCTGGGGCCAGGGTGTCGCCAACATCGTCACCGGTTTCTTCGGGGGGATGGGCGGCTGCGCAATGATCGGGCAGACGATGATCAACGTCAAGGCATCCGGTGCGCGGACGCGGCTCTCCACCCTGCTCGCCGGGGTGTTCCTGCTGGTCCTCGTGGTGGCTCTGGGCGACATCGTTGGACTCGTCCCCATGGCGGCTCTCGTCGCGGTGATGATCATGGTCTCGGTCGGCACGCTGGACTGGCACTCGATCCATCCACGCACGCTGCGACTTATGCCGCTCTCGGAAACGCTGGTCATGCTGGTCACGGTTGTGGCGACGGTGTGGACGAGCAACCTGGCGATCGGCGTCGTGGCTGGCGTACTCACCGCGATGGTGATGTTCGCCCGCCGTGTCGCGCACATGATCTCGGTGGAGAAGGTCGCCGAGCTGGACGCCAACCACGACGGCAGCGTCGACACCCGCACCTACCGCGTTACCGGCCAGCTGTTCTGGGCCTCGAGCAACGATCTGGTGTACCAGTTCGACTACTCCGGGGATCCCCAGAATGTGGTCTTGGACCTCACCGACGCGGACATCTGGGACGCCTCCACCGTGGCGACGCTGGACGCCGTTCAGCAGAAGTACGCGGCCAAAGGTAAGGCCCTGTCCGTGATCGGCCTCGACGGCGCAAGTCAGGAGCGCCTCGACAAGCTGTCGGGCAATCTCGGCGGGGGATTCTGACGTACGCCCGGGTTGGACCGACGTCGGATTGACTCTTGCATGTTCGAATGTGTGTCCGTAAACTAGAACACAGATTCGATTCAGGTGCGGGGCTTGTTTCCCGCTGACGACAGGGGGCGAGGATGGTTGGTGATCCCGCCCCAGGTTCGATGGCCGCGCTGGTTACTGCCGCGACGGCAGGGTGGCGGGCGGAAAATCGTGGCGCCGCGCAACGGTTGATCGCCTGCTATGAGGTGTTGCAAGAGTGCATCCGCCAGGGGCAATCCGGTACCGACGATGACGGCCAGCCCGCCCACGCG
>NZ_AGFF01000010.1 GCF_000226215.1 Dietzia alimentaria 72
CTCAGTCTGGCGGATAGGGAGCGCGCGTGAGCAACTCCCTCCACAGACATAGAAATTCGGGACGGACCTGACTGTTCGTGAGCTGCCATGTAGGACACACCCACACACCGTCTTCCAGCTGGGCGCCCAGCACTTCCCCTGCCTCAAGCCTGCGCATGGTCTCTGACAGCGAAATATCCAAGACCTCGGCCATCGAAGCGGGGGTGCAGAACGGCCCGATCTTCGAGTCCAGAACACGTTCACGCTCGATGCCCCCTGAACCATCGGGCGCCTGTGGCGTGTCCATGAGTGCCATTGTCACCCCGAGCAAGTCGCCGTGCAGCCGTATGACGTTCCCGACGGTTTCGGCGTCGGTCTGGGACTGGCTTCTGGCAATTTTGGGCAGGCCCCAGGCCACCGTTCCTCGGTAACTGAACTCGACGCGCAATACCCCCGTGATGGGATCCGAGATCGCATCTATAGGTGCGCCTCTACAGTCATTGCGTCGATGGTGAAACGATGCGTCGGCCCTAGGCGCATGGTCTCTTCCCAGAGGTGGGCACAGCAGCTTGGCTGCTCCGGCGGCTGTGATCCGCTAACCGTCAAACTGGCTCCGGATTGGCATCGAGCCAAAGCCGGAGGGCCTCGTTTCCGATCTCTCGACGGCTTCTCCTGGTGCCCTACCGCCCGCTATGACCTACTAGTAGGGCAGACTTATACGCCTAGCTGGCCGGATTCTTAAGGGTGCCCACCAGACCCAACCAAACCGACCCCGAACGGGCAGCTGCGTGGGCTTCCCACCGAGAGCGCGTTGGCGCCAACATTCGCTCCCTGAGGCTGCAGCGAGAGCTAACGCAAGAATCGCTCGCCCTAGAGTCAGGGGTGACGCGCAACGTTTTGATTCAGGTAGAGCATGGGCGTCGCGGTTTGCTGTTCGAGCGCCTTTTCGACATTGCCGAGGTCCTAGGCGTCCCTCCCGGCGACCTTCTCCACTAAGGAGCTCCGACACCCCTCCTGGCGAAGGGCAGGCAGGCTATCGAATCCGCGCACCCGCGCTTCGATTCTCGAGAAGCAATTCCCAAAGGCGGTCAGAGCGCGCCGGCTCTTCTATAGCTTCTATCGCTACTTTAATTAGACAAAGAACAAATGAATTCATGCTGGCGATTCCTCCGAGGTCTCTCATTCTTGACGGCGACCCAAGGTGCCAAGAAAGCCTTCTGTCCGCCAGGAGTTCCACATCCTCAGCTGGCCAGTTGAAATTCTTCCGCACAACGTCCCCGCCCATGTTCACGCCCTCACCTCGGTCGCAGGCCCAGCGCCCGCAATGCACTACTAGTAGCGCATCACGAAGCAACGACCGGTTCCGGGTAGGCGAACAGGCCTTCGCCCGCCGATCCCACTGTGAGCTGGCTTCCGCATGTAGGGAAGAGAGAGCCAAGTCCGACCCTCGTGAGCTGGGAATTCGATTCGCCGCTTGACACCAGACCCATACGCGCCATCCGCAACAACCGTTCTCCTATTCGCACGGAGCACGAAAACTAAAGGTCAGAACGCCTCGACCTCGAATTGACCTCTAGATAACCTGCGAACCAGTCGTCTCGCATATCGAGCGTCGTGCGGTCCCCGGCTGCCAGCAGGTCGAACTTGGCGTCGACGATCGGCAGTTCACGGCGCAGGAAGTAAGTCGCGGCCTGGAGTTTTCCGGCGGCGAACGCGTCGGACTCGTCTCCGGTGCGCGTCCCCAGCGCCAATACCTGCTCGAGCCATATCCAGGCGATCACGACGTGCCCGGTGGCTTCGAGGTATTCGGTGGCGTCGGCGAGGAACGCCTCCGGATCGCTCGCCCCCAGCTCGGCGAGGGCGGTGGTGACCTCGATGAGCCGAGTGACCCGCGGGCGCAGCAACTCGGCCAACTCCGCGACGGAACCGCCGGACGCCGCGGCCCTGTCGCAGGTGTCAGTGATCAACGCGGTGAGAGCGACCAGCCCGGCCCCGCCCCCGGCCAGCACCTTGCGACCCAGCAGGTCCTGACCTTGGATCCCGTGGGTGCCCTCGTGAATCGGGTTGAGGCGGTTGTCCCGATAGTGCTGTTCCACGTCGTAATCGATCGTGTATCCGGCCCCGCCGAGCACCTGCACGGCCAGCTCGTTGGCTTTGAGGCACCACTGCGAAGGCCAGGACTTGGCGATCGGCGTGAGCACATCCAGCACCACCGAAGCGGCCGCGGCCTCCTCCGGCGATCCGGTCTTCTCGTCGTCGACCAGCCTTGCGCAGTACAGGCCCAACGCCAACGCGCCCTCCACGTAGGACTTCTGGGCTAACAGCATGCGCCGCACATCCGCATGACCGGTCAGTGTGACCTGGGGTGACGCCGGATCAGCGCCCACCGGACGGCCCTGCGGACGGCCCCGCGCGTAGTCCAACGACTTGAGGTATCCCGTATACCCCAGCGCCGTGGCACCCAGGCCCACTCCGAGGCGGGCCTCGTTCATCATGGTGAACATCTTCTTGAGTCCGGTGTTCTCCTCGCCCACCAGGTATCCCACCGCGCCCGCCTGCCCGCCGGGGGTGTGCAGGCCCTGGCCCAGGGTCGGCATGGTGTTGACCGTGCCGCGGAACCCCATCTTGTGGTTGAGTCCGGTGATCACGATGTCGTTGCGCTCCCCGAGCGAGCCGTCGGGGTTTACCAGGAACTTCGGGACCACGAACAGGCTGATCCCGCGTGTGCCGGCCGGCGAACCGGGAACCTTGGCCAGGACCAGGTGGACGATGTTCTCGCTCATCTGATGCTCGCCACCGGAGATCCACATCTTCTGCCCGAACAGTCGGAACGTGCCGTCGTCCTGGGGCTCGGCGCGCGTAGTGATATCCGCCAGATTGGACCCGGCCTGAGGCTCGGAGAGGCACATGGTCCCGGTGAAGCGGCCCTCGACCATCGGCTTGACGTACCGCTCGATCTGCTCGTCGCTGCCGTGAGTGATCAGCAGATTCGCATTGCCGGTGGTGAGCAACGGGTACGCGGCCGTGGAGATGTTGGCGGCGTAGAACCAGGCCATGCACGCCAGGTACGCGGTGTATGGCAGCTGCATTCCGCCGACCCGCTGGTCCATGGCCGCGCCCACGAGGTCGGCGTCGGCAAACCGGCGTAGCGCCTCGCCGATCTCTGGGATGAGCTCCACCTCCTCGCCGACCAGCGTGGGTTCGTTGAGGTCGGCCTTGCGGTTGTGGGGAGCGAAGTGCTTCTCGGCCAGCTCGGCGGACAGGTCGAGAACCGAGTCGATGGTCTCCCTGGAATGGTCCGCGTAGCGCTCACGGTGGCATAGCTCCGAGACGCGCAGCCAGTCGTGGAGGAGGAAGTCGAGGTCGGCGCGGGAGAGCAGATGCGAGGGGGCCATGCACCGCAGGGTACTCGCGAGCGCTTATCCGGTTCGCTCGATCAACCAGCCCGGCCGGTCAGCTCGCCGGTCAGCCCCGGGTGGTGGACTGCGCGAACTTCTGCCCCATCCCGAGCATCGTTTTGGCGTACGCCGCAGGCAGGAACCGCTTGCCACGGTAGGCCTTCCGGGCATCGGGATCGGGGAGGATCAGGAACTCGCGGGCATCGAGAGCGGTCAGCACCTCGGCGGCGATCTCGTCCGCGGTGCGCTCCGCCCGGTCGATCAGCTTGGACGCGAACTCATAAGCCGCGGGATCAGACGAGTTGAGGCTCGAGGCCAGATTGGTGCGGAAGAACGACGGGCAGACCACCGAGACATCGGTGCCGAACGGCTGCAGTTCCCAGCGGATCGACTCCGAGATCGCCACTACCGCGGCTTTGACCGCCGTATACGACGACATCGCGGGCGGGTGGACCAGCCCGGCGAGCGAGGCGGTGTTGACGATGTAGCCACGGCCCTGGGCCTTGAGCATCGGCACGAACGTGCGGCAGCCGCGGGTCACGCCCAGCACGTTGATGTCGATGATCTGTTTCCAGTCCTCCTCGGTGAGCATCTCGATCCGACCGCCCTGCGCGATACCTGCATTGTTGACCAGCACGTCGAGGCCGCCCCAGATCTTCTCGATCTGCTCGCGGACCGCCGTCCACTCACCCTCCGAGCGCACATCGAGCCGAAGGTAGCGGGCGTCCTCGGGAACGGAGGCCGGGCGGGCGTCGGTGGGGGCGAGGTCGGCAACGATCACCCGGTCACCGCGCTCGAGGAACGCGGTAGCCAGCGCCAGCCCGAGGCCGGAGGCCCCGCCTGTCACCAGGACACGGCGGTTGGCATCGTCGGGGGAGGGGGGCTGTCCGAAGGGCAGCCGCCTCAGGCCGGGCAGGGGCAGCCCCGACAGTCGGAGATCGGACAGCGGGTTGCTGGGCAGGCGCATGAACAGAAACTACCGCTCATCCGCTATCGCTGGGTGAACGGTGCGGGCTGCCCGGCGCCGGACAGGAAATCGGCCGCCATCGTCACCGCCGGCCCCGACGAGTCAGCCCCCTCGATGAGCACGGCCACCGCGATGTCGCCGGTCGAGCCCACAAACCAGCCGTGTGCGGGACCAGAGCCCACCTCCGCGGTCCCGGTTTTGCCCCCCAACCCGGGGATCGAGCGCGCGGCCGTCGCGGTTCCCGATTGCACCGTCTGCACCATGTAGCGCCGCAGGGTGTCCACCACCTCCGGCGGCAACGGTTCGGGCGAGTCGTTGGCAGTCCCGGGCATTCCACGCAGCAGGTGCGGGGTGATCATCTGTCCGTTGTTGGCGAGCGATGCCTGCATCACCGCCATGCCGAACGGGCTGGCCAGCACCTCGCCCTGCCCGATCGCGGCCTCCACGCGTCCCGGTCCCCGCTCGGTGACGGGCACCGAACCGGTGAACAGATCCGGGCCTAGTCCGGGGGCGAAGAAGCCCACGCCCAGGCCGAGCTGTCTGGCGGTGTCGCGCATCGCCTCCGGGGCCAACCGGTCGCTGATCACGGCCTGGCTGGTGTTGCACGACCGTGCGAAGGCGGTCTCCAGCGGCACGTCGCCCAGCGCGAAGTCGTCGTCGTTGGGGATGGTCCGCCCGGAGACGGTGATCGAGGCCGGGCACGGCACTATCTCGTCCGACCCCACCACCCCGGATTGGAGCGCGGCACCCGTGGTGACCACCTTGAACGTCGAGCCCGGCGGGAACCTGCCCTGCATCGACACCGGGCCCTGCGCATCCGCGGCTGAATTCTGGGCCACCGCCAGCACGCCGCCGGTCGACGGCTGGATCGCCACGATCGACGCCGCCAGCCCGGAGCTGTCCACGGCACGCTGCGCCTGCTGCTGCATCGAGATCTGCAGCGTCGACACCAGGTCGTCGACCTCGCCGAAGGGTGCGCCCCCGAGTTCGATCGGCTCCGCGCCCGGGTTGACGATCTCCGCCGACCAGCCACCCGAGGCATCGAGTTCCTGGGTCCATGCGTTGGGGAGGCCGTCGAGCACGGGCGAGGTCAGATCTCGATCGGTGCGGATGAGTTGCCCCTGCTCCGGAAGAGTCACACCCGGCACCGCAGCGAGCTGCTCGCGGAGGGGATCGGCGTCGCTCGGCCGTAGAGCCACCACCTGATACGGCTGCTCAGCGGATTCGGCCATGCCCTCGCGGATGGTCTGTCCGGTGATCGTGGGCGCCGCGGCGTTCACCAGTCCCGCGACCGCGTCCGCTGAGCCGGCGGCGTCCGGGGCCAACGTCACCACTGTCACAGGGGTCCACTGCATGAGTGGGGTGCCGGTCCGGTCGAGGATGTCCGTGTCGTAATCCGCCACCGTCGTGAACGCCAGTTGACCCCCGGGTTCTAGTCGGGTGTCGAGGATCGTCGGCGCCCACTCGACCTTCCACTGGTCGTCGACCTTGGTGGTCCGGGCTTCGCCGGCGGTGGTGATGCTGCGCGTGGCGGAATCGGGCTCATCCTCGTCGCCGGCTGCACCGAAGTCCCAGGTGATCGCCACCGTCACAGGGTCGGAATCGGGTCGGCGGTCGCCGTCGGGGGTGTCCGCGCTGAGCGTGGGCCGCGGCATCTGGTCGATGCTCGCGGTCAGTGCCCGCTCGGCGGCCGCGGGGTCGGTGGTGAGCGCGGCTGCACCCGCCAGGTCGCCGTCCTCGAGCGCCGACAGGAACTGTTGGAGCTCGTCGGAGCCGGTGTCGCCGGTGAGGGCGGCGCAGCCCGAACCAGTCACGACGACGGCGAGGGCCACCGCCGCGATGCCGACGGACGGGCGCTTCCTTCGACGGGTATGCGTGGTCATCACCCCACGAAACCAGAATTCGCCCCGCGCCGCTGCGCGAAGCGTCCGTAGGCTCACGCTCATGAGCGTCGAACGCACCGACCCCGTCGTGGACCCGACCGCCCGCACCGGCGCGTCGCCGTTGACAACCGGGCTGGCGAGGGTCCTCGACGATCTCGTGCGCATCCCCGGTACGCGCTTCCGAGTGGGTCTGGATCCGGTGCTGGGTTTGGTGCCGGTTGTCGGTGACGCCGTGGCCACCGTGTTCGCGGCGGCGGTGTTCACCGAGGCCATCCGCAACCGGGTGCCGGTCCACATCCTGTTCCGGATGGGCTGGAACTACCTGGTCGACGCGATCATCGGGGCGGTCCCGTTCGTGGGCGATGTAGCCGATGCCGCGCATAAGGCCACCTCCAAAAACCTGCGTCTGGTCGAGCGCACCATAGTCGACGGCAAACGCGTCGACACCAACGCGCGCGGTTACCTGTTGCGGGCGGTCTCCGCGGTCGCGTTGATGCTGCTGGTCCTGATTGGCATGGCGGTGCTGGCGCTGTGGGGCCTGCTCAAGCTCATCGGGCTCTTTTGAACCGCACCGCCGAGCCGTCCTAGTCCGCCGTGCCCACCGGTCCCGCGCTGGTCAGTCCGACGTGGCGGGGAGGAGTCGCCGCACCACGTCGTCAAGCGTGAGGACGCCGCGGACCTCGCTCGCGTCGGTGCCGGGCTGGTCACCGGACCGTTCGACGACGACGAGGTGCGCCCTCGCCTCGCGCATCCTGCGGAACGCATCGGCCACGGACAGGTCGTGCTCGAGGGACAGCTTGGGTCGCATGAGCTGTCGCGCCGTGGCGCCCGGTTCCGTGACCAGCGCGTCGCGGGCGTGGATCACTCCCACCACGCGGGAGTCGTCCACCACGAGAAGGCGCAGGTGCCCGGTTCGGCGGGCCATCTCGCGAATTTCCTCCGGGCTGGCGTTCACGTTCACTGACGACATCTCGTCGGGCTTCGCGGGTTGGTCCACGCCGCGCTCGCCGAGCAGGTCCCCCACGGTGAGCTCCTGTAGCTCCAACGCGTTGAGCAGCTGGCGGTGTTGGGAATCGTCGAGAGTGCCGGCCTCGCCGGAGTGACGGACCAGTTCGCGCAGCGAGTCGGCGTCCTGGCCGGCCGACACCTCGTCGACGGCCTCGACCCCCAAGCGGTGCAGGATGCGGTTGGCGGAGGAGTTGAGCAGGAGCAGTAGCGGGCGGGTGAGCCACAGGAACCCCCGCATCGGCAGGGCCAGCAGGGTGGCGGAGTATTCCGGGTGGGTGATGGACCATGATTTGGGGGCCATTTCGCCCACCACCAGGTGCAGGAACGTAACGAGAATCAGAGCCAGGATGAACGCGATCACGTCGGCCGTCCACAGAGGCAGGCCCCAGCCGGAGAACACCGGCGTGAGCCAGTGATGCACCGCTGGTTTGGTGACCGAACCCAGGGCGAGCGCACACAGCGTGATGCCGAGCTGTGCCCCCGCGAGCAGCAGGGTCAGCTCGGAGGCATTTCGCAGGGCCGCACGGGCCGCGACGGACGTGGCGGCGGCGTCCTCCAAGCGGTGGCGTCGCGCGGAGATCAGCGAGAACTCCACGGCCACAAAGAATGCGGACGCCGCGATCAACGCCGTGGTGACAGCCAGCACGAACAGCGGGTTGCTCATGATCCCGCTGGGGGCGTCGGCGGCGAGGAGGACTACGGGGTGATCGGTCATCGTTGGGCCTCCTCGACCCTCACATACAGATGGGCCGGGACCCGACGCTCGATGCGCCGCACTTCGGTCCGCAGGATCCGCTCGGGGGAGAACTCTTCCAGCACATCCGTGTCCGGCAGGCGGATGTCCACACGGTCGCCTACGTCGGGCAGGTCACCCGAGGTGGCGATCACCAGACCGCCCAGCGTTTCGGCGTCGACCTCGGGCAGGGTGATGTCGAGAAGCCGCTCCACCTCGTCCAGGTGGGTCTCACCGGCCAGCAGCCAGCCCAGACCCAGCCGGATCGGTGCGTCGGAGACCAGCTCCGGATCGTGCTCGTCGGCGATCTCGCCCACGATCTCCTCGGCCATGTCCTCCATCGTCACCACGCCGGCGAAGCCGCCGTACTCGTCCACGACCACCGCCATCTCGGCACACTCGGAACTCAGACGACCCGCGACCTCCGGGAGCGGCAGCGAGTCGGGCACGATCAGGGGAGCCCGCATACGCGTCGACACGGCTGTGAGATCGGCCTCGTCGTGGTCGGCGGTCAACAGGTCGTGGAGATCCACCACTCCCACCACGTCGTCTGTGTCCTGGCCGACCACCGGGTACCGCGTGTGACCGGTCGCCATCTTGGCCACCACCTCGGACACCGAGTCCTCCGCCCGCACCACGTCGGTCCGCGAGCGCGGGATCATGGCGTGCTCGGCCGTCTGACCCGGGAAGTCCAACATCCGGTCCAGCAGGCTGCTCAGTTCCGGGGACAACTCCCCGTTCTCACTCGACTCCGCCACGATGTGCTCGAGGTCCCGGGCCGTGGCCGAATGCTCCTTGTCGTGCACCGGCTCGATCCCCACCGCCCTGAGCAGGGATGCGGACGCCTTGTCGAACAGTCCGATGAGCCAGCCGAACATCGCCAGATAGATGCTGGTGGAGCGCGCCAGCCAGCGGGCGACGGGCTCCGGCTTGGCGATCGCCAGGTTCTTGGGCACGAGTTCGCCAAAAATCATCTGCACGACCGTGGAGAACAGCAGTGCCAGCACCGTGCCCACGGCCACGCCGATCCCCTGTGGGACCGACGCCTTCCCCAACAATTCGCCGAGCGACCGGCCGACGAGTGGCTCCGCCACATAACCGACGATCAGCGTGGTGATGGTGATGCCGAGCTGCGCGCCCGAGAGCATGAATGACGTGCGTTTGGTGACCGTGAGAACCCGCTCTGCGACCGGGTCGCCCTTCTCCGCGGCTGCTCCGATGCGGGAGCGGTCGACGGCCATGAAGGCGAACTCCTGGGCGACGAAATAGCCCGTGAGCGCGGTGATCGCCAGGATCACGATGACGCCGAGCAGTAGTGAGAGTGCGATGCTCATCCTGTTTCCCCCCTTCGGCGAAGGGGGCTGATAGATCGGGCCGGGGTGTCGGCTCGGCTCACTGGAGGTGCTCCTGCGCGTGGGTCGGAAAGCGGTTCCCCGAACTGTCATCCGGGGTGACCCCCGATTGTTCCGTCTTGACGCCCGCATGTCGACTTTCTGCCCGGTGGGGAGTCGTCAGCGGGGTGGTGGTTTGGCGAGAAGGGCTGGTTGGAGTATCACTGTCTGACATGACGACTCGAGACGCCGAGGTCGCGCTCGCCGATACGGACCGCAGGTTCTTCGGCCATCCCCTCGGCTTGGCCAACCTATCCGGCATCGAGCTGTGGGAGCGGTTCAGCTTCTATGGCATGCAGGGCATTTTGGCCTACTACATCTACTACGCGGTCGGTGAGGGCGGTCTCGGCTACTCCGAGCAGATCGCCACCTCGATCGTCGGCGCCTACGGCGGCCTGGTCTACGCGTCCGCCATCCTCGGCGGGTGGGTCTCCGACCGGATCTTCGGCGCCGAGCGCACCCTGTTCGGCGCGGCCGTGATGATCATGCTGGGCCATCTCTCGCTGGCACTCGTACCCAGCGAGATCGGTCTGGGTCTCGGCCTCGTCCTGGTGGCCGTCGGCGCAGGCACGCTCAAAGCCACCACCTCGACGGTCGTTGGTGACATGTATCGCCGGACGGACGACAGGCGCGACGCCGCGTTCTCGATCTACTACATGGCTGTGAACATCGGCGGGCTGCTCGGCCCGTTCGTCACGGGCGCCCTGTGGAACGCGTACGGCTTCCACTGGGGCTTCGGCGCGGCCGCTGCCGGTATGGCGGTCGGGCTCGTCCAGTACGTCATCATGCGGGGCTCGACCCTCAAGGGCGTCGGCGTGACCGTCCCTAACCCACTGCCCCGCCCGCAGCG
Organism: Dietzia alimentaria 72; assembly: GCF_000226215.1. Classification (GTDB taxonomy): domain Bacteria; phylum Actinomycetota; class Actinomycetes; order Mycobacteriales; family Mycobacteriaceae; genus Dietzia; species Dietzia alimentaria. Next base: position 10,210 of record NZ_AGFF01000010.1, read on the forward strand.
CCTGCCCTACCTGGGTGTCGGCGCTCTCGTGGTGGTGCTCGTGGTGGCTGCCATCGCCACCGGCCTCATCCCGCTCGAGTCACTTGCGAGCATTGTCACCGGCATTGCCGTGGTGGGCGCCATCGCACTGTTCGCGATCCTGCTCGGCAGCTCCAAGACCCAGGCGGACGAGCGTCGCCGCGTCATCTCGTTCATCCCGATGTTCGTGGCGTCTGTGATGTTCTGGGCCTTGTTCCAGCAGCAGTTCACTGTGATCGCGATCTATTCGGATCAGCGTCTGGACCGAAACATCGGTGGCTGGGAGATGCCCGCAAGCTGGGTGCAGTCGATCAACCCGCTGTTCATCATCATCTTTGCCGCAGTCTTTGCCACCCTGTGGGTCAAGCTGGGCGACCGTCAGCCCTCCACCCCGATGAAGTTCGCGCTGGCCAACCTCATCATGGGCGGGGCCTACCTCGTGTTCCTGCTCTTCGTGGGCAACGTTGCCACCCCGCTGCTGGGGATCGTGGGCATCCTGTTCCTGTTCACCATGGCAGAGTTGCTTCTGTCGCCCGTCGGGCAGTCGCTGGTCACCAAGCTCGCCCCGGAGGCGTTCAAGACGCAGATGGTGGCGCTGTTCTTCCTTACGGTCTCGATCGGTAGCGCCCTGTCCGGTGTCCTGGCGGGGTACTACAACCCCGATGACGCCGGCGCCGAGCGCTCGTACTTCCTGAGCCTGGGCATCGCCTCGATCGCGGTCGCGTGCGTGATTGCCGCCCTGTCGCCGTGGATCAAGAAGAACATGATGGGTGTGCGCTGACGCGGCCCGGCTGAGCTCAGGAGCCCGACTGCCATTTTTCCCAGGGCACGGACCAGTCGCCGCTCTGCCACACCTCGAGGTCCGGCCCGCCGGTGCCCCTGACCTCCACCACGTCGCCGGCGACGGCCTGGTCGAAGTACCACTTTGCGTCCGTCGGTGACAGGTTGAGGCAACCGTGGGAGATGTTGGTGTTGCCCTGCGCCCACATGGACGACTCGAGGGCGTGGAAGTAGATGCCGTCATTGGTCAGCCGCACACCGTGGTCGACGGTCACCTGGTAACCGGCGGACAAGGGAAGCCCGTAGGTGGTGGAATCCATCCTCACCGAACTGGCCTTATCGAGCACGGTGTAGTTACCCGGCTGGGTCCAAAAATGCATGCTCACGTTGCCGTAGGTGGCCCAGCCGCCCTTACCCATGGAGGTCGGCATGGTCTTGACCAGCTTCTGGTTGTGGAACACCGAGACGGTCTTGGTGGCGTCGTCGGCGATCGCGACCCGACGCTCACCGATCGTGAAGTCCGCCTCGGCGTTCTCGCCGCCCCATTGGCCGTCGCCGAGTTCGCGCCCCTCGGTGTCGAGGTTCACGCGCACGCGGGTGCCGGGCTCGTAGTAGTCGCGAGGCCGCCAGTGCGCGGTTGAATCGTTGAGCCAGAACCAGTTGCCCTCGACCTCGGGGGTCGTGGTGACCACCATGTGCTCCTCGGCCTTGTCATGGTCGGTGATCGGCTGGTCGAACCGGGCGGCCACGATGATGCCCACGCCGTACTCGCGGCCGGACTCGAGCGCACCGCCGCCGGAGGAGGCGAGCGTGGGTGTGACGATGGACTGCGGCTGCGCCATGGTGAAGCTGCGCTTGTCGGTCCTGGGTCCGCCGACCGCTCCCTCGTAGGTGATCTCAAGGGTGTAGGTGCGTCCGTAACCCAGGGTGACGGCGGGCTTCCATTCGGAGCCGTCGCGCGACAACTCGCCCTCGATCTCCTTGCCCGCGTCATTGGTGAGCGTGATGTCGCTGATGGTGCCGTTCTCGACGCGTGCGTGGACCCCGTCCAACACGGCGACGTCGGTGGCCTTGTCCTGCGGGGTCACCCGGAGGGAGGCGGGTGCGGGCGCCTCGGTGGTCTCCACGGGAGTCGTCTCACCGGCGGAGCCGGTGGGCACGGGGATAGTGCAGCCGGCAATCACGAGCAGCAGCGCGAAGAAGCTGGTGAGGACGGCGAGGGGGACCAGCGCAGCCGGGCGGGCGGTGGCTCTGGACCTGGATACAAGCATGGGTGACTCCGGAAGAAATACGCGAGACTGGCCGGCGACTACCGGCGTATGTGCACATCATGCACGTCGGGTCCGACAATCGACTAAATCGCAACGCCGCGGCGAGGGCCTCGTTGCGGAGTTGTGACCGCGGAACCCCCATCTCGCACCCACGACCCGGGGCTGGCGGGTAAAACGGTGGGCATGGGTATCGAGCTTCCAGTGACGATCATCGGCGGGCACGGCAAGGTCGCTCTTCGTGCCACGCGAATCCTGTCGGGTGCGGACGCGGACGTGTTCTCGGTGATCCGCTCCCCCGAGCAGTCCGACGCCGTCCGTGCGGCCGGCGCGACGCCGGTGGTGGCGGACGTGGAAAGTCTCGACGACGACGAGTTCCGCGAACTCGTGCGCGGCAGTGGCTCGGTGGTCTGGTCGGCCGGCGCCGGCGGTGGAGACCCTGACCGCACCTATGCGGTGGACCGCGACGCCGCCATCCGCTCGATGGACGCGTGCGTCACCGAGGGCGTCGAGCGGTACGTGATGGTGTCGTACGACGGGGCCGGGCCGGATCATGGTGTTCCGGAGGACAGCTCCTTCTTCCCGTACGCCGAGGCCAAGGCCGCCGCAGACGCCCACCTGCGTGAGACCGAGCTGAAGTGGACGATTCTCGGCCCCGGGAAGCTCACCGATGAGCCTGGTGGCGAGTCGGTCGGGGTGGGCGAGAGCAAGCGCGAGGACCGTGCCACCAGTCGCGACACGGTGGCCGAGGTGATCGCGGCGGTGCTCCGTCGCCCCGACACCGTCTGTCGGACCCTAGAATTCTCGGACGGAGACACCCCGATTGGAGAGGCTCTCACCAGGCAGTGATGCGGGGGTTATCCTGCACGGGTGAGGATCCTGGTCGGTGGCTCGTGGATCACGGTGGTGTGCGCACTGCTCACCGCCCTGTGGAGCGTGCCGCAGTACCTGGTCACAGGAACGGTCACGCGCAGCCCGAACATGTGGCCGTTCGCTGTCTTGTTCCTGTTCCCGGCGCAGATCGGCGTCCCGGTGTGCATGTTGACCGCGCTCAATTCGATCCTCATGCTGTTCCGGCGGGAGGTCACCACGTGGCCGCGGCGTTTCCTGGCGGGCGGGCAGATCCTCACGGTCACCCTGCTCGTCATCTGCGCTCTCGTTTTGGTGCTGCCCACCGCGTACGGTCGTCAGTTCATCGTGATGGCGTTGGCGTTCCAGATCGGCCAGGTGATGGTGGCCCTGGGGCTGGCGCTGCATCTACTCAGGCGTCGGCGGCATCAACGTCACGCCGAGGTGGCCCGGGCGCGTTGATGAGCTGACACTATGGACTGCATGCGCGCCATCCATATCTCCAGCCATGACGGACCCGACGCCCTCGAGGTGGTCGACATCCCCGAGCCCGAGCCGGGCGCCGTTCTGATCGATGTCCACGCATCCGGGGTGACGTTCCCAGAAGTGCTCCAGACCCGCGGTAAATACCAGATCTCGCCGTCGCTCCCCTTCGTGCCGGGCTCCGAGGTCGCCGGTGTGGTCCGCTCGGCCCCGGAAGGGTCGGGCTTCGCAGCCGGCGACCGCGTCTGCGCGTTCCCCGGCCTCGGCGGGTTCGCCGACGTGGTCTCCACCGAGCCCTCGCAGGTGTTCCATCTGCCCGACGCGATGTCCTTCGCGCAGGGTGCCTCGATCCCCATGAACGTGCTGACCGCGCATTTTGCACTGGCTCACCGCGGTCGGTTGCAGGCGGGAGAGACCGTGCTCGTCCACGGTGCGGGCGGCGGAATCGGTATCGCCGCCACGCAGTTCGCCACCGCGATGGGCGCCCGGGTGATCGCGGTGGCCTCCACGGAGGCCAAGCGTGCGCTAGCACTGAAGGCCGGCGCGTCGGACGCGATCGCGCCCGAGGGATTCAAGGACACCGTCAAGGAGCTCACGGACGGGAAGGGTGTCGACATCGTCGTCGACCCCGTGGGCGGTGACCGGTTCACCGACTCCATCCGGGCCCTCGGGCAGGAGGGCCGCATCCTCGTGATCGGTTTCACCGCCGGCGACATCCCCACCGTCAAGGTCAACCGCCTCCTGCTGGGCAACAAGAGCGCCGTGGGCGTGGGCTGGGGCGAGTACTGGATGACCAACCCCGGTTACCTTCAGAAACAGTGGGCCGAGGTCGAGCCGTTGCTGGCCGCCGGCAAGCTCGACCCGCTGGTCGGCGTCGAGTATCCGCTCGAGGAGGCCGCCGACGCGCTCAATCTCATGGACGGTCGCGGCGCCGTGGGCAAGATCGTGCTGACCCACGGTCGCTAGGCGTGTAGCGTCCGCATCCGCCTTCCGGCCTCATCGAGCACATCGGGGCGCTTGCAGAACGCGAACCGCACCAGGTGGGACCAGTCGTCGGCAAAGATGTCGGTGAACGGCGCGAACGGCACGGCTGCCACGCCCAGTCGCTCCGGCAGGTCCAGGCACCAGGCCGCCGCGTCGGTCACCCCGAGCGGGCGCGGGTCGGCGGTCAGGAAGTAAGTGCCCTGCCCGACGACGAGGTCGAACCCGACGCCCGTGAGGATGTTCGCCAGCCGGTCCCGCTGATCCTGCATGCCGGTCCGCAGCGTCATGATCCACTCCTGTTCGTGGCGCAGTGCGTGCGCGACCCCCATCTGCAGGGGCGTCGCGCCCGTGAAACTCATGTACTGCTTCGCGGTGCGCGCTCCAGCCACCAGGTCCGCGGGCCCGGTGAGCCAGCCGACCTTCCATCCGGTGCAGTTGAGCATCTTCCCGGCGCTGGAGATGCGCAGTGTCCGCTCAGCCATCCCGGGCAGCGTCGCGATGGAGACGTGCTCGACCCCGTCATAGGTCAGATGCTCGTACACCTCGTCGGAGATGGCGATGGTGTCGAAGTGGTGGCACAGGGCAGCGATCTCCTCCAGGTCCTCGCGCGGCAGGACGGCCCCGGTGGGGTTGTGCGGCGTGTTGACCAGCACGGCACGCGTCCGCGGGGAGAACGCGGCTCGCAACGACTCCACGTCCAGTCGGAATCGATCGCCCACGCGCACCATCCGCGCCGCGCGACGGGTGGCCCCGGCCATTGCGACGGTGGCGGCGTAGGAGTCGTAGTACGGCTCGATCACGACCACCTCGTCGTCGGGCTCCACCAAACCCACCACCGCGCCGGCGATGGCCTCGGTCGCACCCACGGTGACCAGCACCTCGGTGTCCGGGTCGCGGACGAGGCCGGTGCTGGCCAGTTCGAGATCGACGACCGCCTGCCGCAGCTCGGCGACACCGGCGGCCGGCGGGTACTGGTTGTGACCGTCCCGCATCGCTCGGGCAGCCGCCTCGATCATCGACTCAGGCCCGTCCGTGTCGGGAAAGCCCTGCCCCAGGTTGATCGCGTCGTGCCGTGCGGCGAGGCGGGAGACCTCGGAGAAGATGGTCGTGGCGTGCGGGGCGAGTCTGCGGACCGTCATGGTCGCCCAGCCTAGTTCTTGGAAAGCACAGCGCTCCCGCCGCGGGCGATACGATGGGCGGCATGACCGAGCACCTCGCCGCCACCCAGTCCGCCGCTCAGTCCGTCTCCTCGGCCGGGGCCCGCGCAGCCACGGTCGGGCCGTGTATGCAGCGACGCACCGTTTTGGCCGCGCTGCCCGGTATCGTCCTGCTGCCAGGAATCGTCTCGGCATGCGGGATCACCCAGCCGGCCCAGCCGGTGTCGACGGTTCAACAGACCACCACCGTCGAGGAGACGTCGATCCCTGCCGCCGAGGTCCCGGTGGGTACGGCCAAGCAGTTCAAGGCCGGTGGCGACACGGTGATCGTGGCGCAGCCGACCGAGGGTGAGTTCGTCGCCTTCTCGGCCCGCTGCACCCACCAGGGCGGGACCGTCCAGGTGGTCAAGGACCTGAGTCTGCGCTGCCCGCTCCACGGCGCCGAGTACGACGCCACCGACGGCCGCAACACCCTGGCCCCCGCGCCGCGACCGCTTGACGTGATCCCTGTGACCGAGTCCGGTGGCACACTCACCCTCGGCTGACGCTCGGTTTGCGAACTTCCGCCGTCGCGAGTAAGTATGAGAACACGTTCTCAGGGCGGGGTGAAACTCCCCACCGGCGGTGATGTCATCGGTCCCATGACCGGAGGCGAGCCCGCGAGCGCTCCGTAGGCACGGCCTTCTCGGTCGGGCAGGCGGGGGTCAGCAGACCCGGTGTGATCCCGGGGCCGACGGTCATAGTCCGGATGGAAGAGAACATCGCGCCACCCGCGCGACGCCTCGGCCTCCAGCGGCCGTGGCCCGAGTGGGCGACGTGGCATAAGCCCTGGGCCGTCTGTGTTGAGCCCGTGAAAGGGGCACACGATGAGCCTTCTCAACTCATTCCTCGACGCGCAGTTGATGATCGGCGGAGTTCCGATCCTGTGGCGTGAGATCGTCGGAAACGTCTTTGGACTCGCGGCCGCCGTCGGCGGCATGCGCCGCGTGGTCTGGGCGTGGCCGGTCGGGATCGTCGGCAACCTCACCCTGCTCACCGTCTTCCTCGGTGGCGTCTTCCACACCCCGCAGGACGTTGACCTCTACGGACAGGCCGGCCGGCAGGTCATGTTCCTGGCAGTGGGTGTGTACGGCTGGTGGCGGTGGACGCACGACAAGCGGGTCAATGCCGCGCTGCCGGGGGCTGCCGCGGCGGACACGGCGGCGGTGCATCCGCACTGGGCCACGGGCCGCCAGCGCGCGGGACTCGCGGTGGGGATGCTGGTCGGCACGCTCGTGTTCGGCTGGATCTTCGCCGAACTCGGCTCGTGGGGCCCGTGGGCCGACGCGTGGATCTTCACCGGCTCGATCCTCGCGACGTACGGAATGGCCCGCGGGTGGACGGAGTTCTGGCTGCTGTGGATCGCGGTCGACATCGTGGGCGTTCCGCTCCTGGTGAAGGCCGGTTACTACCCGTCCGCCGCGCTGTACCTGGTCTACGCCGCGTTTGTCGTCTGGGGCTTCGCCGTGTGGTGGCGCGTGGACCTGTCCGAGCGGGAAGATCTGACCTCCGATGACGGCGCGGACGAGCTCGGACGGTCGCAGACCCGCGAGGGCCGTCACCATGAGCCTGTCGGGTAGCTCCGTCGGTTAGGCGCCGCCGGGTGTCAGCGTTCCGCGCGCACCCGGCGGGGTCCTACCGCGGCCACCACGATGAGTGACAGGGCACCGAGGGCGAAGCCCAGCCCGCGGAAGTCGATCCACGCGAACACCAGGCCCGACAGTAGTCCGCCCGCTGCGCCCGACAGGGCCACGGCCACGTCGGCCTGTCCTTGCACGGTGGCGCGGACGGACGTCGGCACAGAGGTGGTGAGCACTGTCGTACCGGACACCAGGCCCAGGCTCCAGCCGAGTCCCAGAAGGATCAACGCGGCGGTCACGAGCGGAGTCGAAGTCGGCGGGGCCAGTGCCGCGAGCACTCCAGCTGCCAACAGGACCAGGCCCGACGACACCGCCACGACGCGCGTGCCAAACTTGTCCACCAGCCATCCTGACAGCGGCGCGGGCAGGAACATCGCGGCCACGTGCAGCGAGATCACCAGGCCCACCACGGTCACGGCGTGGTCGTGCGCGCGCATGTGTACCGGCGTCATGGTCATAAGTCCGACCATCACGAACTGCGTCAGCGCCATCACCACGACGCCCGTGATCACGTCAGAGTTCCACACGCGGAGCGGCGCGACGAGAGCGGCGGTGCCGCCGGGCGAGGACGGTGACGACGACGAGGTTGCCACGGCTTCGGTCTGCGCTTCGGCCTGCGCTTCCGCCTGCGCGAGCTCCAGCCTGCGCGCTTCGAGCAGGGGATCGGGCCTGAGGAGCAGAAAGATGACGAGGGCGGCGCCCCCGTAGGCCGCGGCGGCCAGGAGGAACGGCCCGGCGAGCGGAGCCAGGCCTAAAGACTCGGCGACCACGCCGGTTGGCCCCACGAGGTTGGGCCCGGCAACGGCCCCGGCGGTGGTGCCGAGCAGAACATAGGACAGTGACCGGGCGCGGTTGGCATCGGTCGCGAGGTCGGCGCCGGCGTAGCGGGCCTGCAGGTTGGTGGCGGTACCGGAGCCGTAGACGACAAACGCGAGAAACAGCAGCGGGAGCGATTCTAAGGCTGTGGCTAGCACAATTCCCACGGCGCCGAGTGCGCCGAATGCGAACCCGGTGGCCAGGCCGGGTCGTCGTCCGTGGGCCTGCGATAGTTTGCCGACTGCGATTGCGGCGATGGCGGAACCGCCCGTGAACAGCGCCGACGGCAGGCCCGACAGTCCGGGGCCGCCGAGCAGATCCTCGGCCAGGAGGGCACCCACCGTGACTCCGGCGGCGAGTCCGGCCCCGGCAAGGAGCTGGCCCAGCACGAGGACGATGAGGGTCCGTCGCTGGATCGTCTCGTGCTCCGTATCGGCGACGCTCCCGGCTCCCGCCAGCTGGCTCACCTGCTGGCCCAGCTGCGGGCGTGGAGGAGCACGTCTACGGCGGTGGCTTTGCCGGCCGGGCGCAGGTCGTGCCGCAGCGAGACCACCTCGAGGCCCTCTGCCCCTCGCGCGAGATCGGTGACGCCGGGGAGCAGGTTCGGGTCCTGGGGGCCGCCGACCCCGCGACGCAGGTTCTCGGCGGCATGGCCCAGGTAGACCAGGTGCCCGCCCGGCCGTAGCCAGGTACCGGCGTTGCGCAGGACCTCGGTGAGGGCCCCGAGTTCCGGGTGGAGGAAACCGATCACCACCAGGTCGACCTGCCCGGGGGGAGTCCAGGAGGTGGCGTCGCCGACAACCCAGTCAACGCTGCCGCTGCGGCCCTCATCGGAGTCCTTTGCCCGGGCCTGGTCGATCGCCACCTCGGAGAAGTCGACTGCCCGGACCTGCCAGCCGTGCGCGGCCAGCCAGCGTGCGTGCCGACCGTCACCGCACGCTAGGTCGACGGCTGTGCCCACGGTCAGTCCCGCGTCCTCGGCGGACGTGACCTCGGAGACGATCCGCGCGGCCGGGGTCGTCCCCCACGCGTCGGGCTGCGCGAGGTAGCGGGCGTTCCATTCGGCGGCGTCCACGGGCGGTCGTCCTTTCGGTGGTGGTTGTTGCGAGTTCGTAATGTTCACGGGCGGCGTTGTTCGTACGGGCGGCGGAGCCAGCGCAGGTGCTCGGTGTCGCCTTGTAGTTCCAGTCTCCTCCACAGGACGCTTCCGGGGACCGCCTGGCTGGGGTGGCGGTCGACGGCGGCGCGTTGGGCGGTGCGGTCGACGGTCAGTATGACGTCCACCTCCGACATCGGTCTGCCGCGAAATCCGGTGAACCCCTCGTCTGCCAGTGTTCCGCAGATCTCGTCGGGCAGAGTCCAGGCCAGTACCGGCAGTTCGTCACTGTCCGCCACCCGGATGGCGGCGTGGGTGGCGGCCAGGTGGTCGGGGTGGCCGCTGATTCCAGTGGTATCAAAAGTGATGATCCCGTCCGGCCGAGTTGCGGCGACCGACTGTCGGACCTCGGCGTCGAGGACGGGCTCCGGGAGGTCGTGCAGACCGCCGTCGGGTAGGGAGCGCAGATCAACGGACCGAACACCGAGCGCATCGCCAGCGGACCGGAGTTCGTGCTCGCGAATCCGCGACAGATCTCCCTCGATCCCCTGTAGCGTCGACGCTTCGCCGCGGGTCAGGCACAGAACATCTACTGTCGCGCCCGAGGCGACGAACGCGGAGATCGTGGCGCCGAGGCCGAACGACTCGTCGTCAGGGTGGGCTACCACCGCCAGAACGTGGTCCCAGAAGGGCAAAGCCGTGGAGCTGCTCATGGTGGCGTTCCTTCCTCGGGCTCCGCGCGCAGGCGCTTGATACCCGATAGGGTATCGGAGTTCCGATGTGTTCGTGCGACCGTGGGTCCGAGTCCAGGGGTGGGAATGACTGATAGAGATGCACGCCGAAACACTGAGTACAACACGTTGTTCTCGCACAGTTGGCCGGTGTTGAATTCGGTACTCGGACGCCTGGGCCTGGCTGATTCGCGTAGACGACTCGTCGCGGGGCTGCAGGGCACGGTGGTGGAGGTGGGTGCGGGCGACGGGGTGACGTTCCAGCACTATCCGCCCGAGGTCACACGCGTCGTGGCAGTGGAACCGGACCCGCATCTGCGTGCCCGGGCCCGCGAGCGTGCGGCGGGCGCGCCGGTCCCCGCCCACGTGAGCGGTGGTGTCGCGGAGTCTCTGCCGTTGGCGGACGGCGAGGCCGACGCCGTGGTGTTCAGTCTGGTCCTCTGCACCGTCTCGGACGTGTCGGCTGCGCTCGCAGAGGCCCGACGTGTGCTGGCCCCGGGAGGTGAACTGCGACTGCTGGAACACGTGCGCGCCGAAGGCGCGTTGGGCGGGGTCGCAGACCGCATCGCCCCGGTGTGGGGCCACTTCGGTGGTGGCTGCCGACCGAACCAGGACACTCGGGCACTGGTCGCGGAAGCGGGCTTCGACGTCGCAGGACTGCGGACGCGACCGTTTCCGCCGTTGGTTCCGCTCATGCCGATGATGACCGGCACCGCCAGGCTCCGCTAAGCAACGTGTCGTCGTCGTCGTCGTCGACCCGACCCGACCCGCACGGTTTAACCGGCGTGCACCTCACGCATCGGTGGCCGCTCGCCCGGAGCCACCCGAACGGTCTCGGCCACGAACCCGCCGCCATCCGGATCGCGCCGGTGCAGGGTCAGCGACTCGCCGGGCGGCTCGGCGTCGATCACGCGACCGTGCCGCTGCAGCCTGGTGAGTACGGCGAGGTGCTGGTGCATGGCCATCACGGCGAGCGCGGAGTCGGGGGAATTCCGGTGCACGCGTCGTCCCAGGTCAACCTGACTTAGTGTGTCGAGACCGTACGCCTCGTAGAGGTCGATGAGGATTCCGATGTCCACCCCATATTCGCCGGCGAAGGGGATCGACTCGAGCGCCTCGCGTGTCCCGGCGTACTCCCCGCCCAGCGGCTGGATGAACCCGCCCAGCGCGGGCCAATGGGTGGCGAGCAGAGGTCGGGCAACGAGCTCGGTGACGCGGCCACCGCCGGCGGGCAGGACCGTGCGACCGTCGTCGAGGGGCCGGTCAAAGGCGCCCTTGCTGAACACCACGCCAGTCTCGGTGAGCAGCGGGCCGAGCAGGCCCACAGCGAAGCCGGGATCGAATTCACGCAGGTCAGAGTCGAGAAACGCGACGATATCGCCGTTGGTGGCGGCCAGTGACTTCCACAGCGCCTCCCCCTTGCCCGGGGCGTCCCCGTAAGCAGGGAGGATGTCGCCCTGCGCCACAACCCGGGCGCCGGCGGCCCGCGCGACATGGGCGGTGGCGTCGGTGCTGTGGGAGTCGACGACGACGAGCTCGTCGATCAACGGAACGCTTTCCACCAGTTCCGTGCGCAGGGCGGCGACGATCGCACCGACCGTCGATTCCTCGTTCCGGGCGGGTAGAACCACGGAGATTCGCCGCCCGGCCTTGGCGTCCGCCAGGTCGCTGGGGCGGAAGTCGCTCGCGCGGTAGGTCCGTCGCGCCGACCAGGCACGAACCGCGTCGGCCCGGTCCGCGAGCGTCGTCCGCGAGTTCTCGGTCACCCCCGCGATCCTGCCAGAGCTACAGGCCAGGTCAGTAGATGGACCGCATCCGACGAGGTCACGGGGAAGACGAGGGCCTGCGCAATACGGTCCATCGTGACCGGCCTGGATCCCGGGATGGTGACCCTGGCACACCAGGGCGCGGCCGCCTACCGAGACACCTACGAGCTGGTGTGGCGCCACCGAGCCGAGCGGTCCAATGCCACCTGGCAGGCCGACCACACCGAACTCGACATCCTCATCCTCGACGCCAACGGGCGACCCGCCCGGCCCTGGCTGACCGTCATCCTCGACGACTACTCCCGGGCGGTGTGCGGCTATATGGTCTTCCTCGGCGCACCGTCTGCGATGAACACCGCGCTGGCGTTGCGGCACGCGATCTGGCCCAAGAGCGATCCGAACTGGCCGATGTGCGGACTGCCCGATGTGCTCTACGTCGATCACGGCACCGACTTCACCAGTCACCATCTCGCCCAGACCGCCAAGGACCTGCACTTTCAGATCATCTACTCGACCATCGCCCGACCACAGGGCCGAGGCAAGATCGAGCGAATCTTCGGCACAATCAACACCGAACTCCTTGCCGAACTGCCGGGCTACCTCACCCGCGGTCAGCGGCACCCCGAGCCGATACTGACGCTGCCCGAACTCGACACCACGATCGGCGAGTTCATCAGCGCCAAGTATCACCACCGCACACACCCGGAGACCGGCGACAGCCCCTACCGGACCTGGATCGGCGACGGGTGGCTTCCCCGCCTGCCCGAGACCGTAGATGATCTCAACCTGCTGCTGCTCACCGTGGCCAAAACGCGCATCGTCCACCGCGACGGAGTGCGCTTCCAGGGCCTGCGGTACGTCTCGCCGCTGCTGGCCGCCTACGTCAAAGAACAGGTCGTGATCCGTTACGACCCCCGCGACATCTCCGAAATCCACGTCTTCCACAAGAACCAGTACATCTGTAAGGCCGTGGACCCCGATCACGCATCGACCACCGTCAGCCTCAAAGACATCCAGCACGCACGCGCAGCCCGCCGACGCGAGCTACGCGGCCAGATCACCGAACGCATTGCCGTCGTCACCGGCCGCCAAGACCCCTCGTTTCCGGCCCCGCCGGCACCAACCCCACCCACCCGGAGGAAGACGAAGCTTCGCACCTACCTGGAGGATGACTGATGTCTCCGCAACGGTTTATCGCCACCAAACAGCACCGCAGATTCGTCGAGTTCGCCGACGCCGTACGCCGGCAACGCACCATTGGCATCTGCTACGGCCAAGCCGGGATCGGCAAGACACTGTCCGCCAGACGGTACGCGAACTGGCACAAAGCCGAGCGACTCCTCGAAGAATGGGGCCCACGCGATGACTCCGACTTCCCGATCTATGCCGCGCTGGCCAGAAAACGGACAGTCTTCTACACCCCCGCGGTCCTGAGCACTCCGCGTCAGGTCAGAGACGATCTCACCGGCCTGACGGTCCAGGTATCTGCGTGCATCGACGAGCATCTGATCAACACCGGCGAACTGCAGACACGACCCAGAACCCTGCGCAAGTACGTCGAGCTGATCATCATCGACGAGTCCGACCGCCTCAATGCCACCGCCCTGGAAATGGTGCGAGACCACTACGACCGCGACAACGTCGCCGTCATCCTCATCGGCATGCCCGGGATCGAGAAGAGATTCAGCCGCTACCCGCAGCTTTACAGCCGCGTCGGGTTCGCCCACGAGTACCGGCCGCTGAGCAAAGACGAGCTGCGATTCGTGCTCGAACGTCGCTGGCCCAAATACGGCCACCCCCTCGACCCCGACGACTTCACCGACGCTCAAGCCCTCGCCGCGATCACACGGATCACCCGCGGCAACTTCCGCCTCGTCGACAGACTGTTCACGCAGATGGAGCGCATCATGCAGATCAACGAGCTCAACACCATCACCGACGACGTCGTCGAAGCCGCCCGATCCACCCTAGTCATCGGCATCACCTGACACCGCCAAACGAACCTGCGAAATCCCGCCAAACGAAGCTGCGAGTCACACCATCGCTGCTGTGTCACAGGGTCGTGTTCGGAACTTATGACACGACTTCCCGTCGGGTCTAGTGTCTATTGATACAGATTCCGGGCGAAAGGGTCTTCTCATGGCTGATCGGATCGGGACGTTGCTGAACCGTTCGGGTGACGGTGGCGAGGAGGTGCTCATCGTCAGTCGCGGGAGCGTGCGGACGCGGTTCCGGCGCCGGGACGAGTTGGGTTGGAACTTTCGGGTGGAGTCGACGGACTCGGAGAACGTCGTCGAGCGGAATCCAAAGCGAAAGCCAAGGACGGATCCGAAACCGAAGCCGAAGCCGGCTCGCCGGGTTTCGCGTCCTCGTGGGCAGCGGGTGGCCTACGTGCGGGTGTCGGCTGCCGATCAGAACGAGGCGCGTCAGCTCGAGGCGGTGGGGGAGTGTGACCGGGTCTATATCGAGAAACAGTCGGCTCGCTCGCGTGCTGATCGGGTGAAGCTCGCCGAGTGCATCAGGTATCTGCGAGATGGTGACGAGTTGGTGGTTGCGTCGATGGACCGTCTCGCTCGCTCCCTGGTCGATCTCAAGCAGATCGTTGGCGAGATCACTGCGAAGGGTGCAAGCGTGGAGTTCGTCCACGAGCGGGCCACCTACGCCGCCGGCGCCCAGGATCCACGCGCCGATCTGATGCTCTCGCTGCTCGGGGCGTTCGCCGAGTTCGAGCGGGCCATCATCCGTGAACGCCAGGCCGAAGGTATCGCCATCGCCAAGAAGAAGGGCAAGTACAAGGGACGCAAACGCGTCCTGACCGAGGAGCAGATTGACAAGGCCCGCGGCCGCATCGAGGCGGGGGAGGGGCCGTCGGCGATCGCCCGCGATCTAGGTGTTGGGCGATCGACGTTGTATCGCGCCCTCCAACGACATGCGACGTAGATGGGGAAGGGGGAGCGGCATGGGTGGGTGGTCGCCAGTGGGCGTCGAGGGGCGTATCGCAGCGTTGCTCGAGACCGGGACCGTGGGCGCTGTCCGAGACCTCTTTCCCTACGGGGTGCGGATCCTGTGTCCGATCACGCTCCGTACGGGCCGCGAGATAGTGCCCCATAGAGTGGTGTAACTCGGTGGCCGAGATCGTCAGCAACGCCCGTGTCGTTGACGAATGTAGAGCGGCCACCGCGTGATCCTTCGAGTCAACCTTCTACCGAATCCTCGAACGGAGTCATCACGATGACCGCACCCCATATTGTCGACCCTGCAGGCCTGCTTAGCCAAGCCCTGACCGACGCATCCCCGGATCTGATGCGCGAGCTGCTGGGAGACCATGATCAACGCCCTGCTGTCCGCCGACGTCGACGCCGTATGCGGCGCCGAGTGGAACGCCCGCTCGTCAGAGCGCACCAACTACCGCAACGGTTACCGCCACCGCCCCCTGGACACCCTGATCGCGGCGAACCTGCCCGGCGCCGCGTGGCAGCGCTGCCGCACCCACTACGCCGCGAACCTGATGGCCGTGTGCCCCAAGTCCATGTGGCCGGCCGTGAAAGCCATGCTGCACAGCGTCTACGGCCAGCCCACCGCCGAGGCCGTCAACGCCCAGTTCGACCGGCTCTTGGACTACACCGAAGGCCGGCTACCCGACGTGGCCGAGCACCTTGGGGATGCCCGGGAGGACCTGCTGGCGTTTATCGCGTTCCCCGACGACGTGTGGCGGCAGATCTGGTCCAACAACCCCACCGAGCGGCTCAACCGGGAGATCCGCCGCCGCACCGACGTCGTGGGGATCTTCCCCAACCGGGATGCCATCGTCCGCCTCATCGGCGCCGTCCTGGCCGAGCAGACCGACGAATGGGCCGAAGGCCGCCGCTACCTCGGACTCGAAGTCCTCAGCCGCTGCCGACTCACCCTGACCACCAGCCCCGCCACCAGCCAGGCGACGGAGGTGAGCACCGATGACCTTATGCAACTACCCGCCTGACCACCCACGAAGGGTCACCATTCAGTTCCACCACTACCAGGGGCTTGACCACTCCGGATCCGGAAGGGCCGTTGAAGAGCCCCGTTCCGCGTGCGAAGCTTCGCCAGTCGCCGAAGTAGGGGCCCGCGGTTAGTTCCACGAAACTCCGGCGAGTTGGCCACGTGGCTCGCTCCCGCCGAGGTCCCGGCCGCCACCCTGGCGTGGATCCCTGCCTCGAGGAGCGTCTCCACCACCCCGGCCGTGTGCGCTGCATGCCCCCGCCCTCGAAGAGTACGGCGACGTCTGGGGCTGTGGGGGCGTGTGATGTCACCCTCCCAGACTATTGGGGAACCCACCGACCCGACCGAGGAGGTGGACCCCGCCGGCCCCACCGAACCCTGTGGCCCGCTGGACCCCACCGAACCGGTGCCGTCCACCGACCCCGGGGTGCCGAGCGAGCCGTAGGGCACCAGCTCCGGAATCAGCGGACCGCCGGTCAGGGCGGGCGCGGGCTCGATCGGCCGGCCGTCGTTGGGTTTACGCCAGCCGCCGTAGCGGAACGCCGGCGAATCCGGGTCCTCACGGTCGGCGATAACGAAGTAGTCCATCTGCGCGTACTCGGCCGTGAGGTCGAGCAGGGCGAAGCCGTGCCGGTCGAGTTCGATCATCCGGATGTGCCCGTTGGCGGCCATGAACGCGCCGGCCGCCGAGTGCGAGAGCGCGTTGCCCTCGGGGAGGCCCAGCTCGTCGTCGATGTTGTTGCTGGTGATCGAGGACGCCACGAACTCGGCACCGGCGATCCCCTCGGTCGCGTACGCGGCCGCGTTGTACGGCACGTCGCAGGCCCAGTGCGAGTCGACGTCGCCCACCACGAACACGCAGTTCGTCAGCTCCTGCTCGCGGATCACGTCCAGCAGGCGGCGCCGCTCGGCGGGGTAGCCGTCCCACTGATCGGCGTTGAAGGTCAGCCCCTCCTCGGGGAGGCCGAAGAGCCTGGCGACGGCCCCGGTGGTCCGCGGGTCGAGCGGCGGGATCTTGACGGGGGAGATCATGACCGAGTTGCCGATGACGTTCCAGCGCGCGGTGGAGGTCCGCAGGCCACGGGCCAACCAGTCGAACTGGGCGGCGCCGGTCATGGTGCGGTTGGGGTCGTCGATCACCTTCCCGTCGGTGATCTTGCCCTGCTTGGACCGGTAGGAACGCAGGTCGAGCATGTTGAGCTCGGCGAGGCTGCCGAAGCCGAACCGTCGGTAGAGCTGACCGCCCTCCCGCTGGGCCTGCGGCCGGATCGGCAGGTACTCGGAGTACGCCTGCCACCCGGCGGCCTTGCGGTTGGCGTACGGGCCGTGGACCAGGGGGTTGTGGTCGAGCGAGCCGTCCGACCAGGCGTCGTCGGCGATCTCGTGGTCGTCCCACGTGCAGATCCAGGCGGCGCGGGAATGGAGTGCCTGGAGGGAGGGATCGGTGTGGTACTGCGCGAAGCGGCGCCGGTAGTCCTCGAGGGTGACGATGTCGTGCTCCGGGTCGTGCCGGCGGACGACCTTGCCGTGCTTCCCGGGGTAGCCGCCCACTCGGTACTCGTAGATGTAGTCGCCGAGTTCGAGGACGTAGTCGAAGTCCTCGCGCTCGGCGAGCCGCTGGTAGGCGGCGAAGTAGCCGGCCTCCCAGTTGGCGCAGGAGACCACGGCGAAGCGCAGGTTGTCGACGGCGGCACCGGCGGCCGGGGCGGTCCGGGTGCGACCGACAGGGGAGGTCTGCCCCGCCGCCGTAAAGCGGTAGTGGTACTCGGTCGAGGCGGCCAGTCCGGTCACGTCCACGCTGATCGTGTGGTCGCTGTTCGGCGTCGAGACCACCGAGCCGGTCTTGACGATCGACGAGAACGCCGGATCGCTCGCCACCTCCCACGACACGATCGTCGGCGTGCCCATCCCGGACCCGGGAAACGCGTCGGGGCTCGGAGTGACGCGGGTCCAGATGATCACGCGATCGGGCATCGGGTCTCCCGAGGCCACGCCGTGGCGGAAGGCACCGAGGGCGGGGTAGCCAGCGGAGGGCGGCAGGCCCTGCGCCGCGGCCGTCGGCCCCGTCACCCCGGCCGCGACTGCCACCGCGCCTCCGGCCGCCGCTCCCTTGAGCAGGGTGCGCCATCGGATACCGGCGGTGGTGGTGTGGTCGGTTCCGGTCACAGTGGCCTCCTGGCGATGGAGACGACTGGGGGCTGGCGGATTCGATCAGCGGGTACAACGAACCCGGCCATCTCCGAGGTGATGGCCGGGTCCGGGTGGTGCGTGATGCTCTGGTTCGACGGGCGGGCCGCTCTAGCTGCCGCCGTTTCCGCCGATCCCGCCGGTGGAGTTCCCGTTGGCGCTGCCCCCGCCCATGAGGCTGCCGACCGCGTCGCCGAGCGAGCTGGAGTCGAGCGAGCCGACGAGACCGGACTCCGGGGTGATCCCGTTGGTGGGGGCCGTGCCGCCCTCGTAACCGGCGAAGCGGTAGATGTTCTTCGCCGGGTCGGTGCACACGAAGAACGCGCCGGCCTGGAAGTCGGTGCGGGCACCCGCGCTGGGACGGTTGAGGTTGGCAGTCCAGTCGTGGGTGGCGCCGGCGTTGACGGTGAACTTGGTAACCGTGCCCTGGTGACCGACCTGCTTGGCCGCCTGGAATGCGTCGTTAATCGCCTCACGCTGGGCGTAGGCGTCACCGAAGAGCTGCGCACCGCTGCCGGAGGGGAGCAGTTTGAGGATTCCGGCGAGGTCGGCGTTGACGCCGATGGTGCCGACAAACGGGACCGAGAAGAAGTCGGCGTCGAGGACCGGGTCGGCCTTGTGGGCGCGGGTCGCGTAGTAGTCGAACATCGCCTTGGCCACCGTTGCCTCCGAGACGAGGCCGCCGTACGGCGAGGTTCCGGCGGGGCCCGCACACGTGAGGGTCTTGTCGGAGGTGTTGGCGAAGGTGCCGGTCACCGACGTGGCGTCGGCGGCGGCGTCGGCGACTGTCACCGTGGCCAGCGTCGAGCCGTCGATCACGGTCGTGCCCGGGTTGTTGTCGCCCGGGATAGAGTTCTGGGCGGCTGCGGGGCCGGCCATCGTGGTGGCGAGCAGGGCGGCCGAGGCGAGCGCGGCGCCGGTGCGGAAGTAGCGGGGCATGACTGTCACTCCTGGTGGCGTCGGGTCAGGGCTGCGGATCGGTGGCCGGGGGCGTGGGCGCGGCGGCCTGCTCGTATCCGGCGAAGACGTAGTTCTTCTTGGTCACGGTGTCCTGGCAGAAGAACAGCCCGGCGGCCTCGAAGTCGGTGCGGACGTTGCTCGCGGAGATCCCGAGTGCGGCGGTCCAGTTGACGGAGCCGTTGGCCGGGACCGTGATCGTGGTAGCGGCTCCGGCCTTGGGGTCGCCGGTGTGACCGTTGATCCTGGCCAGTTCCTGCATCGCACGGATCTCCAGCATCGCCGAGGGGCCGGCGCCGAGCATGGTGCCGAGGCTCCCGGACGGCAGGAAGTCGTACAGGCTACCGATGGGCACGGGGTCGCCGACCGGGGCCTGGATACCGCCGATCGGGTAGTAGAGGTTGGCCCTGTAGTAGTCCATGGCCTTGCGGACGACGGCCGCCTCGGTGAGGGCGTTGGGGTACTGCTTGGCCGCGACACCGGGGGTGTAGCACGAGAACGCGTTGCCCGTGGCGTTGGTGAGCTTGCCGGTGACCTGGGTGGCGTCGGCGGCCGCGGCATCGACCGTGACGGTGACGGCGGTGCTGTCGGTGATGACGGCGAACCCGGACGGGTCGGCGCCGGGGACCTGAGCCACTGCGGTGCCGGCCGCGCCGACGATGACGCCGGCGGCCGCGGACAGCGCCGCGGCCCGGATGGCCGCGGTGGTGAAGCTGATCATGGGGATCTCCTCGTAATGGGGTGGGTGCGCTGGGGAGGGGGTTCGGCCGGTCAGGAGCCCGACGATCCTGTGGGGAGCGATCCCATGTTCGGGAGCGAGCCGCCGCCCGCGGAGCCCGAGCCGCCGGTCGCCGGCGCAGTACCACCCTCGTATCCGGCGAAGGCATACACCTGACCGGTGGAGTCGGTGCAGGTGAAAAAGGCGCCGATCTGGAAGTCCTGGCGCGCACCGGCCGTGGGGTCGCCGAGGGTGGCGGTCCAGGTGCGGCTGGTGTTGGCCGGGATGGTGAGGGTGGTGATCTGACCCGCCTGGCCGATGAGCCGGGCCGCGGTGTACCGGTCGCCGATCTCGCGGCGCATGCCCATGTCGGGGCGGAGGTAGCCGGCGATCGCCGCGGGGATGTAGGTCTCAACGCTGCCGAGGTCGACCTTGTAGGTGCCCGCGATGGGAACGGCGACGCCCACCTCGATCGGCGGCTGCCACGGGTACTGCTTGTAGTACGCCATGGCGGAGGCGACGATGTCGGCCTGGGTGACGTCACCGGTGGTGTCGCCGGTGCCGACCGGACCCTGGCACTTCATCTCCGTGCCGGTCCGGTTCTGGATGGAGCCGGTCACGGTGTCCGGCGTGCCGTCGTGCGCGTTCACAGTCACGGCGATGTCGGTGCTGTCTACCACGACCACCTTGGTGGTGGTGTCGGCGCCGGCCTGCGCGCCCGCCAGGGCCGGGGCGGAGACGAGCGCCCCGACGGAGAGACTCGCGACGGCGAGGGCGCGGACAGTTCTGGTGCGGTCGGTCATGGTGCCCTCCTGAAGGGAAGCGAGCGGTCGGTCCGTGCTTCCTCGGACCGTGCGAGAGATAAACAAACTCCGAGTTGACAGCTAACGGTTTTTCACCCGAGACTCGGGCAGGTGCTGAGCGAATCCTATGCGGCTATTCCGACCGGTCGCAACAGGGCCTCTATCGTCAATATCTTCTCACACGTAGGTTCACGGTGTTACCTTCGTATGTCCAGTTTAAGTCACTGCAGGTCACGCAAATGTGACTGGTGCCACTGTGAACTGCAGTGACAGGAGTGCTATTCCGGAGGTGCGCCTTGCCGATTCCTGTTCCCCTAATCGGCCCCTTTGATTCGTCGAACGTGGTGCTACTGTCTGAGGCGAGTCTGAGGCGAGCTTGAGTAGCGCATTTACTTGTTCCGGAGTGCCCCGGCTCGCCCTCATCCCCCGAATCCCTGCCACGACAAGAGGAGTCACCGTGCCCATCACGACAACAGCGCTGAGGTCCGCCGCCGCGGCCGGCGCAACGCTCATCATGGCGGTCGGGGGCGCGGCCGCCGTCGCCCCTGCCGCCCACGCGCAGGCCGCACCGGTGTCGGAGACAGTCCCGATCACGCACGGCTGCAAAGTCTGGGGCAGCGGCGTCCAGTCCGCGACCGTCTCCCCAGACAACGTCGACGTCACCTACCCCGAGACCGTCGCACCCGGTCAAACCTTTGACGTGTTCCTCCAGCCGGGGGCGATGACCTCGGGCACCGACAGATTCGCCCGGTTGACCTACGATTTCGCACTTCCCACCAACGCGACAATCATCGGTGTATCGCTCGCAGGAGGGGAGCAGGGGATCACGACACCCACCAGTCCCGACGCCCTCGCCGTGGTGCGCACCAACGCCTCCGGCACTACCGACGCGAACGGATCGTTCGCCCGGATCTGGGGCGGACAGTCCGGCTACTGGGGCTCGAACAGCTCTTCGTCCGGCAATAACCGCGGAATCGTCGTGGAGTCCAATACAGCATTCCGTCTGCCCAAGGTCAAGGTCACGATGTTGGCACCCGTGGGCGCTGCCGGAACCACGATCTCGGTGTCCCCGAAGGCTGTCGGCAAGACCGGCAACGATGCTTACTCCAGCGGCTCGGCGTCCGCGATCCAGTGGATCGAGGGTACCGGTAACCGCAACATCTTCTGCGCTTCCGGCGCCACCCCCGCCACCCTCACCTCGACGCGTGTCGAGGGCGAAGCCGTCCAGCTCGACAGCACCACGACCATGACCGCCGGCGGGCAGGTGGAGTCGGGGACCACCGGCACGCCGATCTCCGCCAAGGTCACCGTCCCGGGCGCGTCCGCGTCGACCATCGACGACGGCAAGGTCGAGTTCTACATCGGCGAGACCAAGATCGGCGAGGCCAACCCCAACTCGACGGGCGTCGCCTCGATCACCCACGACTTTCCGGCCCTGGCCGAGGGTGAGACGTCCAAGGCGTATCAGGTCCACGCCAAGTACGCAGGGGTGCCCAACTCGATCAAGCCCAGCGAGAGCGGGCCGACCACGTTCACCGTCGTGCGGGAGATCCTCAACTACTACGACACCGCCACCACGGTCACGGCCACCAAGGGCACTGAGGCGGGCGGCACCGTCCCGGTGACCGTCACCGCCAACGTCAGGTCCACCCCATCGTCGACCATCCCCGGTGCCGTCAAGGTGCAGTTCTACAAGGACGGCGTCGCCATGGGTGAGCCCGTCGCGATCTCCGGCGGCAGGGCCACCGTCACCGACTCGGTCCCGGCGATCGAGGAGGGCGGCACGGCGAAGGACTACGTCTACAAGGCCGTCGTCACCGAGACCCGCGTCCCCGACACGAAGAACGTCTACCGCGGCAGCGAGGGCTCCACGACCCTCACCATCTCGCCCAAGGTGTTCAACGACATCACCTCGTCGGTCGTCCTCTTCGCCGAGCAGGGCGCCGCGGCCGACGGCAACGTCCCAGTGACCATCAAGGCCAACTTCACCACCACGCCCAACCGCAACTACCCCACCGGGGCCACGGCGCAGTTCTACCGCGACGGCGAGGCGGTCGGCGAGCCGGTGGCGATCACCAACAAGACCGCCACGTTCACCGACTCGGTGCCCGAGGGCGACGCCACCTACCGCTACCAGGTCAAGTACACGGGCGCGACGGTCGGCGACGACCGCTTCAAGCCCGTCGACAGCAGCCTGCTCACGGTGAACATCGGCAAGGGTGGCACGACCCCGCCCACGCCCGGTGACGACGGCGGGTTCATGGGATCCCTCCGCGATCTCTTCGGGAGCATGTTCGGCTCGCTCGGTAGCTGATCGGCCCCATCGAACAGGACCCCGGTCCGGCATCACGCCGGACCGGGGTCCCGTCGTAACGACGCCAGTTCGACTCGGTGCGCCGTCGCCGGCGGCTAACCCGCGGCTAGCCCCGGTGATTCACGGGTCGGTGCGACTGAACCGCTGTGAGTCTTGGGGTGGCTGGTCTGGGACCGGCTGGCAAGGGTAGGAGTTGGCCGCGTCACTCCGTTCGTGACTCATGAACCGCCCGGCCCCTACGGGGTGCCCTACTGGGGATTTGTCCGTTCGGGGTGAGGCAGCCGACGCCGTGCTGGCCCACCTCGGTGACTTGATCAGAAGGCTGTCCGCTCCACAAGGAACGTGACTCATCACAGTGCTGCCCCGAAGTGACTCCTACCCAGACCGGCGCCGGCCACCAGCGGCCGGACCGCTGTCCCTGAGTAGGAAGGACCCCAGCCGCTATGACCATCGTCGCGCATGCTCACCCATTCGTCATCGGCGTCGACACCCACGCCCGCAATCACGCCTTGGCAGTCCTGGCTGCCACCGGTGAAGTCATCGACACTGCCCGATTCCCGACCTCCTCCGGGGGGATGGCGCGCGCGATTTCGTGGGCCACCCGCCGCACCGGCGGCGATCAGTCCGCCCTCTGGGTGATCGAGGGAGTTGCCTCCTACGGTGCCGGACTGGCCGCGGCCTGCGAACAGGCCGGCTACGAAGTCGTTGAAGCAGCCCGGATGAACACCCGGGCCAACCGAGGGGTGGGCAAATCCGACCCGCTGGATGCTCATCGCATCGCTGCTGCAGTGCTCACTCTGGAGTGCGACCAGCTACGCCGGCCGCGCATGGCCGACGGTGTACGAGCCGCGCTGCGGGTACTCGTGACCGCCCGCGACCACATGACCTCCGAGCGCACCGCCACCATCAACGCACTGATCGCGCTTCTACGTGTCGTCGACCTCGGAATCGACGCCCGCCGGGCACTGACTGGGACACAGCTCCTCGCCG
>NZ_AGFF01000009.1 GCF_000226215.1 Dietzia alimentaria 72
GTCAAATCAAATGAGACGTGCAGTGGTCGGTTGAGCTTGGCTAGTTTCGGGTGAGCGGGCGTCGGGGTCGTTGATGGTCACTTTCTCCGGTAGTCGGGGTGGTCGTGGTCGTCGGGTGAACCGTTCGGGGTGCTTGGCATAGGCGGCATCCAGGACGAGCTGGCGACTGTCGCGGATGTGCTCGGCGGTGCCGTCGTGGACGCTGGCCGGGGTGTGCAGACCAATCCCTGAGTGCCGGTGCTCGTGGTTGTACCAGCAGATGAATCGGTTCATCCAGGCCCTGGCGTGGCCGATGCTGGCGAACCGCTCGGGGTAGTCGGGTGTGTACTTCATGGTCTTGAACTGGGACTCGCTGTAGGGGTTGTCGTTGCTGGTCCGCGGCCGATTGTGGGATCGGGTGATGTCCAGGTCGCACAGCAGTGAGGCCAACGGTTTGGAGGTCATCGCCGCGCCCCCGTCGGCGTGCAAGTACCCCGGCGCCCGGCCCTGCTCAGCGATGGCGTCGGCGACCAGGTCCGCGGCGAGTTCGCCGTCTTCGACGGTCTCGATGCGCCACCCGACGACGTAGCGGGAGTAGATGTCGATGACGACGTAGGCGTGGTACCAGATTCCCTTGGCAGGGCCTCGCATTTTCGTGATGTCCCAGGTCCAGACGTCATTGGCGGCGTGCGCGATGAGTTCGGGGATCTTGCGCGGCGGGTGGGTGGCCTGCCGGCGGCGTTCACCGTTCATCCGCGCAGTGGCCAGGATCCGGTGCATGGTGCGCTGCGAGCAGTGGTACCGGCCGGCGTCGAGTTCGCGGGCCCAGACCTGGGCTACCGACAGGTCGGCGTAGGCCTCGCTGGTCAGGACCGTCAGGATCGCCTCACGTTCGGTGGCGTTGAGCTCGGCCGGGTGCTGAGGTTTCGGGTGCGGACCGTACGGGCGCGGCGTGGGGTTCGCCTGCCGGTGATGGGTGGCTCGCGACCGCCCGACCAGGGCACATGCCCGCACCACACCTAGCAGCGTGGTCAGTAGCTGCGCGGTCTCGGCTTGCCAGGTGCGCCATGCCGCCCGGCTCACTCCTTGTTTTTCCTGGAGAGTGCCTCCAAGAATGCGACACCTTTTCCCATGACCTCCAGCGCGGCGTCACGGTCGGCGATGACCTGGTCCTTTCGGGCGGCGTCCGACTCGAGCTTGCCGACCTGCTTTTCCAGCTCGGCGATACGCGCCTGCTCCGGCGATATGCCCGCTCGGGGCTTCTCCTTAGACACCCTGCCCAGTGTTCCGGCTTCGATCTGGGCCCGCCACTGTTTGACGCTGGAATCGTAGAGACCCTCGCGGCGCAGTACCTGACCCTTGGAGCCCGCCGGGGCCTGGTCGTACTCGGCGACGATCCGCCGCTTGTACTCCGCGGTGAACGTCCGCCGCGCCGACCGCCCGGCCCGCGGGGATTCCACCGCGGTCTGCTGCGTCGAGGCCGTCGCCGGTGCCTGCTCCGAGGCCTCCACGGCCCCCTCAGTAGTAGCGATGATCGTCATGCTGGGTTCTCTTTCTACTCTTGCCCCAATCCCTCAACCAGCCAGCCCGGGTGTCTCAACTCAGTCTGGCGGATAGGG